>NZ_JBALDE010000085.1:0-15944 GCF_036917515.1 Nostoc sp. | reverse complement strand
TCACAGGAGTAAGGTTTCATTCTACAGGCACTTAGACGTTGATATACTCCATCATCCCATACTGTATTGCACTCAAGCAGGAACTGCTATATTGTACGCATCAATTATTTTTTGGCGCAGGTCAATGGAGTATGCTTTCATTTGAGATGCACTTTGCTGTTGACTTTGTTCATCCTCCCACATTCTGTATTTCACTCAAGCGAGAACCGCTATAGGCTTTGGAAACCTGAGATTTCCACTTCAGCAGAGCATCAGCACTCATGTTTCAGTCCCCTTGTGGGGTAATAGGTTTTGAAAACTTGGAAACTCATCTCTGACCTTCGGAAAAAAGTAAGAGAAAGGTTGTTTCAGTCCCCTTGCGGGGTAATAGGTTTTGGAAACCTGGCTATTCACCCACTAGTCGTTAGACCTTCCAGCGTTTCAGTCCCCTTGCGGGGAATCATTGCATTAGGCGATCGCGGTTTTGCTTCGGGAGACTTAGCCCAGAAAATCGCACGTACAATTACTAGACTCAGGGATTGTGGATTTGAAATTAAAGGCGCTCCTAATCGTCCTTATGAGTTAGTAGAATCAGTATTTCCGATTATTCTGTCAGCAGAACAGCGGCAAGCTTTAGCAATGGCGGCTGAATTGCTTGCAGACATGGGTTTTTCTGCTCAGGCCAGCCAAATTTACCGGATTGATAACTTAAGCCAAACTACTATCCCTAATATTGCAGTAGACTTCCATCCACCAGCTGATTATAGCGAAGACAATTTAGATGAGATTTTGCGCCAGTTGCAACAACGCTTACAACAAAAACGTCGTTTCGTGATTTGGTACCGCAACACTAACGGAGAAAAAAGAAACTGGGATTTAGATAAATCAGAACTAAGATTACACAATGGTTCACTATATTTATTTGCTTTAGTTCCCGATTGGCATAGCTGGAATATTCCAACTAGACCCAATGTTGAACAGAACTCTGCTTTTAGAGTAGATCGCATTATCCGAGTTGGTGCAGCCTCTTATATACCTTGGACTCATACTAAATTTCCGACTATAGATATTACCTATCGGCTGAAAAGCGCTTTAGCCACCTACAAACCCCGCCGATCTCATGAAAAAATCATCTCCTCACCAGAGAACACAGCCTATGTTGATATTTTGACTCAGGAAGACTATGTATTTTGGTTTCATCAACGAATATTACAATATGGTGCCAGTGCCACTGTTTTAGATCCGCCTTGGATAGCTCAACAAGTTAAAAATGTTCATAGAAAAGCTTATGAAAACTACTCTGCTGAATAAAAGTACGAACGTTGTTTAAGTTTTTACTGACCTTGGTTAGTGGTTAGTGGAAACCAACGAATGCGTAACGCCTTGGAGATTTAAAAAGTGTGTTTTAGTCCCCGCAAGGGGATTTAGTTTGTGGAAACTGGGTAAACAGTCCGCCTGAATTGTTGATGTTGAAGTTTCAGTCCCCGCAAGGGGATTTAGTTTGTGGAAACAGGTCAAAGTCGCCCAAATCAATTTCCCAAATGAACTGTTTCAGTCCCCGCGAGGGGATTTGGTTTGTGGAAACTCTCAAATGATGTAAAAAATTCTAAAATTTCCATATTAGAATGTTTCAATCCCCGTGAGGGGATTTGGTTTGTGGAAACAGTTCCTTCACCAGAAGCGTGCAGAGCATTAGGAGGGTTTCAGTCCCCGTGAGGGGATTTGGTTTGTGGAAACTTTGAGGTAACTCATCTAAAATATCAATAAAAGGTTTCAGTCCCCGTGAGGGGATTTGGTTTGTGGAAACTGATCCATTGTTTAAAGTTGCAATTCTTGCTAAAAGTTTCAGTCCCCGTGAGGGGATTTGGTTTGTGGAAACTCCGTTAAGCGTGTCTGGTTTCATTCAAATCAAGTGTTTCAGTCCCCGTGAGGGGATTTGGTTTGTGGAAACCTAGCTTAAACCTGCTGCATTTAAGCTTTAGCTTGAATGTTTCAGTCCCCGTGAGGGGATTTGGTTTGTGGAAACCGCTCGGTGCTGAAACTTAATCAGAGCAAGCTTCCTGGGAAGGTTTTTGGCGGATCAAAAAAAAAGGTCATTTTCAGCCGCTCTTATTGCAAGTAATTTCTAACTTCCCGAATTAGTGAAACGCTGTAACTATTTAATTGTCAAGGTTCTGGCGATTTTGGCAGATCCCCCAGGGTTTTAGCCCTCGCTTCGACTTGCCAAACATCAAGCTGATTATCTAATCATAAGACGTGTATCTATTATTGTCGAGGTGTTTCTAGAATTCAATCTGTAACACCGTACTCTTCCGATGCGATCGCTCCCAGTGATTCGCCCATTTCCCGACAGGCTAGAATTGTTACCCAAGTAGAAGCAATTTTATCAGTGCGTAGACGCTTCGTCTTGTTGCAGACATCGCTTTCCCATTTATGCGCTTCATCAAGAGCGAAAACTTGTATCTACTCTTTGCGTTACCTCTCCTCGCTCTACCTTCACCAAGTTATCTCTTGCAGCAATAGTAATATACAGAGCAATTGCACAATCAACTGCTGCTAATACTAAGGCTGCCGATAAAGTTTTTGTCCCCCCAGTATAATCAGCCATAATTTTATGACTTGGATCTACCTGCAAATCACGGATGAAAGTGTGAATCTTGAGATAGCATTCGCCTAAGTCGTCTGGGTTTTGTACCAGAATTAAATCTCGTTCTTTTTGAAAGCGATCGCCCAACCCTACCTGTGTGGGAATATTAGGTAATCTTTCGATAACTTCTACACCCCGACGCACTTCACAAGGGGTTCCTTCGCCGATAACTTGCGACTTGCTACCTTTTTCACCATTTGAGGCGATGAATATGACGCGATTGGGTTGTAAGCTGCGGATGGCGGTGATGATGGGTTGGAAGGAACCGCCAACGGTGACGAGAAGGATTTTGAGCATGAGAGTTGATATTTATTAATTGTCTTGCAAAGATGATGCTCGTAAATTAGTTTACAAAATCCATACGCATGAAGGGAGAATATCTTTGGCGTTCCGTATTAGGGTTAACCTTAACTGTATTGGCATAATTGGAACCTTCTTGGTCTTCGCGGATTGCTCTCCAAACCAACATACGCCAATCTTCCACTGATACTAAATAGCGGTCAGTCGTTCTACCAGGTTTAAGCCAGTACAACCCATTTCCGACATTAATATGTGTTGCTATCTCAAGAGGTTCTCTAGAAGTGGCAACTTGTAATAAATAACGGAAAGGATTGCAGTCATCTAATTGTGCTAAGTTATCAAAACAATCTTTAATGGCTTTTTGGGATAGAAAAGGAACTAAAACTGAAGGACTACGCATCTCATCAAGGAACAAAAAACCTACAGCAGAAAGAGTTACCTGCGCGTCCGAGGATTCAACTAGTGGTTCAAGCATTTTTCTTTCTGCATAAGGAACTCTCTGTTCCCATTCTGCTGTAGAAATTGTTGTTTCGCGCTCAATTTTTTCAAATAAATTTTTATAGGCTTCAAATTGCGATCGCTTAAATTCTACAGGAAGCGGTGGTAATTCAAGTAATGTAGTTGACTGCTCAAATATATAATCACACTTAATTCCTTTCAACATACCGAGTAAAACTGTGTAAGGAACTAATGCTTTAAATCCTCCGGTTGGATTTAGAATAATGTTATTCACATCATATTTATCAACTTCTCTGAGAATCAGGCTGACAAATTCAACAACACCTTTTGTTCGGAAAAGTTCAGCATTGTTAACTTGAAGTCCTGACACTTTTTCAGTTTTGACATATATACCATTCCAGTAATAGTTTAGATATTTCTCAACTGCAAGAGCGCAGCAATATCCATCATTTGTACTTGATGCTAGTAAAATTATTTTGTCTTTACTAGTAATGCTAATTCTAACAAGAGAGTGAATTTCAGCAGATAATTTATTTTTTAAGTTTTCTCCTTCCGGGGAGATATCACGAAAAGTATTAAATACTTGTTCTGCTGCATACTCGATACTTATTTCATCCTTAACTTTTTGCCGATTAACCCAATTAGTTAAATCTGCTGGTTTAACTCTTAAATTTCTTGCAGCACTGGTTCCCACAGAACATATAATTGTCTTCACTATATTAAAATCTCCTAACATTTTTTTGTATAAATTATTTGCTTAAATACTTTGAGTCTGTCCCATCCCCAAGCGTGTCTTAATTCCTGTCCCTGCAAATAGAGCATACTGGACTAATAAATTCGCCACATTTGCTAATAAAGGATCAGCACGATTAAAAATTTGTAGTGTTACATCACCGACAAAACCATTAACGTAACCTCTTTGTAATTGCCAACTTCGAGTTTTAATATTGTGATGTTTAAGGAAAATTGCATGACTTAAATAAGCAATTAATTCATCATTGCCTAAATAAACAGGGGCAAAATTATTCCAGCGTTCTAACCAACTACGAAACATTAATGTTGGTATTGGAATAGGTAAGGTAAGACCGCCTTGAGCGAAAGCTGTAGGTGTAATAAATTTAAATTTAAACTGTCTTATTGGTTCAGGCTCGTTTGCTACTAAATTGGTATAGAGTTTTTCATAACTTGTAATTTTATCATCGCGGTTAATGATATTGAATTTAGCACCGAGAAATTCTAGCGATTCGTTTAGATTTAACAAAGATAAGGCTTTACTAGATGATTCTTTTAAGCCGCATAGCGATAGTTGGTAAAACTCTTGGGGTTGAAAAGTAAAAAAATCGTATGAAGTTGTATGTAATCCGCAGATTCCTGAAAATGATATTGAGGGTATTACTTCACTACCTAGCTCTAATCCTATTTTATGGTGTAGCAGTTTAACAAGTTCTAAATTATAAGAACGTGGTAAAATTGTTGGCTCAGATACACTTAATGTCCAAGTTGAATGAATTAGCATAACTTATAGATTTTTAAATTTTACCCATCCTGGTACAAACTTAATTTCACCATTAGGATTTACTACACTACGTCGAGATTTTGGTGCTTCAAACTGCGGTGCTTTTAACCCGCAAGTGTCACGGATATCTGCTCGCAATTCATCATTAAATAATAAACCTACCGTTGTTCCTGTCGTCCCACTACCCCAACCTAATCGCATAGTATAGGGACATTTTTCGGGTTCATAAAATTGGCGAATAGAATTAAAATCTAAGTTCTTTGCTGCTGCACGAGGGTTATTTTCGATATCGTTCCAGTAATCATGTTCATAATCCCATTGTTCTTGGCTAAACTCCTGGCAAATTTGGATAAGTTCATCTAGATTGTGAAATGGTAATCTCATTCCTTGTTTGTGTTGAAACCAGGAGAGCATTTCTGTATCGAGTGTTAGGGTAAATTTTGTCTGGATATTTCGTACCATTTCAACATAAAGAGATGCTCTATATTTTGCTAGATAATCAGCAAAGTGACTAGATACTATGACTTCAGCTACTATAGGTAGGTTAATAGGAATTGATTGTCCTTTTATAGGAGTAAATTTACCTTCGATTAGAGGTTCGCAATCGCTGATACTCAATGCTCTGAAAAAATCAGTATTTTGACTGCTACTGTTATACCTTTTCTCTTGATACATAAGAGTGTATTCTGAGAATAGAGTATCCATAAAAAGGTCATCGTCGGCAGATTTTTGCTTGTGTTTATTACCGAGTTCTCCTAATCTGGTGCGTAATTTTTTCTCGATTTCGCTAACTTTTTGATTTTTAGGTACGTTGTAACGATCGCCATGTTTGAGCAAGTAATATGCGATCGCAGTTCTTATCGCCCCTTTAATCGACGAACCGGGGATATATAGCTGTCCCATACCGTTGCGAATCATCGGACGCAAATCGGTGATGCGATCCTCTGTCAGCTTTTGGCTAATGGCATTTTTTGGGAAAATCAACTCTCCGTTTGCATCGGTTGTACTCCACCACTGTTCCCCAAAGGCGTCTTTGAGTAGGTTGCTGATATCTTGGCGATCGCTAATTGCTTGGATATAGTCATTGAGATATCTACCACCTTTCTTGTGCAAGGCTTTTGCAAGGGCTTCTTGGTTAGGAAGGTAAACTTTTTTCGATGTTTGTACGTATTCAAAGGGATTTAACCTAGATACAGACGAACCAATATGCAAGATAGGACTAGTTAGCTGTATCTTTTTTGACTCATAAACTTCTGGTTTTTTAAGGGCAATAGAGGGAAGCATTTTAGATTTGTACTTTAATAGGAAGACTTAATGCGATACCGCTACGATATATTTTGTGTGCTTTAAATTCACTGGGGGTTATATCAGCTAATTTTCCCTGCGGTTCAATAGGAAAAACCGAACCTTCTGCAAACATTCTTATCATCTGGCGGCGAATATTTCCATCCGAATACCATCCACCTCGTTCTTGGATTTCGTAGCTGCTTTGAGAGTTATCTAAGTTATCTTTTTTATCTTCAATTAATCGTTCAAGGTTAGATTTATCATCATCCCAAAATAAGCTAATCAGGCATTGATAAGCTTTATCATCTAAAGGTTTAACAACATTTTCCCAAAGAGGAGAAGCATCTTTTAAATCCAACCATTTGGCTTGGAATAGTCCTGCACCGCTTGAACGCTCTCCCCCAATTCCTTGTTCTCCGAGCAAGTTCAGTGCTGCTTCTAATTCTTCGATATGCTGGTTAGCGTCTTCAGAATACACTAGAAAATACAGCCCTGATAGACTTTTCACACCGCTACCATTTTGCTCCCAATTAAATTGAACGTATTCCGTATGGTAAAAATTGGTGGCACTAGTTGTTCTATCTATGGCAACTTTAGGTAATTTGTGATTTTTGAATGCTTCTTTATAATCAAACGTACCTGCTTCTTTGAGTTTGCCTTTAGCATTACCTTTAGTTTTATCAGTCAACTCTTTAGCATCTTCTTGAGTAAACCCTTCTCCCTGATACCACCGATGCCAAATATCGAGAGGTAAATAGTTAAGGGATTTATAGGTTTTAAAGAACGCTAAATCATCTTTTTTACTATCCAAATCCCCACCATGCGGGTAATTAGTTGGAAATTTCAGGGGGCGGGGAAGGTAAAAAATAGTGCTATTTTTGGTATTATTTTTGCATTCGCGGTAGATAAAGGTTGAACTTATTCGCATCGGGGGGTTGGGTTGAAGAAACTTTGCCAATAATTCTTCAACTGGTTTTTTCCCAAACAACCGCGCGTAATTACTCACCCACGCACTAAATAAAGTATCTGAACGTACTCGTTCTTTTGATTCTTCCATACCAATACCCAACTCCCCGAAATGGACGCTTGAGCGTCCGAAGTTAAGTTTGACAAGTTGCCATTTACCCATATTTAGCTCCCTGGTAATCGTCGTTCTATGTTTTGGCTTAATCCGGTAAAGTTATCTAATAGTTCTTGGATATTATTAGCAGATGGAATTTCTTCTATATCTGAAACACTGCTAGGAGTTGTGGTAATTCGACGGTAATACTCCAAATCGCGGTAAAAGAAATTGAATTGCTTAAATTCAACTTTGCCGTAACCTCTAGAACCGTGACCTCCTAAAGCATCGTCTTCCAGAATTGCTAGGGCGATCGCAATATTTTTTAAATCTTCAATGGCTTGTTTGGAGTCTTCGACGGTGTAAACAAGCTCAAACTCGAATATTGAACCTGCGGGGACGCGTTCAAATTGCCGAGGATTAGCAGCTGCGGTGACGCGATCAATACCGTTTTCAAATTTCCATTCGGTCATAAATAGACCTGTATCTACTTTTTTGAGTTGTTCGGCTGATTGGGGTGATAAATGGGAGTCACGGACAATTAAGCGTGCTGGGCAGTTGCGCCCTTTGACTTTGATGTATTCCCTGACTGTTTCCCCTGCGTTTAATTGACTGTTAGCATTTTCAACAAACCTACCTGTGCGACTATTATTAACCCAAGCAATGTATTGGCGTTGAGTATTTTGCACGCGCTCCAATCCTTGAGATGCAACTGTATCTGTATCTATCCAACAATTGTTACCTCCCGTGGAACCAAATAATCGAGAAACGAAACAAGTGGACGCACCTTCATAACGAATTAAAAGTCCATCAACTTCAGTAAATCCATCTGCTAAGTCATCACTTTCATAGCGATAAGTATTACTACCACTGGGACGATTGAGAGGTTTATTTATTAACCTTTCTGTAATCGCACGTAACTTACCTTTAATAGAAGAACCAGGAAGATAGGGATACTGCGTTAAAGGGTCGCGGATAACTGGTTTATCAAGTCCACCGATATCAAGATTTTCACCACCTCCACCAATATGCAATCCAGTTTTGACTTCAATTTGGCTTTTAAGTGTAAATTTACCAAGTAAGGCTTTTTGTTCTAATGATGCAGGCATGATTATCCCCTATTGTGTGTTGTCGTCTTATTATTTTCTGCTTCCTTGTGATAAGCAATAATGGCTTCAATCAGTTGCACTAAACGAGAAAAATCTTCCGTACTATGTACTTTGTTAATTGCTTCTGACATAACATTACAAAAGGGTTGAGCAGCTTTTTGACGCGCTGCTGACCATGTAAGCTTTACTTGTAGAAAAATAATATCATCCTGAATTCTGGCAAATCGAAGTTTTTCTTTTTCTTTTTCATCTTTAGCTTTCTTAATTTCATCATTATCTTCTTGAGCAAGTCTTGATTTGAGTTGATTGATTGCATCTAAAAATTTGCGAATTTGGTTTGTTTCTAATTTATTGTCTTTCAAGTAGTAACCAAAATATTTAGCTTGTTCCACCAATTTTTTAATTGAATATTCTTTGAGCGATAGCAACTCATTGCTGCTGATTGTATCTTTCATCTCCTTCTCAATATTTGGATTGAAAGCTGCTGATTTGGAGGTATTTGGTTGATGATTACTAGCATAATTATTGGACTGCAATGGCATATTAGACGAATTAGATAGTTTTGGTCGGTTGGGTTGGTTTGTCATATTATTAGGTACGATTTAGTAGTTCAATCCAAGTTGCGATCGCTCGAAAGTAAGGAGCGTTATATGGATTTTTCAAGGAAGTGCGAAATTCATCATTTTCTAAGATATTTTGCGGCAATCTTGCTAAAGTATAGGCTATTTTGGGAAGATGTAAATAATAACGTGTTTCTATTGCATCATTTGATTTTTTGTCTTCAATTTTCTTCAAAGCTTGCTCTTGAATCTGTGCTGTAATCAAGAGATTACGGACAAAGTTACGTGAGAAGTCTTTTCCAATATTTTGACTTTCTAATCTCTCAACAAAAGGCAATATACCCCAAATAGCTGGGTTTTCTTCTTCTTCAAGGTATCGAATAATCTTTTCTTGTACTTCATCATTTTTATCTAAATGCTTAAGATTCTTCTTTTCTACTTCATCATTTTCATCTAAATAATTTTGTCTTTCAATCCCCAACCATTCATCCCATTTAAATACTTGGTTGAATAACCCTAAACTATCGCGTCCGTTGTTTTTCGCTTTACCTTCTGCATCTCCTGATTCTTCAGCTGCTTGATAAAGGGGAAATTTAGCATCAGCAATACTCACACCTGCTGAAAGTGTAATATCTGGATGATTCCCTGTATAGGCACGAAAGCATTGGTAAATATCTAAGGAAAAATTAACAATTTCATTCCAAGCACCACTAACAAATAAATCATCTCCTCCAGCGTAGATAAAAAGTATATTTTTCCCCTGAACTTCAGATGATTTTTTGTCTGTGTGATTATTGTTCAGAGAGTTACTGCTGTTAGGTAATTGTTTAATATATTTAGGAATATTATTTCCACGATTGGCAGCTAGGCTGTTGAGATATACTTTAAAAAAATAGCTCATCTGCCGCGATAATCCAGCTAATCTTGGTAAGGTTTGATTTTTATCCAAACCCTTAGCAAATATTTGCCCTAATCTATCAACATCCATTCGTAAATAACCGACTCGTTTGATACCTTGAGAAAGTTCAGCCATCTCTTCAGCACGCATAAAACGATTGTTTTCTTTCACTTTTTTACCATAATTACCAAGGAGAATTGGCGCACAATTACGAAAACTGCGGAATTTGTAATGCTCTAAATCCCAATCGTTAACTAATAAAACGTTGTCAGCATTAGAGTCTACTTGCTTCCAATAACTGAATAGTTGGTAACAAACATTGATGTCATTTAGTCCATCGCTTGCAGGTAGTTGAAACCAAAGCTTATCTTCCTCATCTTCCTGCTTACCTATCACCTTTTGCGGTTGCGATCGCACAATAGCATCAACACGAAATAGCTTCCCTCCCAACCCAAACATAGTACGACAGGTACTACAAGCCATCGCTGAACCCGGTTCATCTTTTTTTAACAGTTCTAGCTTTTCTTCGTCATCACGATGGCAGACTTTGCAAGGAGTATGGGCGTAATATGGTTTAGTTAACGCGACAAGATCATCAATGCGATCGCCAAATTTACGCGCTTTATAAGCAGCAAGTTTTTTTGTAGCCTCCGACCAATGTTCGCTAAATTTATCATTGCCTATATCTGCAACAGGAAATTCCTCTGAACTATCGAGAGCAAGATAAATTTTCCCTTGAAATTTCTTCAATAACCATTGGTTAAACTGTAACCGAACTTGTTTTACAGTCTTTTCTGTCTCCTTATTACCTGGAGCTAGTATATATATGTTGCCACCACCTGCATATATAACATTGGTGCGGGGAAGGTTTAAATGCGTTAGTAGTTGTGCTACAACTTCTTCAGTTACTAGTTCTAGATAAAAGCTGCGTGCCCGTAATGATTTGAGCGCACCGTCAGAAGATATAGTGTAAATAAAGTTTTGAATTCCCGACAAGTCCCCAGCGACGATACTAAGTTTGGCTGTTTTTGGATCAGGTGCATTTACTATTGCAGCCGCAACCGCAGCTGTTGTTTTTGCCTTGTCTACCAGCGCAACATCCGATTTATCCGACTCACCATAGCTAATAAATGAGCCAAATTTTTCCAGAATCAGCGTTAACAAGGAGAGGTTATTCCAGTCTTCCTGGTTATCTTTGAGAAAACTTATTTTTGAGTCGATTTTCTTTTTTAAATCCTCTATGTCTTGTGGTTCTTGCGTTTGAGGATAGGGAATTATGGGGTCAGAATTAGCGATCTCACGCGGTTGCCAAAAGTGATCGTTGTTTTTCCTGTGGGTTAATTTTACAGAATCGAACAGTACCCGTAAAGCTTTTGGTTCGCCGTCAGCAGACGATTTCAAATATTCTTTAACTTTTCCAATCGCGGCTGAATCATTGGGTCTAGTAAATTTATCAAACTTCAATCCAGCCCAACTTGCTAAGTCCCAAACGGCTTGCTGGATAACCTTTAATGCTTCTTGGTGTGAGGGGTTTGGCGAACTTATCATGATGAAAAATGTTTAGAGACAGTTATATCAAAGTAATTTGGCTAATACAAGAAAAATAATTATTGATTAGATGTAAAAATTGTTTTTACTTGTTTAAGTAAAATTTCTGGAATCTTTTGCACTCGACCCCGTACCCAAGTACCATTGGTAATTTCTAAGTACGGTTGTACTTGATGCACTTCTTCTATTTCTGCCAAACTACTATGAATTACTGCTACAGGGATTAAATTCCCTCTATCTCGACAAAATTCATGCCATGCACCTACCGCTTCTGGTTTAGAACTAATAATTAAGTAGTGGGTACAAGCTTCTAAAATTGGCAATTTTTCCGGCTGTACCATGCCACCAACATCCACAATTACCAAAGACTTCTGCCGTCGCAGTTGTAGTATTGCTTGAGCATGATAGGGAAAAAACCGTTCTGTTAATGCACCTTTATTGCGTAGTTTGAAACCTTCTATTTCCTCATCTGTCGTTTGGCTATTTAATTCCAAAACATAGTTACCTTCTCCATCCCAGTGAGCGCGTTGCAAGTAAATATCAGGATGGTCAGATAATAGCGCTTGAAACAAAGCATGAGATAGTACACTTTTACCACTATCTGGTGGTCCTACTATCATCAACGCCGGACATAACCCTATCTCAACATTTTTCTTTTCCTGAGCAAGCCCATAATTTTGTCGTCCATTTGTTGGACTCACAGGAATTACTTAACCAATGCAGACTTGACGTGAGTTTGTTGCGGATACAACTGCTCCCAGGCGAGGGTCATAGCAAGCTACCCAAGCAGTAGGATGTAAAGCATGAGTGAGGTAAGAATAAAGCCACATCGGTGCGCGACCTGAAATTACCACACCACCTGTAGTATCGATACCAAAGGGCAGTTCTAGGTTTTTGATATCTTGTGGTTCTATCAGGCGATCGCTGCTTGTCAATTCAACTGATAACACTTGGTAGTTCAAGTTTTGTACAACCAGCGATTCACTTAAGTATAAGCGCAGAGGTGTAATCATGCCCTCCTGAAATTTGTAGTATTTTTTATTTCTCTGTCATTATACCATTCTTAGTAGAAGACCCCTCTTCCACTAAATTTGTTATGTTTGCAAATAGGATTGATAAAAAAGCTAAGTTTCCACAGATTAACCCATGAAACAATTGATTTGCACAATTTTTTACAGTTTAATACCTTTTTATACATATCTAAGCGCAATTTGTTAAGTATCATTAAACACTGTTATTTCTGGAGAAATTTCAAACTGTTTTTATTGCTTAATTGAAAAGATAGGTTATAAATTTGACTCAAGAATTTTCTTTACCACCGACTCCCCAAATTTTGCAATGGTTAGCAGGAGGACAACTTGCTAATCGGCTGGTGCGATCACTGCGATTATTGGTGCTGATCAACAAATTTTATAGCAGTAATACAGACTGGGCGGCTAAAATTCCTAGAGTTTTCACATACTCACAGCTGCGCGATCGCTTATTTGCCTATCGTCACCCCAAAAGCGATAGGTTAAATGCTCAAGAAATTATAATGCAGTGTAGCGATGGCTACGTCAACGGCAAGGGCGATCACAGTTGTATTTGTCATCAGACTTTCACAGAAATTGTATTTGAGCAGAACTTCCAGCAAAATGAAGCTCAATGGCTTGAGCAAATTATCTCGCTGACTGGGATAAATAAAGAGGAACTACAAAAGGTACTGCAAGAACGTCCCTTTGCTACCGTCCATCGTTCCATCCGCGATGACCTCAAGCAGTTAATCCTGCTAGGGTGGTTACATCCGGCTGGACAAGGAAAATATCAGTATTTGGCAATAGAAGAACTGCCTAAACTGCCAACTCAATTAGAGGCTGACTCTAGCTTACCAAAGCTAAAGACCCTACCTAGTTTGTCTCACCTTTGTGAACAACAAACTTGGGAACTGCTGCGAGTCTTGGAATCAATCACCTTTGTACAGCCAAACTTGTCCTCAATTATAGAAAAGTTATGGGAGCAAATAGCAGATAGTTCCTCATCTGGAATACTACATCAGCAAGATCCACAGCAGAGGATATTTCTACATCTGGACTACATTCTTTCTCCACGGATGCAAGACTGTGTAGACAATTACCAAGAACAGATAGAACAGCTTTGGCACAAACCCCCAGGTGGAGTAGTGCAATTTGAATATTGGATTGCAGCGACAGAAAGTAAAGTAAAAATTACTGTTTACCCAGTATGCTTGCATTACGTGCGTCGTGCTAAATATCTCAGTGCTTACGGCATAGATCCCAATGGGAATATAGCATGGCACAATTATCGCTTAGATCGCATTGCTGGCGATCGCGTTTTGCCCAGCGTAGCTGATCGCCTAAAAGTGCTGGCTTGGGGCGACCCCCTTGTTCCTCAAGAATTGAAACAGATGTGGCATACAGGAAGTTTGCCGACACCAGAATATATTGCTGACGAATTGAAAGCTGCTTGGGGTTTCAATTTTTATCTCAAAAGAGAATTGCTTATTCTCCGTTTTCCGGTAGATTTTGCCAAATGGTATGTAGATAACACCACAAGACATCCAACTTTTCGTGCAGTTTTATATGACCAATTACCACAGTTGATTATTAAGAATATTCCAGATGAGCAGGAGCGTGAGCAGTTATTAAAAATTGTCAGTCAATGCCCAACAGATGATGCTTATTACATTGCCTGGATACGTGCTGGTGATATCAATGTGATTATGCGTTTGCGAGAATGGCGGTCAAATGGTGAAGTTATTGCCCCTTTATCTATTCGTTACCAAATGAGAGCAGAGGCAGAACAAGAATTCCACAATTATCAAGCGTTATTGGGCTGACTACGCTGCATATAAGTTAAGATGAGCTTTTCTCATTTCTACAGTCCTTTGAACACCATAAATAATCACTCGTTATTGCTTGTAGTCAACGATATTTTCACTTATATTTGTTCACCCTAATGAAAATGCTTGTACCTAAAAATAACAACTCTCCTCAGTTAGAAAACATATTTTCACCCCATTCTCCAGTAGATTTTTTAGGATTTGCTGTAGTTGGGGTTATTATCAATCTACTCTCTGGTGGCGATCCTCTTGGGTTTTTAGGAGTAGCCATTTTGTTTATTTATTGGTTTTGGTTAGACCGCCAAAGAGCCAAAAAGCTATCTCAACAATTAGGGTTATCTTTCAAGAGTAAAGAACCTGCCAAAGGAGCCAAAGGATTGATTCTTTTGCTTAGTCCTTACTCACCTCGCCTAGAGTCTTTGAAAGATGAAAAACGGCTAAAACCACTAGTACAACATATTATTAATACACCTGTTGAGAACTTGCAACTTGCAGACTTTCAAAGTATCGATTTATTCAACTCCAATCTTGTACCACAGATCAAAGCTGTAGAGTACCATGTTAAGGAAGGTAACTTACGTGATGTTTGGTTAATTAGCAGTAAAAGCTACGATTTTGTTAAAGGCTCTGAGATTACTGCCAAAATTTTGTCACAGTATTTAAGTTTTGAATATGGGCAACGTCTAGAAGTCCACACTCAAGGTTATTGTGTGGAGGATTGGAATTATAAAAGGCTTTGGGAGATCGGAAATCAAATTTTCCACAAATCAGATTACAAAGACGAGGCTTTAGTTGCTGACATCACTGGCGGAACCAAGATGATGACTATGGCGCTAGCTATGTCTTGTGTCTCACCAAAGCGACGGATGCAGTATATGGATGCACAACGCGACTGGCAAGGAAATCCTTTGCCAGTTGGTGAAATCAAACCTGTAGGTATTGATGTTGCTCCGATTATCCACGGTAACGGTAATTAGATACAGCAGTTTATTAGCAGAATTATGTAGCGCAGTCCTTGAATAGCAGGGCTGCGTTTTTTCGTTCAAAGTTATCGGTTGGGAAATCGTTTCCATCCCCTTTCGGGGTAATGAATTGAAAACTGTTTTAGCCAGATTATTAAAAGACGGGAAGATAATTGTTTCCATCCCCGTGAGGGGTAATGAATTGAAAACCATGTTGTCTGCTTACCTTTATGGTAAGCCAGTGCAACAGTTTCCATCCCCGTGAGGGGTAATGAATTGAAAACAAGATGTTTCGCTGCAAAATGCTCGTTTACAGAATGGTTTCCATCCCCTTTCGGGGTAATGAATTGAAAACATGTATTTCATGTGAAAACTGAAGAAGAATTCGATGTTGTTTCCATCCCCGTGAGGGGTAATGAATTGAAAACTTTTGCGACAATCTAATTAGATGTTGCGATAGAGCAGCTGACATGTTTCCATCCCCGTGAGGGGTAATGAATTGAAAACTCATAATTACAACTTGCATAATCATAGCTGGCCTAATGTTTCCATCCCCGTGAGGGGTAATGAATTGAAAACTATTAAGAAAGTCTCTAGTGAACTTGATAAGGCAAAGTTTCCATCCCCTTTCGGGGTAATGAATTGAAAACAAGCGTTTATACGCGGAGAAGAGCGTTTCTGCTCCAGTTTCCATCCCCTTTCGGGGTAATGAATTGAAAACTTCTACAACAGAACAATAGTGCCTCTTTTTAATAGACTGTTTCCATCCCCTTTCGGGGT
>NZ_JBALDE010000084.1:0-14343 GCF_036917515.1 Nostoc sp. | reverse complement strand
TCATTTGCTCACAAGGTGCTGATATCTTCAATCTTTCAGCTTAAGCCTTGTGAGTTTTCTTACAATAGCCCCTCACTTTTAAAACATCCTCTAAAGCATACCTTCCAATTCTGGAAAACTATAGAAAGCGCTTTCAAGGGAACCGAGTCAAAATTTCTAATAATACTTATCTACAAACTCAAGAAGGAGTTAAGGCAATTGATGAAGCGATCGCATTTCTTAAATCAGCACGTCCTATAGGAGCCTTGAGTGCATCTAAAGGTATGTCTTTAGGAGCAAAAGACCACGTAAAAGACCAAGGCCCAAAAGGGGCTATAGGTCATGGTGGTAGCGATGGTAGCAACCCTTTTACTCGCATCAACCGCTATGGTAAATGGCAAACAACCGCAGGTGAAAATATTAGTTATGGACCAAACAACGCTCAAGATATCGTCATGCAGTTAATTATTGATGATGGTGTGCGCGATCGCGGCCATCGAAAAAACATTTTTAACGGCGCTTTTAAAGTCTCTGGTGTTGCTTATGGAACTCACAAATCATATAAAACAATCTGCGTGATTGACTACGCTGGGGGGTATAGTGAAAAATAATTTGCGATCGGGAATAGGGAAGAGAATATAACTGGCGATTAGAAATTGCGTCTACACAAACCAAGTCCACCTGCCAAAGAATTTGAAACCCGCTTAGGCGGGTTTTGTCTATGTAAATGCAGTTTCTAACTACCCATTGAGCTATTCCCCAGCAAACCAAGCACCATGAAACCCATAAGGCACTCGTTGCGGAATGATCACCCGCGCTATAGGTTTAGCTGTCACGTCTTGGGCATTCACTACTACTAATTCTGAAGTGTTTGAATTCTCATCGTGGACAAAAGTCATCAGCCAACCATCATCCTCAGCCGTTGCACCAGGACGTGGCGCAAATACAGTTTCACCGCTATAGCGTCCCTGTCCGAATTCATGTATTTGAGATTTTCCATTGCTGAAGTCGTATTTGATGATACCTTCAAATAAAGGTACGGGACTGTTTGCCGCTTTGTTACTGTAGCCATATCGGTTTTGTCGCCCCAATCGGTTTTCGTTGACACGGGGAAATTCTGAAGCTACATCATCCAACATCTGTTCACTTACTGTCCCCGTGCTGAGATTAAATCGCCAGCAATGCAAACGGGGAATATTTGCGTTTGGATCGGGTTGCGAATCATCAGAACTCAAAACAGTTGTAGAACTCATGCGACAGGCAATCAGCACTACTTCGTCTCCCTCTTCATAAGCGTTGAGGGTATGGAAGACATAGCAAGCAGGACTTTCAAACCAGCAGATATTACTGTTGTCACCGTGACGTGGTAAAATGCCGAAACGACTGGGGCGATCGCGCTCAAACATCATTACAGGTTCTCCCCGTTGCGCTCTTTCAGGGTTAAAAGTCAGCGGCAAATCCATGAAAATCGTGTAGTTTTCAGTGATGGCGAAATCGTGCATCATCACTCCCATTGGCAGTTCAATTGGCACTGTCCGCAACAGTTCGCCTTGTGCTGAGACTACACTATATTGCAGATACGGTGGCGCAAACAGAGAATAGCCAAAAAAGATCATTTCCCCTGTAACCGGGTCTACCTTGGGATGGGCTGTGAAGGCAGAAACCAGCTTGTCATTATAAGTGTACTCGCCAATGGTTTCTAATTCGGGCAGTTTAATAGCGTGAGGTTTACCCCCCTCGTTCAGCGCTAACATCTGACCAGCGTGCCACACTAAGGCAGTATTGGCAGTATTTTTATAGCGACCATTGGGATTATCCATTTGTGGTGGTTCTAACAACCCACTCCAGATAGCTTTACCTGCTTCTCGTTCTTTTTTCCATCCAATTGTCTGGACATAGCGGTTACGATAAGTGGCTATGCCGTTGCTAATTTGTACACCATGCAACATCCCATCCCCATCAAACCAATGATATTGACCGATAGGCGTCCATTGAGGATTAGGGCCATTCCGCACAAATATTCCTGATAGGTCAAGGGGTAATTCACCGATGACTGGCAATTTGTCGGTCGTGATTTCTTCATGGACTGGAGCAAAATTGCCATCGAGATAGGGATTGACTGCTATTGTTACCATTGTCTTGATTTTAACGTACACTTGTACTATAATTCAGATTTGTTATCATGCCCAGATGGAAATTTTGAGGGCGTTGTAGAATTTTTGCAATCGAAAATTCAATTTTTTCTCTAGCTGTTTAATTCCTTTGATTTGTAGGGTTCCATTCATTTTCATAATAGGGTGTACTACAGCAGATATCTAAATATTTATTTAGCGATCGCTTCTGTAGTTGCACGTAAACTTAATACAAGGACGTTATTTACTAATCTAACTGGTATAAGTGATTTATTCTAACTGTTGACTTTTATTTTAGTTTTCCTTTAAGAGTTAAACCAGTACCTAAAGCGCCAAAAGCTAGTAATTAAATTTAGGTTTACATCCTCTTCCTGGTTTCTTAGACAATCCTAGCATTCTCTCTAATTTCCATCGATTAAACCAGTTATTGAGTGTCTTATAGCTGACTTGAATCTTACTTAGTTCTAATTTGACCCTTGTGAACCTAATATTATATAATGCGTTCTTTGACGCACTTGATGATGTCGGCTTTACCGATATCGCTTTAGAGTTTCAAATGATAGCGGATTTACTTCTTAATCATATAAAAAGTATGACGAGCGCACATACCGACGCAAAAATTAGCCGCTTAAAAAAGAAATCAGCAAACATAGTTTAAAAATTGGGCGTTGGGTATTTGGTATGAGGGATTGGGCATGGGCCATTGGTTATTCTCCTTGTCTCCCTTATCTCCTCATCTCTGTGTCCCCCCTTTCCCCGCACCCTCATCTTCTCTTCAGTTAAGGCTTCTGACTACCAACTTCTTGTGTTTCAGGAGTAATGGGAGCGCCATTGGTTAAGTTAAGAATGCCGGAAACAACAATTTTCTCCCCTGCTTTTAGTCCTTGGATAACTTGATAATTATTTCCTTCAATAACTCCTAATTTCACAGGCTTTTGTTGAGCTACTAAAGATGGCGCTCCAGGTTTAGACTTTTCTGCTGGCGCTTGCGCCACAAATACAAATGTCTCTCCACCCAAACGAGATACTGCTGTAACTGGAATTAAAATTCCTGGAAGTTCATTCCAGATCACTCTAGTTTGCACTGACTGAAGATTAAGCAGTCGATTTCTTGAATTACCAAAGTTGGCTTTTATCAAAACCGTCTGCGAATCTAAACTAGCGTTTGGGGAGATAAAACTTACGTTACCCCTTGCTATGGGATTGCCTTGGGCGTTTAGCATCTGCACTGGTAATCCCAAGCGCAGCTTTTTAGCATCTTCTAGGGGAACGGAAATATTCAGTTGTAAAGAGTCGTTTCTAGTTAGTGTCGTGAGTTGATCGGCTTTTTGTACATAATCTCCCACCTTTACTGGAATATCACCAACAATGCCAGTGAAAGGTGCTAAAACTTTTGTGTATTGCAATTGAACTTGGGCAGCTTGAACTTGGGCAGCTGCTTGAGTTACTTGCGATTGCGCTTGGGCAATTTCTTCTGGACGAGAACCATTTTCTAGTTGTCTTAAGTTTTGTTTCTGTTGTTCCAAGGCACCAGCTAACTCATTGATACTAGATGTTCTGCCTTGGCGGAGTTGATCTAAGCGTTTCTGGGCAACAACCAAGGCAGCTTCAGCACTTTGCTGCTCTTTAACATATCCTTCTAAGGTATCTTGAGAAACTGCGCCCTCTTTTCTCAATTGTCCGTATCGCTTGGCGCGTGACTGTGCTAGTTCCACATCGGATTTAGCTGACTGAATTTGAGCCTCAGCCTGAGCAATTTCTTCTGGTTGCGATCCCGATTGGGCATCTCTAAAGCGAGCTTGGGCTTGGGCTAACAGCGCTCTAGCTTGGGCAACTTCTTCTTGTCGCGTACCTGCTTTGAGTTCAGCAAGACGTGCCTGGGCTTGTTGTAGTGAGCCTCTAGCTTGTAACAATTGAGCTTGGACATTATCACTTTGCAGACTGATAATGACTTGTCCTTGTTGAACGCGGTTGCCCTCTTGCATGAAAATCTCGGTAATTCGTCCTTCAACCTGTGGCTTGATGATTACTGAACGTGGAGCTTCCAAAGAGCCAATAAACTCCGAACTTTGCTGCACAGTTTCAGTTCGCACAGTCGTTAGCTTGACCGGAACTGCTTTAGGTTGACCGGCATCTGCCCCAGCCGCTGGAGCTTTGCTAGCATTACTACTTTGCCACCAGCGCCAACCAAAACCTACACCTACAATTAATAAGACAATTCCTAATATCAGGGGCCAACGCCGCTTTTGAGGTGGCTTGGGCGATCGCGGTGGCAATTCTTGCGACTCTTGACTAGAATCAGTAACAGCGGGTTGTTCTGTTTCAATGGAAAGGGGAGAGTCAGGGAACTCAGAATGGGGCATCTTCGTTTTCTCGTCTTGTGGATTTAGACTTGGGCAATCTACTTTTCGTTAAAAAAGCATTAATTATTTGAATAATTTTTTAGCCTTTTTTCTCTATGCTTGGTGAAAAATTATGTTTGGGTATTTGGGCGATCGCTCACGATGTCTAGCACCTAAAATGAACCAATTTTGTTCAGCACATTATGGTTTATTTGTACATTACTTAACTCCGTTCATTTTCTTAAAGTGTAATTTATAGTTTTTTGTTAGTCAGTATAAACACAGTGCTTTAGCTCACAGAGAAAGCATGGTTCATGTTATTGCAGCTAAAGCTTCTGGCTGTAAAGCGATCGCTTCGCTAATTAGAGCAAGTTAGTAGTTGTTTTTTAGTTATGGAAATGACGAAATAAACTTACCTCATTGATCACAGCAACACGAGTAATTTCTCGTGTTGTCGCTGTGGTTAAACCTGTCGTTGCAAATACCTTAGTTGCTGACTAGATCAAGGGTACATAAGTTTGTGCCGTACTTGATGCTAATGTTTTCTATGAGTGTTTGCAAGCGCTTGCTTGCATTATAACTAGATAGCAGACGAGATTGGTATTATTTACAAATGAGTTTATCGCTCTTGAGTAGTACTGAATACTGATCTTAAGGAAGAAAAGAGTCTGGAGCGATGCCTTCTCTACGAGACACTTCGGGTAGCTTGCTTCCCTGTATGGATACGGTAGGCTACGCCCACGTTGATTAATTCAGCTCTATTAATCATCAAGTTCTCCTCTCCAAGAACGATGTGCAATCAATCAGTATTCTCTACATTCCTATTTTTGACCAGTCTCAACTTCCTACAGTTAGTTCACCCAATCGGTTGATTTTTAACTCACCCGAATGGGTGATTTAATTTATCCCAATCGGGGTTTTGTTTGTGTAGCTAACGAGTGAGAAATCTTCAATCCTGTTCAACCATCCACAACTGATTTCTTAGAATCGAATTTTGGTAAGATACCCACAGTTGATTTTCGGTTGGTAACAATATGAGAAAAAAGCCACTCATACCGATCAAGGGCTTGCTCTAAGGAATAGTTTTCTTCGGCAAATTGTCTTCCCGTGTTACCTAGCTTCGTTCCTAGAGCCGGATTAGCATATAAATCATGCACCGCAGCAGCCATTGCTTGGGGTGATTCTGGTTCAACAACTATCCCACCACCACTGAGTTCGATCGCTTTAGCAGCAGTACCAGTGGCGGGAACTGAACCCACAATTGGGCGACCACTCGCCAATAACAGTGGTATTTTTGAAGGCATATTGAACGAAATCACATTGTGCTTTTGCACAATTAGCCCGACATCAGAAGCTGCTAGCATTTCGGGTAGGCTTTCTCGCGGCTGTAACGGTAGTAGCAAAACATTATCTGCTCCATTTGATAGACAATATTCCTGCAACCTTTGCAACGCTCTTGATTCGCCAACAATGACAAAAACAATATCTTTGATATGACGTAAACAAACGGCTGCTTCGATTACTGTCTCTAGACCTTGGGTTAAAGCAATGTTGCCTGAATAAAGGACTACAAATTTCCCATCTAATTGATGGTTATATATCCAAGAGTTGCTCTGTTTCGGTAATGGGCGAATGAAATTTACATTTACCCAATTGGGAATACAAATAATTTTATTAACAGGTACTCCTTTGTTTACTAAATTCTCACGAAACCCATCAGCGATCACACTAATAGTGTGTGCAGTCCGATATGCAAATTTCTCTAAAGCTGTAAGAGTTCGGATCATCCACTTATTTTTTAATAACCCAATACGCACAGCAGCTTCTGGTAAAATATCTTGCACATTTAGAACTACTGGGCAGTTGTATAACCAGCCCAATGTTGTTGCTGGTAAAGTACCTAGTAGCGGTGGAACTGTTAAGATAATCACATCTGGTCGCCCACCTTTAAAGGCTTGGGGTAAGCTCGTGAAAACAAAGCTCAACTCCAATAACAGCCGATCCACGAGGTTAGGTTTAGACTTAATTCGGACGTAACTTCGCTGAATAGTCACGCCATTTTTTTGTTCGGTAAGATACCATCGATTTTGATATCCATCGTAAATTTCGCGCTGAGGATAGTTGGGCATTCCCGTAATCACTCGCACTTTATGACCTCGCTTTACTAGTCCTTCTGCCAATTCAGTCATTAACGGAGCAATTCCAATTGGCTCTGGATGATAGTTGTAGGAATAAATCAGAATATGCATGAACTATATTGATTGTGAATTTTGTGAAGACAGCATGAGACGAGCGGATTACTTACTTAATAAACAGTAGGGGCTGCTATTTTTATTACTTACAACATTTTTTTGCATAAAGTACAAAGTTATTGCTTTGGAGGCAAGAGGCAGAGATAGAAACTATTTATATCTGATTTGTATCCCTGCATTTTGTACCTCGTTTCTTTGCAAATACTCTATTTTGATTTGTAAAATTGTTTGATTAAAATTATGTTAAACATTAGATTAGAAATTTTTCTAGTGGTTTTTACAAGAGAATTTTTGTACTGCATAAAACACTTACAAATCAAAATATTACTTTGTATAAACGGGTTAGGCTATTGATAAATATAGGCTTAATTTATGGTGATTCTGACAATAGTTGGTCTGTTTATTTCCGAACTAATGCCTAAATTTACACTTGGGGAATTGTAGCATTATATTCAGTGTTGTGCATATAACCCTCATTCCGCCTTTTAAACTGGCACATGAAGTATTTTTAACTAAGTCATCAGTATTGTATTCATTAGGGAGAATCGCGCTTTTTAAGTAGTTTAAAGGCACTGACAAAACAGTGTTGAGTGCTGAGTAATGAATGCTGGGATAAAAGTAAAATTAATTGCATTCATCACTGAGCTTTGTAAAAGTGTTGATAACAAACTATTAGACATCTGGTGAAATTAAATATGCGTTATCCTGAATCCTTGTAGAGATTTAACAATGCTACGTCTATACATTCTTTTTTACTCAATATTTATAATGAAGTTAAAGATAACCTCACCAGTTTACTGAACTAAGTAGAACGGCGTAAATATTTGTAGTTGGGATGAGGCAGGAGGCAGGAGGCATAAGGCACGAGGAAAGAGGGTTTTAGCCTTGTTTATTTTTGTCAACATAGTTTGGTTTTATTCTGCCGACATACTTAAGTTTACGATAAAATTATATATCCGTAAATACCGCATAAAACTACGTATATAATGTAATGAATATATAAAGATAAGCACTTTTTTTATAAAGTTTTGCATAAAATGCCAAGTCTATAGCGATGTCTTACGACAAGCTGCTCCTTTGTATACAATCCAATCTGACCTAACTTGCATCCCTGATTTATCTTAGGACTTACGCAAAAAACTCTCTAACTCTTATTCCTCTGTGTTCTCTGTCTTGAAAAGTTCTGATGCCTGCGGCGGACTGCGCCAACGGAGGAAACCTCCGCTCAGACTTTTTGCTGCGTCGCGCCAGTTGCCAAGAAAGCGGGAACGTTAAAAGCGAACAAGTCGGGGAACCCGCCCAACACACTGGCTTCTCTGTGGTTTGATTTTCCGTGACCTGTACGTAAGTCCTATATATCTATGGAGTTTCTCTTTGTCCACTTCGATGACCAATTCAGCTATAAAATCACGAGCGATCGCTTGAGAATAACTGATAAAGTTGAGCTACGCAAAGTTGAAAACAGTGTCCTATGCCTGGGTTTCTATTAGAAGTTGGTACAGAAGAACTACCTGCAAGTTTTCTCAGTGATGCTTTAGTGCAATGGCAGGAGCGCATTCCCCAAAGCCTGGAAGCAAACAGCCTCAAGGGCGATGTCCAGGTGTACGGTACTCCCCGGCGGCTGGCGGTAGTGATTAGAGGTCTACCATCTCAGCAACCAGACCGAGAAGAAGAAATTAAAGGGCCTCCCGCCCAAGCCGCCTTTAAAGATGGTCAGCCAACAGCAGCAGCAGCAGGCTTTGCCAAAAAGCAAGGTGTGGAACTGGATGCGCTATCTGTTCGCCCCACTGACAAAGGAGAATTTGTATTTGTGCAAAAAAGAATTCCTGGTCGTCCTGTGGCGGAAATTTTAACAGAACTAATTCCCCAGTGGATTTGGGGTTTAGAAGGTAAGCGGTTGATGCGTTGGGGGAATGGAGATGCGAGGTTTTCCCGACCAATTCGTTGGCTGGTAGCTTTGTTAGATGAGACAGTGCTGCCTTTAGAATTAGTGAATGGTTCTAAAACGATTCAGAGCGATCGCCTGACTCAAGGTCATCGAGTCTTACATCCTGAACCTGTGACAATTGCCCAAGCTACTGATTATGTTACTACCCTCAAGTCTGCATCTGTCACTGTTGACCCAGCAGAACGGGTAAATCTGATCGCAGAGCAAGTAAAGGCAGTAGCAGAGAATTTAGGCGGGTATACAGTAATTTACCCCGATTTGTTAGCGGAAGTAACCAACCTTGTAGAATATCCTTCCGTAGTTGTCGGTAAATTTGAACCAGAATTTTTGGAATTACCAACTGAGGTAATTACTGAAGTAATGGTTACTCATCAACGTTATTTTCCTGTATTCAAACCAGGGAGTTTTCAGCAAGAATTATTGCCTAATTTCATTACCATTTCTAACGGCGACCCGAAAAAATCAAACATTGTTGCCGTCGGCAATGAAAGGGTAATTCGTGCCAGATTAGCTGATGGCAGATTTTTCTATGAAGCTGATTTAACTAAGCCAATAGATAGCTTTTTACCCCAGTTAGAAAAAGTCACTTTCCAAGAAGAATTGGGTTCGGTGCGTGCCAAGGTAGATAGAATAGTTGAAATTAGCGAGCAAATTAGCAGTCAATTACAATTAGGAGAAGACCAAAGCCAAAGAATCCAACGTGCTGCTTTATTATGTAAAGCAGATTTAGTGACACAAATGGTCTATGAATTTCCCGAATTACAAGGCATTATGGGAGAAAAATATGCCATAGCTAGTGGTGAAGATACCGAAGTAGCAAAAGCAATTTATCAACATTATTTGCCAAAGGGAGCCGGTGATATTTTCCCTGAAACACTCACGGGTAAAATTGTTGGTTTAGCAGATAGATTAGATACTTTAGTGAGTATCTTTGGTTTAGGCTTAATTCCTTCCGGTTCATCCGATCCTTTCGCCTTGCGCCGTGCTGCCAATGCTGTAGTTAAAATTACTTGGGTTGATAATTTGCCGATAAATTTAGATGATCTATTGGCACAAATAGTCACGGACTTTGCAGCAAAATATCAAAAAGACCGGGCATCATTAACCACAGCATTACAAGAGTTTTTCTTGCAACGCATCCGCACTTTACTACAAGAAGAAAAGCAAATTGATTACGACTTGGTAAATGCAGTTTTGGGAGAAAATGACCCAGAATATACAGAACGGACGTTAAAAGATTTATTAGATGTCCGCGATCGCGCCTTATACTTACAACAAATCCGCAACGACAGTACTTTAGATAACATCTACGAAACCGTTAATCGTTCCACACGATTAGCCGCCCAAGGTGATTTAGATACAAAACAACTAGAACCAACAACCGTAGTCCGTCAAGAATTATTCCAAAAGCCCTCTGAGATAGCCTTGTATAATGCGCTAATTGAATCAGTGCCTCAAACTCAAGCAGCACAGCAGACACGAAATTATCAACTGTTAGTAGCAGCATTAGCAAAAATTGCTCCGACAGTTAGTAACTTTTTTGATGGCCCAGATAGCGTTTTAGTTATGGACTTTGATCCAGAAGTCAAACGTAATCGGTTACATCTGCTGGGATTAGTTCGCAATCATGCTCGTGTTTTAGCTGACTTTGGTGCGATCGTCAAAAATCTGTAGCGTAGGTCAACAAAAACTTGTGTAAATTTTGCCAATAAACGCTAGTATAGGGAGTGCTTAACCAGGGACACTCTGCTGCAATCTATGCCTAGAGCTACTGTTATTGGATTGGGAAAGTCCGGTGTTGCTGCGGCAAGATTGTTGAAACGGGAAGGTTGGGAGGTAGAGTTGAGTGATCGCAACACCTCCCAAACCCTCCTAGAACAACAACAAGAACTTGCTTGCGAGCAAATAACCGTTAAACTAGGACAATCCCTAGAATTGAATCGTGTTAATTTACCCCAATTAATAGTCGTTAGTCCTGGCGTGCCTTGGGATATTCCCGTATTAGTTGAGGCACGCCAATTAGGTATTGAAACTATTGGGGAAATAGAACTCGCTTGGCGAAATTTGCAATCGCTACCTTGGGTAGGAATTACTGGCACTAACGGCAAAACTACTACCACAGCTTTAATTGCTGCCATTTTCCAAGCAGCAGAATTAAATGCACCCGCTTGCGGTAATATTGGCTACGCCGCTTGTGAAGTTGCCCTGTCTCAGGCGGGCAGAGGGGCAGAGGGGCAGAGGGGCAGAGGTGAAGAAACTGCAATCCAAAATCATATTGATTGGGTGATTGCGGAAGTTAGCAGCTATCAAATAGAATCTTCGAGTTCTCTTGCTCCCCGTATTGGCGTATGGACGACTTTCACGCCGGATCATCTTAGTCGCCATCAGACTTTAGAGAACTATTACAACATCAAAGCCAAGTTATTACGTCAGTCTGAGTTGCAAGTGTTCAATGGCGATGATGCCTACTTGAGCCAGCTAGGTTTAAGTGCTTGGCCTGATGCTTATTGGACAAGTGTCAGAGGAAAAGATTTTCTGATTAGCGAAAAAGGCTTTTACATCGAAGACGGCTGGGTTGTGGAAAAATTGACTGCAACCTCTGCACCAGAACCGATTGTGAAGGTATCTACCTTGCGAATGGTAGGAGAACATAACCAGCAAAATCTGTTGATGGCAGTAGCAACAGCAAGATTAGCGGGAATTAATCGTGATGCGATCGCGCATGCAATTCGAGAATTTCCTGGTGTTGCCCATCGTTTAGAGCATATCTGCACATGGGAAGGTATTGATTTCATTAACGACAGCAAAGCCACCAACTATGATGCTGCTGAAGTTGCTCTAGCATCTGTTAACAGTCCAGCGATTTTAATTGCTGGTGGAGAAGCCAAAGCAGGTGATGATAGTGGCTGGCTAGCACAAATTCAAACCAAAGCTGCTGCTGTGTTATTGATTGGCTCTGCTGCACCCGCATTTGCCAAACGTCTCCGAGAGGTAGGGTATCATACTTACCATATTGTGGAAACTATGGAAAGGGCAGTTCCCAAGTCGGCAGAATTAGCCAAGCACTATCAAGCGCCTGTGGTGTTGCTATCTCCGGCTTGTGCGAGTTTTGACCAGTACCCAAATTTTGAGGTGCGGGGCGATCATTTCCGTCATCTGTGCTTTGCTTGGACAGGAGGTTGGAAACCCGCTAGAGTAGAACTTCCAGAACTTGAAAACTCTAGTCAAGAGTCCATAGTTCAAAGTCGATAAGCATTATTTGTCTACAAGTTCGTAGTCAGGACTTTAGTCCTTGTTTTCTAAGTACTAAAGTCCTTACTACAAACTCTCAAAACTAACTTGACAAAATACTAGAAGGATTATTTGGTAATAATTTAATGTGAGTTCGACAAGCCCTTTTTTGACCTCTCCCCCAACTCCTCCTCGTGTCGGAAAGGGGAGCCAAAACCCTAATTTCTCGTTGTTCTTCCCTTTCCCTGTGGGAGAGGGAGTTTAGCAGAGAGAAGTTCATCGAACTCACGTTAATTTAGTAGTTTTCTATAATTATATTTTGCTGTAGTTTGCAACCGCGTAAACTTTGAAACGCCACAATGTAGGGGCACATTTGACTCTGAACCATGAAATCCTTGACTGCGCTGCAAGTTGTCAGTGAGGAACTAGAAAAGTTTATAAACTACCTCAAAACAGTTGATGCAGAATTACTAGAACAGCAGGAAGTGACATTGCTAGCAGCAGTGCTTCTCGAACAACTTCCGACAGTTCTTCAAAGCAATCCAGACCCACTCAAGTACGTTCAACAGAGCGACTATCGCATCAAGCAAAAAATGCGCCCCTGACCTGGTATGGGCGGTTTTGTTTTTTGCGATCGCAGGAGTTAAACAGATTGCCAATCTTACAGATGAACGACGTTGGATTCTCCAGTTTTTTGGTGCTCCTTGCCAAAAATATTATCTACTCACATGATAGACCTGCGGAATGTAGGCTCAAAGGTTCAACGGCAAACTCTATGTCAGTCGCTTAAATTTTTTTGAAGTAAGCTGTTTAGCTCTCCAAAATTTCACTGCTAATCAAATGTCCTAATTGGAAATGATCAAACGTTTTATTAGATCACAAAACACTTTTGCAATAGCTCTAAGAGTTATGATGGGATCAATGGGATCAAGCCTCCCATCGACGATTATGTGTGGAAAGGGTTTGTGTTTTTCAAATTCTCTTTTAAGATAGTTGCTTAAATACCAAAGCGGTTCGCCGAATTCTTCGGATTCGTTGGCCCCCAATTCAATCAACAGTGATCTGCGTTTATCAATTTCTTGAGCAACTTTTTTGGCAAATTCGGCATTGCTTTGAGAGCTTTCGTCCGGTGGGTGATTAGCATCGAACCAAAGTACGTAGAGCGTGGAGACTAAAGTTCTTCTTTGCCAGATATGGGTGTTAGGAGAATCTAGAAATTCTAGCAGTAATTCTAAATTACTTGGACTAGCAAGCATCAAATCTTCGTCTTGTTGTGAGAAATGAAGCTCGTCGTTAATAGCCCAAGTTTCTAATTGTTGGCGAGATAGTGGGGGAAACACGCTAACTCCACTACTAAAATCTGTGGAACCGCATTTGTCACAAGATTCAGACCATGCGCGTGTTTCTGAAAATGCTGCGGTTAGTTCATCAAGAAATCGCATTTCTTCATTGCCGCATTTTGCACATGAACGGGTTTGTTCGTATTTTTGAGATTTCATTATACGCTGACTAGGCTTTAACAGATAGGCACATCTTTGCAACATCCAAACTACAATGCTAAAATCCTTACGTTTGACATTTACTCCATTTGTCATCCTGCTAGCACTGATGTCTGGATGTTCTGACTTAGACCGTTTTGTAGTTTCGCCTTTTTTAGCTTACTTTAAATCTAGTTGCCCCAAAGTTCGCAACTCAATTCTCCGCGCTGTCATAAGTGGCATTTATGATTCAAGCCCCAAACCCTGATTCTCTGGTAATCAAGCACAGCTGCATCGCCATGTAGATTTATAAGCTAAACGTAACTCCCAGGTTTTCCAGCAAACCATCACGACAGAATCACTATTTTAGTCTTAACAGACAACGAATTGACACTTACTCTAATTAACTTTCCGAACTTTGGTTCTTTATCATTCTTCGTAATAAGATTTTAAAATACACAGTTGCAAGCATAATCGATTGGTTTGACCTTGAGAAATCCATTGCTGGAATTGTTCTTGCCATTTATTTGTCAGCCATGCAGAGTATTTGGGACTCAGTTTAATAGCTGAATTAGGGAAAGGTAGAATGTGCTGGTTGGGTTGAATTTGGTTAGCGATCGCTAGTTGCAGCAAATTAACTCCCAATCCTTGCAAGTAAGATAGACTATTTGTCAGTTTTTGGGGATTTCCTGAAAGTTTCAAATCAAACCAGCCACCGCTGTCATTGTCGGATATCAAGGATGCAGCTTTGATATTGACGGTTAAACCATACCGAGAAAGCAGTCAAGAAATTACAGGTTGCCTATTATACTGTTGAGACACGATAATTCGACTGTGGACTGAAGCAGGTTCTACAGATTTACTCTGAGACATCAGATTAATTTACAATAACCTGAGTTCGGGATAAGGAAAGGAGCAGGTAGTAAGCTGAAAATAGCGTTAAATCCAGCACCTGCCCTATGTTTAGTTTAGAAGCATTAT
>NZ_JBALDE010000083.1:0-10098 GCF_036917515.1 Nostoc sp. | reverse complement strand
GTTGGCTAAGTACGCTTTTTTAGGCATCTCTTTTTTTGAGCTTATTTTTCCTTGATTATAAGTGGTTTCTAATAACCGGATTTGGTATAAGACACGACAGAGCGCTAAGTGAGGAAGCAAGCCAGTATTTTTACGAACAGTTGATAAAACGAGGGTAACTTCCTGAGTTTGCTTCTGTGAAAGTACAACAAATTGCATTGGAGAACTTTCAGTTTCTGAGATTGCTGGACAAGCTGCAACAAGCCAATGAACAGGATGCTGAACGCTCTCAAAGGGAATATGTTTTACTGCGTCAATTTCTAATTACGAATCCTTACGCTACTTTAGGGCAGCTTCGTAACACCTTTTCTCAAACGCGTTATATCTCTATTGATGATGTCGGCGAACTGTACGAAGACTGTAAGCAAAATGAATCTTATTGGTGCTGCGATCGCTGCGGCCCTCTAATTAAAAAACATGGACATTTACGTGGCATTAAGCCAAGCGTCTGCAATGACCATCGGAAAAACTTGTCCTATGTTCGGCGCATTTCTGGGAAGCAAGGTCTGCGTCGTCTCAAGTTTGGCATTCATTGGCGTGTCTGTTTGCCTGGTATCCCAGAGATACGTCTGTTCCATGCCTTAGAAAAGCTGCATAAACAACAGCCAAAATATCTTTGCGAAGTTCAACTGTGGCCTGGTATTGACCGTTATGACCTGCAACTACGTTTTGGTGACGGCTCAGTGTGGGCTGTAGATATCAAAGACTACCGAAATCCGTATGATTTGGCTTTGCAACTAAAGCCGATATTTGAGGAAGGCGATTTGCGCTACGACGAGAGTTTTTATGTTATTCCTAACCATCGTCTGCATCAGCGCCAAGATTACATCGAAATTCTGCGTGAAGAAGCAACAGGATTGCAAAAAAGCACCCATCTTTTCAGTGATACAGCTTTTGAGGAACGAGTCAGCGCCAAGATAATGCACCTAAGTAAAGGGAAATAGCATTATGAGTCAAATGACATTATTTAAGCCACCTGATATTTTGACAGAGCGTGTCAAAGAATTGAAAGATAACTCTGAGCTAGATAAATTGTTAGAACTAGTATGGACGTTTTCGTTTTCAGAATTTGATTGACAAACTCAGCTAATATTTATTAGCACCAGATACTTTTTAATTCGTCGCCAAACTCACGTCAGTGTTAGTCTTCTTAACTTATGACTAACTAGACTTGAACCAAATCAAATATATATTAACCTTGTATTTTCATGTTTTATTCTTCATCGTTATAAGTGTCATTTAGCAACCGATTTATTTCTGCTGTTTTGTCAAGAGGTACGAGATAAAGACCACAAATTTTGCTTACCTGATCTACGGAAATCTTCTCAAAATCGCACCAAGCACGGGCAGCTTGGTTAGCTATCTTCTCAATCTCAGCAGCTTGAATTGCGGCACAAGGTTCTGATTCTATACAAGCAATCAAGTCAAGAATAGCAAGTTTATCTTGTTTTTCAAGCTTCTTGTTTGACAAGTTGAAAAGTATAGGATAATACTTGCCTTCATACTTAAGCAGGATAAAGATACGGTTTTGAGGCTTGGAATAGCTCCTTGCACTGAGTAAATATTCTGGCAGTTCTTCTGCACGACTCCGGTATTGTTCAAGCACTGCTACATGAGACAGCATGGACTCAGCACCAAGTCCACCAATGTCTGTCAAAAATTTATTGTCTCGTGTAAGTTGCTCCACATCCAAATCACTATCAAGCGTTATTTCAGAGTGCTCTTCTTCTGAGATGACACCAGATCCCAAAATTCGTTTTGATTTGTTGTGGCGATGAGCAATGCGATCAAATCTCTCACAGATATCGTTGTGTACACGAGAGGGGCTGTCTCTTTGATCGATGATTAACGGTACAAGTGTATAAAACTGAACTACTCGTTCTGGGTTAGAGGTCATTCTCAACACTCTACCTGCCCTTTGAAATAGCTCATCCGCTCCTTCAGGTGGATCATAATTAACAACTGTATCAGCATCTTGTAAATCAACACCTACACCATCTGCATCAGTACAAATTAGCACGTCATACTCTCGGTTGGCTTTGTAATTATGAGAGCGTGGCGAAAACTGTTTTAGCACTTCAAAACGCTGTAATCCAGTTTTTAATCGCGGATTATCTTCATCAGTTTCAACAGTACAACCAATGCTAAGCGCTCCGCTAAATGTTCTCTGCAAGAGAGTTAGTAAATACTGGGCAGTAACATATCTCTTGACAAAGATGATAACTTTACCCCTTGTATCCAGGCAGCAATCCTCAATAATTTCTTGCAATTTGAGAAACTTGTCATCTATATAGTTGCTCTGCCTAAGCTGTGCCAATATTGGCATAAAAATATTGCTACGCTCTTCTAAGCTTATACGCATTGGTGTTTTATAAGAGCGATTCTGTGTATCATGCATGTTGAGAGAGTAATAATCTTGATTCTGAACATTAACAGCAGACTGTTGCCATAGGTTTAAAGTGAGTTGAGAGACACCCTCAAACTGCTCTGAATAGCTTGTTGTAGCGAGATTTTGTTCAATGCTGTATACCATTGCTATAGGTGAACTGAGCCAGCTTGTTAGTGAAGCGTTATAGACTGTATCGATCGCACTCTCGCGAAGAGCCATTCTATCATCATCGAACCATTGATGTGGAGACTTAAAAGCTTGATCAAAACAACGACGATCAAAAGCAGATTGTAGTTCAGGCTGCAAGAATAACTGATAGCGTAACGAATAAAGCTTGAGGCTTTTTGGTAGATAACGTCGTTCATCACCAAATTGAATGAAAGTTCGTCCGTTTGTATCAATATCACCTCTATTTCGAGCCATTTTTAAGACATGAGGTAATCCCAAAATGGTCACAATTGGTAGACGGGAAAACTCTTCAGCATTATTAATTTTCCAAGGACTTTGCTCATCCAATAGATTAGGATTGTAAAACCTATGAGGTAGAAGATATAGTAGACTATTGAGATTTAAGAAATCTGTCCCGTAGGCTGTGGCAGTGAGAAGAAATATCTTTGCACCTGCTTTTATTGCTGGCACTATACGTTCATATACTAAACTCTTACCACGCTTAGATTTCTCTCGTAGAAGCTCATTCCGATAGAAGTGAGCTTCATCAATAATAATGACAGTGTTATGATTAGCTTGTTGAAGTTGCCTCTCTAGCTGATCTGTTTGATGGTGAGATTGCTGAGAAGCCTTGCGAAACAGCACATCAATATTGAAAAACTTAAAGTAAACATTGCGATTCTCAAGCTGCCGTTCCCAATTCTCGCGTACTACACTAGGAGCAATTAAAATAACTTGATTGGTTCTGCCTATTGGTTGCAAACGCAAAGCGATTTCAGCACCTATAACAGTTTTACCCAATCCAGTAGCAGCTATTATCAGTGCACCACCATATTCATTAGCTTGACGAAGAGCACGTGCAATCACACCCTTCTGATAATACACAGGAGAATAGGCGTCCAGAGACAAAGGATACTCAGCTAAGTTATTGAGCAAAAAAAGTGTTTTGAGATATACCTCGAATGGGGTAGAGAGATTAAGCCAATCCTCTAATTTTTTGATCAGTTCAGCCAGTAAATCTTGGGCATTTTGAGCAACATGATCATACCAATTTGTGAACAAACAGATCCGCTCAGAATCGTGGCTAACGCTCACTTGCTCTGCTGATTGGCAAAGTCCTCTACGACTGTAGTTTGATGAACCATGCCATATTAGCTTTGAATCACAGATGTAAAATTTACAGTGAAAAGGCACTTGCATTTCGCGGGCATCTCGAATAATAAAGTGTCCGGATTTCATGCGTTCAACTAATTCAAAAACTGTTCTCCACAAATCTGTATCACACTGTCCCAAATCTGCCGTAATCTCATCAATGACAGTGGCTCGGACATCCTTTCCTTCTTCCTGACCCACTAGGATTTGAAATTGCACTTCCGATGCCACATACTTACGACCCAACTTGTATCCAACCAGGCTAAAGTAAGCACTAGCAATACGAATTATATTTTGAGCTTCTGGAAAATAGGCTTTGATAAACTCTAATCCTACACCAGAGCCGACACCTGCAATAGGTTGACCATCAGAATTAGACTGTAAAACCAAAGCTAACTTTGACTTTGACTTGCGAGGCATGAGGGAGTGTTATTAATTTCAGCAATACCTTTCTATTATCTGTTTTATTGATACTTATGTACTATTATTTAGCGATTGTGCAGCGCCACAAAAGCGATCGCCCAAAGCCGCTTTAAGTTTCTACCGCAATCGAACCGCAAAGATGAACCTATCTTTATTTCTGGGACACCTGAACGTCAGAAAATGGGAATGTTTAAAGAGATGGCACAAGCGTTGATTGGCAACAACGGTAGCGGTGATTTAGGACAGGAGTTTGAGGAATTGAAACGGCTTGGCGAGAGCGATCCAGATTTATGGCAGGATAGGGAACGCCTACTGTTACTTGTCAACTCCTACGACCAGGCAAGATGGGTAGCAGACGAAATCCGTCAATGTTGGTGGGATATACGAGAGCAAGTCTACCATTTGCAGCGCGTTTGACAGGTGGATACGTGATGAACATCAAGCGAAGCGAGACCTATGGCGTACCTTTCTCCAGCAAAGTGCTATTCCTCTGATAAATTTTGAGACTGCTCCCCACTGTTTAGCGATTATCGAAATTGGACGAATCAAGACAAAGGGAGTTCTCCCCCAACAAAATATTAAAGGAGCTATTCGTGAAGCTTGTATCAGAGAGGGAATTAGTTCGCAAATGATACAGCCGGTTCAACCAAAATCTAGCGAAAAAGAAGATGATGAAGATAAATCACCAGCCTACAGCAAACAGATAATAGGACGTGTGATGAGTGCTGTACTGGATGGAACATTACGTCAAATTGGGGCACTATATGGGCTACCCTCTCAAGTCTACGAGCAAGCAAAGATAGCGAAAGAAATTGCCCAAGACTTAGATGTAATTGCCTTTTGTCGTCGCAAAACTAGCCAAAATCAAGGTGATATTCACTATGCTCTTGCGGTTCGTCTGCGTGCAACGGGTGCAGTAGATGTCTTACTTCCCGATGCTAATGATTGGATTCCTTACACACAGGCGGGAATTGCTGTCGGAAAAATTTTTGCTCAAGCACGTCGCGATCGCCAAGAAAATAAAAAGCGCCTTCAAAGTAAAATCAAGTTGAGCGGTACGGAATTAGTACAGTTTGTTGCACGCGTAGTAACCAAACATTTAGACCGACCAACCATTGTTCTAATTGAAGCTGAAGGGTGGCGTAACGGACGCGGTGAAGACAATGATGGCAAAATCTGGCCCCAGTTGCAAAATGAGAACCTTCTGGCAAAACGCAACGTTCTCAACTTCTGCCATGTTCCTGGTAACACTTGCGAGTATAAGCGTGACAACAAACAACTACAGAACTTATTAGCAGTAATTCGTATTCGCACTGGTAAAGAAACACCGCAGTACATTACCAATCGAGAAGCTTGGAACGAAGATTGTCCAGCACGAGATTTCCAACATCTAAGCGGTTTTTACGATAAGTCAACACCAGAACTACTACATTACTTCTCTATCGGAAGGCTACCAAAAACACAGAAGGCGCAAGATGAAATGCCAATACCCGAACTTTATAAACTTGGGTTCCAAGAGGATAAATACGGTGCTAACATTCCATTCAAACATCAACAGATGGTGGAGATGGTGCCGTTCTTTGTACACCCAGATTTTCAAACAGAAGAAGCTTTAAAGGCACTGTGTCGAGTACCTCACTATTTAAGATGTTCACCTGCTTGGTCTATGGGAAATATCATTTTGCCATACCCAATGCATTTAGGTCAGAAACTCATAGAGGATCACCTGTGCATACTTGGTGTAAATTTACAAATTTAATGTGAGGCATAACGATAGTAATATCTACCCCTAATATTATCTATTCTTAGATATTTTCCAAGGATTTATTACCTATAATCTAATGCCAAGACTAGTTAAGTCTGGCTTTTTTTGAAATACGTTTAGTTACTTCAACTTCTTGCTTTATTTGTTCTGCTTCGTTTTGAGATTCCTCTGCTAGTTCTTCGAGGTCGTCAGCTATTGACACAATTTCTTGTGCTAACTTTTTTGTCTGTATTGATTTTTGATCGTATTTTTCCAAAGCTTCTGTAATCTCAGAGAAAATTTCTTTATATTCTTCAGGTGGATTTTCTAACCACTTTTCATACTCGCTTTGGGATTTTTGGAGAATAGCAAGAGTTTCCTGCCAAGAGGTTTTTAGACGCATATCTAACGTCTGAATCTCTTTATACTTCGCCTTGAGTTGTTTGGTAGTAGTTACCTTAGCCAACTCATAGACTTTAGCTTTTAGCTCTTGAAGTTTCATATTTAGTATTGAACGTCTCAAATTTAGAACATTTTATCGCTCTAGTTGGTTTAATTTTTTATAAAGCCTTTCATTCTCCTCACGAAGACGCTGACTCTCTAGAATTAACAAAGCAATTTGCTGTTTCTGTTGTTCAGTTAAAGCTATTGCTTCGTCCCTTTGCTGCTTATATTTTTTTGTATGGGCAACTCTTCCACCTAAACTCTGATTATTCTTAGCTAACTCCTGTCTTCGCTTCTCAATCGCATTGTACTTCTTTTTTAAATTCTCTAGTTCTGTACGCAATTCTGCCTCAGCTTTACTATTCTCTGCTTCAGATCGGAAAGCTTCATTTTCAACTGCTAGCGAGGCAATTCTTGCTTCTAACCTCTTAATTTCTTTGTCCTTGCCAAACAGTTTCTCTCGTAACGCATTGATTAGACCAAGAAGCTTAGAGTTTTGTTGATCTTGTTCATGACAAGCTGCTTCAAGCTCATGAGCGCGATCGCGCAGACGACCAGCTCGATGCTGTAGAACTTTGGCTGTACATTCGTACTTAATAATAGTAATAACTCTACTACGCTCTAGCTCATCCAATTGTTGAACTTCGGGGATAGACCGCAGTTCGTCGTAGTTGGTACATTCATGACGTAGCTTTGGGGTTGGGACGTGTTCAGAATCTGTAATTAACTCATAGTTTTTTAGGCGAACTCGGTCATACCAATATTCAAACAATGCCTTACTGTCTTCCATTGTGCGATCGCTTGTGAAAGTAGCTATTCTTCTTAAAAGATAGAGTAACTAAAAGCCCACTTAGAGCCGTATTTACTCTGAAATAATTAAAAAATTTTTACTATGTCCTATTATCTGCTATCTTTGTCATGATTTATAGCAGTTGCCTGATAGATTAGGACATAGATAAATTACACAACCCTTATAGCAACTAGCTTTTGATCTTGTTCCCTGTCTCTTGCTATAAAAGGGATTCCATCAATGCGTTTCTTGCAATTTAATTGAAAATTTTATTTTTGGGGAGTGTACTTAGGTAATACTTGCTCAAGAATTCTTTTTTGACCATTAGGAGTGAGAGCAACTTCATCCTCAGCAACAGGTCGAATATCCTTACTTTTGATTAGCCTAGATATTGCAACATTAACGTTCTGAGGGTTCTGACTGGCAGCCTGTTCACGTAGTTCAGCACGACTCAAGCGATTATTGGCAGCATGATACAGAAGCAACAGAACTTCATCTGTTGCGGAAATATCTCTTGCCAGAACTAAAGGTGTTCCATCTAATTCATGAATTATTGAATGTTCTAGTTGAACAATTTGGGCAATGGTTTGTGCAACAACTTTTCGATCCTGATTCCAAACTAGGCGAAGAAACTCAGCAAAGATCCATTTGCTGGCATGAAGCACCAGCATTGAATCCATATAGTTGGCGGTGTACTCGGTTGATATATGAACAGCACCACGATCTGAACGAAATCTATATACAACCTCAATTACTTTAGCTAGATGATAACGATCCTTTGAGCCAAGTTTATGAGGAATGCTGTTATCTAGTAAATTTTTACGAATTTCACCAGGCAACTTACGATGATCGATCTTTCCGGTATCCATTTGAAGCAAGCAGCGTGAAATCGCTTCACAAAATCGCCCACCATCTAGTTCTGTTGGTTGCCAATCGCCAGCTAAAAATCGTTGCTGCATTTCGACGTAGCATTCAACTACTGCATTGGCAAAGTGAGAGTCAACAATCTTTGAAAGTTCCTGAATTAGCTGCTCAGATGTTCTTCTCATGATTACACCTCACCAGAATTTTCAGAGGATTCATCTGTAAATGTGTTGTTTTGTTTGGAGTTTATCAATCTTTCGACTTCAGCCAAGCCTGGAGGCAGTATTTGGAAACCGCCTTGCACTTTAATTAAGCTTCCTTGTCCTGAAGCAGCTTGTAAGCGCCGCTCTAAATTACTCTCATCTACCTTAATACCAAGTCCGAAATATAGGAACTGCCTGAGCTTGTTGCTTGAAACCACTATCTCAGGGTCGCTTGTTGCTTTATCAATTGCCCACAGACCAAACAAGCCCTTCTCCATACCCGTACAATCTTTAATAATTGCATGAAAATCAATATTCGACGTGAATGGTTTCCAGTTAACTACCCAAGACTCAACTTCCTTGGACAATTCATTATTCTTACGCTTGCCATTTTTTGTGGAATTGTCTGAATCCTCATCTGCTTTGCCGTTTGACTTGGAACTGCGTGAGGCTGCACTTGAAGTTAAATCCCATTTGCCTTCTATTGATCGATCAAGCACTTCTGCGAGAACTTTTCGGGCTTGTTCTTGGCCTGATAGTCGCAACCCAACCGTATCTTTCTCAACTATCAGATCGGCACTTTTGCTAATCCATGTGATGATGTTGTTATCATACAATCTGACTCTTTTGAGAATATCATTCAACTCAGTACGAGGAATTTCCTCTCGTCCATCGACATCTAATGAATACAGGAGAACCAAAAATGTCAACCTCCGTGCAGCATCTATCTTGTTTGCAGCTTTGAGCCGCGTTTCCATTAGCTGTAATTGTTCGCCGTTGTATCGAAAAATCTGTCTTAACTTATCAGCATCAACTCCATGAGCAGCAGAAAGTTGAGCAACTGCATTAATCGTTGCTTCATTGTTCTCGACAGTAGGTTCGTAGTTGAATAAGGAAAGTTGTTGAGGTTCAGCATTACTTAAATCACGAATCACAGGACGATTAGTAGGCGGTTTTCCTGGTGTCATTTGTCCGCCAACGATCGCTGCGATCGCCGTACCACCCCAGCTAATACCCACTTCGTTAGTTAGAGAAGCCTGAATCTCTCGTGAGTAGCCTTTGCTGGTTTCAATGAATTTTAAGGTGTTCATTACGGCAGGTAAGCCACCGCCATTGCTTGATGCCGATCCGTTATGCCCTTGACCTATTGGCGTTCCACACATTACACATCCTTTTGCGCCAGGAAGCAGTGTTTCATCACAGTTTTTGCACCGAGTTTGCTGAGTACAGTTAGAGCAATAGAATCCAATGGTAGGTAAGAGATGTTGGCAGGAGGGGCACGTCTGCATATTATTTAGTCTCCAAAACTCTATCTGAACTGGATATTACACAGAGGTTTAGATAGAGCGCGACTATTTCGCAGTATTGGTGGCTATAAAGTGAAATCTTTAAAAGCTATACTTAGCAAAAGTTTTAACCTTTTTATAAATTACAGGCTAATACTTTCTTATTATTGACATTTCTGAGTGAAATATAGTTTATGAAGCATTCTTATACCACTCTTCCGGCTTTTGAGCGACTTTTACTGTTAATTGCTACGTTTGCCCGAAACCCAGGAGTTGGTTGTAACGATCCTATGCAATCAGACTCTGATATATCTCATGATACATTGCAGTTAGTACAATTGTACCTCCAAAAAGTAGCAAGCGAATTAGATGTGGAGCTACTGCGATATTCGCCCCATACTATCCAAAGTGATTTGAAGACTCTTCGTCGCTATGGGCTTTTAGATAGGCGAGCTTACCGCTGGGGTTACTATATTGGTATGGGTCTAATGAATCGAGAGGAGTTATACCAATTCTCTAAAAGCTGGCTACAGATAGTGCCTCTAAAATATATTGCCTTCGGGCAATAGATGCAATAATTGGTTTGGTTAATTTGC
>NZ_JBALDE010000082.1:0-20662 GCF_036917515.1 Nostoc sp. | reverse complement strand
AATTGATGAATGGTTTTCCAGCTTCTCCGATTCATTTCTCTATAGCTAGCTAATCTTCTCCTATTTTTCTTCCCCGAAGGTAACAAAAGAGGGATGACTACGAACTTATTCATGCTTCGTGATTAATGAGACAGACTACTAATGACATTGCAAGAGGATAAATCGCTATAATTCTGTTGAGCCAAATAGAGCCAAATATCCTTTGAGTTTTGGGAAAACCAGCCATGTTAGAGTACAACTTGCCAAAGTACTTGCCCTCAGCCGAGGAACTACCAGACTCTGATGAAACGCCTGTGGATAATGAACTGCAAGAATTGATACCAGGCTTGTTAAAGGCGATCCTGCTGATGCTTTGGTCAGAACGCATGGATTGGTTGTTTGCGATAGATATGGGTATTTATTATCACCCTGATAAACCACCAATTGTACCAGATGGGTTTTTGAGCTTAGGAGTAGAGCGGTTTTATGATGAGGAACTGCGTCCCAGTTATGTGCTGTGGGATGAAAATGTTGTACCGATTTTTGTCCTAGAAGTAGTTTCCCAAAATTATCGTAAGGAATACACTACTAAATTGGATGAATATGAGGCTTTAGGTATACTTTATTATGTGATTTATTCCTCTCGCCGCCGCCGCAAACCGCATTTGGAAGTACATAAGTTAGTTAATGGTAAGTATGAATTGCAAGAGGGAAACCCCGTTTGGCTAGCAGAAATTGGACTGGGAATTGGTTGCGAAAGGGGAAATTATTGTGGTGTAACGCGGGAATGGATGTATTGGTATGATGAGCAAGGACAACGGTATCTCACGCCCGCAGAACAAGTAAAACAAGAAGCACAACGCGCTCAACAAGAAGCACAACGCGCTCAACAAGAAGCACAACGCGCTCAACAAGAATCATTACGCGCTCAACAAGAATCATTACGCGCTGATGTTGCAGAACAACGGGTTCAACAGTTGGCGGAACAATTAAGAGCGCTTGGAATAAATCCAGATAATCTGTCTTAACTGAAATATTTTGCAATATTTTCAACAAAACCTAATTTTTAGGTTTTGTTAGATACATATATTTTTCAGAAATGATTGTTGAAATTTTTACATCTCATCAATTAGATTACACACGCTTGATGCAATTGCGCCATGTAACTTAGCAGCATATAGCACTTGATCTACTACTTGCAATAACTTATCAGTGGTTTTTCCATGATCTGGAAACATGGCCACTCCACCCGAAACCGTTGTATGTATTTTGTTTACCTCCAGATCCTAACCGCGCAGTTTGAAACGATAAGTGGATCTGTTCGGCGTGCTGAAATGCTTTTTTTTGTGTCATTTCAGGTAAAACCAATACAAACTTCTCACCACCGTATCTACACACAATATTTGCTGCAACTGTAGCGTATCCCGCGATCGCTAGCATCATCGAAATCAAAAGCTTGCTAACCAAAGAAATTGAGCGACGCTGCTAAACTGCAAACGCAACAGTAGTTGAGATGATTACAGTAACGCTCAGAATGACAAAGCATTTAATAGCTGATCTCAACCTTATGAGATAAGTTTGAGCAAGTCATAATATTCCAGTAATTTTTATAATTACTTCAAAGCGATCAAGTTGCAGCAAAATTATGAATTCTTAATTATTACAGAAAAACTATTGCTTTTTAGAAATAACGTTCCTGATTCCACTTTTAGAGCTAACAGTATCACCTTTGTAACGAGGGATGATATGAATACTGGCGTGCATAATATTTTGACCTGCGGCTCGATTGATGTTCATTCCTACATTAAAACCATCAGGCTCAAATTCACTTTTGAGAATTTCTTGTACTTTATTCACCATAAACCAGCAAGCAGATTGCTCTTTAAATGGTAGCTCAAAATAGCTGTTAACATGACGTTTGGGAATAATTAGAACATGTCCTTTACTTATTGGATAGCCATCAAAAATAGCATAAGCAGTTGCTGACTCAGTTAATAGTCTGAGAGTTTTATGGGGATTACAGAATATACAATAGTTAGATGAATTTCGCTGATGATTATAGTGAATATACTCATATACCTCACGATATTCATCTAAGCAAATTGAAGTAAAAGGAAGTTTTGCAATACACTGATAGGTAGGTTTTTTATAAACATAATGTTCTCGAAACCCTTCTCTTTTAATATCCCTTCTTACAGCATAATAAGCTTTACCTCCTGGTTTTAATAAGTGGGATATTTCCATAAGAACATTAGTTTGTTCTTCAGGAAATAAAATATTTAAAACATAAAAGCAAATTATTGTATCGAATTTAGTATCAGGATATTCTGGAAAATAATAAGGATCATAGCCTGTAATATTACAACCTTTTTGGCGCAATATTTTAACATCATTACCAAAGCCACAACCAAAGTCTAGTATTTTGCCTTGGAGAAGGTTTTGATTTAATAAAAACTGTGCCGGAAATGATAGATAACTTCTTTCGAGCGCAGTAAAATGACTGAATTGATTTTTTTGCTGTTTCATAAAATTTTGGTGCTGATGTCCCAAAATTATTATTCCCAGCATTTGTTTAGGTTATGCGATGTCTACGACGGGCTATTCGGCGTCGCATCAGGGTCAATACCTAGCTCACGTAACTTAGCTGCTAATATATCAGCACGTTGGCGTTCTTGTTCAGCGCGCTGGCGTTCTTGTTCAGCGCGTTGGCGTTCTTGTTCAGCACGTTGGCGTTCTTGTTGGGCTTGTTCGCTGCTCCACAACAGCAAATTTCCTTCTGTATCCCACCAGCGTAGCCAATTCATAGTTTGACATAATCTTTCACCTTGCCAAATTCCGAGAAATAACTCTAACTCAGGAATCCAGTAACGTCCATTCGTATCTGCTTGCTGCAAGGTATATTGTCCATTTTGCAAGCACCTTAGTTCTATGCTTGGTTCGTAGGGGTCATAGGTTACGTAGGTTGGAACTTGGAGAATCTTTTCGTAATAATAGAGTTTACCATAAGGTGGAGTTGAGCGGACTGATAGTTCTCCACCTTCTGTGTCTGAGAGAAATTCCATCACTACAGCTATAGCAGCACCTTCTAAATTTGGGGTATAGCTGCGACGAACTACATTTGTTCCTACAGACTGTACTTGAGGGACATAAAACCAGTCTGGTGCTTTGACAACGATTTTTTTGTTAACTGTGGCTACAAGCCCAAAATTAGAGCCAATCAGCATTTGAGGTTGGATGCGTCCTGTGCTTCCCAAAGCAAGCATCGGTAAGCGCAGCAGCGATCGCAGGTTGTTGAATATTTTCCACTGGATCGTCAGGTAAAATGAAGTCGGCTGGAAGTGCTTCCCAAGTAACAATTGGTTCTTTTTGGATGGGGTTAACTTGTAGAACCATAAAACTACTCCTAATATGAATGCACAGTTATTAGTTATTTTTAACAAATCTTCAGTTAGCCTTGCTCTTAAGCTTAGAGGTAAAAAGAATGTTCCTGTTAAGTATATCTTTGTGCGATCGCAGCATATAAAACCAGATAATCTTAAGTTTTGGATGAGTAGAGTCGCATTCCCTAAAAACCCAGAAATCTGGAAATATTTCTTTAGCGAGTGTATATACTCGTAGTCAAGCACTTAGCAGGCGTGAGTATGATAGTTGAGTGGTTCACTCTCTGGATAGGTCAAAAAACGGTTGGATTTCTTGTCAAAACTATTATCAGCGAAGAGTTTGTCAAGGATTTAGTCAAGGACTACGCTAAAGATTTTTTCAAAAATATTTTTAATAATGCTGTAACCGCGCCTTTTAAGCGAGAACCCCTGGAGAAAGCTGTTGTCATGGCTGTAACAGAATTTTTGCAACTCATGCAGCAGGATTTAGATGATAGTGAACTTGCTGAAGATGAAATTAAAAACTATGAGCAGCCGTTAAATAAATTTCTGAAGCATCCAGAAGTCAAAGGAATTTTGGGAACTGCTTTTAAAGATGACTCTCAAGCTATAGACACCAAAGCATTAGAAATAATTTGGTATCAACTTAATGCTTCATACCCGTTACCGGATGATTTTAACTGGAAACGGATTGCTAGGAAATATCTGCAAAAGGTTAAAGAGATTATTATAGGAGTTCCTGAACTGCGAGAGATTCTAGATTCCCGAAATTTAGACAAAATCCAGAACAACACAACAGAGATAGCTGGTATTATTCCTGACTTTGATTTGGAAAAATACCAAGAAGCTATTAAGGAAACCTATAGCAATCTGAATTTAGACAGTTTAGATACGAGTACCTATGATTATCGAGATAAACTCAAAGTTTGGGATATATTCATAGCACAAAATGTCCGTGAAATTCATCAAATTATTCCCCGAATTCACGAACTGCCGAAAGAACATCTCCGAAGATTGCGAGAAACTAACGAACTGGAAGCAGAAGTTGAGTTAGAAGAATTAGAACGCTACAAACGAGTTTATTTAGAACAACCGAAACGTTCTGTAGTGGATATTGTCAATGAGCAGCAGACTAATAAATATATCGTGATTCTGGGCAACCCTAATTCCGGGAAATCTACTTTATTAAAATACTTGGCATTAAATTGGGCTAGGAGTCCTCTGAATAATTCTTTATCTCTAGCGATTCCTGTGCTGATTGAGTTACGCACTTATATACGGCGGTGGGAGGATAAAGAGTGTCATAATTTTCTCGAATTTTTTCATAAATGTAGTGGTGCGATTTCTCACCTCAACCAACATCAACTGCACCAACAGCTAAAGAGTGGTAAGGCTTTAGTGATGTTCGATGGTTTGGATGAGGTATTTGATCCTGCTCAACGAGAAGATATAATTACTGATATTCATCGCTTCACTAATGAATATCGTGATGTACAGGTAATTGTCACTTCTCGCGTGATTGGCTACAAACCGCAACGTTTGCGAGATGCTGAGTTTCACCACTTTATATTGCAAGATTTAGAACCAAAACAAATTCAGGATTTTATTTACCGCTGGCATGAGTTAACTTTTATCGATCCAGCGGATAAAGTTAGAAAACGGGAACGGCTGCAAATCGGGATTGACACTTCACAATCTATTGCAGAACTAGCAGGAAATCCTCTGTTGTTGACGATAATGGCGATTCTGAATCGGAATCAGGAATTGCCAAGAGATAGAGCCGAACTTTACAATCAAGCATCACGGGTACTGCTGCATCGATGGGATGTGGAACGTGCTTTGCAAGAAGATAAGAGGTTAGATCCTAAAACTATTGATTATAAAGATAAGCAAGCGATGTTGCGTCAGGTTGCCTATCACATGCAAACCGGCGATAAAGGTTTGGCTAGCAATTTGATTAGTGCAGGTGATTTAGAGAAGATTTTGACTGACTATTTCAAAAGTCTAGAAATCACTCAAGCTAGAGAAGTTGCACGGGTGATGATTAATCAACTGCGGACTCGCAACTTTATTTTATGTTTCTTGGGTGCAGATAGGACTAGCCCTTTCAAGGTGTTGTGTGACGGCTTGATTTGTAGTTTGTTTAAGAGAGGTGGAGTCTCAGGGTGGGAGAAGAGAAATGCTTTTAGGTCAGGTGTTTGAGCGTTTTGTCAGCGAGAGTCCAGTTTCAGTGATGGTTCGTGGGCTTTTAGAAAAAGCCCTATGTCCCCAAATCCTAGATGAACTATTTGAGCGTAGTGCAAAAACCCAATACACTCGTGAGTTATTATTCTCTACGGTCGTCAATTTAATGAGCCTTGTCGTCTGCGGAATTCACCCATCAGTACATGCAGCATATCAAGCATCAGTTGAGGAAATTGGTGTTTCAGTGACATCAGTCTACAACAAAATCAATGGTATTGAACCTAGTACCAGTGGAGAATTAGTCAGAGAGATTGCTGGTCAAATGGAAGCTACGATTCGACACCTCAATGCAACAATGCCTGATTTACTACCAGGTTATCGAGTCAAGATTATTGACGGGAACGCGATCGCTAGCAGTGAACATCGCCTAAAAGCATTACGTGAAATTAGTAGCGCCCCATTACCAGGTCAATTTTTGGTTGTACTTGACCCAAGCTTGATGCTGGCAGTAAATGTCTTTCCTTGTGAAGACGGTCATGCCCAAGAGCGTTCTTTGTTTGATAAGGTACTATCTACTGTTGAAGAAGATGATGTTTGGATCGCAGACCGGAATTTTTGCACACTCAAGTTTTTATTCGGGATTGCCACAGGTCTTGGCTACTTTATTATTAGACAGCATCAAAGTCTACCCTGGCAAGGGACTGATGATTTCCGGTTGGTGGGTCAAAGCGATCACGCTATTGTGTTTGAGCAAAACATCATTTTGAGTGCGGATGATGGTCAACTATTAAAGGCACGTCGCATCAAAGTCTCCTTAGAGGAACCATTACGTGATGGGGAAAAAGAAATTTTTATTCTCACTAATTTGCCATTTGAGGTCGCTTCTTCGCTGTTGATAGCGCAAATATACCGCAAACGTTGGAAGCTCGAAACCTTGTTTCAAGTCCTGACAGAAAATCTCTGCTGCGAGATTAATACGCTAGGCTATCCAAAAGCTGCTTTGTTTACCTTCTGCATCGCTTTAGTTGCCTATAACGTTCTGTCTACCGTTAAGGCAGCCCTCAGAAGTGTTCATGGAACTGAAAAGATAGAAGCGGAAATTCCCAGCTACTATTTAGCTGACGAAATTAAGGGTACTTACAGAGGGATGATGATTGCGATTCCCCCCGAAGAATGGCGTGTTTTTCACAACATCACCTTCATCGAATTATCGCAATTTCTCAAACATCTGGCAAGTCTTGCCGAGCTGAGAGCTTTTCGTCGCCATCCGCGAGGCCCAAAAAAACCTCAGCCAAAGAGGACTTACCTGAAGAATCGACCTCATGTCTCAACTTATAAGATTCTAAACCAGAAAAAACAGGAAAATAACACACCTTGAAAGGGCTAGTCCTATGTTCATCGAATTCGGGCAACCGTTTATTGAGGGCAGCCGTTTATTGAATTCGGGGTGTCGTTTATTGAATTCGGGCAGCCGTTTATTGAATTCGGAGTGTCGTTTATTGAATTCGGGCAGTCGTTCATCGAATTCGAGGTGTCGTTTATTGAATTCGGGTAGCCGTTTATTATTTTTGTTCAATTTTAATGTGAGTCGGATAAAACCTAAACACAAAGCGAAAAGTCAGAGTGGCGGCTTCCGCCGTTGGCGTAGCCCGCCGCAGGCATCTGAACTTTTCAAGACAAAGACTTTTCATCCAGTCCCCAGTCCCTAGCTATACTAGTTGACCCCAGTGATTTCATCTTAACTTGACACCTATGGCAAGATGCCCACTCCACAAGAGATTTATTTTTTGAAGGATGCAAATTAAAATACTTTTAGCTTATTAAACCTCTCAAAGGTAATTTTGCAGGCTACTATCGCGATCGCATTGGTGAATATCACGTTATTTACCGAATTGATGATGAAACCAATCAGCTTATTGTCACCACTATTGCTCATCGCCGAGAGGTGTATGAATAAATATGAAATATACAATCGTTATTCAGTGGTCTGATGAAGATGAGTGTTTTGTTGTGAGTCTTCCTGAATGGGGATTTTGTCATACTCACGGAGATACTTACGAAGAAGCTTTCAAAAATGCTCAAGAAGTTTTAGAAATGCTGATTGAATCATCCTTAGCTGACGGTCAACTTCTACCTGAGCCAAAAACATTAGAAAAGTCGTTAAAATAATTTGTAATTTATCAAATTAGAGAAGCATACGGCGATGCCTTCACAGTAGGCATCGCGGATTTTAGATTTAATCTAATCTAAAATCCCAAATCGAGTTACCGATTCACCGCCGCAGCTTCTCTTGCTGCTGCTGCTTGATCTGGGTGAATACCCAAGCGGGTGAGATTAATCCGACCTTTGTTATCAATTTCGCGCACTTTGATAATCACTTCATCGCCCACCGCTACTTCATCTTCAACTTTGCCAACGCGGTAGTCAGCTAGTTGAGAAATGTGAATCATGCCTTCTTTTCCAGGCAAAAATTCCACAAATGCACCTATCGGTATAATCCGAGTAATACGTCCGGCGTAGACATCCCCTTCGTGTAACTTGCGGGTCATGCCTTGGATAATATTTCTAGCTCTCTTCGCCTTGTTCTCATCCACAGCGGAAATTGTCACGGTGCCATCATCTTCGATGTCAATTTTTGCACCAGTTTCCTCTGTGATCCCCTTAATAGTCTTGCCTCCAGGTCCGATGACCAAACCAATCATGTCTGAATCAATCTTGATTGTTAACAGACGTGGAGCATAAGGTGAGGTTTCAGTCCGCGGCGTGTCAATGCAGGCGAGCATTTTCTCCAAAATGTGCAACCGGGCTGATTTGGCTTGGTGGACGGCTTGGGCTATAACCTCCAAAGACAAACCGGAGATTTTCATATCCATCTGCAAGGCGGTAATCCCGGTATCCGTTCCGGCAACTTTGAAGTCCATGTCGCCCAAAAAGTCTTCAATGCCTTGGATATCGGTCAGAACTCGTACTTCGTCCCCTTCCTTAATCAGACCCATTGCTGCGCCACTAACGGGTTTGAGAATTGGTACACCAGCATCCATCAGGGCGAGGGTGGAACCGCAGACTGAACCCATTGAGGTGGAACCGTTAGAAGAAAGTACTTCCGAGACGATGCGAATTACGTAGGGAAATTGTTCTTTTGAGGGTATCACAGGTAGTAGCGATCGCTCTGCTAATGCCCCGTGACCAATTTCACGCCTTCCTGGGGCCCGCATTGGCTTGGTTTCACCGACTGAGAAGGGCGGGAAGTTGTAATGATGCAGATAACGCTTGTGCTGATCTAGCTGCATGTCATCGTTGAGGTTTTGAGCATCCCCAGGTGTACCCAGAGTACAAGTGGATAATATCTGGGTTAGTTCCCGGTTAAATAAACCGCTGCCGTGGACTCGCTTTGGTAAGACATCAACTAAACAAGAAACCTGACGCACTTGATCGAGTTTACGACCATCAACGCGGACGTTATCTTCAATGATTTGTCGCCGCATGAAGTATTTGGTAATATCTTTAAAAGTGTTACCAAGTGCCTTCTTATTTACAGTTGCGGCAACTCGAATCGGATCTTCTTCTGGCAGTTCAGTAATCGTCGCGGCAATTTCATCTTTGACGACATCTAAAGCTGCATCGCGTTCGGGTTTGGTGAAACTAAATTGAGACAGGATTTTCTTAATCTCGCCGCTAGCGCGATCGCGGATATAATTTTCTAGCGTTTGGTCTACTTCTGGTGGTGCTTCTTGCACTATTACTAGACCCAGTTCAGCGATTAAATCTTGCTGCGCTTTGATTAAGTCCCGCACTGCTTCATAACCAAAGTCAATCGCCTCGAGAATATCTCGTTCTGGCAACTGATTGGCTCCCGCTTCCACCATGATCACGCCATCTGGTGAACCTGCTACTACCAGATCCAAATCTCCAGCTTCAGTTTCTGCATAAGTGGGGTTAATAATGAAATCATCTCCCACTAAACCAACCCGCACTGCTGCCATTGGCCCATTAAAAGGAATCTGGGCAATTAGGGTAGCGATGGAAGCGCCTGTAACTGCTAACACATCGGGTGGAACTAACTCGTCCATCGACAGCGTTAAGGCAATAATTTGCAAGTCATCCCTCAACCATGAGGGGAACAAGGGACGCATGGGACGGTCTATAAGACGGCTGGTGAGAATTGTTTTTTCTGGTGGACGACCTTCGCGCCGCATGATCCCGCCGGGAATTCGACCAGCGGCATATAGCCTTTCTTCATAATCTACAGTCAGGGGAAGAAAATCAATGCCTTCTCTGGCTTGCGATCGCGTAGCCGTCACTAAAACTGATGTATCCCCTGATTCTATCAAAACCGACCCACCTGCCTGGGGAGCTAGTAAGCCTACTTTCAGTCGAATATCCCTTCCATCGAAGGATATTGACTTATCAACTTCTGCCATTCAGTTTTTTTTCCTTCTCTTTCGCTATTCTCTTTCTGTGGCAATCCTAACATTTATGCCCTATGGCTGACTTCTAGTACATACAAAGATAGACAAGTCGTTTAACGCAAAGTGTGATACAAGATTAGCGCATCTACTACCTGCCCATTCTCTAGCTTCGCCGCACCCGGAATTCGCCCAATAATCTCAAATTCTAACGACTGCCAAAGTGTAATTGAAGGTATATTAGTCTCAAAGACCAAATTAAACATCACTGCTTCGTAGCCCAGGTTTGCTGCTATCGAAAGCATAGCTTCTCCCATGAACCGTCCTAAACCCTGACCGCGTAATCCAGGTTGTACAATAAAACCAGCGTTGCAAATATGGCTACACCGACCAGGAAAGTTTGGCTTTAAATAAAACGCCCCTAATATTTCTTTTGGCTTGTGTGTGAGATTTACAACAGATGTCCTGACAACAAAGGCATCCTTGCTTAACCAGTAAGCTGAAAATTCTGTAAAAGAGAGAGGTTGCTTTTGGGGATAGGTTTTACCTTCAACAATTACAACATTGAGTAACGATCTTACCACCTCGTGTTCTTGAGGATGCATATAATCCAGTTCCACTAACATCCCGTTTTTTAAAACTTTAATTAGGGGAAAATTCATTATTAACAATGTTGATGTGGAATAACTACTTAAATATTTATTATATGAGAAACTTGGCCAATAAATCTCCTTGAAAAGATGCAAAAAGTAGAATAATTGTGATTTTAATTCTAGAGTTTTGGGAAAATCTGAGTAGTTAGCAAATGGCGATTTTACACTGTAATTGGTTACTAAAAAATCAAAATGGTTGTTTATTTATTTGGGGGGAAACTTGGCGATCGCCACGAGTGAATTTCGAGTCTAGTGGATCTGGAGATATAGCACTACATCCATTGGCAATGACATCGGTTGAGTTGAGTGAGTGGTTGCAATCGCAGAATATGGCAATTACTAACTTTATTCAGCAACCTCAAGTTGCGATGCCTGCGGCGGGCAAAGCGATCGCGACTACTAAACGAACGCGCAAAGTCGCTACAGCCACCCAAATCAGTTTGCCAATACATTCCCATATAATTGCCCTACCAACTCATATCTTAGAAGGAAGCGATCAAAGAACAACAGCGATTTTCCCCGTACATTCTGCTAGCTTAGGGCTAGACACAGATTCCCCGCAATATTTGCAACCTTGGCAAGTTGAAGGTTTTTGTCTCAACCCCAGCGAAGCAGTAAAATTTCTCGCTGCTGTTCCCCTAAATGCTGCTAAAGGGGAAAATGCCTTTTTGGGTGGAGATTTACGCTTTTGGTCGCAGGTTGCCCGTTGGAGTTTAGATTTAATCTCACGGTGTAAGTTTTTACCAACAATTGACCAACAATCAGATGGTGCATTTGCTACTAAGTGGCAAGTACTTCTAGATAGTGCTGTAGATGGAACCCGCCTAGAAAAATTTTCTGCGAATATGCCGTTGGTTTGTCGTACTTATCAAGAGGGATTAGGGACTGAGGAGTGGGGAATGAGTGGACAAGGGGACAAGGAGGACAAGGGGACAAGGGGAAAAAATAATCATGCCCAATGCCCAATATATATAAACTTCCCCCTCGAACCTCAAGAATTACTTTTGGGATTTCTCAACAGTACGATAGATGCCCAAGTGCGAGACATGATAGGTTCTCAACCTCCAACAGAAGCTAAGACGATTGCATCTTTACCTGCTGGGGTGCAACAGTGGTTGCAAGCCTTAACTAGTGCATCTGGTACAGTTAATGCAAATGCACTTGAAGTAGAACGACTGGAAGCGGCATTGAAGGCTTGGACTATGCCGCTACAATATCAGTTAACTCTTAAAACTCTATTTCGTACCTGTCTTCAACTGCGTTCTCCAGAGTCTGGCGAAACAGATTGGACATTGGCGTATTTTTTGCAAGCGGCTGACTCTCCAGAGTTTTTAGTGGATGCAGCAACTATTTGGAACAATCCAGTTGAAAGATTAGTTTATGAAAATCGGACAATTGACCAACCACAAGAAACATTTTTGCGAGGTTTGGGGGTAGCTTCCCGATTATATCCAGCCATTGCACCGAGTTTTGAAACCGAATATCCCCAATTTTCTCGCCTCACTCCCATCCAAGCTTATGAGTTTATCAAGGCTGTAGCTTGGAGGTTGGAAGACAGTGGTTTGGGAGTAATTTTGCCTTCCAGTTTAGCAAACCGTGAAGGATGGGCAAACCGTTTGGGTTTAAAAATTACTGCCGAAACTCCAAAAACAAAGCAGGGACGCTTGGGGTTGCAGAGTCTCCTGAACTTCCAATGGCAATTAGCAATTGGCGGACAGACTATTTCCAAAGTCGAATTTGATAAACTTGTGGCTTTAAATAGTCCGCTAGTGGAAATTAACGGTGAGTGGGTAGAATTGCGATCTCAAGATATCAAGACAGCCCAAACTTTTTTTACCACTCGCAAAGACCAAATGGCCCTTTCCCTGGAAGATGCCTTGCGTTTCAGTACAGGGGATACTCAGGTAATTGAAAAGTTACCAGTGGTCAGCTTTGATGCATCTGGGGCATTGCAAGAGTTAATTGGGGCGTTAACCAATAATCAAGCGATCGCACCTTTACCCACACCAACAGGCTTTAAAGGGCAGTTGCGACCTTATCAAGAACGTGGTGCTGCTTGGCTGTCATTCTTAGAACGTTGGGGCTTGGGTGCGTGTCTTGCAGACGACATGGGACTCGGTAAAACTATTCAGTTCATTGCTTTTCTGCTGCACTTGAAAGAACAAGATGTACTAGAAAATCCAACACTGCTAGTTTGTCCAACTTCGGTTTTAGGTAACTGGGAAAGGGAAGTCAATAAATTTGCACCAAACTTGAAAATTTTGCAATATCACGGTGATAAACGCCCAAAAGGGAAAGCGTTTTTAGAAGCTGTGAAAAATCACGATTTAATCGTTACCAGCTACTCACTGCTTCATCGAGATATCAAGTCATTGCAAAGTGTCTCTTGGCAGATAATTGTTTTAGATGAAGCCCAAAATGTGAAAAATCCAGAGGCGAAGCAGTCAAAAGCAGTACGCCAATTAGAAGCTACATTTCGGATTGCGTTGACGGGGACACCAGTAGAAAATAGACTGCAAGAATTATGGTCTATTTTGGATTTTCTGAATCCAGGGTATTTAGGCAATAAGCAATTTTTCCAGCGTCGGTTTGCCATGCCAATTGAAAAGTATGGAGATACGGCTTCTTTGGGTCAATTACGTTCATTAGTTCAGCCATTTATACTGCGGCGATTGAAAAGCGATCGCGACATCATTCAAGATTTGCCAGATAAGCAAGAAATGACTGTATTTTGTGGTCTGACTAGCGAACAAGCCGCACTTTATCAAGAAGTTGTAGAACAATCTTTAGTAGAGATAGAATCTGCTGAAGGCTTGCAACGTCGGGGAATGATTTTGGCTTTACTAATCAAACTCAAACAAATCTGCAATCACCCAGCCCAATACTTGAAACAGGCAACATTAGATCAACATAATTCAGCCAAACTTCTACGGCTAGAAGAAATGTTAGAAGAAGTGTTAGCAGAAGGCGATAGAGCTTTAATTTTTACACAATTTGCTGAGTGGGGTAAATTACTTAAACCCTATTTAGAAAAACAGCTTGGACGAGAAACATTCTTTTTATATGGCAGCACCAGCAAAAAACAACGTGAGGAAATGATTGACCGTTTTCAACACGATCCTCAAGGTCCACCAATTATGATTCTTTCTTTGAAAGCAGGTGGAGTAGGACTAAATCTAACACGAGCGAATCATGTATTCCACTTTGATAGATGGTGGAACCCAGCCGTAGAAAATCAAGCTACAGATAGAGTATTTCGGATTGGTCAAACCCGGAATGTGCAAGTACATAAATTTGTTTGCACAGGCACTTTAGAAGAAAAAATTCATGACATGATTGAAAGTAAGAAACAATTGGCTGAACAAGTTGTGGGTGCTGGTGAAGAATGGTTGACTGAACTGGATACAGACCAACTCCGCAACTTACTAATACTTGACCGTAATGCTGTTATTGAAGAGGATGAAGGATAATTTAGTGATGTCAACTTAACAGTATTACCTGTGTTGTGGCATTACAAATTTATATTTAGTTTGTATGCATTAGACTTATTGCATAAATACTTCTTGACTTCATGCAAAAATGCAGATTTAGTGAAAAGTCGATACTTTTGCAAAGGATCTATTGAATCTTTATATTGGAAAGTATCTTATTTTGATATATAGCCGTAGTCACACAGGTTAGGACATTTGCCCTGGGTGAATGCTAGAGTTAGCAATAGTTTTACCTCCTGCCTCCTGCCTCCTAGCTATAACTCTATGGATGATCGAGAAGCATTACAGAGAACTCTCAACCGCGCCCGTCGCACTCTCCAAATATTAGAAGAACAAAAAGCTGGTTTTGGGATTAGAGTTCCAGTAGATTTGCAAATCGAACTGGAGGAAAAAGAAAAAGAAGTCGCCAGCCTAGAGGCACGATTGAGTCATTTGCAAAACAGCATCGGTAAAGTAGAGTCAAAAAGCAAGCAAAAGGAAGTTTTTATCTCCTACACCTGGCAAGATAATCACAGCGAAACATTTGTACAAAAACTAGAGAAAGCATTTCAGGCAAAAAGCATTACAATCATTCGGGATAAAAATGCAATTGGCTACAAAGAACGATTTCAAGAATTCATGCAGCGATTAAGTCGTGGCAAATGTGTGATTTTGGTAATCAGCGACCAATATTTGAAGTCTGAAAATTGCATGTATGAACTAGTTGAAATAGCGAAACATGGAAACCTTTATCATCGAATTTTTCCTATAGTTTTAGCAGATGCCCAAATTTATAAGCCTATTGAAAGAATTAAATATGTTGAGTATTGGGAAAAGCAAATTCAAGATTTAAATAACGCTATGAGAACAGTTAACGCTGCTAATTTACAGGGATTTAGAGAAGAAATTGACCTATATACTGAAATTCGTAATATGTTTGCTAATCTCATAAACCTGCTGAAGGATATGAATGCTCTGACGGAAGAGATTCATATACAATCAGATTTTGAGGCACTGCTTAAAGCGATCGCACAAAGTTTAGATGAGTAAGCTAAGAGCAAATGTACGGAGCCTCTGCTAAAGGCGGTCGCCCTCAATGATTCGGGAAAAGTGGATATTTTGTTGCTCCTCCTGCCCTTTGCCTTTTTTCAACTGCAAATCCTGAGATTTATTTTTATCAAATCCTATGGATAATCAAGAAGCACTACAGCGAACTCTCAACCGCGCCCGTCGCGCCCTCCAGATATTAGAGGAGGAAATAGCTGGTTATGGAATTCGAGTTCCAGTGGATTTGCAGATCGAACTGGAGGAAAAACAAAAAGAAGTCACTAGCCTAGAAGCGCGATTAAGCCTGTTACAGGGAAAGCGCCCGGAAAGTGTGCCGGATAACCTGCCCCGCTATAACGATGTGTTTGTGGGACGCAAACAAGAAATCGCCCGTTGTTTGGAGGCACTGTCACCAGAAGAGCGCGGTTGGGGTGTGGCGATCGATGGTATTGGTGGTATGGGCAAAACGGTGTTAGCGCTGGAGGTAGCACACCTTGCCCGTGAGCAAGCTTTGTTTGATGCCTACCTGTTTGTTTCTGCTAAGACTACCTGGCTCTCAACTGAGGGAGTGCGGCAAGAAACCCTCGCCCTGTCTTCTCTCGATAGCTTCTGCCGGGAATTTGCCAAGAGGTTGGGACAAACAGATATTGTGACAATGACTGATGCCACAGAACGCCGCCGTGCCCTTCTCGATGCCTTACGGGGACGGTGCACCCTGTTGATTTGGGACAACTTGGAAACGTTGAATGCAGAAGAACGCAATATGATTGCCGAGTTTTTGCGGAAACTGCCCACCCCCAACAAAGCCATCATCACCAGCCGCCACCGCACCGGGGAAAGCGCCGTCACCATCCGCTTAGATCGTCTCTTAGAGGCAGAAGCTTTAGAGTTGATGCAGGCGAAGGGAAAGTCGCACCCCCGTCTAGCCCAGGAACTAAACGCAACGAAGCCAGAGATATTGACCGCTTTATATGAAGCATCTGGTGGCAATCCTCTAGCGCTGGATTGGACATTGGGACAGGTGGCACACAAAGGCTACTCCATAAGTGATGCCCTAGAGCGGTTGCGGAATGCCGCCAAATCTCCCGATCTCTACGGGTTTTTGTTTGCCAATGCCGCCGAAACTCTTTCTGAAAATGATCGCACAGTGTTGTCTGCCCTGGCTGTGTTCCTGACACCAGCAAAAACCGCAGCACTGGCAGATGCTACAGATTTAGTCATAACCGAGATCCAAGTTTCTTTAGAGCGGCTGGTAACTCTATCTTTGGTGAATGACTTGGATGGAGAACGGTTTGGCCTGCACCCCCTCACCCGCACATATATTTGGGCAGTTATGGGCGGAACGGATACCGTTGTAACTGCGCCCCTAAGTGGAATTCGGTTTGACTCTGCTGCCCAACCCAAAGTTCTGCACTACTGGGTGGACTTTGCCCAGAAGTACGGGGGTAACGACAAAGATGCCTATAAGATACATGATAAGCTGGAAGCCGAGTGGCAGAATCTAGAGGGCGTGGCAACAACCCTGCGAGAGATGGCAGGTATCCCCGATGCGTTGAAAGAGCGACAAGCTGCCCAGATGCTCATCGATTTGGAAACCGCTTTGAATAACTTCCTCTTCTTCCGTGGCTACTGGGATGAGGCGGTACGCTTGGGTGAGTGGGGATATCAGGCAGGAAAGGCGCTTGGTCAGTGGAGCGATGCTGGTTGGGGTGCTTATCATGTTGCCTGGATTTACCACAATCGCGCAAAGACTGATAGGGCAACAAGTTGGGCGGCTGAGATGGCGGAGGCGATGGAGCGGGGCGGTAGTCGTCGGGATAAGGCTTTTGCAATTCGTTTGCAAGGAATTATTGCACACCAACGCAAGGACTGGGTAGAAGCGGAGCGGCTGTCCCAGGAGGCATTAGCGATTTACCGAAAGTTGGGGGATGAAGAATGGGAAGCAAACGCCCTCAACGATCTGGGAACAGTTGCGCAATCACAGGGACACTATGATCGCGCTGAATCCTACTTCAAGGAAGCATTGGCGATAGAAGAAAAGCGTGCTGGTAAAACGATGCATATAGCTTATCTAGGCAACTTGGGAAATCTAGCCCTTAACCGCAATCGTCCTTTAGAAGCCCGTCTCTGGTACGAGCGTGAGTTAGCCCTAGCACAGGAAGTGGGACGGCAAAGCTTGGTGGCTGGCGCTAAAGCGGGGCTGGCGCGAGTTCTGGAGGAGGAAGGACGCTACACAGAGGCGCTACTGTTAGCACAGTCTGCCCTGGAAATCCGGGAGCGTCTGCGCCATAAGAGCTTGGATTGGACGCGCCAATTGGTTAAACGGTTGCGACGCAAGGCGGAGATGGAATAATTCGTAATTCGTAATTAATTTAAGGTTTCACGTTCCTGTGTTGTCCCAAACTTCCAGTCTGAAAGCCTATATTTGCGAAACTGATATGTTCCCAACGATAACGCTATAGTCTGAGGTAACTATCACAAAATAAGATTAACCCATACATTCCATAATTTTGAATTTTAAATAGATTATGACTAATTACACATTACAAGCAAGTCGAGAATGGTGGTCACAACAATGGTTAGATTTGCTAGATTCCTATCGCTTTAAAAAGCGTTTAGAACGTGCGAGAAATTATGCTCGTCAAGGAAATGTTCTCAGCATTGAATTTAAAGGTGCAAAAGTATTGGCTAGGGTGCAAGGCAGTGAAGTAGAACCCTATAAAGTTTCCCTCTCCCTTGAACCATTTACCGATGAACAATGGGGTTATGTAATTGAAACCATGTCCCAAAGGGCAATTTTTGCTGCCAAGCTCCTAGCAGGAGAAATGCCACAAAATATAGAAGAAGTATTCACGGCTAATGGTCTTTCGATATTTCCATTTACCCTTGCTGATGTTCAGAGTAAATGCTCTTGTCCTGATAAAGCAAATCCCTGTAAACACATTGGTGCTATATACTATCAGTTAGGCGATAGATTCAGTGAAGACCCCTTTGTACTATTTCAATTGCGCGGACGTTCTAAAGAGCAAATTATCAGCGATTTACGCCAATTACGTAGTGCCAAGATTCAACCCAGTAGTACCACAGAAACGCCCGACATTCAACAGTCAATTCCTAATAACAAATACTCGGTAAAAATTGATTCTTTCTGGCAATACAATGAGCCACTAGAGTCATCATTGGTAGTGATTGCACCATCTACTAGTGAGACGATATTAGATGTATTGGGAGCGATTCCCCTAGCGAAAGAAGAGGAAAATGCAGTAAATTCAACTTCGAGTGATGTGGTAATGAAGTATTTGAATACCGTTTACAGAGATGTAAGCCAGAAGGCTGTTTTAGCAGCAATGAATGTAGGAGGAAGTTGATACTAATTCGTAATTATGAATTAAATTGACTGGAATATTCTCGCCTTAAAACTTTATCCCTTTATTGGTAGAGTATTTACCAATTCTGATACCGAGTTGCATTCAAAAATATTAGTTTTGGTAGGCAGGGGGAACAGAGGAAGCTGGGGGAGAAATACTACATCTGATTGCAACTTGGTATGAATTCTGAATTCTGACTCTTGACTCCTAATTTATTGTCCAAATTCAAGCCTAGCCTGTTCTACCAAATTAGCAGTCACAACATCTTGCCCTGCTTCACGAGCCAGCTGTTCAATTCTGGCTTGAGCTTGAGAGCGGACAAAAAAGGGAATGTTTTGTAATTTTTCCTTAGCTTCAGATGTCCATCGCAAAGCATCAATAAAATTGGAGTCGTTCATAAATTAGTTACCTTGGCAAGTCGCTCACTTTAATTAATAGATTACTAATTTTCCTATAAAAAAAGCCCTTGCTTTTATGCAAGAGCCTCTAAATTATTTAGTTGTCAGTGATGAAATAAACTTTACAACCTAATCTAGGTCGTCCATGAACATCACTGGCTCAGTATCACGGTTAATTCCTTTCTCAAAACCACCAGCCGCAGCTCGTGCGCGACCAGCGTGCCACAAGTGACCAACTAGGAAGAAAAATCCTAGTACGAAGTGAGAAGTCGCCAACCAAGCGCGAGGAGATACGTAGTTGAAGGAGTTAATTTCGGTAGCCACACCACCTACGGAGTTCAAAGAACCCAGAGGAGCGTGGGTCATGTATTCAGCAGCGCGACGAGCTTGCCAAGGCTGAATATCATTCTTGATTTTTTCCAGGTCAAGACCATTGGGGCCACGTAGAGGCTCCAACCAAGGGCCGCGGAAATCCCAGAAGCGCATGGTTTCACCACCGAAGATGATTTCACCAGTTGGAGAGCGCATCAGATATTTACCTAGACCAGTAGGGCCTTGGGCAGAACCGACGTTAGCACCCAAGCGTTGGTCACGAATCAAGAAGGTCAAAGCCTGAGCTTGAGAAGCTTCTGGTCCAGTAGGGCCAAAGAATTCGCTTGGATAAACGGTGTTGTTGAACCAAACAAAAATTGAGGCAATGAAGCCCATTAGCGAAAGAGCGCCCAAGCTGTAGGAGAGATAGGCCTCACCAGACCAGATGGATGCACGACGTGACCAAGCAAAAGGCTTGGTAAGAATGTGGAAAATACCGCCAGCAATTAAGATAAAGGCGACCCAAATGTGACCACCAACCACATCTTCTAAGTTATTGACGCTAACAATCCAGCCTTCGCCACCAAAGGGAGACTTGATTACATAACCGAAGATAACTGCTGGGTTCAATGTCGGATTGGTAATAATCCGAACATCACCACCACCTGGTGCCCAGGTGTCATACAACCCACCAAAGAACATTGCCTTTAACACTAAAAGCAATGCACCGAATCCCAAAATAATCAGGTGGAACCCGATGATATTGGTCATCTTGTTCTTGTCTTTCCAGTCGTAACCAAAGAAAGAAGAGTATTCTTCTAAGGTTTCTGGGCCACGAACGGCATGATAGATACCACCAAAGCCAAGGACAGCTGAGGAAATTAGGTGGAGTACACCGACAACAAAGTAGGGGAAGGTATCGATGACTTCACCACCAGCACCAACACCCCAGCCCTGAGTGGCAAGGTGAGGTAACAGGATCAAGCCCTGTTCATACATGGGCTTTTCAGGAATGAAGTGAGCGACTTCAAACAAAGTCATCGCTCCAGCCCAGAACACAATCAAACCAGCGTGGGCAACGTGAGCACCCAGCAGTTTACCAGATAGGTTGATTAAACGTGCGTTACCAGACCACCAAGCAAATCCAGTGGATTCTTGGTCGCGTCCAGCACCGCCTAAGATATTAGGTCTATTAGAGAGCGTTACCACGTGGTAATACCTCCTCAGGGAATACAAATTGTTCGTGGGGTTGATCTTGAGGAGCCATCCAAGCGCGGATACCCTCGTTGAGCAAAATGTTTTTGGTATAGAAGGTTTCAAACTCTGGGTCTTCCGCCGCCCGTAATTCTTGGGAGACGAAATCATAAGCCCGCAGGTTGAGTGCTAAACCGACGATGCCGACGGCACTCATCCACAAGCCTGTGACTGGTACGAACAACATAAAGAAGTGCAACCAGCGCTTATT
>NZ_JBALDE010000081.1:0-17845 GCF_036917515.1 Nostoc sp. | reverse complement strand
GGATTAATCGCTTATTGCCATCAACCTAAGAAACCCAGCCTTCAGATGGAGTGGCTTTTATCTCAACCTGCTTAACCCGAACTCAGGTTATTTAGTATTTACAGATTCTTTAAAAATCACATTGCTATGTATTATCAAGTTACTTCCAAAACTCTAGTATTTAGAGGTTATTTGAAAAGTGTTTCGATATAAGTTTGGGCACTTTTAATCTCCCTAACCTCCAAGGCTATTTCACTCAATCTATTAAGGATATTGTCAACAACATAGGCAATAAATTTGGAGAAGTTAGTAATCAAAAAATTACTATCTCCAAGAGTCAATTTCAGTGCGTTGGCGAAACCTTGCTGGAGGTATCACCATTTTCTTGTGCAATCAGATTTTTTATTCACCTGATTTTTTTGCTTGAAACGCTTGTAAATCAGCACCTTTTAAGCAATGAAACAGCCTTGTCCTAACCACTCAGGCGTGTTTCATGGCCTTCATTGATATCAGTCAACTTAAGCTAAAACTCGTTTAAAATCTCGTGCCTCCCATTAGGTATTCCTAATCTCCAACAGCTACGGTGTACACACAAGTAGACCCAGAGCAAGTTTCCAGCCAAAAAAGGTGGATTCAAATTGCTCAAGTCCGCGAATCAAAGTAGTAATTCCAGGAGGTTTTTGAGAACTGTAACCAGACTAACCACCAAGTCGAGCAATAATCCAAGTCGCCCAAGCAAGAGAAGAAAGAGGATAGGGATTTTGTTGGAGTTGAGTTTTGCCCTCTACTGAAGGTGCGTAGGCATAGCCCCCGCCGCAGGCATCGTTAACAAGCATTGCTGCCGCTCGTGGGAAAAGCAACATTTGCAGGTAAATCAGGATGATCCCGTCCCTGAATCAGTTGTAAAGTACGCACGGCAAGTGACAAAGCTAATATAGTTAATCGTTGAATGGCAGCAATCGACTCTACTTGGGTAGCTTCGAGATTTAAACCAGCAGTTTTGAGGATGGCAAACAGTTGCTCAATTCGCCATCGCCATGTGTACCATCTAATGACTTGCAGTGCTTGCTCCAAACAACTGAGTGGGTAGTGAGTAATCGCCAATGAATTGCTTGCTGGTCGGGTAGGGAATTAACTTCCAAGGATTCAACTGCATAAAGTGTCACACGGGCAGGATAATCTTGGTTATTGAATTTGTCTAGACGTTGAATTTTTACTATCGCACGGCGAACTTTCTCTATCGCCGATATGGGTAATCATTTTCGCTTCACCCACGCGGATACATCGTTGCGTTTCATCAGCTGAACGCAGCCATTTGTATGATTCTTTTGCTTCTATTAGCAACTTTTGATAATTTCGTTGATGTTTATCAGCATGGTCTGGTTCTCTACTCCACAGTTGTACTGTACTTAATCCTAATGGAAATCCAGTTTCAGCATCCAATACCAGTGTTGGATGGATGTAAAATCCCACGTCTGTGTTGTTTCCTACTACACCTAAACCTTTTGCTTTTAACCTACCTACATGAGATTGTAAGTTAATTTCGCTACTGTCACTGATTGCTAATATATGTCTTCCTTCTACTTGCAAACAGCAGTGTTTTGATCGGCTTTTGACTAATTCTCCTACTGCCACATTCTCATTCTCCAAAAAGCGGTAGTACGCCACTTGTTCGGCTGTGTTTTTACTTATTTGACGAATAGTGACTAATTGATGTTTTCCCATTGCTTCGTACAATGCCGCCCCCTTTTTATCAACCTTGGGTCGCCAAACGCTTGCTCCTTCCAATGTTGAGCATGTATTTTTATTCGATTTTCCACTTTCCTTTGCTCCTCAAATCCCCAACCCTAGTAGTTTACTTCCACTTGTGTGTACACCGTAGAATCTCCAACAGGGAGCGAGATAATCTGCTAAAAGCTTTAACCTTAAGTTGACGCCAATGCAATGCCTTGCACCTCTACAAATCTAGAAGTAATTTAGGATAATTTATTTTTTGCAAGTCCCTAAAACTGAAAGATAGTAAGATTCAAAGCCTGTTTTCTTTTAGGAAAATGTTATAAATATGTCTAAAGATAGATTGACAATATATTTGTTCGTTAAATGTATCCTGTCTTCATAGCAAACTGGTTATAATTATCTTCCATCTCCTTCGGAAATGAAATTCTCATTTACACAGTATTTATATGGGACGTGTTCGTTCTAAGTCTGACCTACCTACAAAAATCTGTCCGGTATGTCAACGTCCTTTCACATGGCGTAAAAAGTGGCAAGATTGCTGGGACGATGTGAAATATTGCTCAGAACGTTGTCGTCGTCGCCGTTCTGAAGCTCAAAATGAAACCAACCGCAATACAGACGCAAATAGCGCAAGAGATTAATGGAGTTACAGGTGCAACCTAAATTAATTATTCATGGAGGGGCTGGTAGTTCTCTCCACGGTAAAGGCGGATTAGAGGCGGTGCGCCGATCGCTCCATACAGTAATAGAAGAAGTCTATTCTCTGCTATTGTCAGGAGCAACTGCCTCTGAGGCGGTGGTGCAGGGTTGCCTAATGCTCGAAGATAACCCCCGCTTTAATGCTGGTACTGGTTCAGTACTGCAATCTGATGGACAAATTCGTATGAGTGCTTCTTTAATGGATGGTGCATCAGGGCGGTTTAGTGGTGTGATTAATATCTCGCGGGTGAAGAATCCGATTGATTTAGCGCAATTTTTACAAAGCTCGCCAGACCGAGTGCTATCAGATTTCGGATCGGCTGAGTTGGCGCGGGAAATGCAAATACCCAGCTATAACGCTTTAACTGATTTGCGGTTACAAGAGTGGATACAAGAGCGCCAGGATAATTTTAAAAGCACAATGGCTGGCGTGGTAGCAGAACCCGAACTGCTAGAAACCAGCAATGCCGGACGCGGTACTATTGGTGTAGTAGCTTTAGATGCATCTGGTAAGCTAGCTGCTGGCACTTCTACTGGTGGTAAGGGATTTGAGCGGATTGGCAGGGTAAGTGATTCGGCAATGCCAGCAGGTAATTATGCTACTAGTAATGCTGGTGTTAGCTGTACTGGCATTGGCGAAGATATCATCGATGAGTGTTTAGCCGCACGGATTGTAGTGCGTGTCACTGATGGGATGTCACTGAAGGAGGCCATGCAGCGATCCTTTGGGGAAGCCTATGAGAACAAACGCGATTTGGGAGCGATCGCCTTAGATGCTAGTGGAGCGATCGCTTGGGGAAAAACTAGCGAAATCTTACTCGCTGCCTACCACAATGGCGAAAAAATTGGCGACACCTTGGAATGGACTGGCAACGAACTGATGGGCTATTGTTGAATCAGTTTTAGCGCTTCAGCTAAAGTTTCATTGTGGGTCAACCATTGCGGCTAATTCTTGGGCTTCATAACGCCCCTCAAAAGCTTCTAGCGCCGCTCGTTTCAGTGCCACTTGATATCCTTGTTCCAGAATATCGATTAATTCTGCCTGATTCAAGTAAAAACCACCAGATTTGCGGCGCTTATTTATTTTATTATGGATGAGCAGAATTACACTATAACTATCAATTTTATTGATTTTGTCACCGAGGCTCATTTCTTCTAACTCATCCACCAACAGCAGCGCCTCATGAATTTTGCCTTGTTTTAGAAGTTGCTTAAGTTCTAGCAGTTCTTCCATCTTCTGTTATTAGTCGATCTTGGACTTCAGAGGGGTCAGCTGTGTCAAAAAATAATTCCAATGCCTCAACCAAATTATTGCGTACTTCTTCAATAGTGTCACCTTGGCTAGCAATATCTAATTCTGCACAAAGCGATATATAGCCCTTTTTATGATCCTCAATAATCGCGGTAAGTTGTTTTGTTTTCCTCATCTTTTATCTTTGGTTTAATCAGCTAATCTGATGATTTAATTATCGCTTTATTAGCTCTTCTTGCGCCAAGCAGGTTTCACCACCTGACGACTACGGGCAATTACCAAAGAATCATCAGGTACATCTTCTGTCACAGTAGAACCAGCTGCAATATAGACATCATCTCCCAAAGTGAGTGGAGCCACTAAAACGCTATTGGCGCCAGTTTTTGTCCGATTGCCTATTTTAGTGCGATGTTTCTTCACGCCGTCATAGTTGGCAGTAATTGTACCAGCACCAATATTCACCTGATTGCCGACAACAGTATCGCCTATATATGACAAATGTGCTGCATTGGTGCGATCGCCTAATTGCGTATTTTTCAATTCCACAAAATTCCCCACACGGCAACCAGCACCCACCTGTACCTGACCGCGCAAATGAGTATAAGGGCCAATTTGGCTTCCAGCCTGCACGGTGCTATTTATGACTACTGAATATTGCACTGTAACATTTTCACTTAACTGACTATTTTCAATTAAACTCCCCGGCCCAATGTGACTTCCTGTTTGGATCGCCGTATTTCCTCGTAGGTGAGTTTGGGGTTCAATAATTACATCCGGCTGTAATTCCACTGTTTCATCAATGGTGATGCTTGTGGGGTCGATGAGGGTGACACCCGCCAACATCCATTTTTCCTTGACTCGTTTTTGCAAAATTTCGTATGCTGTTGCTAGTTGTAAGCGATCGTTGATCCCAAGAATTTCTTGGTAATCTTCCACATCCACTGCCATTACTTGTCCTACCTGAGTCACAGCATCGGTAAGATAGTATTCTTTTTGGGCATTGTTTGCCTGGAGGTGGGGAAGCACCTTTGCTAAATCTGGCCAGCGAAAGCAATAAACTCCAGCGTTAATCCGCTGATTTTGTCTTTGAGCAGCTGTACAATCCTTATGCTCGACCATTTGCTGCACAATATTTTCGTCGTTACAAAAAACGCGCCCGTAGCCTGTGGGGTCGGGTAGATGCGAGGTGAGAATAGTGGCAGCGTTTTGATTTCGGATGTGAGTTTGTAACATCTGCTTGAGAGTTTCGCTGCGTATTAACGGTAAATCGCCGTTAAGTACCAGTAAATCTCCTGTGTAGTTTTCCAAGTGAGGAAGTAATTGCTGGATAGCATGACCTGTACCTAATTGCACAGTCTGTTCGACAAACTCCAAACTGAGAATCGAATGCATGGCGGCTTGCACTTCCTCGGATTGATATCCCACAATCACGATTCGCCGTGAGGGCGAAAGTGGTTCTACACTTTCGAGAACTCTCTCTACAAACGATCGCCCACCTAAAGAATGTAAAACCTTGGGTAAGCGTGATTTCATCCGTGTGCCGCGTCCTGCCGCTAGAATTGCTACAACTACCATAATTAGCTATCAGCTATCAGTGAAATTGTGATTAATGCTGTTGGTACTTTAAAATCTCGGCTCAAATCATACCAGCTAATTATAGAAGACTGAAAATATTAAAGGAGTCAGAATTCAGGAGTCGGTATAATTTTACTCTTCAAAAGCAAAGATTATCATAATACCAATTAGCGTTCATTACAGCAGCTACAAATCATTACTTTCTATTCCCCACTCTTCCCTTTTTGTTGACAAGAGCAAATAAACTCTGTAAATTGCTGCATTAGTTTCGGATTACGCCAACCGGAATCAGTTTCTTCTTGCATCACTAAAAGGGCTTCTGCTGAAGTAAAAGCTCTTTTGTAAGGTCGTTCGCTGGTTAGGGCATCGTAAATATCAATTAACTGAAATACTTGCGCTAGGTAAGGAATATCATCCCCCTTGAGTCCATCGGGGTAGCCTGAGCCATCCCAACGTTCGTGGTGATGACGAATAATCGGAATTACACCGCGCATACTTCGTAGTGGTTGGCAAATTTTTTCTCCAATCAAAACGTGCTGCTGCATAATTTGCCAATCTTCGGGGGTGAGTTTACCTTTTTTTAGCAGCACAGCATCAGGAATACCCACCTTACCAATATCGTGGAGATAACCACCCCACATCAAATCTCGAATTTGATAGCGTGAGAGGTTGAGGTGTTCACCAAAAACTTGTCCTAGTTTTACTAAACGTTCGCAATGGTCCCCTGTATTGGGATCGCGGCTTTCAATGGACATGGCAATAGAAAACAGTGCTTGTTCGGTATGGTCTAAATCTTCGTTCAGACGCTTCTGCCGCACCAAGGACTTTACACGCGCCGCCAGTTCCACCCGATCAAAGGGTTTGGTAAGAAAATCATCTGCCCCAACTTCAATTCCCCGAATGCGCGATCGCCTATCATTTAACGCTGTAATAAAAATTACTGGGATTAACCTAGTCTGCTCATCCTGTTTAAGCAATTGGCACACTTCAAATCCATCCATTCCAGGCATCATTACATCCAGCAAAATCAAATCTGGTTGTTTTTGAGTTACCAATCCGACAACAATAGAACCACTGTCCGCCTCAATTACTTCGTATCCTTCCATCCCCAAGAGGGCAACAGCAGTCATCCGACTGGCGGCATGATCGTCAACTACTAAAACCTTCGGCGGATCTAAATCAAACCCATTCACTTTAGAACCTTTGGCTTGTAGTGTTTTAGAGACCAATGAATCATCACCACAATTAACATCAGATTTTATCCAAGAAGACATTGCTTGCCTATCTTCAAGCATAAAATCTCCTTGAGATGAGCCTAAAGAAGAATCCTCCGCATTTTGCGATTCCACGGCATGATTTGAACCGATACTCTTCACTGTGCTAATGGGGTTTGACCGATTAACAATTTTTTCTGTAAAGCCTGTATGGTTGGATTTCCATTGAATCACAAAGGCACTCCAAGTTTTTGCACAAGTTAGTTAACAGTGTCAGATTTTAAAAACAAATTTAAGATTCGACTGTATCTGAGTCAAAGTTTCGATATGGATTACGCATAATGTCAAGCTGCCAATCTGAATTTTTTGCAGCATGTATCTTTTATGTTACGAACAAGGTAGATTTTATTGTCAAATTTTTTGCTTCTAATTTCAGTATGATAAATTCTCACAAATGTTAAATCAGGTTTTTTACGGAGATTTTTTAGCCTTGTGGCGTCAGAAAGTGTTACCATTGACTCTTTTATATCGAGATATCGAATTTTGAGTTTCAAGTCTGTATAGTAATCATTGTAATCATTAGATTTAAATGTTTTTACTTACTCTGTTATAGCAATACTCAAGTACTATTAAACGGTATGTAATCTCGAATACTAACATATAGATAAGATATTCGGCTCGTAAAAACTCGTTGAATTAGACTTGCAGTCTATAAATGTAGCATATTGTATGAGTTTGTAATAAAACTACAAACTAGTTCCCATAAAATCCTTGCCTTGTGTTCCCAATAACCACCTTTTTCGCCAATGGGAGGCAGGTTCCAGGCAAGAGGTTTGTTGCTCTTGTTGTCGCCGCCTGACTATGACTTCGGTTGGATCGCTCAATTGGGGATCGCGATAGGGAATCGCAGCACGAGTTAGCAAGTGTTCTTTTTCAACTTCTGAGAGGGTAGTGAGTGGGAAGTGGTGTTTAGACTCAGTATTTTTAGAATGTGTTGCCACGGTACCAGGCGCTCGCCTTCCTACGGGTGGGGTAGAAGATATCACCAAGCCAGCAGATAAAAGTGCTGTGCGTACAGCAGCAGCACAAGAATAAGTGGCTAATAAACCATCTGCATGTAAGCACAATGATAACTGTTTAACAAATTCAACAGTCCATAATTGAGGACACTGTGGTGGTGAAAAGGGATCGAGGAAAATTGCATCTGCCCAGAAACCCAACTGACGTACTAGCGTTATCATCGTTCTAGCATCGCCAATTAGTAGCTTCGCTTTCAGGCAAGGTGTTTGTACTTGATGCTCAAAAGCTAGCTTTTTCAAAATTTCAATATAGTTACAGTTCCAATTGTCAAACAACTGATGAGCGATCGCCGCTTGTGGCACCGCTGGATTCAGTTCTAAACCGATTACTTCTACACAACAACTAGGATTTACGTTCCAAATTGTTTGCAATGCAGCAGCCGTGTTATATCCTAGACCATAACAAACATCTAATAGTCGCAAGATCGGTTTTTGTGCTGCTATAGCCAGTTGAGTAGGTTCCACAAACTTGCAAAAACTCTCCTGCTGCGCTCCATAATGGCTATGAAACGATTCACCAAACTCTTGAGAGACAAAAGTGAAAGAACCATCAGCTGTTAACTTAGGTGTAAAATTTTCTAAGTTTGACATCTTAACAAAAAAAACTAAATAATCACTGATACCCTTTATTAATACTGAGTATTAAATATAATCTATATATTCAGTATTAGACAAAGAGGAACTGTTTTACCCAATGCCCTATGCCCCATGCCCAATCCCCAATTTATTGTTTCCCCAGCTTGGCTGTTTGAACATCTGAAAGATCCGCAAGTCGTTATTGTGGATTGTCGCTTTTCTTTAGCCGAACCACAACAAGGACAACAACAGTACCAGACAAGTCATATAGAAGGATCGTATTACCTAGATTTGAATCGGGATCTTTCCAGTCCAGTGGGAAAGCATGGCGGGAGACATCCTTTACCTAACCCTAATGATATAGCTAATAAATTGGCGACGATTGGGGTAAATTACCAAAAAAGTTTAGTTGTCGCTTATGATGATTCGCGCTTTGCCTTTGCAGCTCGTCTTTGGTGGCTGTTACGTTATCTAGGACATGAGCAAGTAGTAGTATTAGATGGCGGGTTTGCTGGATGGCAAAAAGCTGGGTATTCTGTTACAGATGTTATTCCTCCTCCCCGAATGGGTACTTTTATCGCTCAAGTACAAACAGAAAAGGTGGTGGATATTACAGCCGTAAAAAGCCGGAAAGATAACCAGGAGGTAGCATTGGTAGATTCAAGAGACAGCGATCGCTACCGAGGCGAAGGAGAGTCTATCGATCGAATTGCCGGACATATTTCCGGTGCAGTCAACTATCCCTGGAAAGAAGTTACAGACTCTTCCGGCTACCTACTTCCTCAAGAAGAACAACGCCATCGCTGGGAAAAGTTAGAAACAGCCGAAGAAATATTGGTATATTGCGGTTCTGGCGTTACTGCTTGTGTGAATTTACTTTCTTTAGAATTAGCTGGTTTTAGCAAGGGTAAACTTTATGCTGGTAGCTGGAGTGATTGGATTTCTTATTTATAGTAATTGGACTTGGTGATTGGGCATTGGGCATTGATTTTTGACAAAGGACAAAGGACAAATGACAAATTTCAAAACCTACCTAATTGGAAACTGTAATTAATAGTGAAGAACCAGCCATCAAAATCAATGTTTTCGGCGGTTGAACTACCTAAACTTACTCCAGCCTCCATATTCATATTAATGGTGTCGGATATTTGGTAATTTAAGTGTCCGAATAAGCGATAAAATTCGTCTTCTCGATTGCGCTGTGTAAAGTCTGATAAATTCATTTGGTAGTCAATACCAACCTGGAGAGGCTTTTGCAAGTAGTAGTTCAGAGACACCCAAAAGGAATTGATTATCCGATTACGACTTGCAGGGTCGGCAAAATTTACACTCAATTGGTAGAAGCTATCTAGGGTTAATCTTGAAGTTAAGGGATCTCGGCGTCCCAAAGACAGTAGTAGAGAATTTTCATTTAAAAAGCGATCGCCTGCTTTGAAGCTATCGAAGCGATCGCTGCTGTTAGCATAAAATAACTGTTGATTGCTCCAACTGATTTCTCCATACATTCGTTGGGATAGCTGCTGGTAAATACTGAGATTGAATCTCACTTGGTTGTAATGATATTGTGACTGATTTAGATAACGAATCAGATTGCCATCAATTGAGCCATTTACAAAAGTCTTAGATCCCAAAGGAAAATATGTAGAGGCTAATGTCAGTCCAGAAATAATTAAACCATCTTCTATGGGGCTATCATTTGAGGAAAAAATGTTACTCGTTTGGAAGTAACCGACACGTCCTTGTAGATAGCCGATAGGTTTAAATTGAGGTATCGGTTGTTCTGTCGGTGGTGGTAGCTGTTGTTCTAAAGGTCGTAACCGCACCCGTAACCCTAATTCGCGCTCGCTATCAGATTCAAACGGTTGTTTTGGCGATCGTAGTCGTTCTATCAACCTCTCTAGCCTTTGGGAATACTCTATCTCAGGTAAATTTAATAATTGCTCTTTTGAGTCTGAAGGAGATATGGGCACATTATTTGGCTGTGATTCTAGCTGTGGCGGGTCATTTTGCTTTTGAGTATCTGTAGGTTCTTCGGTTTGATCTGCAATTTGAGTCGTTCCTGGTGTTTGCTGTACCAGATTTAACGGCATTGAAGAATCTAAAGTATGTGACTCATTCGACAGCTTGCACAAAGAGTTAATTGCCTTTTGCTCTAACTTTTGACATAACTGCTCATCAGTTACCTGTGTAGTTGCTAAATCATTAAGATGCCAAACATCTGTAATTGTAGATTCTGCCGCATTTACTCTAATGCAACACCAGGTTCCACCACTGGACGTTAATAAAATACAAAAAAACAAATTTTTCCAGTTCTTGAGTCGCATCTGGTTAGATCGCATTGATTGCGTTTGGCAAATGTAGACCCACAAGCTGTATCAGAAGTTCCGACTACAATGATACAGTTGATTACATCTATTTTAGCCTTGTAGGTATATACTGAAACTACAAACTAAAATTGCTGCTTTTCGGATTTTTCCCAGATTTTTTTTGTAAAACTGAGATATCCGATAAAATTGCTGCTTAAATTTTAATGAAATACAGCCAGTAGGTAATTTCACAACAAATCCTTAGCAAGTTATTGTCCCCCATAATTAATGACCTCTAGTGGAACTGATTATAAATAATTATATGTAAGGTACTTCTGATTTAATTGTTGATATCAAATACTAACTTTTAAATCTGCTATAGACTTGATTGCATACAATTTAAGTTGCAGAAGTAAAACTTCAATCAAATAAATACACATATAGCAATCCAATTTGATTCATGAACTTGCTTACGTAGATAAAAAACAGGTGCATACGAAAAAAGATAATAGATGTGTATATACTAATTTTTTTCATACAGAAAAAATATGATTCATTTATTTCACTTATTATCTATTTTATGCATTAAATCTAAATTAAAATTTAAACATTTTACTTAAAAACCTCTTACAAAAATTAGCATTAGCTTAAACTTTAATTTTTATGATATTAATTGAAGGTCAAAACTTTTTAAACCATGTTTTATAAATCGTTTCCATTATTGGTGATTGGTTTATGGGGAGTTATAGTTCTGCCTCTGCCAAATCGGGTAAGCGCTACAACTCCTCTAACGCGAGCAGAGATTCAGAACCTCCGCAACATCGTACAACTGATACCTAAAGATAAATTGAAGAAACGTCCTGCACGCAAATTAGATGCAATGATCCCTGGGGACGGGTTGTCAACTGGTCGAGCTTCCCTAGCAGATTTGCGTTTTAATGATGGCTCCTTGGCACGAGTTGGAGAACAGGCGTTATTTCAATTTTTACCGAAGACTCGTGACTTTAAACTGACAAACGGGACTGTGTTGTTGCTCATCCCACCAGGTCAGGGGCAAACACGTATACAAACACCAAATGCAGCAGCAGCAATTCGTGGTTCAGCATTATTTGTACGCTACGACCAACAAAAAGACACCACGATTGTAGGTGCGCTGACAGATAGCGGCATTGAAGTTTCTAACAAGTCTGAAACTCGCGTGTTGAAAGCAGGGCAAATGGTGATTATAATTAAAGGCGAATTTCAGAGGTTATATGATTTTGATCTAAGAAGTTTTTATGAAACGAGCCAGATGGTTCGGGAACTTGATTTGAACAGGCAGAGTCCTGTGCCTACACACGATCCTGCAATCAACAGTGTTCAAGCCGAAACTGCTGCGGCTTTGGAAGCACAGCCACCGATAAAAGGCGAGGGAGTATTTGAACTAACTCCTAGTCCTTTAAATAGCCCAACTGAGACAACATCGAACACCTCAACAGATTCAAAACCCGTAACCTCAACAGAGCCAAAACCTGTAACCTCAACAGATCCAAAACCCATAACGCCAACAGATCCAACACCCGTAACACCAACACCTGTAACCTCAACAGATCCAACACCCGTAACGCCAACAGACCCAACACCCGTAACACCAACACCTGTAACCTCAACAGATCCAACACCCGTAACGCCAACAGACCCAACGCCTGTAACACCAACACCTGTAACCTCAACAGATCCAACACCCGTAACGCCAACAGATCCAACACCCGTAACACCCGTAACACCCGTAACACCAACACCTGTAACCTCAACAGATCCAACACCCGTAACGCCAACAGACCCAACGCCCGTAACACCAACACCTGTAACCTCGACAGATCCAACACCCGTAACTCCAACAGATCCAACGCCCGTAACACCTGTAACTCCAACACCTGTCACCCCAACGCCTGTAACACCCGTAACACCTGTAACTCCAACACCTGTCACTCCAACACCCGTAACACCTGTAACTCCAACACCTGTCACTCCAACACCCGTAACACCCGTAACACCCGTAACACCTGTAACTCCAACACCTGTCACTCCAACACCCGTAACACCTGTAACACCTGTAACTCCAACACCCGTAACACCTGTAACTCCAACACCTGTAACCCCAACTGACTCTCCAAGTACATAAAAATTGCTAATAGGAGTAAAAAATGCTATGCGATCGCCGAAGGCAGTGCGTTTTGTCATGATTTTGCGTAAGTCCTGTGCAACTTTGCTGCTCTAATGCAGTAGTACAGACTTATGCTCGACCACGGGTAGAACTATAACAACTTTTAACTAGTGCCTCTATATCCGCCAAAGCAAAAAGTGATATTCCCTACGATCAGATAGCATCTGCTAACGCTAGATTAAATCAAGGACAGGACTTACACAGCGTTCACCGGATATCCTTATATAGTTCAATCACGTTCTGTGTGTAAGTTCCCAGGAACTAACTTGTTACGAAAGAGAACATAAACTTATGACTTTTGATTACGACCTGTTTGTAATTGGTGCGGGTTCTGGAGGTTTGGCGGCTTCCAAACGAGCGGCTAGCTACGGCGCAAAAGTGGCGATCGCTGAATATGATTTAGTTGGTGGCACTTGTGTGATTCGCGGTTGCGTTCCCAAAAAACTCATGGTCTATGGCTCTCACTTTCCTGCACTGTTCAGTGACGCTTCAGGCTATGGCTGGAAAGTGGGTAATGCGGAGTTTGACTGGGAATATTTCATTACATCTATAGATAAAGAAGTTCGACGACTATCACAACTACACATCAGCTTTTTAGAAAAAGCCGGAGTAGAACTATTTTCTGGTCGCGCCACATTGGTAGACCCCCACACTATAGAAGTTGATGGACGTAAAGTTACAGCAGACAAAATTTTAATTGCAGTTGGTGGACGTCCTATCAAGCCAGATTTACCAGGGATGGAACATGGCATTACCTCCGACGAAATCTTTCATTTAAAAGAACAACCAAAACACATCGTTATTATTGGCGCTGGTTATATCGGCACGGAATTTGCTTGTATTATGCGCGGTTTGGGTTCTGAGGTGACACAAATTACCAGAGGTGAAAAGATTTTGAATGGGTTTGATGAAGATGTCCGCATAGAAATTGAAGAGGGTATGATGAACCACGGAATTCGCTTGATTAAGAATAATGTGGTGAAAGCAATTGAACGCGTCCCAGAAGGGTTGAAGCTGACTTTATCAGGAGACGACCAAAAACCACTAATTGCTGATGTGTTTTTAGTAGCGACTGGTCGAACCCCCAATGTAGATGGATTAGGTTTAGAAAATGCTGGCGTTGATGTTGTCGCCAGTTCTATCGAAGGGCCTGGATACCCTACCACAAGTGCGATCGCAGTTAATGAATATAGTCAAACTAGTCAACCAAATATTTTTGCTGTTGGCGATGTCACAGACCGAATCAATTTAACTCCTGTAGCTATTGGCGAAGGTCGCGCTTTTGCCGATAGTGAATTTGGGGATAATCGCCGCGAATTCAGTCACCAAACTGTGCCCACAGCCATATTTTCTAACCCAGAAGCTGCAACAGTCGGCTGGACAGAAGCCGAAGCACGAGAAAAACTCGGTGATGCCGTCAAAATTTTTCGCACTCGCTTCCGCGCCATGTATCACAGTTTGACTGGTAAGCAAGAGAAGACAATGATGAAGTTGGTGGTTGATAGCAACACCGACAAAGTTTTAGGTGCTCACATGGTAGGTGAAGGGGCAGCTGAGATTATTCAAGGTGTGGCGATCGCACTCAAGATGGGCGCAACTAAAAAAGACTTTGATGCTACTGTGGGCATTCATCCCTCAGCCGCAGAAGAATTTGTCACATTGCGGTAATAAGAGTTATGGGTTATGAGTTGAAGAAAGAAACTCATAACTTAAAACTCTTAACTATTAACAATCTTGCACTACATATATCTTCACGGCTTTGCTTCCAGCCCTAAATCTGCTAAAGCGCGGGATATAGGCGATCGCTTTACTCAAATTCAGACAAAGCTGAAAATTCCTGATCTCAATGCTGGCAATTTTTCCCAATTGACAATTACTCGTCAGCTCGCTCAAGTTGCCGCAGAATTCAGCAATGATTCTACACCAGTAACGCTTATTGGCTCAAGTTTGGGTGGTTTGACCGCTGCCCACTTGGGACAACAAAATTTACAAGTGCAACGCTTAGTTTTGCTAGCACCAGCTTTTGGGTTTTTATCCCATTGGTTGCCCAAACTAGGGGATGAAGAAGTACAGCGTTGGCAACAAGAAAAATATATTATGGTCTACCACTATGGAGAGCAGCGATCGCTTCCCTTAAGTTACGATTTTGTGACAGATGCTGCCCAATACCAAGAAAAGCTTTTGCAACGCTTTATCTCCACGCTGATTTTGCATGGCAAAAAGGATGAAGTCATTCCGATCAAAGCTAGTCGTGACTTTGCGCGATCGCGTCCTTGGGTGGAATTAGTCGAACTCGACAGTGACCACGCCTTGGGTAATGTTATGGAAGAAATTTGGCAGGCAATTCGCCTCTTTTGCCAATTACCTTGAAGTTGTAAAATATTAGACTCACACATAACTAATGTCCTTAGTCATTTGTCCTTTGTTAGTTACTAATGACCAATGACTAATGACCAATGACTAATGACTAAAACTATGCTTCCCTTCATCCGGTCAGATTTAGCCCAATTCACCGCCTATAAACCTCATCCTAGCAGCGATACAGCCGATTCTGTCGCCACACAGTTTGATCGGTTAGATACAAATGAAAGCCCCCACGATTTACCACCTGAGTTAAAAGAGAAGCTGGCGTGGACGTATCAGCAAGTAATTGAAACAAATCGTTATCCAGATGGCGGACATGAAACACTTAAGAATGCGATCGCCGAATACGTCAATCAATCAGCCGCCCTCTCGTTATCGTTGTTTACTACTGCCAATATTTCTGTTGGTAATGGTTCAGATGAACTAATCCGCTCTTTATTAATCGCCACCTGTCTAGGAGGAGAAGGGTCAATTTTAGTTGCCAATCCCACTTTCTCTATGTACGGGATTTTGGCGCAAACTTTAGGGATTCCTATAGTGGCAGTGGCGAGAAATGAAACAAATTTTGAAATTGACATAAGCGCCGCACAGTCTGCGATCAAACAAACTCAAAATCCCCCAATTCGCGTAGTTTTCGTAGTACATCCCAATTCGCCGACTGCCAACAGTTTAACTGAGGCAGAGTTGGCATGGTTAAGAAGTTTGCCACAGCATATTTTGGTAGTAATTGATGAAGCTTACTTTGAATTCAGTCAAACTACTTTAGTAGCTGAATTAGCACAGCGTCCTAATTGGGTAATATTACGCACTTTTTCTAAAGCTTTCCGATTGGCATCTCTCCGTATTGGTTATTGCGTCGCTCATCCCGAAGCAATCGCCATTTTAGAAAAAGTTCGTTTACCTTACAATCTCCCCAGTTTTTCTATAGCAGCAGCATTAGTTGGTTTACAAAATCGTACACTCTTGCTGGAATCGATTCCCCAAACCCTAAGTGAACGAGCTAAACTCATCGAAATTTTATCCCAGCAACCAGAACTACAAATTACCCCAAGTACTGCCAACTTTATTTACCTACGTCTTAAACCAAATGGTTTTAATTCACAAGAAGTTGCTTTAAAAACTTTCCACCAGAAACTTAGAACACTGGGCACTCTTGTGCGGCACATTAGCGGAGGATTGCGAATTACTGTCGGAACAATAGAAGAAAACGCCCGCACCGTTAATCGAGTAAAAGCTGCTTTGGCAAATTTGTCATTTTAGCAATTTACTCAGTAATTAAACCTGCTATTCACCTCACTGCCCAAACGGCGAACTACTCCCACTGTTTGTGGCAGCACACCCACTAAAAGAGCAAAAGCAACATCCGGCAAAAGAGCTACTATTTCTGGTGGAAAGTATTGTTCAAATTGATCGAGAATTTTTTGGACTCGCTGCCCAGGCAATGGATTTTCTGTAATTTGTTTGATCAATCGAATCCACTGTCGCCTAATCAAGTAAGCCTTCTGGCGTTCTTCATTAGATTCAGGAGTTAATAAAGAAAGATTACCTATAGGCAGTGCCCTTTGGCAATCACAATCGTAATCCCCACCCACAGCAGCCCCAGGCCCAGCAAACTCTGCATGGTAGCGTTTAAAGAGTATTAATCCATTTCGCCTACGACTATTGACAATGAAAACTTCTCCACTGTGCAAACGTGTAAGGATATCCGAGCCTTGTGATTGCTCAGTTCCGTCTGACATGACAACAGAGTCAAGGAAAGTTGTTTCAGGGTAATAAGTTGATACCATAGAGGTCTGATAGCGTCGATGCTGTTCGCTATCCATGTTTTTTAAACTTTTAATGAATGTTGTTGTAGTATGCACTTCAAAACGGAATTAACTGTTATATCAAATCAAGTTTTTGAATTCTTTTATTATCAAGACCTTTCTGGTCAATCCAACTAAAAATAGCAATAGATAGGCGTTGTTTCAGTAATTTAGTGATTATATTTTAAAAGATATAACAAGATTTGTCTGTAAACTATACTAATGTTTTCTTAAAGTTTTTATAAAGATAAATATCTTAATTACAAAGTTATTATGAGGAAATGATGATTTTTTGGAACGTGATTTTGCCTATGTTGCCATTATAGTCGATTTTTATCTATATCGAATGCTTTAAAAAATTTGTTCACCACAAATCCCAGAAGGCTAAGTTTAACATTTTTTAATATTAAATATATTTACTAATTAAGATAATTGTTTTTGTACGGACGAGAGGGATTTTCGTAAAAAGTTAAAACGAAATATTCTTTTTTAAAAGAATTATCAAAAGCTATTTACTCACTTCGGAAATTTATATGTTTTAGTTTTTATCTGTAGGACTCTTATTTGATTGGGTGAAAAAACTCAGTGCAACTCCAAAAGCATTCTTTACCGTTGCTTCTTGCTTGCTAAACCAAATAATTTCTCCAAATTAAAGCGAATTTATAGAGATATTTAGCTAATATTGACTGGATTTGTAATTAAACCTCGTCCATTTTAAAACCGAAAGTTCTTAAAAAGAGTATATTATTAGGTTGTAGATTGAGTTTTAAGCTTTCTCTAAGTCAAAATTACTAACCTGAGTTGGGGATAAGGAAAGGGGCAGGTAGTAAGCTGAAAATAGCGTAAAATCCAGCATACCTGCCCTATGTTTAGTTTAGAAGCATTATTCTGTCAGGTAGATGATTTGTGTAAAGCGTTTGAAGGTCAATGGCAGACAACCCGATTAAAACATGGAGGAAGTTCGTGCAACGCCAGGTTGTGCTTAAGCGAAATCATCACAATTGCGAACGCATTTCACCAAAACCATTAGCGAGGTTTCAAGCATTTTTATTT
>NZ_JBALDE010000080.1:0-33947 GCF_036917515.1 Nostoc sp. | reverse complement strand
GCTTACCCCTTAATGACCAAACCCCGCCACGAATTACGCAAGCAATTGCAAACTGCTTAACCCACAAGTGTTTCGGTTTTTCTTAGTGCCATTCCCCTCACGGGGTTTTATACATATTGATATTGATCCAGAAGTACCTGGAGTTGCCTATCCATCTGTTGAGACAGTACCTATCCAATCTGATGTAGGAGAATTTATTAAAGCATTATTGAAGCATTTTCCCAAGCGTTCTGATCGATTACCAGTCTCATCACTGCCCCGACCCAAATTTGATGCGATTGATTCTCAGAATGATGGTTTAATTAGACCAGAAATACTGATGGATAAGATTCAACGTGTAATTGTCGAAAATAGTGATGCAATAGTAATTACCGAGGCGGGTAACTCCTTTGCTTGGGGAACCCACTGGCTACGGTTTAACACCTCTAGACGATATCGAGTCAGTACCAGTTTTGGCTCAATGGGTCATGCTGCTACTGGTGTTGTCGGTGCTGCACTGGCACGCAATAGTAAAGCTGTTGCTATTCTTGGGGACGGAGCTATGCTAATGAACAGCGAAATTAGCACTGCTGTAAAATACAAAATTCCTGCCGTCTGGATTGTACTCAATGATGGCCATTACAACATGTGCGACCATGGGATGACCTTGTTGGGATTTAACGGTGTAGATGCAGAGATACCCAGTACAGATTTCGTCATGATTGCTCGTGGGATGGGAGCCGATGGCATCCGGGTAGAGCAAGAAGCCGATGTCGAAGCCGCTTTAGAAAAAGGGCTGATTTCAAATGTCCCCTTTGTTATTGATGTAGTAATTGATCCAACCAGACCTGCCCCAATTGGCACTCGGATTCAAAGTTTGATTTCACAAGTTGCAAAAGAATCTTAATTTTCTTAATTTTAAGGAGTAATATCATGACATATCAACCAGTAGGTATTCGTTCTGTTGCCCTTAACTTCCCTAGCATTGTGCGTACCAATGATTATTGGCAACAGAATTACCCGGAATTGGTAACTGAGGCAGAGGGCAGAACCCTCGCGAAGCTGTTTAAACCTGCTGAACCTGCCGTTAAACAAAAAGAGCAAGACCTTCTCTGGTCTGAAGCTGTAATACCTTATTTGTCTGATCCCTTCCGAGGCACTGTTGAGCGGCGGGTGCTGGCTCCAGGTGAAACATCGTTAACCTTAGAGTACGGGGCAGCTATAAGTGCCCTGGAAGCGGCAGAACTTTCTACAGACGAAGTCGATCTGATGATTGTAACTACTCTGTTTCCTGAGCAAATCGCTCCTGGTAATGCTTCCTATCTCGCCCGTAAATTAGGACTGAACTGCCCCGCCTGGAATCTAGAGTCAACTTGTTCGAGTGCTTTAGTGGCAATGCAGAACGCCTCGGCGTTAGTGCAAACCGGAGAGTACCGCAATGTCCTAGTAGTGATTTCGTGCATCTATTCGCACTTTGTTGACGAAGATGATACCCTTTCATGGTTTATGGCCGATGGTGCTGGTGCCTTTTTAGTTAGTGCCTTAAAACCAAACCAAGGAGTCTTAGGTACGAAAATTGTTCACACTCAAGCAACTTGTGGTGCTTTCTTTAATGAACTGGTTACTGACTCGAATGGCAAGCCAAGGATGCGGATACAGACTGGTGAAAGCGCCAGTAAGCAATTAGGTGGCACATCTGTTCATCTTGTCCGCACTTGCTGTGAAGGTGCGATCGCATCTGCTGGTGTTAGTCTCGATGATATTAAGTTCTTTGCTTTCAATACACCAACTGCCTGGTATGCTAATCTGTGTGCCCGCTCACTAGGTATTGATCCAGACCGCACAATCAATCTCTACCCTTATTATGCAAACATTGGGCCTGTCCTCCCCATTGCTAATCTGTACTACGGCGCTCAATTAAAGAAAATTCGAGAAAACGATTTAGTGCTTGTTTATACTATAGGTTCGGCATCTACTGCTGCTGCCATCGTCATGCGCTGGGGTGAAGTCAAACTGGGAACCCTCCCTGCTTCCGCAGTCAATCTGAATAAGTCAGCTAGCAACATCCTGACTACTGTATAGCAATTAATCTCAAAACTCCCCCACAGGAGTTTCTCTAAGAAACTCCTGTGAATGAACCAACAATTCCACAATTTCTATTGGTGGAAGACTAAAAATATTTGCCTACATAATTTACCATCATAATCAGGAGAACAAAAATGTCCCAAGATCAGAAACAAAAACAAGCTCAAACTTCTACTAATTCCTACTTCCCTAAAACCTTAACTGCACCTGGTCAACTCTTTGGCACATCTGAAGACAATATACTTGTTGGTAGTGCAGGCAACGATCAAATTTTTGGTTTGGCGGGCGACGATCTCATTTCGGGACGTGAAGGTGATGACTTCATCGTTAGTGGGACTGGAAATAAGCTAGTGATTGCGGGGCCTGGAAATGATACTGTTGCGGCCACAGGAGGCAACCAATTAATTTTAGGTGGTGCCGGGAATGACGAACTTACGGGTGCTAATGGCAATGACCTGATACTTGGTGAAGATGGCAACGATTTTATCAACGGTAAAGACGGGATTGACGACATTTCAGGTGGTACTGGCAACGATTTCATCTTGGGCGGTCTTGGGAATGACAAAATTTTGGGTGATGATGGCAACGACCGAGTCTTTGGCGGGGAAGGTGATGACGACATTTCTGGTGTCGCTGGAGAGGACTATATAGATGGTGGTTTAGGGAATGATCGCGTCTTGGGTGGTTTTGACGACGATCGAGTTTTTGGTGGAGAAGGTAACGACATAGTTGTTGGTTCGGTCGGTAACGACTATGTAAATGGTGGTTCTGGAGATGATGTAATTATTGGCAGCAATCCATTTATCCGCATACCTGGGCTGGACGGTATTGAAAGAGATGAGATGGTCGGCGGTTCAGGGCATGATACTTTTGTACTTGGGGATGTTGCTGAATCCTACTATGACAATAAAGGTGGCTCTGACGTTTCTGACGCTGGTTTAATTGTTGACTTCAACCCTGATGAGGATTTCATTCAACTGAAAAAGTTGACAGATGGTAGCACTTATGTAGTGACTCCTGGGCCTAACTCGACTGCGGGAAATGAATATACCACAGACATACTCATCAGTCGGCCAAATCAGCCGCTAGAACTGATTGCTAGCGTGCAAAGCGTGAAAAATCTGAATTTGAACGATAGTTACTTCGTTTATGTTTCCGCCGATGCAGGGTTAATTGTTGGCACAAATGGTAATGATGTTATCGGTGGCACTACGGGTGACGATGACATTTATGGTTTAGACGGCAACGATTTGATCGACAGCCGCGACGGCAACGATTCTATCTATGCTGGGCCAGGAAATGATTTGATTGTTTCTACTTCTGGAGATGATGTTGTCTCAGGTGGAACTGGCGATGACATCATCGCAGCAGGCTTTGGGAATGACATTATTTCGGGTGGCGATGGTCTTGACCAATTATTAGGTGACGAGGGCAATGACTTCCTGGATGGTGGTTCTGGAACTGATGACCTTTTTGGGGGAGTCGGAGACGATGTTATTTTAGGTGGTGATGGCAATGACCGCATTTTCGGAGAAATCGGCAATGACCAAATCAATGGTGATGATGGTGATGATGACCTCAATGGCGGAGATGGTAACGATACTATTTATAGTGGTTTAGGCAAGGATAGAGTTTTAGGTGGTACCGGCAATGACCGGATATTAGGTCAAGAAGGTAACGACATACTTGATGGTGATGTCGGGAATGACATTATCAATGGTGGAGATGGTGATGACTTCCTCAATGGTGCCGATGGCAAAGACAATCTCTATGGTGGTACTGGCAATGATATTATCGTCGGTGGAGCAGGAGCAGACTTACTAGTTGGTGCATCTGGGAACGATTTGCTCTCTGGTGAAGCTGGAGATGATGTGATTGTTGGTGTTGACCCATTTGATCCATTATTTGGGTTTGGTCGTGGTGAGGTTGATACGCTCACCGGCAATCAAGGCAGAGATACATTTATTTTAGGGAATAATGGTCATGTATTTTATGATGGTGGCAGTTCTGATGTTTATGATGCTGCGATCATTACTGACTTCAAACCCAGTGAAGATTTCATCCAATTGCAAAGTGTAACGGATGCTAATTATGTTTTAGCTACAGGTTCTAGTTCTCCTTCAGGTGTAGCATCCACAGATATATTCTTACAAAGAGCAAATCAGCCTTTGGAATTGATTGCTACTGTCCAAGGAGTCACAGGTTTAAATCTGAGTGATAGCTATTTCGTTCACGTTTAAAACCTCTCAATAAATTCCAAGTTAGTCGTTCTCTACGATAGGTTCTTGAAAATTCCCAACATTGAGATTTGAAAATAAAACCTGGAAAACTGACTTCAGCAACTACATATATTTTCAGTAGCAAAAAAATATTTTCTTTGGAAAATTATTTCTTCATTGCTATGCCAGTTTTCTAGTATTTTGTAACTTAAAATTCTTTGAAGTAATCAATTATGAAACTGCGTTATAGGCACAAATTATTAGGGTTTATACCACTTTTATTTACCTTGGGCTTAACTACTCCTGTGATTTCTTTTAGTAGTCCGGCTCTTGCTAGTGAATTCAGTTTGCAATCAGAGCCTTACGATCCACTGAAAACCCATCTGGAATTATTTACAGAACCTTGGTCTCAAAATCCCACAGTTAAAGCAGCTCTTCAAGCAGATAACGGCAACTTACAGTTACTTACTAGAAATAAAAAAGTTTTTTATGACGAAATTTCTGTTTTGGTTGACAAAATGCCCCAAGGGCTAACGCCTACAGATTTTCTCTTAGAAATAGCTAAAGATCCAAATAAGGCAATAAATTATCAACCTTTTGATGATTATCTCTCTAACGGTGATGATACGCTCAATAAACTAATTCCCAGGAACACCTCCACACCCCCAAAGATAGGCGATATTTATGATATAAAATTACGCCTTTTTGCAAAACTGGGTATTCCTAATTACGAAGATGATGTTTCTGTGATGCTTACAGATTTGACCGACGATCATTTTACCTTATCAACTATTACCAGTGGCGTAACGGGTAAACATCCAGTTAATGGCTCAAGAAAATTTGGGTTTAAAGAAAACCCAGATGGTACGCTGACATTTTATACTAACTCTGTCACACAGTTGACTAATGTATTTGGAGATATTGGTGGTGATTTCGGGGGACCTCCTGAAATGGGTTGGACAAACTATATCAAAGGATTAAGTCAAGAAGTTCGTAATAGAGGTGGGGAATCTGAGGAAAGTAGTCTGAGAAAATTCACTGCTACCTATCCTGGTTTACCAGTTTCTTCTATCACTGTCCCAGAACCAACTTCTACATTGGGTATTTTGGGCTTTAGTGCTTATATTGCTACAAATTTAATACGGAAAACTAGACAAAAAAATAGAACTTTAATGAAGTCTGGAAAGTCAAAGAAAATGTTTATAGTTAAGGAGTTGAGATAATGCTTCAGCGTAAGGTTCTCGTAATTGGTGCAACTGGTTTACTTGGCGGCAAAGTGGTTAAAGAACTGCTGCAAAAAGGTCATAGAGTCCATGCTTTGGTTCGCCCTGGAACTGAAGCTTCTCACTTGCAGGCTCAAGGTGTAAAAATAGTTCGGGGCGACATAACCGAGTATGAGACACTTTTGCCTGCAATGCGTGACATTGATGTTGTAATTACAACGGCTAACGGTTACTCACATAGAAAAAAAGGAGACTCTTTAGAAAACACTGACGACAAGGGAAACCGCAATCTGGTTGATGCAGCCAAGCAAATGCAAATTAAATTGTTCGTTTTTACAAGTATTTTGACAGCAGAAAAGGCAAAATCTGTACCTCACTTTTATCAGAAATCTGTGACTGAGGATTATATTGAGAAATCTGGAGTTCCTTTTGTATCTTTACGACCAGGTGGCTTCGTTGATACACTATTAGGCTTTAGCCTCAAAGATATCAAAAATGGTAAATTTCGAGCTATGGCTAATGCAGACGCGCCAGCATCGACGATTCACTCGGATGATGTGGCCCGGTATCTTGTCTTAGCAATTGAGACACCTGAAGCTGTAGGACATCGCATCGATTTGGGCACTGAACAGCCAACTAATCTTAGAGAGATTGCTAATTTGCTCTCAGAAATAACTGGACAGAAAGTGCAATTGCAAACAATTCCACCTTTGGTCAAAACAATCTTGTTTAAGTTTATGGCAGTTATTAATCCTATGTTCCGGGGTACTGATAAGGCTATGGAATATGTTTCTTCAGGTAAATATGTAGCTGATACTACTTTACAACGTCGTTTATTCGCTGACGTTCCGTCCTTGAGAGATTCTATTAGACGTTGGGCAAACCAAAATGGGCTAGCAGCAACGAGGTAATTTCTTAGCATCAGTTTGATACGAATAATCCCCATCCGAACTTGTTTGAATAAAAACAAAAAGAGTGGAATCTACACCTTTTGAAGTTTTTATAGGCGATCGTAACTCTAAAAATGTAGGGTGAAACTTAATTGCGATCGCAATTACTGCAATCCAGATTTTAATGCAATACAGTTCAGAATGAGCAATAAAATCCTGATGTAGAGACGCGATTTATCGCGTCTTTCAAGATTAATTATCTATACCAATAACCCTTAACCCAAGCGTATTGGATTTTAAAGTGTTTTCTCAGACTTTTTGCATAAATGTCAAATAAAAATGCGATAAATAAGTATCATCTGTAACTCTTCTCTGCCAAACTTGAATCTCGTAAGTCAAGTTTCAAATTAATCAATCCACATTTCTTCGCAGATACAGACATAGATGCTTAAAACTTGACTAAACAAGAAAATATTAAAGTAATAGAGCCTATGTCTGCACTTCTAACATCAATCCAAAACTAAATCGCCATCAATATCAGCTCGAAAGGAGAACAACAATGACAGAATATAATAATTTTCAACAGATACCAGCCAACAAATCGAGTAAGTCATTGTGGGTGGTTGGAGACTTGGTTAAATTTATCTCAACTGGCGAAGATACTGGTGGTCAATACGATCTATTTGATGCTTACGTTCCATCAAATGTCGGGACTACACCACATATCCACCTTCAACAAAACGAAGGATTTTACATTGTCGAAGGGACTGTAAAGTTTCAGTTGAACAATCGAGTTATTACTGCAACTCCTGGAACTTTTGTGAATGTGCCTAAAGGACAAACCCACGCCTATCGCAATATTGAAGATAAGCCAGCGAGAATGATTATCCAAGGTATCCCCTCCGGACTTGACAAATTGATTGAGGATACAAGTCGTCCAGGAACAGACATATCTGCGGCTTTTCCGCTATTTACAGATGAAGGACTTGATAAAATCGTGCAAGCCTTTAAGGACAATGCATCAGTACCTCTAGACTCAATAATTTTTGCTGGCACTGAATACAGCGTCAATGAAGATGGTTCTCCCATAGCAGCAGTAACTTTGATCCGCCCATTAGATGATACAGGGGCAGTTGGCGCTACTATCACTTTGAAAGATGGTACTGCTAAATATCTCGAAGATTATAACGGTTCTCAGCAGATAAAAGTTAACTTTGCTGACGGAGAGAGAGTTAAAGTTGTAAACATTCCGATCGTTGATGATAATTCAATCGAAGCTAATAAGACTATCAAACTTACCTTGAGCGATGCTACAGGCGGTGCAATTATTGGGCTATTGCAGAATACGGCTACTCTGACAATTGTAGACAATGACGCTCGACCCAAAGGAAAAGACGGTGTTCTTTTAGTTGGAGATGATAGTGATAACATTCTTACAGGTGGGAAAAGCAGTGAAAACATTATTGGTGGAAAGGGAAACGACCTGCTTACTGGTGGCGGGAATATAGACCTATTTACAGTTCAACTCGGTAATGGCATCGACACGATTACTGACTTCGGTGGTGTAGGAACAGGATCTCGTCCACCTTCAGGCGTATCTGCGGAAATTGATACTCTAAAATTTGAGGGTAATGGGCTGACTGCTAGAAATCTGCTCTTAACTCAGAATAAAGATGACCTGCTCATAACCTTTGAGGGAATTGAGAATACTGGGGTCGTCTTGCAAAATTTTGCCTTACAAAACCTAGATAACCTTCGCAAAGCCACAGGTGCATCGGTGGATATTGGCAACATTTTATTTAACGGGCAGACGGGGTTTCAAGACAGCTTTGATGTCTTGAATGCCAACGAACAAAGGAGTAGTATTTACAGTCGTAACTCGGTAACATTCCTGAACGATCTTAATAATAATACTAGTGGCTTTGACAAATCTAATGATGTTATTAATGGTCAGGGTGGCAATGACTATCTGTGGGGGTTGAGTGGTGATGACATACTTCGGGGCGGTGCTGGCAATGACACCCTTGTAGGTGGGTTTGGTTGGGATACTCTGATTGGTGGCAGTGGCAAAGACACATTCTCCTTTACATCTGGATCGGGGATTGATACCATTGTTGACTTTACTGATGGGGAAGATTCTATTGGGCTTTTAGGTGGTCTGACATTTGCCGATTTAACAATCTACCAAGGTACTGGTGGAAGTGTAAATGATACTTTGATTAATATTACCAGCAGTAATGAGCCTTTGATGATCTTGAGTGGGATACAAGTCAATACTATTACAAATGCTGATTTCTTGATTATGTAATTCTCTTTAACTAATCTGAGATTGCCAAATAAAACTATCAACAATTGAGATTTACAGTTGGCAATTGCTGTGTACAGAAAAAACTTAAATACGCAACCTTAAAATTAATATGGATCAGCTCACTTTTTCAACGCACATAGATCAACATTCCAGCGTGTCAAAGGTATCGGGAGAATGGCGAGTCCGGGGACTTCGAGGCGCAACGACAGTCAGTTACAACTCTATAAAAGCAATTACTGAGGCTGTAGATGAGTTATTAAACATCTTAGAAACAAACAATGTTTTAGACTCTGAGGAAATCGTCAGTGTTACCTTTTCTGCAACTCCAGACTTGGATGCAATGTTTCCGGCTGCGGTGGCACGTCGTCGTCCTGGTTGGGATCAAATTCCTTTGCTAGATGTGCAACAGATGCAGGTTGCCAATAGCCTTGATCGCTGCATTCGGGTGTTAATCCACTTAAACACTCCTCTACCCCAGAATGCATTACGCCCAGTCTATCTGCATCGTGCTGCTCAGTTACGTCCAGATATAGCATTGTTAGGTTAGGCGATCGCGAAACTCTCATCCAAGAATTTAAACTAGCACAGAGCTTTTTAGGAGAAGTCAATGGTGCTGCCGAGGAAAGTACTTATGTAATTAATGCCCTAAGTGTATTACTGGCAGCGAAAGAAGTTGAACAAAAACAATCATCTTTTGTAATTCAGGAGGCAGGAGGCAGGAGACGCAAGAAAACCCATATTTAAAAATATGGAAGACATTGCAGTTTTGGCTCAGAAATATCTCTCTATCTACCCTCTTGCGCTAAAGTTGCATAAGAATGTGCATCTAAAGCTAGGAGGAAAGAGTTGTGAAAGCAGTCTTGATGACAGCAGCTGGCAGTCCCGAAGTTCTGCAAGTACAGGATGTGCCAAACCCTGCTGTTCCTGTAGACAATACTGAACTTTTAGTGCGTTTGGTGGCCGCTGGCATTAACCCCATTGACACTAAACTTCGTAGTCGAGGCAGTTTCTACCCCGATCACACATCGACAATTTTAGGATGTGATGGTGCAGGTATCGTGGAAGCTGTGGGTGCTAGTGTTCAGCGTTTTCGCGCAGGTGATGAAGTATATTTTTGCTATGGTGGCTTGGGTGCACACCAAGGAAATTACGCTGAATACACCGTTGTAGATGAGCGATTTGTGGCACGTAAACCCGCCTCTATTTCCTTTGCCGAAGCAGCAGCAGCGCCTTTGGTATTAATCACCGCCTGGGAAGCTTTATATGAACGCGGACGATTAGAACCTGGGGAACGAGTTTTGATTCATGCGGGTGCTGGTGGTGTCGGTCATGTAGCAATTCAATTAGCGAAACTCAAAGGTGCTACTGTTTCCACTACAGTAAGTTCTAAGGAAAAAGCTAATTTCGTCAAAGAACTTGGTGCTGATCAAATAATTTTTTACAAACAAACAGACTTTGTGCAAGCGGTATTAGATTGGACTGGCGGCGAAGGTGTAGACTTGGCTTTTGATACCGTAGGCGGCGAAACCTTTCACAAAACCTTTCCCGCAGTGCGCGTCTATGGCGATATTGTTACCATTCTCGAACCAAATGCCAATACTGTTTGGAAAACTGCTAGAACTCGCAACCTCCGCATTGGTTTAGAATTCATGTTGGCACCAGCATTGCTAGGATTACAAGATAGTCTCCACCATCATGCAGAAATTCTCGAACAATCTGCCACCTGGCTCGATGAAGGCAAATTAAAAATCCATGTGAGTCACAAATTTCCCTTAAAAGAAGCAGCTAAAGCCCACCAACTGATTGAAAGCGGTACTGTGACGGGTAAGATTGTTTTGCTAATTAGCGACGAATGATCGAACAATTTGCATAATTTATCTTTTAAAAACAGATTTATCCAGAGGTTAAACGCAAAGATACCCAGAAAACTCTTTGTGCGTACCTCTGTGCTTCCCTTTGCGTTCCTTTGCGTTTTACTTCTCCTCTTCCTTCCCCTACCTGCTTGGGCAGCACAAACACAACCAGAACGTACACCTCTAACTCTAGAATTATTGCAAGAACGACTACGCACACCCATACTCCGCGAAGGAAATTTGACGATAGATTTGCAGAAGATGGCGATTGATTTACGCCCAGAAAACGCCAGCTTTCGTGATGCTTTTTACCAACTCCTGCAAAAAGAACTCGGTACAAAACCTCTAGGTTTAGACCTCAGCAATGCTTTGATTCTGGGGGATTTTGTCGGCAGCGATTTGGGTTTAAGAACACCCTTGTATGCAAAAGCTATTGCCCCCATTTTCACCGCTACCGAACAAGAAAAACTAGAACGTTTGCGCTTCGTTTGTCTAGAGTCACTGGCGATGTCTACGACGGGCTACGCCTACGCTTTACCCAACTCCAAAGATTGTCGATCGCTTCTGGGAACAGAATCAACCCCAGCCACTGAAATCGCCGTCTTTCGTGGTGTCTTAACACTGGTGCAAACTCGCTTCAACGGCGAAGTGAAATTCTCTAATACATTTTTTCTTCAGTCTGTGGATGCCCAAGGTGCAACTTTTCTCCAACCTGCAAACTGGACTGAAACCAGATTTGCTCGTCCCATTAGTTTCACCAGTGCTAACTTTCAGCAATCAAGCAATTTTCAGGGCAGTATTTTTTTTGAAAAAGCTAATTTCAAAAAAATTAAATTTCGGGAACTCGCTGATTTTCAAGGCAGTTTTTTTGAGAATACTGCCAACTTCAACCAAGCAATTTTTAAACAGTTGGCTAAATTCAGTAGCGTGCAATGGCAAGGGAATGCTGATTTTTCTCAAGTATATTTTGCCAATCAAGCCCAGTTCACTAAAGCGGATTTTAATCAGTTCCTCATTTTAACAGAAGCGACTTTTGAACAAGCTGTAAGCTTCCGAGAAGCGGAGTTTAACCAATTAGTAAATTTGCAAGGTGCGAATATTCTTAACCAAGCAGATTTTAGTGACGTGAGGTTTTTTAAAGAAGCTTGTTTAAGCGTATCTGGTTTAACTTTTAACTCCAACCAAGCGAAAATTTTAGGTAATCCTGGTCAAATTGGTCAGATGTTCTGCATCAAAACATTGCAAGGTAATCAAAACGTCTTGCGGAACTTGGGGCAAAATTTCCGTCAGCAACAGCAAGTTGCCGATGCTAATGAACTGGAATATACAAAACAACGACTGCGATTAATAGAGTTTGGCCATCGTTTGACGGCTACAAATATTAATAGTGCTTCTGTTGTAAGTTTAATTAACCTGGGTTTTTCTGCAACTCAAGCCCAAGCGATCGCCCAGCGTCGTCTGCTAAAATCCTTTCGCAACAGTAGTGAGTTACTCACCATAGCAGACATCGATTTAGAAAAATATACCCAACTGAGCGATCGCCTAATTGTTGGCGAAACCCTTTCTATCAGTGGGTGGTTACTGCAAGCTTGGAGTTGGTTGGCGTTGAGTGTATTACTGTTGTTGAGTGGCTATGGGACAAATTTTTGGTTAGTCTTTGGCGTGGGAGGATTAGCGATCGCTTATTTCGGCTTACTATTTTGGTTAGTGGATCGCTATCGTCGGCTGCATCCCGTACCAATTATTCCCACATCTTACGAAACCATTTCGATATTAGTCAGTTTTAGCGTTTTAGAATTCTTTAGCTTACTGGCGATTTTTCGCAATGCCGAACAACCTTGGCTGACATTGGGGTGTCTTTTTATAATTCTTGTCCCCGTCCCAATGGCTTTATTAATCCGACTTTACCAACAAGGTCGTTATCATGACTTAATGGACGTTTCTTACTTCACAGAAGACGGCACATTTCGCCAGTTACGATTATTGATTGGACGTTTGCCAGTGATACCAAGGAATGAGACATTTCGGGAACGATATATGCCCTTGTTGTGCGATCGGCGTTGGAACTGGCTCAACTATTATGATTTTAGTCTCAACAACCTAATTAAATTAGGATTTAACGACATTCGCCTGCGAGACGAACATTTACCGGGTATCATCTCTGCACTTGCTTGGTATCAATGGAGTTTGGGTTCAATTTACATCACCCTAGTTTTGTGGACACTTTCGCGTACAATTCCGGGATTGAATTTGCTGATTTATCTAAAGTAATCCCTGTACCTAAACCTTTTTTGGCTGCACTTAGTAGTGGTACTAATATGATGTAAGGTAAGGTCGGCGTAAATAATTATCGTTGGGATAAGGCAGGGAGTAGCGGCAGAGGACAAGGAGAAAAAGCGTTTAAACCTTGTTTGCTTTTATTTACACAGTTTGCTTTTATTGTGCCGACTTAATTATTGTAAGCTATAAGTAACCCTGCTATTCGTTCTTATCAGTCTTGCGCTATCACCTCGGATAAAAGTGATATAGCCCCGGATAAATAGAGATAACTTAAATATCTAAAAATTTGGTAAATTTATCAAAAAATTATTCATTGCAATATAATACTTAATCCAATAATTTTATTACCCAAAAACTTTAGTTATTTTTTTAAATCATTGTCTAAAAGTATCTACAAATTTGATCAATATATCAAAACATTTTTCATTGCTCTTAAAAATTCAATCATATACATTGTAAAGTGTAAGTATTATTGAGAAAAATTGATTATCTCCACTTAACAAAGGTAACCAAATAATCTAATAACTACTAACTAGTTTTGCTAACAAAAAGATAACAATAAAATAGACAAAACAGACTTATATTTTGTCTATTTTATGTTGCGATGCTAGCAAAATTTTCATCAAAACAGCAGGAGGATTAATCCTAATGGCAGATTCAAGTAATAGTAGTAGCGGTAACTCCTCTACTAGTGGGAACAATCCGATTGAACAATCACCCTTTGGTCGCTTGACAGAAGTTCTTAGTAAAGAAGAGCTCGCCAATCTATTCAGTGGTGTAGGTAATGGAGAAAGTGGCGGTAGCCCATTTGGTGGTGCCGGTGGCAGTGGCAGTCAGGCTGATTTACCCTACAATGGTAATCCTTTCGCTGGCGACAACTTCTGGAATATTTTTGCAGGCGGTGTAAACCCATCCACAATTGGTGGTAGCCCATCCACGGGTGGTAGTAGCGCATCCGCAGGTGGTGGTAATCCATCCGCAGGTAGTGTTAGCCAAGGTAGTGGTAGCGACCCTTTGACTGGTAGTAGCAGCCAGACCTATGGTATTAGCACAACTGAAATACCGGACGGGTTCACTTTGAGGGCTACTATTGACAAGCTAGTTAACTCAAAGCTTGACAAGGAAGTTGGTGGTGGACAAATCCCCTCATTTAGTGAAGGACAAATCCCCTCATTTGGTGGAAGTGGTGGACAAATCCCCTCATTTGGTGGAAGTGGTGGACAAATCCCCTCATTTGGTGGAAGTGGTGGACAAATCCCCTCATTTAGTGGAAGTGGTGGACAAATCCCCTCATTTGGTGGAAGTGGTGGACAAATCCCCTCATTTGGTGGAAGTGGTGGACAAATCCCCTCATTTGGTAGCAGTGGTGGACAAATCCCATTCGCTTAATAGAATCCTTGCGAAAATCAGCAGATAAATAGAAGGGAAAAATCATGAGTTCTTCAGTACGTAGTATGCTAGTACAGCTTGGCGCAAATAAACATATTATTTGATAAACCAGAAAAGCGTGTACTATCGCTGATCTGCCTTCTGCCTGATTGTACTAGTTTGCTATTTTACGCCCTGAAAAGAATTTCAGGTAAAGGTTTAGGCAATATCTTCTGTTAGTTTGACGGTAAGATATTAAAGCCTTTATTTTAAAGAGATTTTGGGTTTAGCAAATTCATAATTGGTATAAGAAGTACTGAAGACCCCATAACTTTTTAACTAAAAATAGGAGAATTAGTGCTAATGGAAGCGTCTGCTATCAATCCCGTTAATGGTGGAGTTAATCCCTTAAATGCAAGTGGCGCTAGCAACCTATATAGCGGTAATTCCTTTGCTGCCAATGACAGTTTGTCTGCTGTCAAGGGCAGCCTGTTGACGGGTGATAGCAATCTGTTATTAGGTAACGGTAGCAATTCGATTCCAGGTGGCGGTATTAACCCGTTTGTAGGTGATGGTGGCAGTGGGCTTCAGAAATTAATCTTTGAGCGATTAAAGTTAGTTCTAGGTGATAACTATTTCAAGGGTATTGATAACACATTAGCAGCAGGTAGTAACCCGTTTGCAGGCAGTGGTTATCCCATTCCAGGTGGGGCTACCAATCCGTTTGCAGGTAATAGTAATGCGATCGCAGGTGGGGCTACCAATCCGTTTGCAGGTAACAGTAATCCGATCACAGGTGGGGCTACCAATCCGTTTGCAGGTAACAGTAATCCGATTGCAGGTGGGGCTACCAATCCGTTTGCAGGTAACAGTAATCCGATTGCAGGTGGGGCTACCAACCCATTTGTAGGTAACAGCAATCCAATTGCAGGTGCTGGAAGTCTGCTTCAACAATCGCCTTTCGATCCGTTGAAAGAAGTCCTTGGTAATAATATACCCTTTAGTAACACTGGGAATACATCTAATTCAAGTAGCCAAACCTTTAATCAGAGCAACGCACCGGTTGGGAATGGTAATAAGGACTCTGGTAGTAATAACGCAACCATTGGTAATTTTAACTCGGATAATGGCAGTAACAGCGCAACCATTGGTAATGGCAACTGGAACTTTAATAATAACAACGCAACCATTGGTAATGGCAACTGGCTATTTGGAAAGGATAATACAACTCTTGGTAACGGCAACTGGTATTGGGACAACGGAAGTAAGAATTCAACATTAGGTAATGGTAATTGGCACTTCGGCAGTGACAACGCAACTATTGGAAACGGCAATTGGGACTTCGGCACTGATAATACAATTATTGGTAATGGGAACTGGGTTTTTACCAATGGAAATGAAATTATTGGTAATGGCAATTGGTTAACAAAGACTGACAATACAACGATTGGAAACGTCAATAATCTCAGCAGTTTAAAGTTATCCCCATTAGGGATCAAAACTGATGTCAACAATCTGATTGACTCTCTTATAGGTAAAATAGGTCAAAATTTTCTTGGGTTTACAGGAGATTTTGATGTATCAAGTAGCCAAACCTTTAACCGCCTCATCTCTTCTAAAAGTGTTGGTAATGACACTGATATATCTAAGGATATTGAGCAACTTTTGGCATCACTCAGCCCAATTCAAGGAAATTTCATCAATTATCAGCCTGTGCAAAACCCTCAGTCTGTGCCAGAATCTGCTTCTTCAGTGTCGTTGGTAGTAATGGGACTAGTATGTTTGTTGTTGTCACTGTTCAAAAAACAACAACACTGTTAACGTAAATTCAATTCTTCTAAGCTGATTGCGATCGCACTTTCTGTTTTTCTACCAAGTTGACTTACAGCAGTAATTAGCGAGAATTGATGCTGTCCGCGCCAAGCTATCCTCATGGCTGGAGTTTAGACTAAAAGCGATATAAGAAAACAGGCGTTGCTGAATCCAGGTATGAATCATGCGCTCGCCTCAAGGTTGCAGGCGCTACGCGCCCGTAGCGCCATGGAACCGTACTTGAGGTATTACTAATCGAATAGATAAGTTATCACAGTCAGGTCGCAATTAACGCATAAAGACTTGGGAACAGATTCATAATCTAAACCCTGAAGGTTTGACATTTATTGATGAAACCTTAAGGTAACTGAGTTAATTTCGGTTGGTCTAAGTATGTATATACTAACTGAGAAACTTGACGAACAAAATCCCTACCTCTAATGTCATTGTAAGGTCTTCTCACAAAAATCCCTGCTAAGTAACGCTTGCCATTGGGCATTTCAATAATACCTGCATCTCCAATGACAAATCCAATATCCCCTGTTTTATGAGCAATTACCGCTCCCGAACCTAAACCAGCTGCCAGCAACTTTTTGTTATGACAATGATTTAAAATGTCTAAAACCTGGGAGCGACTTGCATCTGAAATTAACTTATGATACTGAATCAATGCTGACAATTTTACTAAGTCGGCAGGACTGGTCGTATTAGTTCCTTTGAAATCTCCCAGTAAATGACGAATTGCAGTATTTTTTAATCCCCAACTGCGAAACCGCTGATTTAATATTGCCTTACCACCCAAACGGTCAATAATCATGTTTGTAGCGGTATTATCGCTGATACTAATCATTTTATTTATGGTTTGCAGCACAGTTAACTTGGTTCCCACACGTTTATACTGCAAGTCTCCAGAGCCACTTGCAACCAAGTCTCGCCGCATTACCAGAGTGTCATTTAGTTTGACTGTACCAGCGTCTATTTTCTCAAATAAAGCAATTAGAATTGGGAACTTAATCGTACTTGCGGCGGGAAATACTTTGTCACCACTAATATCCAAATAGTTACCTGTCTCTAAATCTACAAAAAACATACCCGGCTTGAGGAAACTGTAGCGAGCCATCAATGCATTAATTTGAGATTTTAGTTGTAGTATTTCTTCACCTAAAGGAACTACCCCAGCAAACATAGAAGCATTGATTGGTTTAGTGAGTATATCTGGTGGACTCAGTTTATTAATAGTTGCAATATCCTGTAAAGGCGCTTTACTTTGGAATAAGAGAACTTGGCGTTTTTGCTGGAGATTAGGGGTAATAGAAATTGGTGTTTGGGAGGATTGTTCTCCATCTCCTATTCTCCACTTCAAAATTCCCGTCGCAGGCATTTTTTTAATTGATGATAGTTTTACGACCCAATGAGAGTCAGAATCTCCTCGGACTATTACACTTTGTGGAGAGATATTATAACCAGGTGCTAATTCAATTACGAGTCGGGTTGTCTGAGGGTCAAGCTGTGCTACCCGAATTTCTCGAATTGCCCAAGCAAAGTTTTGTTTGGTTGTAGGGTAGTTGAAAGTAGTTCCTGATAAGTCAATGACAAGCCTTTTGGGGTTATCAATTAAAAAAACTCTCGGTTGAATACCTGAGTCAGTGGTTAAGTCAAGCTGATTGTGAATGGGGTCAAAGTGCCAAGATTCTAATTGAGTTGCTCTTGCCGGAGAAGATAACAGCAAAATACTAATTAAGTTCAGAAATAACCAGCGTAATTTCATATAGTATAGTGAGGAGAACATTGAATTTAGTTACAGATATTTTCGGCAAGGAAATCAAATTATAACTGATTGAAAATCATAAGCAAGAAAATATATAATGTCAATAATTTCGGATAGGAAATAAAAACTTCTGGAGTCAATATAGATTTGATTTGATGAAAATCAGTATAATTTCATTCACACCCATTGAAAAAACGGGTGGACAAAGCTTTCTCAAATTACTCTAAAAGCACCCATTAACTTGGGACTTTACTATTGAGTATTAGTTGATTGAGAATCATTTTGTATTTTTTTATCTGTACAGGGTGTGATTTTGTCTGCTGGTGGAAGATACTCACCTTCGACTCCGATAGTGATTCCTCTTGCCTGACGTAACGCATTTATCGATTTCGGACAGTCACAGCCAAATTTAGCGATCGCAGCATCACTTTCTTCATCTGTCATATTTAGTTCTATCACTTTTTGATTATCAGGCTGAAGATTATCAGCTTTTGCCATAAAAAGGCGATTGAAAGTCGCCAGATAAGCATTTCCACTACAGTTTTGACGTTGACAATTTAAAGTGGCTGTATGAGTATTATTTGTGGAAATATTCTCAGATAATTTTTGCTGATTGGGATTATCTGCTTTTGCAGATTTCTCTAAAAATAAATTCAGTAGCAACGAACTAACAAATGTTGAGCCTGCAAATAAAATTAGAGGTAGTTTTCTCACTACTTTCTCCATAATATACTATTGGACTGCACAACCTTAACACCTGACAATTTCAATGTCAGTCTATTTTTATCATCAAAATTAAGTTTTAATTATTTTCTCAATAAATATCAATATATCCAATAGTAACAATGAGAGTTTATTAATAATTTTTTACAGTTAATCAAAGATATTCATTAATTATAATTACATTGAAATTGGGGAAATAGATAAAATCTTTTTACCCACTATTGAGATAAATAATTTTGAAGTTTTAAGACTGGGGTTTTTGAGGCTTGAACGGTGCTATTAAAGCTCTATACATCTCAATTTGCACAAAGCCGTAAAACCAAAAAGTTGATTTTTTATTTTGCATGAGTCTGATTATGTTTTTGCTCCTATGAAGAGAGGATACTGAGATTGAAAATCTACCCATTCTTTGCATACAGTTTGGTAACATTGGGGTGGTGTGATTGGTAATTTAGTTAAATAGAAAAATCCAGCTTGATGACCGTATTCTAATAAAAATACAACATCTTTTTGGGGATTATACTTATCTACAGCTTCCAGAATATGAGCATTCATGAAGTGTCTTTGTAACAGTACGGTATCAGGTGCTGCTAACCAAGCATTTAAGAAAGCTGCAATATTTTTACGCGGGATAAAATGCGCTTTAAATGTTTCGCCAGCCATACCTAAATGCGGAGAATTGGTACTGCAAATTACAACACCACGTTCTCCTCCTAAATAACCGATCCAAGCGTTGTAACCAATTGCTAATATATTGGTGGCAATAAAAGCTTGTTGCCAATCTTGGGTGTTTGTTTCTGGGGTCATCTTGATTAAACTCCTTTTGATAACTGCCAGAGTTGGATGGAATAACATAAATGGCTCTCAAAAATTGCGCGTGCTGCTAACCCCTCAACAACCAACTTTTCCAGCCAGCGCTTAAATGCCCAACGACCGAGTGAGTATAATGGTGGGAGTGCGATCGCCACAATATCAGCAAGATATTTGACCGTTGTTAGCCCAAAAGTACGGAAGTTATCAACACACAAGTCAATCGTTGGTGCAATTTGAGTGGAGATGTCCTCAGTCTTAATTAACTTGAATCCAGTGTGCATCAACGCTGTTTGAAGCTCACTGGCGACATGACAATTAGAAAAAATACCTTCTCGGTATTCGGCATCAGAACGCATCATGTCTGCAAGCAGCAGGTAGCCACCACTACTTAGTAAACGAGCCGCACCTTGAGCCAAATCGTCAACAGCAATATATTGACTGCTTTCACTGAACAGAACTAAATCGTAGGAGTATGATTTGTGAAAATCTTCAAATCTCGTTAAGTAGAAAGGTACTTGACCGTTGGTATTGTGAATAAATCTCTCTTGCTGGAGTGCATCGGGTGCTAATCCCTCAACACTGAAACCGCGATCGCACAAATATGCCGCATTACCACCAATCCCACAGCCTACGTCAAGCACAGTTTTTATCCCTTCTGGGATAAAACTCAAAAGTTTGGCTGTATACGCAGCTTGCGCCACACGCAGGCGAGTTAGAGTTAATTCTTCACCCACAGTAGGTAGTGGTTCCCAATACCCGTAATGGAGATAGGAGGAATTTGTGAGTCCCATGTAATAATCTATCGCTGCATTTTGGTAGCGAGTTGCTTTGGGAATATTGCTTGATTTTGGCTTGAGCATTGAGGATTAAAGTAAGTTTTAGGGTATTAGGCTTGGTTTAAATTCTGACCATCGCTTGCAAACTTGTTTATAGCAATCGGGTGGAGTAATTTTTAGTTGGTGTAAAAAATTCACCTCAATTTGAGGTTCAGCCTTTAGCACCAGAAGAATATCTTGATGGGGATTGTATGTTGCGATCGCCGGGGAAATTGATGAAATCATGGATGAGCAGATTGATTGCGATATAGCTCCACAATCCTGAAACGAACGCAAGTAAAACCTAATCAGATCGGAGGGGAGAAATTGGAGGGTGAAGGGAACTGTATCAAGACTTGTAATTGTCGGGTGAGTAACTTTAGTATCCATATCACAAATAACAACTCCCCGCCCAAATGACTGAAATCCCTTCCATCCTGTATAACCGATTACCAGCAGATTGTTATGAATAAAGCTATTTTGCCAGTAGCCAAAATTTCCTTGCCAGACATTATTGGGGGGTCGCATTCACTTCCTCCCGCAAGACTTTTGTTGCTTCCACCATATTCTTTAAGGCCGGAATCACCTCTGACCAACGGCGAGTTTTTAAACCGCAATCTGGATTTACCCAAATTTGTTTTACTGGTAAATTAGCAATTCCAGTCCGCAATTGTTGTAAAATCTGCTCAGTTGTCGGAACGACAGGACTATGAATATCGTAAACTCCATTACCAACTTGATGTGAGTAACCACCCTCTGTGATTTCTCGCAGAGTTTGATTGTTGCTGCGACTATTTTCAATCGAAATAACATCAGCATCTAACCGTTCAATATCCTTGATGATGTCACCAAATTCGCAGTAGCACATGTGAGTATGGATTTGGGTTTGGGGTTGAGCTATTGCTGTCGCCAAACGAAATGCATCTACAGCCCAAGAAAGATATTCATTCCAACGCTCAACCTTTAGGGGTAAACCCTCACGTAGCGCTGGTTCATCAACTTGAATTACCTTTGCACCAGCCGCCTCCAAATCCGCCACCTCATCCCGCAACGCTAAAGCAATTTGGAAAGCTTGTTCTGACTTGGAAATATCGGTACGGGGATAAGACCAATTTAAGATAGTTACAGGAGCCGTTAACATCCCTTTTACAGGTTTTTCCGTCAAAGATTGAGCGGCTTGAAACTCACGTACTGTCATTGGCGCAGTCCGAACCACATCACCGTAAATAATTGGTGGACGAACATAACGGCTACCGTAGCTTTGCACCCAACCATTTTCAGTGAAAGCGAAGCCTGATAACTGCTGTCCAAAAAATTCCACCATATCGGTGCGTTCAAATTCACCATGAACTAAAACATCTAATCCTAATTCCTCTTGTAGTTTAATGCTTTCGGCAACTTGAACATCAATTGCAGTTTCGTATTCTGACTGACTCAATTCACCGCGTTTGTAACGCATTCGGAGTTGGCGAACTTCAGAGGTTTGGGGAAAGGAACCAATTGTAGTTGTTGGGAACAGAGGAAGCGAAATTTGGGAATCAAGCCGCAATCCATAGGATAAGGAGCGCTGAAAATCATCAGTCTTCAGAGTTTTCAGTCTTTCTTCAACTGACTGATTTGCTGGATTAAACTCCTCGAACTTACTCCAGCTAGTCTCGATCAATTCTTGCTCTGCTTTAGTGTTTTCTCCTATTATTGTCCGAGCTAAGAAAACCACTTCTTGAAGTTTCTGTTCAGCAAAACTCAAGACATTACGTAGTGATGATGGTAATCGTTTTTCTCGTTTGGCATCGTCGGGAACAAATTGTAAGGAAGCAGATGGTTGAATATGTAAAGATGTCCCATGTAAAGTCTCTACAATCTCTTGTAAAATGGGAATAACTTTCTCGGAACGAATTTGCCAAATATTTCTTGCGTCTATAATCCCTGCACCTAGTCGCTTATTTGGTGGAAAACCGTAAGTTTTAATTAACTCTAAGTTGCGTCCGCGTGTCAAGTCTAGGCTAATAGCAGCAACAGGTAAATCTATCACCCAAGGGTAAGTTTCACCTAAATCATCAAAATAAGTAACCAAGTGTAGGGGTATTCCAACTAACGAAAGTGATTGATAAACTTTTTGAAAGTGTTCTTTCCAAGAATTAGCATCACCTAAAACAAGTGCAGGTTCATGTATTTGCACTTCTTCTACTCCTAAATTTTTTAATTCAGTGAGTAGGTTGATGTATAGCGGAATTAACTTTGATACTGCTTGCTGAATATTTAGTGATAGTTTGCTTAAGCGCAGCAGAGTACAGGGCCCAAGTACAATTGGAATTGCCCGTTTACCTAATATTTTTTGAGCGCGGCTAACTTGTTCTAAAAAGTCGCTGAAATCAGATGGTAATGTTTCTTCTGCAATTTCAGGGACAAGATAGTGATAGTTAGTATCAAACCACTTAGTCATTTCCAAGGCAGCAATTCCTTCTTTACCCCGCGCCATTGTAAAATAGCGTTCTAACCCGGAAAGCTGTTGAAATCTTTCAGGAATTAGCCCAAAACGAAATATCCAGTCAAGTACATGATCGTAGAGAGTTGAGTCTCCAATTCCAATGTGGTCAATTCCGGTTTCAAGTTGAGTTTTCCAGTTAGATTCCTCAACTTTTCGCACGGTTTGGAGTAATGATTCTGACTCTATATTACCACTCCAAAATGCTTCTAGCGCTTTCTTGACTTCCCGGTTTTTTCCAATGCGAGGATAGCCTAAGGTTGCTGTTTGAATCTGCATTACTTTCTATTCCTTTCAAGATTAATGATTTAAGTACTAGAGATTAAGAACTGGGAAATTTTACCCAGTCATCAATTAACAACAACTTATGTTTAATTTTGCCCACTTATTTAGTGGTGGAATCTTTGCTAAAATCCCTTTTTTCAAAGGTTCAGGTCGTTCTGACCAAGGTAGTAAGCCATCAGGCTTAGTATAATATTGAGTTGCACATTTCAGTACAGCAGATGCACAGCTGTCATCTGGTAAATCACCAAAGAGATAAGTTGATTTCCCTTCTGCTGTAAAGGCAATAACACAAGAACGGTTACAAGCACTCATGCATTCAACTCCCTGAATAGAGAATTTATTTCGCAATTCCCAATTGAATGCAAGTTGTTGAAGCTGTAGTAGTAGTTGCTCACCTTTACTTTCACCAACTCGTTTACCATCTTGCCAGACGCTGGCGCAGGTCGTGCAAACAAATAAACTATGTTGTTTATCGAGCATTAATTTTGAAGTGTGTAGGATTAAGTCCGAATCGCAGATATGACATCTTGTCGCAGTCTTGCAACTGCAACATAGCTATTGAGTAAATTTGGCAGAAATGATGTTATAAAAGCTTTCACGCCAAGGAAAAACCAGCGTAAATGACAGTTACATCAAACCGCAATTGCAATTATCAATAAACTGCCTATAATCTCATAGCCATAAGTAGTCCGTGGCGTATCTCTGGCACTATGAGAATGTGAAACTGATATATGTTTGAAATATTTATGGCAATATTCACCTGTACCTCGCAGATGGATGTGAGTTTGTCTGTTACTTTCGGCGGGCATTCTGACTTTGAGGCATAAGCCTCATTACAGCTGCGGGACAGTGCCGGATTTACACCGAACTTTCCCCCTTGCGTCTGATGGCTGATCCCCACCAGAACCGATTTGATATTGGTTTTATAATAGCATGATTATGAATTTAAGAATACTTAAACTTACTGGTTGCAATAGCTACAATTTTTCAGATGCGATATTTGGGTTGAATGTAGCGATGTATACGACGGGCTACGCCTACGCTAACTCGTTTCACTAGCTGAAAAAGCAAAACTTAAAATTGAGGAAGTATAAACACTTCAAATTCTATTGTTATGCTACCTCTATAGTGTTGAGGAAACAGAGTAATGTTGAAGGTGTTTGCTGACCGTGGTGGTACATTCACAGATATTGTTGCTGTTACTAATAATCAAGCAATTATCGATGGAGTTTCAAAACATCCTGAACGTTTTTTAATTGTGACTTTGCCTAATCAGCAATGGATTATAGTCTATAAACTACTTTCAGAAAATCCCGAACAATATCAAGATGCTGCCATCCAAGGTATTCGAGATATCAGGGGTATTGCTAGCAACGAACCCATTTCTACTGAGGCGATAGAAGTAGTGAAAATGGGGACAACAGTAGCAACCAATGCACTGTTAGAAAGGAAAGGAGACAGGGTTGTTCTTCTGATCACCAAAGGGTTTAAAGATGCGCTGCAAATTGGCTACCAAAATCGTCCTAACATCTTTGTGCGCCAGATAATTCTACCAACGATGCTTTATGAACAGGTGATTGAGATAGATGAACGCTATGATGCTAACGGAAATGAATTAATATCTATAAATATTGAACAAGTTAAAAGTGATTTACAAGCAGTTTACCATACAGGAGTTCGGAGTTGTGCTATTGTTTTTATGCACAGCGATCGCTATCCCAAACACGAACAACAAATAGCCCAGCTTGCTCAAGAGATTGGCTTTACTCAAATATCTGTATCACATCAAGTTAGTCCCTTAATGAAGTTGGTTAGCCGAGGAGATACAACAGTAGTCGATGCTTATTTAACTCCTATTTTACGTCACTACGTCAACCAAGTAGCAAGTCAGTTACCCAGCGTTAAATTAATGTTTATGAAATCTGACGGCGGTTTAGTCGCAGCCGAACAATTTCAAGGAAAAGATAGTATTTTAAGTGGCCCGGCTGGCGGTATTGTTGGCGCAGTTCAAACTAGTAAAAGGGCAGGTTTCGAGTTAGTTATTACTTTTGACATGGGAGGGACAAGTACAGATGTTGCCCACTTTAAAGGAGAATATGAACGACAACTAGATTCAGAAATTGCTGGGACGCGGATGCGAGTTCCTGTATTAGCAATTAATACCATTGCTGCTGGAGGTGGTTCTGTTCTCTTTTTTGATGGTTCTAGTTATCGTGTTGGCCCTAAATCTGCTGGTTCAAATCCTGGGCCTGCTTGTTATCGACGTGGCGGGCCATTAGCGGTTACTGATGCCAATGTAATGTTAGGTAAAATTCACCCACAATATTTTCCCTCGGTTTTTGGCATGGATGGCAATTTACCTTTAGATAAAGATATTGTTATTCAAAAATTTACCCAATTAACCCAAGACATTCAAGCCGCTACGTTAAATCATTGTACTCCTGAACAAGTAGCCGCAGGATTTATGGCGATCGCAGTGGAAAATATGGCGAACGCAATTAAAAAAATTAGTCTGCAACGCGGTTATGATATTACCCAATATGTGCTTTGTTGCTTTGGCGGTGCAGGTGGGCAGGTTGCTTGTTTAATTGCCGATACCTTGGGAATGAAAAAAATATTTCTACATCCTTATGCTGGAGCTTTATCTGCTTATGGGATGGGATTAGCTGATGTCCGGGCGATTAGAGAAGGAGGAGTTGAGCAACCTTTAACTCAAGCATTAATCTTTCAACTACAGCAGTTAATGGAATATTTAGAAACTCAAGCTAGAAGTGAAATAGATGAGGCACTGAGTCAAGTAGAAGTAATCCGAAAAGCTAATTTAAAATATCAGGGTACTAACTCTACCTTAACCGTTAATTTTGCTAATGATTTGGTATTGATGCAACAAGAATTTGAGGCTGAACACCAATCTCGCTATGGTTTTATTCAATTAGAAAAAAGCTTAATTGTTGAATCTGCTTCAGTGGAAGTAATTCAGAAAATGGATACTCCCGAAGAACCTTTAATTATTCGTACTCGTCCTTTAGATGAAGCTCCCGTATCTGTTGAGATAGTAAAGATGTTTACTGCTGATAAATGGCACGATACTCCTGTTTATCGACGGGAATATTTACAAGCAAAAGATAGTATTAATGGGCCTGCGATCATTGTGGAAAAAATTAGCACAATTGTAGTAGAGCTTAATTGGCAAGCGAGATTAACTGAACAAAACCATCTAATTTTAGAACGTCTATAAACTAGCTATTGTGCTGGAAAGTACTTACTTTTACCACACTAACCTCAACACGGTTTTATAATTAAAAGGCTATTCATTCATGGACTCTCGCATTCAGTCATATTTGCGCTTCGCGGCAAGCCAGCAACGTGATACGGAACAAATAGGACCTTTCTTGGTTAGCTTTAACCGCCATAGCCCCAATCCTTTTCTTAACTATGCCATCCCCAATGACGCAGCCACACCTTCACCCACCGACGTCAAGGCACTAATCGCTGCTTATGAAAGTCGCAAACGAAAACCGCGTTTGGAGTACGTTGCTTCCCTTGCGCCTGCTGTTGAGAAGGCACTAGTAGCTGCTGGTTTCACCGTTGAAGGACGCTTGCCACTTATGATTTGTACTCCTGGTTCAGAGCAATTGCTTGCTGCTCCCCCAGATATTGAATTAATTGTGCCAGTTTCAGACGCCCAGATACTTGCTACAGTTACGGTGCAAAATGAGGCTTACGGAGAGTCTGCACCAAGCCCCGAAGATGGTGAACGTCTTGGCAATAGTCTAGCAGCAGGCGGAATCGCTATACTTGCTCGTGTTGCTGCAACAGGCGAACCTGTGGGGGCTGGAATGTGTTCCGTGCCGGGAAATCAGATGACAGAAATCGCTGGTATCGGTGTGCGTGTTGCTTTTCGCCGACGCGGCATAGCAGGAGCCTTAACAACCCGGTTGGTGCGAGAAGCTTTCGAGGCAGGTGTTACGGTGGCGTTTCTCATGGCGGCACATCAAGAAGAAGTGCGAATTTACACCCGCGCCGGATTCTCTACAATCGGCGAAATTTTACACATTTCGCTTCCGCCGAAGTAGACAGTGATAGCTAATAGTAAACATTGAAGTGTTTAAAAAAGCGCTTAAGCGATGACTACACAATTTTTTAAGGAATTAAAAGTGTACACAACACCTCAACCCGATCCCGTCCGCTTAGAAATATTCAAAAATCTATATCAATTTATCGCCGAACAAATGGGGATTGTTTTACAAAATACAGCTACATCAGTGAACATCAAAGAGAGACTGGATTTCTCCTGTGCTATTTTTGACTCATCGGGATTATTAGTAGCAAATGCTCCTCATATTCCCGTACATTTAGGCTCAATGAGTGAAAGTGTCCGCAGTTTAATTAATGATAAAGGCGACACTTTCAAACTAGGAAATGTCTATCTATCTAATAACCCTTATAATGGCGGAACCCACCTTCCTGATGTCACTGCAATCACCCCTGTTTTTTTGGAAAGTAGTGAAAATAATCCATTTCCTACTCCCCTATTTTTTGTTGCTTCTCGCGGACACCAAGCAGATATTGGTGGAATTACTCCCGGTTCTATGCCTCCCCACAGTACCACAGTAGAAGAAGAAGGAATTCTCTTTGATAATTTTCTCTTGGTTGAAGAGGGGAATTTTAAAGAATCCGCAGTCAGAAAGCATCTCTCAAATCATACCTATCCTGCTCGTAACCCTGACCAAAATATTGCTGATTTTAAAGCACAAATTGCCGCCAATGAACGGGGAGTACAAGAACTTTATAAAATGGGTTCACAATACGGGCTTGATACTGTTCAAGCTTATATGAAATTTGTGCAAGCTAATGCTGAGGAGTCTGTTAGACGTGCGATCGCAGTTCTCAATAACGGCTCATTTACTTATAAAATGGATAATGACGCACAAATTCAAATTAAAGTAACTATTCACCCAGAAAACCGTAGTGCTACTATTGATTTTACAGGGACATCTCTACAACTAAATAGTAATTTTAATGCTCCTAAAGCTGTAACTCAAGCAGCAGTCTTATATGTCTTCCGTACTTTAGTTGATGATAATATTCCTCTCAATGCCGGGTGTCTTAATCCTCTAGAAATTATTATCCCGGTTGGCTGTATGCTCAACCCAACCTATCCAGCCGCAGTAGTCGCGGGTAATGTAGAAACTTCTCAAACTATTGTCGATGCTTTATATGGTGCTTTGGGTGTTATGGCTGCTTCTCAAGGAACGATGAATAATTTTACTTTTGGTAATCATCAATATCAATATTATGAAACTATTTGCGGCGGCTCTGGTGCCGGAATTGATTTTGCTGGTACTGATGGTGTACATTCCCACATGACTAACTCCCGCTTGACCGATCCAGAAGTTTTAGAAACCCGTTATCCTGTACTTTTAGAAAGCTTTAGTCTTCGTCCTGATAGCGGTGGCAAAGGAAAATATTCGGGTGGTAATGGAGTTGTCCGCCGTATTCGATTTCTAGAACCGATGACAGCTAATATTCTCTCTGGTCATCGGCTTGTTCCTCCCTTTGGATTAAATGGTGCGGAAGCAGGAAAAGTAGGACGCAACTGGATACAACGACAGAATGGAATTGAAGAAGATTTAGATAGTACAGCAACAGTAGAGATGAAAACTGGAGATATTTTTGTGATAGAAACTCCTGGCGGCGGTGGATTTGGTAAAGTCTCTTAATAATCAAAAATTGCTATAAGCTGGCTTCAACTTCCCCAAAAATTTGAGCATAGCCGAAACCACAGCATCCGGCGACTCAATCAAAAAGCCATGACCACCACGTTCGATGACTACAAGTTCAGCATTGGCAATACCTTGAGCAAGTTGTTGAGAAAACTTTAACGGGGTAAGAATATCTTGTTTACCAACCAGAACTAAGGTAGGACAATGAATTTCTTGGAGGCGGTCTATTGTGTCACTGCTAAGGATGGCTTGGCTGTGATGATAAAGTGAATGAGTTGCAGGTGGGAAAGGATATCTGATAGCAAATTCAATCAGACCTTCGATCATGTCAGGAATTGAGTAGAAAGCATCTGTAAATATCCACGGCAATACGACTTTTTCATAAAGTTTTAAGTCTACATTACTAGAAAGTTCGCCCCAAGTCTCGATGATGCTATTGAATAATGCATCACCTTTTGCCAAAGATGAAAGTAGCATCAGACTTTTTACCTTTTCAGGGTGTGCTAACACTAGTTCTTGGGCTATCTGACTACCCATTGAATGGCCTGCTAGATGTACCCGATCAATTCCGATGCGATCGAGCAATCCTGCAACGTCACTAGCCATCTGTTTCAGACTATAGGGGTTTTCGGGAGCAGAACTTCTTCCCATACCTCGGTTATCCAAGCGAATGACTTGATACTGCGAAACCAGTGCTGGCATAATCAGCGACCAATAAGCATGATCGCAAAGAAAGCCAGCTATTAATAGCAAAGGTTCACCCGTTCCCTTAATGTCGTAGAATAGATCAATCCCGTTAATCTGAACCTTGGGCATAGTAAATAATTCTGCTAAATCTTATTTTTAACCAGGGATAGACAAGGCTAAACTATTACGTCTTGAATTTCTTGTCCACCGGAATTTGATAGCCGTTGGCGAGGCGATTGGTCATATTGGCAGTGGCTGCGATCGCCATTAGTTCTCCAAACATAGTATCATTCATACCCTTGGCACGTGCTGCTGCTGTGTGCGAGGCGATGCAATACTCACAGCCATTCGTCGCACTCACGGCAATATAAATCAGTTCGCGCATCAGTGGATCGATTTCACCAGGGCTAACCATTACTTCCTTTAACGCTTGCCACGTTCGTTGCAGAGTGGGAGGATGGTTGGCTATGGCTTTCCAAAAGTTATTGATGTAGTCATTCTGACGTGTAATGCGAATGTCGTCATACACTACACGAACTTCGTCGCTGGCTTCTTCGTATTCGATCAGCTTAGTCATGTTTTAATTCAGGGTAAGTGAAAGTTTTGGGATTTTGGGTATATCACAGTTATCGATTTTAATTTCTCAACGCACTCTTTACAGATAGCGCTCCTTGGGAGTCTGGTTAAATTACTTGATTTACTGCAATCGTTACAAATTCCGATCATCAGCCTTTGGGGAATGGGGAAGAGAGCAAAAGTTGGGGGATGAGTAGGGATACTCATCCCTCTCGGTTTTAAATGCTGACTTGGTTCAGAAGTAAACCTATTTCCAATGACTATTACATAATCATCTGTTGTGAGTCAATCAAAATTCATCACAGTTTTCACAGTACCAAACCTCATCAAAACTTCCGGGTGACTGAAAGTTTAGGTTTCAAAACCTTCATTTGCATGAAGGGTTAATAGCATCAAGTCAGAGGAATTATTTTACACAATTTCTAGAACAGTAGGTTTACTACCTTACTCATCAGCTTTAGAAAGAATGTGCTTACCACCAAGCAATTTTTCACCTTGTTCAGTGACGTTAGCTTTGAGTGAGTCGCGGTAGTTAATCAATTCCTTGGTGAGTTTGTTTTCTGGTAGCCTTCCGGTATCGACGCCGATTAGGACGTACTGCCACAGACTGATCCGGCATAAGGATGAACTGCTAGCCTTCTCTACAAGCCCATCCCCCGATTGTTCTAAGACAGTACCCATCCCCAAACGCATTTTAAAAGTGTCGCGTAGCGTCTTTGACAGGAGAAGCAACGCTACGATGGGAACTGTACAATCGGTATTTCACTTAGCAGGGCGGCAAACTCTTATGATTTTTAGAATCACTGTTTATCTGAATGGAAATTGAGTTGAAAGTGCCAGATCACTCCACCTTATGCCGTCGTTTGAGCAAATTATCCGTGGAACTGCCTGTAATCCCAAAGGATGAGGCGATCCATGTTGTGGTGGATTCAACTGAAGTAAAAGTGTATGGTGAGGGAGAATGGAAAGTTCGCACACGCGAACAATTTGAGCAGTCACGGGCAAGTTTAGCACAGGCGGGTTTTGTGTTAAAGGATGCAGAATCGGCCTGCCTAAAGTTTTTAGAGATGCACTCCGCTTACAGCAGCTTACTCAACACGTTAGTTGAATACTTCGCCACCAAACCGCCCTTATGGACTGATCATACTTTCCCCGCACCTCATCCGCTTGCTCGCCGATTTCACAAGAAAACGGACTCATGATCGCCTTGCTCAACCGCAAGTCACTGATTCGTGGACTTGATAACCATCTCGAACCTGGAGCGAGTGCAGCAGGGGGAGCAGAGGTATTGATAATGACATTCAGCAGATGTTTGGCAGTAGTTTATATTTTGCAAACTGCTCAAACGTTGTTGGTGTGAGTGCTTCAGGTGTTCGTACTGTAGCGTAAACTCCGTTAGGATTGCCAAGAGCGCGGAACAAATTTCCTAGCTCTCGTTGTACATCAGGTGTCGCTCCTGTCGATGCAAGGTACTGCTGTATTGATTCAATAGTCACCTGAACATACTTGATAGAACGATCAAGCACTTGTGAAAGGATAGCAGTTGTTTCAACAAGCGTTAAATTTTCTGGCCCCATCAGATTACGAGTCCACTGCCCTGCCCAAGCATCATCAAGTAAATAGTTTGCTGCCTCATCGCCGATATCATCAGTACTAATCCAAGGAATATCATGGTCACTGGCATAGGGGAAGTATACGGTGTGGTCTCGCCGAATGAACTCAACTTGCTCCAAGAAATTCTCCATGAAATAGCCAGGACGCAGGTGTAGCACATTCGCTGTGCTCTGGTTGAAGATCGACTCAACGTTTCCGACAAATGAGATTGTACCCAAATCTGGTATTGCACCCGCACCGATGCTAGAAATGTTGACGACTCGTTTGATGCCGTTTTCATGCACTGCTTTGGCTCCAGTCATTGCCGTCTGAATGTACCAGTCACGTAAGTTTAGTGCATCAAGTTTCGGTGGAGTCAGCCAAAACAAGGCATCTGCATTTTGCGTTGCATCGATCAAGCCTTGAGTATCATCACTGCTGACTGGCTTCACCGTCGCACCTTGAGTCACTAGATCAGCTAACTTCTCTGGATGTCGTGCCAAAAGAATAGTTTCGGCTCCAGCCTGAATGATTTTCTCTGCGGTGCGTCGTCCAATCTTGCTGGATGCAGCTGCAATCACAATTCTCATACCTCTTTTCTCCCTTTCGTTACTCTGCATAGTCTGGATTGAAAGATTGACACAAATTTTGTGCGCTACCGAACGCATCAAGAGCAGGCATCGGGTTCCAATATTCACGGTAATGGATGATCAAGCCGTCCCTGGTTTCCAGTCGCATCACATAATCTTGCTGATAGTGACGACCTGTAGCGACAATTACAGCTTCCCCATGAACCTCACCAAATAGAAGATTAGGGTTTGACGTTGAGTAGACACGAATGTTTGTAAATACCAAATTTTGCATCTGTGCTGAGGCATTTTTCATGTAGTTGTAGATGGCAGATTTGCCTTCTAATCGTTCTGGTAAACTCAAAGCAGAAGCATAGGGAAATTCAAGGACTGCATCTTCGGCAAATAAGTCAACCCAAGCTTGGATGTCCTTGACCACGAGTGCCAGATGAGCGGCAAAAGCTTGTGCAATTGTATGTTGCTCAATATCTGGGGGAAGCTGCATTGGTATCTCCTAGTTGTATCTATCTAGAGTGTACTCAGTTCCAATGCTCGACTTCTTTCAGATTCTTACAACGCTTTATCAGATTTTTATAATCTTAACGAATCTGTTTCGGTGTGATTCCAGTCAGGCGTTTAAACTGTTGAGTAAGATGGCTTTGACTGGAGAACCCCACAAGTTGTGCAATGTTAGCGATCATTAAATCCGTTTTTGAGAGCAGCAGCTTCGCCTGCTCTACTCGCTGTTTAATTATATACTGATGAGGGGAAATACCTGTGGCACGTTTGAACAAACGTCTATCTGGTTCAATCCCATACTGAGCTTGCAAAAACGCTTAATGTGCCGCCTGGAATTCATGTTCCTCTTGGCGTTTGCGCTCCCTCTGTTCCCTCTGCCGTTGCTGATACTCTAGTGCCGAATGGCACGAAGACAACATCACCAGTATTTGACAAGGTGCAATTTGACATCTAAACCGTCAAGCACCTTATGGTCTTAACAAGACAGTCATACTCAAGATCGAATGATTGGGATACTTGACACAATATGTATCTTGGCTTATCATTCAACCATATGGTTGAATCAAATGTTGCTCTTGATATGATTTTTGGTGCTCTCACCGATGCAACACGGAGAGATATTCTTAAGCGTGTATCGAAAAGGGGACACACTATCAGCGAATTGGCAAAATCATATGCTATGTCTTTGGCAGCTGTTGCCAAGCACGTCAGTGTGCTTGAGAAAGCAGGACTCGTTACCAAGTGTCGAAGTGGTAAGGAGAAAATTATTCATATTACACCAAAGACTATCAAAGTAGCCGCAGCACATCTAAGTGAGTATGAAAAAGTATGGGGTACCCGCTTCGATGCTTTGGAAAAATTATTAGAAGAAAATTGACTTATAGGAGTCTTACTGTATGGCACATCTCAAAGTAACAGTCCCAGAGAATTCACAAAACATCTTGGGTACCGTCACAATCAATGCTCCGTTAGAAAAGGTATTCGAGGCGTATATCAAAGAGGAACTCTTCGCTAAATGGTGGTGTCGTGGTAATCCAATGAAAGTGTATCACTTTGATTGTAAAGACGGCGGGAGCTGGCATATTGCTGAGCAATCAGAAGACGGTAATGAGTATGAATTTACTGGCTGTTTTCACGAAGTAGCTAAAGATAGACGGCTCGTGCAGACATTTGAATTCTTAGGTATGCCGGAACGTGGACACGTCATGCTGGAAAAAATCGAGTTTGTCGCGATTGACGAGCATACAACTGAGATTCGTACACACAGCACTGCAATGAGGTGTTGCATAATAAAGGGATGAGGAGAGGGTTCATACTGTGCATTGTCCATACTGTAAGTCTACGGAGATTAGAAAAAATGGAAAAAGAAGA
>NZ_JBALDE010000079.1:0-132352 GCF_036917515.1 Nostoc sp. | reverse complement strand
TAGATCATAACTGTAAGGGTTTGCCATACGAATGCAGAAATCAATCACTTCTCTATATATTCTACGTCCTAACTAAGATGGCGACTGCTATAATTTGCAAAAACTGCCAGCTTGATCCAGAATCACCGGTCCATAATGCTGCATAACGCTGCATTCCTGCATAACCACCACGGGCAATAATGAAATTACGCTTATCAGGACGCAGTTTATCCACTCCCTCATATGTGGATTTTAGAAGGTTGAGAGCATAGCCATTGTGGATGACTCCGTGAGGTACGTATTCCTCACCGTTAAATTGCAGCAAATTAAGAGGAAATGTTTTGTTAGGATATTTTGGATCATCTCCCTTTTGAGCTGGATCGGTCATATCCTGCCAAATCATATCCATCCCCAAATTCTTGATCAAATGCTTGTATTGCTCACCCCAGACTTCCTGTACTTCTGGCATCTCAAAATTGGGATAATATCCCGGAGACCCCAGAGGTGTAATTCCTTTCTCATTGGGAAGTTTTCCAGGGGTAGGAAATGGATTACTGCCAAGATTTTCTCCATAGCCAACCTCACCAATATAGAGGTTAACTTCACTGTCACTAGGAAAGGGATCTCCAGCTCGTAGGTCATAAAGTAAGCCTCCTGCTGTGGCGATCGCATTTAGTTGTTCGTAGGTAGTATACTCACTATTCTGATCGAGCGAATTCAAGGTCAATAATGGCGTAATATTGGTGCTGCATTTGAAGCCCATACTATGCAAACTGTCAAACATCTCCTTGGCATTGGGAAATTTCAGCTCACTATGGGTAAATGTGCGGTAATTGTCCTGAAAGTCAACATCAATGTGCAAGCCGTCAATAGGAATGCGGACTGCCCGATAAGAGTTAGCAACGATCGAAAGCAGATAGCGACTGTAATAGCCGTAGCCTCCTTGATGAAAACCAAAAACGTATTTTGGAGGCATGGGGGAACGACCAGTCAAGGTCGTATATTGTTGTAAAACTTCAGCAGAATGCTCCCCTGCCATGAAGTAATAATTCATCTCGCCATAAAGGGCACCAAAGTAATACTTACCCCTCATGTCAGAGTAATCGTTTGCGCCAATGTTAATGAACGCCTGTGAGGGGTTATCAAAAAAGATGCCGTAGCTGTAGGGCGAGCCTGCGTACTCTCCTTCTGGATTAAGGTTATTCTCAATCAAAAACGGAATGGATGCATAAAGCGGGACACTCGGATTGAGTGGTCCAGGATCCTTTGCTCCTCCCACATACTTAAAATTATCGTAATTAAAATAGTTGAGAGTGAACTCATTCTTGAGCAAATTGATTCCTGCTTTTTCCCCTAGCCCACAATATTTTGCAGTAGATGGGTAAACCTTAAAATTGGCAATGACTTTTTCTCCGGGTAGGTAGACAAGATTGTAGTCTGGTTGATCCTGATGAATAAGCTGAGTGCCTCGGTAGACCAAAATTGCGTATGGCTTTTTCTTAATCCTTACTGTTAAAACTTCAGTTTTAATGATCAATTCTGCGTCTGTATCTTGCACCTTTAGACTGAGTGCCTGGTTCCCATCCTGCTCTTCCTTTGAACGTAGGTCTTGAGTGACAACGGCATAGGACTTATCCTTGCTGTAATCAAAACTTGGATTAGGGCTAAAGCGTACCCGGAAAGCAGTTTTAGAGAGGAAAGAGATGACAGGTCCGGGACGAGTTGCTGTTTTTAGAGTGAAGGTGTTGTTGTTTTGGCTGTAAGTGACGATATCACCGATTGTTTGCCAACGTTGCTTAGGGTCATTAGGCTCTGCTGGGTTAGGCGTGAACTCATTGGTGTTGACGAATTTATATGATGTATCTGGCATAGTTGCCTCCAAATTCAAGTACGATGGTTGACTGTGGAATAGGAATTCACGGTTCAAGAAGTTTTGACAAACGACATTGATCCTTGTCTATCTCCTTAAGAATCCGTTGTCTGATAGCAACAACAAAGTTGAGCTTTTGGTTTAGCATTTCTCAACCCTGTTGTAGGCTTAATGTGCGGCTGTCGCTAATGGATTGCCTGGTATCTGGTTTGGCTTGACTACATTGACTAACTGCATCATACCTGCATCTTCATGGTCAAGAATATGGCAGTGAAGCACAAACTGACCATCAAAATCGGTGTAGCGAGTACGCACTTTTTCAGGTTTACCTTGCATAACCAGCAAAGTATCCCGCCAAATGGTTTCATTCTTACCATCAGGACCTAAACGGGTATGTTGAAAGGGATTGATATGGATGTGAAATGGATGTCCTGGAACAGATGCTGGTGTTTTACCAACTGCTAAACTCCATTCTTCTGTTTTACCCAGTTCTAGAAATCGAGTTCGCTTTTTGGGATCATCAAAGGGGGTGTCATTAACATCAAAAACAACAGATTGAACCTTTCCTGAACAATCTGTAGAGGGTTCACAAAACAGATTAAAGACGACATTCTGTTTTCCTTTGACCTCCTCGGTTGTAATCTCTGGAGGCACTTCTGCCACTTTGACTGCTGCCAACTCTGCCTCACTTGGTAATGGCATCGTGACTGGATCTCCCTTCACTTCTACCGTAGCGAGAAGATGACCATATTGTTCTGCTCCAATTAAACCCTTCGATGATGGTAAATCCACAAGTTGATAGTCTCCTGGCTTATCTATCTTAACCAGCAAATCACTGCGATACCCTGGTTGAAGTTCAACGGTATCCCAAGAATCTAAATGTCCTAACGGAATGCCATCAACGGCAATTTCATTCAGCTTAATCAACTTGTCCGATCTGACTAGATGAATCGTTGTCTCACCGTTATCCGTTATGTCACCCTGATTTAATACCTGCTTTCCTTGCTGTAATTGAACGTCAATGGTTTCGCGGATACCAGCGTGGATAAACCGCCAGTGTTGAACTTCGCCGGGATGCATGGTAATTTTTGGAGCAAGTTGCCCATTCACTGTGATTTGTCTACCAGTTTTTTGCCATTTACCCGGGCCGAATCGCCCATAATCCCTGATTCTGCCGTCCTCACCATAGCTAATCTGCTGAAACACAAATATCTTCTCCTGAGCAGAGATAATTTCTGGCAATTGATCAAGTTTTCCTTCAACAATCAATGCTCCTGCCATACCACTAGAAACCTGCATTGCAGTGGAGTGGTGTAAATGGGGATGATACCAGTTGGTTCCTCCTGGATGTTGCTTAGGGAGTTGTATGGCAATGTCATAGGATTCCCCTGGAACCATTTCCTTTAATACATTATCACTATTGCCCTTGGAAGAAACATGAAGACCGTGAGTGTGAAGATTAGTTACGTTGTAGGTTCCACGCAATTTAGTCGAATCATCAAGACCTAAATTCGCAGTATCGGTTGCCAATTTTGGCAGACTATTCTTCAATTCGATTTGGATCAAATCTCCTTGCTTCACCCGCAGGGTTGGACCAACCAACTTCCCATTATAAGACCGAAGATCAACATCACATCCTGCGATCGCATTTTGCCCATACTTTACTTCCAACGAGGTTTTCAGAACTCCATTGCTAGAAGTCACTTCCTCTGGATTCTTAAAATCAGCACCTGCATACTTACGAATATCAATCGTGCCAGTTCCCTCCTTACATGCTGGAGAAAGGATTCCATTTGATGGGGATGATTGAGCCTTAGCGTGTAAGGTTCCTCCAGGAAATAAAACGAGCGTAACTACTATTGCAACTGTGCATAGGGTTTTTAAGATAAACTTATTCATCGATCAAATCCTTGTCTTCAAACATCATTAGTTCGATAAAGTAAAGAGTATTTCAATTCATGTGAAATGATTGAAAATGGGACTACGTTATCCGCCTATTGGTCTTCCCAGAATTTGAACTTCCATGGGCTTCACCACTACCCGAAGCACACGAACTGGACCTATAGAAGTTCCACCCTCTACCTCGTTAATTGTTAGTCCTGGTCCTTTTGTTTGAACTACTTCTGGCTCAATAGCATTTGATTTGTTACTGAATAAAACTTTAAAGATTTCACCATCAGAATTGATATCAGAGTCAATAATTACGAACCCAGCGAACTGCAAACTTGTACTGGTGTTAGCAACAACAACAACTTCCTGATCGTTTAAGATGCGCGAGAATGCTAGCACACCCGACGGATAGGGAGAGATACCAAAATTTAATCCATCTCCAGATATCTGACGGAAGTAAAATCGCCCATATCGCAGGGTTGGCTGTTCGTTGCGAAGTTTGCTGATTTGTTGAATCGTTGTATAGAAAGGATGGTTTACATCAAAAGGATTTGGTTTTCCCCAAAGAGCCTCACGGATACTTTGATCACTATCATTGAACTGATTGCCGTGTAGTCCCTGTTCTGTCCCATAATACAGACAGGGAATACCAGGCAGGCAGAACAAACAGGCAAATCCCATCGTTGCTTGATCATCAAATTGATGGGGATTACTTTCAGAACTATAGTAGAAGCGTTTTCGTTGATCGTGATTATCCAAAAAAGTAACAAAGAATCTAGTTGCCTCTCCGTGGGAACTGATGATGTTCCTCTCTATATCCTTGCGCTGTTGATACATATTGACAACATCGCTAGGGGGTGATAATCCCTTAAGAACATTGGGAAGCTTAAAAAATAACGGGTAATCAAGGGCAGCATCTATCCCAACCAGATCCCCTGAACTGGATACGTTGCGACCAATAAATTGAGCAATTTTCTGTTCACCATCATAAACTTCGCCAAAAGTAAAGAAGTTCTTTTTGCCCATACTTAAGGCAAATTCGCGGATAGCATTGCCGAACCTTAAAGCAAAGTTTGGGTCTAAAAATTTCAGCGTATCGATCCGAAATCCATCAATGTCATATAGTGCCATGATGTATTGGAAGCAGTAAATTAGGACATTTCCTAGTTCATAGTTACTAGTTAGAAGTTGTTTCAAGGAACCAAAATCGCCGATTGTTTCTGCTCCACCTGGTTTGGCTTTTCCTTGCCGTCGAAAGAAAGCATTACGTTGAAGCTCATCTGGAAAAACAACTGCATCCGGATCAGGATTATGAATATCTTCTTCACTCTTCCAATCAGATCGGGCATTCCCCTTCTCATCCCGCCAGCGTACTGGATAAGGCGTATCACTATAGTTTGCCTCTGATCCAGATGGATAGGCAAAAACATCTCCGGTATGATTAAGAACAATATCAAAGATGATGTAGATGTTTCTAGAATGAGCTTCCTGAATAAAATCTTGTAAAACCTGGTTAACGTCCTCCCCTGAATTGGAATTAAAACGCGGATCAATTTCCAGAAAGTTTTGGATACCGTAGCCATGATAAGTTCCTTCGCTAGGTGCATCATCCAAGAACTGGCAGTTTTTTAATACTGGGGTTAACCATATTGCCCCCACTCCCAAACTCTTGAGGTAATCTAGCTGCTCCTGGATTCCTTGAATTGTTCCGCCCTGAAAACCGCCAAAATTCTCATTGTAAGGGACTTTAGGGAACATCACAGGATTATTAAATCGATCAACCATAAGGAGATAGATCCAATGGTCACGCCAGTCAATCGGAGATGGAGTTACCTGTTTTCCTGGAATAAGTTGACGAACACGATCCAATTCCCACTGAACTTCTGGATTTTTAATTGAACGAGGCATAAATTTTATCGGTCGTGATGTTCCGCGATTTAATCTTTTCTAAGATGAATGGCTGAATGGCACACTTTTTAAGTGTAAATCCTTATGTGTAATCAATGTAACTATACACAGCATTTTTTCAAGTTTGTAAATAAGTTACATTTATTTACCTAAGTACGTAGGTATGAATAAACCTAACTATGCAACGAAAGATAAACTTGGTATTGAGCCGAGATCCCTGCGATCGCGTTTAAATCTCGTATCGAACTCTGTGACTATTGCTGTATAAGGTTTATAGCCATAGGCTGCACTTCCCAGTTCTATTCTTAAGACGATTCTCGAAAATAGATTCTGAATTTTTTATTCTTTCGATAGTTAGGCGATCGCTATTTATCAAAAGATGATTGATAAAAGCCTGAAACGACGTATTTTCGTTGATGCACAAGATAATAAATTTGTACAGTCCGTAAGTCCGATAAAAATGCTTAACAAAGAAGTATTGCTTCCCTAGCTGCTATCTATATCTTGGGGAAACAACCAACCGGAGTTGGCAGTTCTGTTTTTGTTTCAAGTCCACTTATCTTCAATAAAGGGCGTTGCTGAATTTGAATATGAAATTCAAAAATCAACTCTTCTCAACTCTTACTCTCTGCGACTCTGCGCCTCTGCGTGAAGTAAATTCATATTTGGAATCAGCAACGCCAATTATTTTACTCATAGCATTATGGCAAGTTTTGTTGGTATCCAGTACTTGTAATAAAAGCGCCCATAACGAAATAAGCATAATCCGGGAGTTATAGTATTTCACAGCAGTTTTTACACCGAATTTGCAGAGGACAGTTTGAGCAGTAAAACCCAATGGTGGGTAAGGGATGTTGGCAAGAAGGACAGGTCTGCATATTATTTTGTCTCCAAAACTCTATTTAAACTGCATCTTACAAAGAGGTTCAGATAGAGCGCAACATATTTGGCAGTATTGGAGGCTATAGAGTGAAATCTTTAGGAGCTATACTTAGCAAAAGTTTTAAACTTTTTGGAAATTACAGGCTAATACAAAGGGGAAAGATGACAAACCTACTTACGTAGATTACATTGTTAAACTTCCTGGGCACTCGCTGGAGAAGTTTTATCGCTGGGTGTACCGCTTCATGGGCAATGCTCAGTTCATCTCTTTTCAATATCTAGCTGAACAACACCAGAAATTTGCTCGTGCATTAATAGATCGGTATTCTTCCAAAGCCATATAAATCAAGATGATTGCTCCTCAAAGTGTAGGCACTGGCTAACTAGTACAGAAACCTAATCTAACCCGAAGTTTCGGGTTAGTGGTAGTTCATGCTCAATCTTCATTCCGTAACTGCCAGACTGCACCAAAAGCAGCCCCAGCCCCAGCTAACAATCCAGTACTCATTCCTTGGATAGTTTTTTGGAATGGATCTTGGGTTAGACACTCACTTGTAACCTTACTGTCTTCCAAGCAGAGACTACTTTCTGCCCAACCAGCAGTACCTCCTAAAATTACACCAGTGATACTACAAGAAATAATTAGCAGCAAAAGGCGTTGTGTTTTTCTAGCCATAGATGGATGTTTTACTCAATTTCGTATTTTATACTTTAAAAGGGCTCGGTATGTAAATATACGTTAGATCTAGATAAAAAATTTTAGATTGTTTTCATACTTAAGCCACCGTTTAACTGGACTGCTTCAGCAAAATTCCAAATCTAAAATTCTGTCAAAGGTTGGAAATTGTAGTTGACTTTAAACTACTTTACACATCCAGGCAGCAAATGTCAGCTGGTTTATCGCTGGCGAGGTAAACTCATGCGCTTCGTCCTAGTAATTTATTTTTAAATTCATATGTACACAATTTTGTAGCAAGGACTTTAGCTCTGAGAAAACAAGGACTAAAATCCTTACTACAAATCCTCAAAACTAGTTTGACGTAGTATTCGGTGAGTTGTTGCCCACTGATGCTCAAAAAATATGTACTTAATCTTCAAATTGAAAGGCAAGCGGGCGTAGACCCCCTATGGATCGTTCATCTTTTGCAGAATCTCTACTTCCTGTTGCAATTTCTGAAATTCAGCGGCGAGGAGATTGGCTGATTTGAGTTGCGTCCCCTCAATTCTGAAAGCAGTCCGCGCTTCTTGTGTTGTCCGCCCAAAAAAGCGTTCTCCTGATTACGACCTTGGCAAGGCCAACTCATCAGTCGCGTCGCTATTCAAATTAGCCTATTTAGGCAAAACTCCAATAAAACAAAAAAATCTGTGTATTTAGATACTTTTTAGAGATTTTTTCGTAAATGTCATGTTATTGTAACTTAAGCAAAGCCTTGCTCAGTCAATTCAAGGAGTCATGAGTATCGAGTGGTTGATTCATGATCGATAGTAAAAAAGTTCGGTTGAAGTGGCAAAATTATTGGTTTAAAACCTTTGGTAGATGGCGCTCGTGTCCGCTAACCTGTCCAATGGAAACACCTCATCATCGGCATGTTTTTTGGAGTTGGATCGGTAGTTTTTTAGCCATCACAGCAACGTCCTACCTTGCTGTCAAAACGAATTCTCCTTTGCTGATGGCTCCTTTTGGTGCTACAAGTGTCTTGATCTTTGGTGTCCCTGACAGTCCTTTGGCTCAACCTCGTAATGTCATTGGGGGTAATCTTTTAGCTGCTATAGTGAGTCTGATAATTCTGCATTTTTTCGGTTCCTCTCCCTTGGCAATGGGAATGGCTGTTTCTAGTGCGATCGCAATTATGCAGTTTACTGGAACTGTACACCCACCTTCAGGTGCTGTTGCATTAGTCGTTATAATGACGAAACCGGACTGGCAATTTCTGCTAACACCTGCCTTTGAGGGATCGATGATTCTAGTGCTATGCGCTGTGATCTTTAATAATTTAGCAGCAGAAAGGACGTATCCAAAGCACTGGTTATAACATTAATCTTTAGAGCAAAATTAATCGTATCAAGTACAAAATGTAGGGGCAATTCATGAGTTACCCCTACAAAAAATTACTCAATCTTCAAGTTGAAAGGCAAGCGGGCGTAAACTCCTTGCGGATCGTTCATCTTTTGCAGAATCTCTACTTCCTGTTGCAATTTTTGGAATTCGGTGGTGAGGGGATTGGCTGATTTGAGTTGCGTCCCTTCAATCCCGAAAGCATTCCGCACCTCTTCTGTTGCACGCCCAAAAAAGCGTTCTCTGAAACTGCTAGTGCGAGGATATTCTTGCACTTCCCAGTCTTCTCCTAGTTTCGCCTGCTTGGCAGTGTATGCGATCGCAGTATTCAAACCACCAATTTCATCCACCAAACCAATTTCTTTAGCCGCCTCACCCGACCAAACCCTTCCTTGGGCAATTTCTGCTACTTTTTGTTCTGGGAGTTTGCGACCTTGAGAAACTTTATTCAGAAACATTTTATAAATACGGTTAACACTGCGCTGATAAATTTCCAACTCTTGAGGCGATTTCGGACGCGAAACTGTATGAGTGTCAGCATAGCGTGCGGTTTTCACTGAATCCCAAGTAATCCCATTATTACTGGCCAGCTTTTCCCCATTGAATAGTAACCCAAATACCCCTATAGAACCTGTAATGGTATTTGGTTCTGCAAAAATGCGATTAGAGTCGCTAGCAATCCAATAACCACCAGAGGCGGCAACATCACCCATTGATACTACAACTGGTTTTACCTGACGAGTTAATTTCACTTCTCGCTGCATGACTTCGGCTGCGGTAGCGCTACCACCAGGACTATTAATTCGTAATACCACAGCCTTGACATCTTTATCTTGTCGCAGCTTGTTGAAGATTTTGGCAAAGCGATCGCCTCCTACTTGCCCATCTTCTCCTTTACCTTCGACAATCTCGCCTTCAGCATAAACAACAGCTATTTGATTTTTGGAGTTACGTTCTACACCCAAAGATTTACCTGAAACTTGTGCGTAGTTATTCAGGCTAATTTGTCGGAATGTTTTGTCTTCTTTATCACTATTTGTCAACTTTTTCAGGTCAGCGATAACTTCATCAGAGTATTGTACTCGATCGATTAAACCGCTAGTTTTGGCTTGTGTGGCTTCTAGTAAGGCTTGATTATCTGCGATCGCTTGCAATTTATCGGGTGCAATTTTCCGAGTGGCGCCTACAGCAGTGCGCCACTCTCCCCAAACATCATCCAACAATTTCTGAGTTTGTTCGCGGTTTTCTGGACTCAATTTTGTGAGAATAAACGGTTCAACTGCTCCTTTAAATTTCCCGACTCGCACGACTTGAACACCAATACCATATTTCTGCAATCCTCCTGCTAAAAACATTGGTTGTGAACTCAAACCGTTGATTTCCATCATTCCCAGAGGGTTAAGTACAATGGAATCTGCCACTGAACTAAGGTAGTATTCCTTTTTACTCCAATCACTGCCATAAGCCACAATTTTTTTCCCCGCAGCGCGAAACTCCTCCAGTGCTTTCCGAATTTCTTTTAAAGAGGCATAGCCGACGTTACCAGCTTGGCTTGCACTTGTTGCATCCAAGTAGATCCCAACAATTCGTGGATCGCGCCGCGCTTTTTCCAAGGTTTCCACAACTTTGCGGAGTGCCATCTGATCTTCATCCACACCTGATATTGTGTTTTGAAACAGTTCCCCTGAACTAGGTTCGCTATCAGTAATTTTCATTGACAAGTCAAAAACCAACACTGACTTATCTTTCACATAAGGCCCAGTATCTTTAGAGGAGCTAGCAGCTAATATCAGCAAGAATAGTCCAGTAGTTCCTAGACCAGCGAAAATAATTAGTCCTAGTAAAGTGCCGACTAAACTAGCAAAAGTTTGTTTGATAAAGTTAGTCATTGGTCATTAGTCATTGGTCATTGGTGATTGGGCATTGGGCATTGGGCATTGGGCATTTACAAATGACAAATGACAAATGACCTATTTACTTATTCTATGCGCTGTAAACTGCCAGAGTGCTTTAACTGATACAAGGTAGCATTGCCAGTGCAGAATAAGACTGTGGTGATTTCGGCAATTAATACTTCAGCTAGTTCGGCTACTGCTGTCTCTGATGTTGCTGCTGCTTGCAAGAAAGGCATTGCTAAACCAGCTATATCTGCTCCCAAGGCGATCGCTGCGGCGACATCCAATCCATGACGCAAACCTCCTGAAGCAATTAAAGGCACATCTAGAGCAATCGCTCTAATAGTTGTAATACACTCTGCTGTCGGTAAACCCCAATCGGCAAAAGTCATTCCTAAGCGACGTTGCAAGGGATTTTGGGCCCGTTCACTTTCTACTTTTGCCCAAGAAGTACCCCCTGCACCCGCCACATCAATTGCTGCTACTCCAGCGGCGATCAGTTTTTTGGCGATCGCTGCTGAAATGCCATTACCAACTTCCTTTGCGATCACTGGTACTGGTAATTTTGAACATAATGTATAAATCTTGTCAAGTAAACCCCGAAAATTTGTATCACCTTTGGGTTGAATGCACTCTTGTAAAGGGTTAATGTGTAAAATCAAGGCATCAGCTTCTAAATTATCAACTACCCGCAAACATTCATCTAAGCCGTACTTGTAGTTAAGTTGCACAGCCCCCAAGTTTGCAAATAGCAGAATATCGGGTGCATACTTGCGGACAGCAAAAGTATCAGCCACCTGGGGTTTTTCCACCGCTACTCGCTGGGAACCGACACCCATTGCAATTTTGTAGTGTTGTGCGACTTGGGCCAAACGTTGGTTAATGATTGCGGCTTGTTCTGTTCCGCCAGTCATGGAAGAAATTAACAAGGGTGCGTCAAGGTGTTTCCCCAGAAAAGCTGTACTGATATCAATATCGTCGTGGTTGAGTTCGGGTAAGCAAGAATGGATAAAGCGATAACGTTCCAGTCCATTGGTGATTTGATGAGACTGAACATCTTCTTCTAAACAGATCCGAATATGATCGGCTTTGCGATTCTGAGTTTGTGCAGAGATATTGGTAGGAGGGTTCACTGGTGGGTATGGCTAAAAGGATTGGCTTGCGATCGCTATTGTTACATTGTCTGCAATTGCTTACCAAAAAATCAGTAAACAAAGCCTGGGCTGCCTCCACCTGCCCTTACCACAATAGGGTTTTGGCTTTTTTGAACCGTTTTATCGAACTACCAACAGTGCAAAAGATTTTCTTTATTGTTGAAACCAGTCTAAAAATTCCCTCCAATGGAAAGGTGATGTCTACGACGGACTTCTCTACAAGACGCGCAAGCAACGCCTACGCAAATTCTTTGACTAAATTCCATACTCACTGAAGTTTATTAATAATTAATAGTTGCATGTGCTAACTATTGATTATTAACAAACTTTTATATCTGATTTGTTTAGCAGTTTCGCACTCATAACCAGTCTAAACTCCAGTAACAACTAAGGATTATTCAGTTTAAAAGTATATTTATATAGTAAAATGGCGATGCAATTTACCTATCACTCTTGTTTTTAAAGTTTCCGATCCAGTTTTCAAAATCTTCTCACCTCAAGTTATTTTTTACAATTGCAGTTGTTATATAGAATATAACAGTAACTAGAAGATGAATTATGCCAGTACTTCGTATCCTTCATTTAGCTGGGTCTGCATACAATGATTTTTATTGTGAATTGTCACGTAATTACGCTCAAAGCTGTATAATAGCCACAGCAAATCCATCGTATGACTTTCTGATTGCATACATCACACCTGATGGTCAATGGCGATTTCCATCCTCCCTAAGTCAAGAAGATATTGCTGTCGCTAAACCGGTTTCTCTGTTAGAGGCCATACAATTTATAACGGCGCAAAAGATTGACGTTATGTTGCCACAAATGTTTTGTCTTCCTGGAATGACTGAGTACCGGGCACTATTCGACCTGCTTAAGATTCCTTACATAGGTAATACTGCGGATATCATGGCATTAACGGCTGACAAAGCCAAAACTAAAGCAATTGTCGCAGCAGCAGGAGTGAAAGTGCCTTTTGGAGAATTGCTCCGCCAAGGAGACGTTCCGACAATTACACCTCCAGTAGTCATCAAACCCGCAAATGCCGATAACTCTTTAGGAGTGTCTTTAGTCAAAGAAAAGAGTGAGTATGAGGCTGCCTTGAAGAAAGCATTTGAATTTGCTTCGGAGGTGATTGTAGAAACATTCATTGAACCCGGTCGAGAAGTCAGATGCGGTATCATTGTCAAAGATGGAGAGTTAATCGGTTTACCCCTTGAAGAGTATCAGATAGATTCTCAAAACAGACCAATCCGCAGCTATACTGACAAATTCAAAATACCCATCGAAGGCGACTTGGCTTCAACTGCTAAAAATTATGTCCCAGGTTGGATTGTAGATATTAATGACCCGATCACCCAAAAAGTTCAGCAAGAAGTTAAAAAGTGTCATTTGGCTTTGGGCTGTCGCCATTATAGTTTATTTGACTTCCGAATCGACCCACAGGGACAACCTTGGTTTTTAGAAGCTGGGTTGTTTTGTATTTTTGACCACAAAGCAGTGATTTCCTGTACGGCGAACAAAATGGGAATTCCTTTAGATGAGTTATTTATGACGATGATTAATCAAGCGTTGAGCATGAACTGATGTCGGGTAAATCACCTTTTTAGCTTTCTTCTAACTTAGAAGAAGCTAATAAGCTTTGAACTGCAACATATTGCTTATTTCCTTTATTTTTATCTAGCGATGCCACTTAATCATTAACTTTCTTTGATTCAATAGCTTATCTAGTAAAGATTTAAATTTATCTACTGATTCGGTACTGGTCATTGAGTATTTGATTGATAAAGATGCTTGCTATTTCAACAATCATCTTGGAAGCTAGTTGAGTATTTGACGTTTTGCGATCGCGCCTCACCTTGTTCTCTTAACCTCTGACTCGCCATCAGCTAAAGGTTCCACTATCATGTCACAATTACAACTATGAGAGAGCAGATTTTTGCAATATTCCAAAACTTGGGCACTCTTGCATTACTAGCGATCGCATTTCCCTTTAACTGCACCCTCGTACTTGCATCGTTGCTGTGGAATTTTTTCAGCCGATCGGATGCCAAGCAAGTGGTTTTGAACGAGAATCCGAAAAATATCTTAATCGGTGGTGGTAGAATGACCAAAACCCTTCAGCTAGCGCGATCGTTTCACGCTGCTGGGCATCGAGTTATTTTATTTGATCTCCACCAATACTGGTTTAGTGGTTATCGATTTTCCAACTCTGTGGCTGGCTTTTACACAGTTCCTGACTCGCAAGAAGACTTAGAAGGCTATACTCAAGCTGTACGGGCGATCGCCAAAAAAGAAAATATAGACTTTTTTGTTCCGGTAGGCATTTTTGCAGCCAGCTACTTTGACTCCCAGCGCAAACCAGTGTTGTCAGGCTATTGCGAGAATTTCCACTTCGATGCTGATACAATGAAGATGCTGGATAACAAGTTTACCTTTGCAGAAAAAGCAGCTTCACTCTCGCTATCTGTCGCGAAAACTTTTCTAATTACAGATTCCGAACAAGTTCTGAAATTTGACTTTGCCAACGAAAAGCGCAAATATATTCTCAAAAGTATTGTCTATGACTCTGTTTTACGCTTGGATCTGACCAAGCTACCAATGGAGTCTCCCGAAAAAACGGCGCTTCATCTTAAAAGTAAGCCAATTAGTCAAGATAACCCGTGGATATTGCAAGAGTTTATTCCCGGAACAGAATACTGTACTCACAGTACAGTGAGAAATGGGGAATTAACGGTACACTGTTGCTGCAAATCATCTGCTTTTCAAGTCAATTACGAAAACGTTGATTGCCCAGAAATTCAGGAGTGGGTGAGTCATTTTGTCAAAGAATTACAACTGACTGGACAAATTTCTTTTGACTTCATTCAAGCAGAAGATGGGACAATTTATGTGATCGAGTGCAATGCTCGCACTCACTCTGCAATTACAATGTATTACAACCATCCTGGTTTGGCGGATGCCTATCTCAGTCAAGAGCCTCCGGCTGAACCTTTGCAACCCCTGAGTGATAGTAAGCCTACTTATTGGCTTTATCACGAACTTTGGAGACTTAATGAAATTAGATCGTTAAAGCAGTTGCAAAAGTGGTTTAAAAATATTTGGCGAGGAAAAGATGCAATATTTGAAGTTAACGACCCACTACCGTTCTTAATGGTACATCACTGGCACATTCCTTTACTGTTACTCGATAGTTTGCGCTCCTTAAGAACTTGGGTGAGGGTTGATTTTTGCATCGGGAAACTCATACAGTTTGGAGAAGACGTAAAATATAAAACCTCTATTTCTACAACCCCTAAGTAATAGCAAGCAAATAACTTTGCTTGATTGCGAACTTTAGAGAATTAATGAAAACGACAATTTGTTGTCTATTATAAATTCATCTGGGTGGACGACACATTGCTTCAAGCACAAGTAAACTTGCGCTCAAAGGAGTGAGCCAAAAATGGAGAGACGATCGCTTGTTGCAATCCCATCGTCAATGATTATTCCAGAGTTTGAGCAAGTGTTCAGCGCAAGTTTGAGACGGCTTGAGGAGCATATATACGAGTGTAGAAAGCATGGAAGCGATGGCAGGATCGGTATCTGCTTGTCTTTTTAACCTTATTCCTATCCACCAGCCAGTAATTCCACTATTATGTCACAATTATAATTATGAGAAAGCATATTTTTGTAGTGTTCCAAAACTTGGGCACTCTTGTATTACTAGCGATCGCATTTCCCTTAAACTGCATCGTCGTCTTAACATCGCTACTGTGGAGCTTTCTTAAGCAACCATTCAGTAAGTCAACTGTTGTTAACCCCAATTCCAAAAATATTTTGATTGCTGGCGCTAGAATGACTAAAACCCTTCAGCTAGCGCGTTCATTTCATGCAGCAGGGCATCGGGTTATTATAATTGACATTGAGAAATTCTGGTCAAGTGGTAATAAATATTCCAACTCTGTTGCAGGCTTTTATACCGTTCCCGATCCCAGCAAAGATTTAGAAGGCTACGTTAAAACCCTACACGCGATCGCCAAAAAAGAAAAGATCGACTTTTTTATTCCGGTAGCGATTTTTTCTGTCATCCACTACGATCGAGGCAAGCCTCCATTACCAGAGTTTTGTGAGTTTTTCCACTTCGATGCTGATGTAACAAAGCTCTTGGATGACAAGTTTGCCTTTGCCGAAACAGCGCGATCATTCGGTTTATCTGTCCCCAAATCCTTCAAAATTACCGATCCCGAACAAGTCCTCAACTTCGACTTTTCTCAGGAGAAGCGCAAATACATTCTTAAAAGTATCCCCTACGATCAAATACGTCGCTTGAATCTCACCAAGCTACCTTGCGATACAGAATTACAAACAGCAGCATTTGTCAATAGTCTGCCCATCAGTGAGGAGAATCCCTGGATTATGCAGGAATTCATTCCTGGAAAGGAATACTGCACTCATACTACGGCGCGAGATGGAGAATCAAGAATGTACTGCTGCTGTGAGTCATCCGCCTTTCAAGTCAACTACGAAAACGTCGATCAGTTAGAAATAATGCAATGGGCGAGTCATTTTACCAAAGAACTGGGAAAAACTGGGCAACTTTCCTTTGACTTCATCCAGGCAGAAGACGGAACTGTTTACGCAATTGAGTGTAATCCCCGGACTCACTCGGCCATTACTATGTTTTACAATCATCCAGGAGTAGCGGATGCCTATCTTGGTAAAGAGCCTCTAGCTGAATCTTTGCAGCCTCTTCCTGATAGTAAGCCAACCTATTGGCTGTACCACGAAGTTTGGCGGCTGAATGAGATTAGATCGTTTAAGCAACTGCAAACCTGGGTAAGAAACATCAGGCGGGGGAAAGAAGCAGTTTTTGAAGTGAGCGATCCCTTACCCTTCCTGATAGTACATCACTGGCAGATTCCCTTACTCATTCTTGATAATTTACGAAGACTCAAAGGTTGGGTAAGAATAGACTTTAATATGGGCGAGCTTATAGAGTGATACCAATCCGCATTCTCAAGCGTAATATTGGTAAAATGAAAAACGAGAACAGCAGTTGCCAGTAGAAATTTCTCAGTAGCAGGTATTGACTGAAGCATTCCTAATTTTGTATTAGAATTTGTACCCGCATATAGTCAACAGCAATGTCTACGACGGGCTACGCCTACGCATTCTGTTTGCTGGTCAGCCTAACTACTAAGGTGCAATTATGCGATGTCTACGACGGGCTACGTCCACGCAACAAATCGGCATCATTCACCGTGAATGATGCCGATTTGTTGCTTGTTACGCTGTCTGTGTAGAAGCTGCTTTTGAGTCTGCGGTCGATTTTAACCGAGTGATAGTGGCTTTACGAATGCGTAGGCGTAGCCCGCCGCAGGCATCGCTTTTGCGTACTCCGCCTGTCATTTCGTATTCCCGGCGATTCTAAAGAATTCCCCGAACAGGTTGCGCGAGTCTTTGGATGCAAGGCGTTTTCCGGCGAGGCTGAAGGGAGGGCAGAGAGAGGAGTCCGGCGATGATGCCGTCAACTTCTCCAACTCCGATTCTTGCAAGAGACTCAATTGTAATGTCATGGATGTCTGGGATAATTGGAATTTGTGGGAAGCGTAGATTTAGAACTTGTTGACAGTAAGAGTTGATTTCGCAAAATGCCACAGTTTCAAAACCACCGCTAATCTTATAACCGAGGGTGAAGCCACCAATACCAGAATAAAGGTCAATGGTAAATTGAATTAAAAAGGTAGATTTTTTATGAAATACATCATTCTCCATTAAATCAAATACGCCAAGATAGTTGAAGTAAAATAGGGATTGCCATTGAGCTAACTTGCTAACTGGGGACTAATTAGAAGCGGTACTACATTTCAAGATTTGATTTGTTCGCTCATCCGTTTTGAGGATCACGAAGCTCATCTTTACCCTTCTTCTGTTACTTTCCGAGTATTCTGAATAAAAGGATTAAAAGAAAAAAAATTTGAATTTGAGTCTGTTTCTCAGAATGATTGCCAAACTTTTTGGTCTACTGAATTTATTGCCCTTTGTTACACAATTAATCTTGCGCCATAACCATAAAGTTGTACCAAAAGTACTAAAACATAATAAACTCAATATTGAATTAGGTTCAGGAACATATCTCAATTGGCTAATCACGTTAACATTTATATCCAGTGGATATTCCAGGTTATATACATAGTTCAAAGCATTTTGATCATTGAGGACAGTTGCTTTTAAAAAAAGAGAACTCCATCTGGCAATTGTTTCTATTCCTACATTTTGGTCAATGCTTGGAATTGTGGAATCAGGAATTGGAAAGGGATTATTAGTATTTGTAATACTGTAGTGGTTAGCACCAATAATACCGAGCAAATATTTTGGCGGAGTCTGAAGTTGCTCATAGGTTGTCTTGATTCCGTTAAAGCTAGCTAATCCATCCAAAGTACCAGCTAATAAAGCAATAGGAATACCATCATTATTAATGGGCGGAGTTTGTTCAAATATACCTAATTGATTGAAGTCACTACCATAAAAAGCTCCTCCTACAAGTTCTTGAGGTCGAGTAAACTCACCGATACAATAAGGATATATACAGTTTCCCTCAATGGCATTTAGTCCCACAATTCCTCCATATGAATGTCCAAGTAATACTAACTTATCGATATCTATAATTTCATGAATTGGGGAATTATAATTCGATTTTTCACTCTTTATATAGTCAATAACTTGGTTAACTTCTTCCTCTTCAGAGTAAAAACCTTGGGGAAACCCTGGAGGAACAAAATTTTGATTAAAGTGATTGGGTACGACTACTATAAATCCATAACTTGTGACTATACTAGCAAACTTAGAGTAATTAGATTTATCTACAAGTGCACCTTGCAGAAACAGAGCAATAGGAAAAGTTTCGGTATTTTTCTGCGGTTCTGTTACAGGAAAGTAAACATCAGCAAAATCACCATTAATTTTTGTTTCGTAGCTATTGACCTCTTTAAATAAAGGAGTATCACTAAATTGAGCAGCGGTAGTAGAACTTGCTACACCTAAAGTTATGCTCAAAGTTCCAAACAATGCCAATAACAAGTTTTGACTAACAGATGATAAGTTCATAGTGATTAAATTGCAATTATTTTACTAAGCTTTTATTCTAAAAGTCTGATCTGTTCAACTTCCAGCTACTAGTTTTTTGTTGTTTTTGCCAAAATCGATAGTAAAGTCCGCCTAAAGCAAGCAGTTGATTATGTTGACCTTGCTCTATTAACTGACATTGGTCAAGTACCAAAATCTGATCTGCTGAAATAATGGTTGAAAGTTGGTGAGCAATGATTACTAGTGTTTTGGATGCAACCAGTGAGTCAATTGCTTGTTGAATTAAAATTTGATTTTCTGGATCTACCGATGCAGTGGCTTCATCCAAAATTACAATTGGAGCATTTTTCAAAAAAGCACGAGCAATTGCAATTCGCTGCTTTTGACCTACTGAAAGAGTCGCTCCACCTTCTCCTAAGTAAGTGTCATAAGCATTGGGCAACTGCTCAATAAAATCATGGCATTGAGCAGCTTTGGCTGCCGTTATGATTTCTTCTAGAGTGGCATTCTTATTGCCTATATTAATATTGTTGGCAATAGTATTATTAAATAAATATACGTCCTGGAAGACCATACTGATGTAGGATAAAAGCTGGTCTGTTTGCAAATCTTTGATATTTACTCCCCCCAGCAAAACTTCACCATTGTCAACATCCCAGAATCGACTAATCAAGTTTGCAATCGTAGTTTTACCAGCTCCAGAAGGCCCAACTAAAGCAGTAATAGTTTTCTCAGGAATTTTAAAGCTAACATTTTGAAGAACAGGTTTTTGTTCATAGCTAAAACACACATTTCGGAATTCGATATCAAATTGGCTAATCTGTTTTTCTTGATGAGATTGAGGTAGTAATTTTGTATTCAGAACATTTTTGACTCGTTCTAAAGCCGCATCCATCAACCGCATTATGGCAGAAAGCTCTAGCAACTCATATATGGGTGCATAAAAACGCAAACCCAAAACCAAAAATAATAAAAAGGTAGGAACATTGAGTTGACCGCCTAACAGTCCATAGATGCCAACTGAGAGAATAATCACAAATCCTAAATCGAGACTTCCAGCGAAAGCAACAGTGGGAATTATCAGCTTCCCTACTAAAGCCAAATTTGTTTGTTTATAATCATTCAGTGCTTCTTGCAACTTGCTAAAACGTGTACCAGTTTGATTGAAAGCCTTGATGATTCCAAGCCCTTGAATATACTCAATAATTCGGGAGTTGGCTTCTACCTGAGCACGTTTTTGGTCATTAGTAAGTTTTTTCATCAGCTTTTGGCTGTTGGTAAAAATCGACAATGCCAAAGGTAGCCCAGGCAAGGTGGCTAAAGCCATACGCCAATTTATAAAAAAGAGAAAAGTAGCGATAAAAGTAGGGACAGCGATCGCACTTACTATTTTGGGATATACTTTAGAAGGAATTGATTCAATATTTTGCATATCCTGGTTAACAATAGCGTTGATATCTCCGATTTGTCTCTGTACAAAGAACCCCATTGGTAACTGGCGGATATGATTACCTAAACACAAACGTAAATCGCCAATCAAGCGGTAGCTAGTTGGATAGTTGATTGAGTTTGCCCAGTATAAGGTAATGCCTTGTAAAAAAAGACAGCTTGCAATTAGAATAGTGAAAATAATGATTTTCTCTAAATTTAAAGATTGTTCAAATAGTTCCTTGAGAATCAAATAGAGAAACACGTAAGGGATGGCAGCAAAAAGTGAGGCGATAACATATAAAACAGTTCCTTGAATAAACTGTTGTTTTCTTTTCCCAGCAATTAAGAATAAATATTTAATCATTGTTTTATATTTTGATATCAAAACTCCATTCTCGTGCCGCAACATGAGCATCCCACATCTTACGGTATAGATCATTTTGTGTTAGTAACTCTTCATGTTTTCCTTGACCAACAATTTGACCTTCATCTACGACAATAATCTGATCTGCTTCGGCGATCGTTGATAACCGATGAGCAATAATTAGCAACGTTTTTTGTTTGATTAAGGTAGAAATCGCCTGTTGAATTTGTGCTTCATTTTCTGGGTCTATAAAAGCTGTAGCTTCATCTAAAATAATTATTGGAGCATCTTTCAAAATTGCTCTAGCAATAGAAATTCTCTGCTTTTGTCCACCACTCAATTTCACTCCCCTTTCACCAACAACAGTTTGATAATTATTAGGTAATGCCTCGATGAACTCATGGCAATTAGCAAAATTTGCTGCCGCTATCACATCCTGCTCAGAAGCATTGGGGTTTCCCATTCGCACATTTTCCTGGATAGTATCATTGAACAGCAAAACTTCCTGAAAGACAAAAGCAATTTTAGACATAAGGACTTCTGTTTTCAGGTCTTTGATATTGATGCCACCGAGACAAATTTCTCCTTGAGTAACATCCCAAAAACGGGTAATTAACCGCGCAATTGTTGTTTTTCCTGAACCAGAAGGTCCCACTAATGCTGTAATACTGTTGGCTGGAATCGTAAAGCTAATTCCGTGTAGCACTTCTTTCTCTTGATAAGAGAAATAAACATTTTTAAATTTTATAGTTAAATCAGAGGGATTAATTGCTTGATCTGATTCCAAGATTGGTGGTTCATTCATAATCTCTTGGAGCCGCTTAACACCCTCTTGAGTTTGCACCATAATCTCTGCTGATTGTAAAAATCTAAACAAGGGAGTGCAAATGCCTAGTCCTAAGAGCAAAAATAAAATTAAAGTGGGAATAGAAAGGCTATTATTAAGTAATAACCAGCCTCCTACTGGCAGAATCACAATAATATTAGCACTGAGACTAACTACAAAAAGTGTCCAAGGAAGGAGTGTTTGTAAAGCCCATTTTTCTTCATAATTTTGATAGTTAATGACTGACTTTTGATATTGAGTAAAGGATTCTGTTGTCTGTGTAAAAGCTTTAATTACAGCCATTCCTTGGACATATTCTATAATTGTCTCATTCATCTGGTTCATCGCTTCGTAGTAGCCTTTGAGTAACGGCTGTATATCACGAAACATTAAAATTTGAGCTAGAATAGCCAATAAAATACCGATGAGGCTGGCTAAAGTCATCCGCCAATCGACTGTAAATAAATATGCAGTTGTGAAAATTAAAGTAGCAACAGTACCAACTATCTCTGGAATACCATGAGCAATGAAAAGTTCGAGATATTCCACATCTTCATTCATCACTTTTTTCAGCACACCACTGGAGTTGTAATTAAAATAACCTAAGGGTAAAGTGCCAAACTTTTCTGCTAGTTTAACCCTGATGTCATAGAGAATGTTATATGCAGCAGTGTGGGAAAGAAAGCCAGAAATTGCTAAAAAAATCCACTTGCTAACAATCACAACAAAGCTAACAATCACTAATTTCCAGATATAGGCTGGATCAATGGGTGGATTGAATAGTGATATGGTAATTAAATAGACGAGAATAAAGGGAACCAATCCCATTGCGATCGCCATAATAGACGCAATACAGGAAAGAATTAATTTCCCTTTTTGAGGAGCTAATAATGGTAATATATTTGGAGATGTGCTAGTCACTTTTACCTCTGATAAAGCTCAAAACAATTTCCACAATTCTGATAAAGTTATTCTTAACAGATTTAAAGCGATCTGCTGCTAGAACTTGTTAGAGGTGCTACCTGTTGAGTGTCATCAAAAATTCTGGCAATCACGGTTACACTCACCAAACCAATAAAAATACAAAATGCAAATAATCCCGTATACCCTAATACTTTGGTGATAAAACCACTGAGTATACTAGCAATAATCCCGCCAAAGTAAAGAATCGAAGTCTGGAGTGTGTAGTCTGTAGCAGCAGTAGAAAGCTCACTCTTATCCATCATGATTGTGAACTGAATTGTGTAAGCCATGCTCATAGTAATTTGCACAGCAATACAGACTAGGTAAAGTATTGACAAATTCTTGACACCAATAGCAGGTAAAATGTATGTAGCGATCGCAACTGCCTGTAAAATACCAAATAAGATTAGTGATCGCTTTCGTCCTAACGGTGTAATCAAAACCCCAGCGATTAATGCACCTAACATACTTGCGCTAAAGCCAACAATTCCCGTGAGTAAGCCAATATCTGCTAACGATAGCCCAAGATCAACTAACAGTGGTCGAAACATCGTGTTTGCCATTGTTGTCGCTGCCATGTAAAGTATCAAAATTAACAGCCAATGTCCCATCCCTGGACGATGGCAAAAATTTACTAAAGCCATAAAATTCGGCTTTTTCGCAGTTGAGCGAGTTATCTTTCGCTCTTTGTGTCGTAAAACTGGAATCAAAGCCAGTAAAACACACAAAGCTAAAGTCAGTAAGCTGGCTGTCCATCCCCATCGATTCAGTGCAATTAGCATTCCCCCGCCGCCAAGAATCGCACCTAAGTAATTGCCTGCACTTTGTACCCCATTACCTAAACCTCTTTCGTTGCGATTAAGCAGACCAATAGCAAGCGCATCTGTGGCAATATCTTGGGTAGCAGCCAAAAAGCACATCAAAAATAAACAAGTTAATATCACAACTAAATTTTGTTGAATGTCAAGAAATGCACAAACTACTAAGGTTAAAGTCAAGAAACTTTGGCAGCAAATAATCCAAAAACGGTAATGTCCTAAAGTAGTAAAGCTATAGCGATCTATCAGAGGTGACCATAAAAATTTCAGCATCCAAGGTAGGGAAATTAAGGAAAGCAAACCAATGGCTTCTAAAGACATCCCATGTTGACGCCAAAACACAGGTAATGCTTGATAAAAAAAGGCAAATGGTATGTATTGAGATACATACAAACAGCCCAGCAGAAAAAATTTACTTAGATTTATCTTGCTCATTATTTCTTAATTAAGCTGCTCTAAAGCTAATCCGAATTATTTTCATTGATTTTCGTAAGAAAGGAACATATTTAAATAACTGTAACCAACGCCACCGACTACTATGCCTATCAACGTAGTACCACTCCTGAATAAACTGGATATTTTTATCCCAAGTTTCTAATTCTTTACCCGTTTGAATACCCCATTGAAATACTGCATCAGTTTTTGATACTGCTGCATGACGTTGAGAATTGGAAGTAATAATTGGGCTGAGAGCTTCAAACAAAATTTCTGCTTGGGGAAAACTTTGATTAATTTCTCTAAATAGACGCTTCACCTCTTCTTCTGACAAATACATCAGTAAACCTTCAGCAATAAACAGAATAGGTGATTTAACAAATGGTTTTATTTCTTTTATCCAAGAAAAATCTAAAACAGAATAAGCTAAAAATTTATGCCTCTCTGTTTCTTCAAAAACTATTTCCCAAACTGGCTTTACTTGGGGCAAATCTAGCTCAAACCACCTAATAACATTGTTATTTAAACGAGAAAATCTGGTACATAAACCTGCACCTAAATTTACAACCACTGCTTCCGGATTTTTTGCTAAAAATTCGTCAACAGCCTGATCAAGAATTTCGGTTCTAACAGCACAGCTTATTTGAGTTGACCAAAATCCTTGAGAAAATTTTTTCAGGTCAAGGTTTAATTGGTTAATAATTTCTGAACTTTTTTCATCTTTGATGATTCCATCTTCTCTTTGCGTTTCTAAAAATTTAGCGTAGAGAGGAATTAATAGGGTTTCGGAAACGCCAGTTAGTTGTTCCATAACTTACCTCATGATTAAATTTAGAATTGTGTTTTGAATTGCAACCCAAAAACGGCAGGAGCGCCGTAAGCAACTATTGGTTGTCCAATAAACTCATAACCGTTTGTGACATACTCAGTACTCAAGAGATTGTTAGCAAATAAATAGATGCCATAGTTTTTCGATTCATAACCTAGACGAGCATTGACCACTGCATAAGGATCTTGTCTAAGCCTGTTGCCATCATCAAAATAAGTTGTTCCCACTCCCTGAACTTCAAGCCGCCCTAATAAACCTATGGGACTACGATATTGTAGGGCTAAGTTATAGGTTAAATTAGGGGAAAAGGGTACTTGATTGTTATTAAAGCTTTGACCATTAAAGGGATTAGTATAGTTAGTAAACTCAGCATCAACCAAACCTAATCCAGCAATAATATCAAATCCATTGATTGGAGTTGCCCTCATTTCTAACTCTAAACCATTGATGCTCACTTCAGCATTAGCAATGTTGCGAGTTATGCCTACTTCATCCGCTAAAGCTACTTGATAACCACCCACATCAGTGTGAAATAATGCTAGATTAGCTATTAATTTGTTATCAAACCAAGAAGTCTTGAGGCCAACTTCATAATTCCATGATGTTTCAGTCTTATATCTCAGAGTTTGATCATTTTCAGCGCGATAATTCACCCCACTAGGTTTATAACCTTTAGCAATACTGCTATATAGCATGAAGTTAGGGTTGAAACGATATTCCAGAGCAACACGAGGTAATAATTCTTCACTATTTTGTTCGACCTTATCTAGAGGTGAAAGAATGGTAGAAGAACCAGAGCCATCAGTTAACACAAAAACTCGCTGACGGTTTTTTACTTGGCTATCAACAGATTCATATCGCAAACCAGCAGTCAGAGATAGTGCTTCAGTCAGTTGATAAGTTGTTTGACCAAAAATAGCATAGGTTTTTTGATCAGTATTAGCATTTGTTTGGTCTCTTCCTAGAGGACTACCAAATAGTGGTGCGCCATCAACACCGATAATGAAACCTTCTCCATTGGCATTAAAATCTCTTGATTCAAAATAGCCGCCGATTAACCACTGAAATTTACTCTGATCTTGAGGAGATTGGAGGCGCAGTTCTTGACTAAATACAGTTGAGTCAAATGCAGATACCGCAATACCAACATCAGTAGTAGTAGAGTCAATGTCGTATCTTGTTTCTTGGTCAGAGAAGCGCCTAGATGTAATCGAAGTAACACGAAATCTGGGATTGTTATAAGAGATTTTTAGCGATTGAGTGTTAGAAAAAAGCTGATTAAAACCATCATAATCTTGCTGTGTATTGTAAATATCTGACTGACTTCGCAAAAGTAGTGCTGGTGCATCATCATTACGAGCGTCGAAAGAGGCATTAAAAGACACTTCCCAATCTTTCGAGGGAGTCCAAAGCAATTGAGCGCGACCTGAACCTGCTGACTGTCCACCAAAATCTTTGTTTAAAAAAGTATTTTCTACATAGCCTTCTCGTGATGAATAGCCTCCTGATAGACGGAAAAATAGCTGATCGTCAATGAGAGGTCCACTAGCACTAATTTGAGTGTTCAGACTTTCATAACTACCATAGCTGATTCTAGTTTTTAATTCATCAACATTGCTGGGTTTTCGGGTGATGATGTTAACGACTCCAGCTTGTGCATTTCTACCATAGAGGGTACTTTGCGGGCCTCGTAAGACTTCAACCCGTTCTAAATCTAGTAAGTCAATATTTAAGAAACTGCCATAATCATAGGGAACATCATCCACAAAGAAGCCAACAGCATCTCTAGATAAGAAGTTAGAGTTACCCAAGCCACGAATACTGTAGTTATTGAAGTAACTTCCTATCGAATTAATAGAAAAATTTGGAGTATTGGCAGCAATCCCACTAAAGGAATTAATACCAGTATCTTCAAGTTCTTGTTCGGGTAAAACTGTAATACTTATAGGGACATTTTGAACGTTTTCTTCCCGTTTTTCGGCTGTAACAAAAAGTTCAATTGGCTCCTCAGCTTGATTAGATGGTTGTTCTGGCTGAGTGTCACTCCTCGGCTGCTGTTGTTCAGGTTTTTGTTCCGTCTGCGGTTGCTGCTGTCGTGGTGTGATGGTAGTAGTTACTAGTCCAAAAATCAAACCCTCATTACTATCAAATAGTTCAGCTTTTGGTACTCCCGCCTCTCCTGTCACAGTTACTCGAATAGTATTGGTATCAATGTTAGTTGCTGTGACTGTAGTAATTCCTACAACTGGTTTTTCTTGGCGAAATGTATTACCACTAGATAAACTCAATTGAGCGTTAGGAATATCAGCAATATAGGTGTTACCGTCTTGCTTTGGCACTACCTGTAACTGAGAGCCTTTGCTAGTCTCTAAAATTACCTCTATTCCTTGATTTGTGGGAGTAATCTTGACTCCCGTCACTAGCACGACTTCTCTAGCATTCGACTCGCTGGGAGTGGGTGATTGCACCAAAATATTTGCACTTGTTGACGGATGCTGAATGTCACTTATTTGGGGAATATTTGTAATTGCTTTCAATGGCTGTGCTGAAGTCGGCGAGGGTATTACCCTATCTTCATTTGGCTTTGTACTCGTTGACCTAGCAGAATATTGTTTTCGTTTTACTTGTACGTCTTCACCTTGAGCAGGAGTTATTAGCAACATGACAAGTGAGCCTATGAGCAACAGGCTTTTCAGTAATTCTTCCAATTTCATTTTTTACTCACACCTCACAATTTCTGCTGCGCTGGAATTTATGAAATTAGCAGATTATTAAAAATGATTTGCATTAATGAAAGTAATATACACTATTTTTCAGCAAGTTTTTATTTGTGATCGCTAAATTATTTTCAAGTAAACGATAATCATTATCCTAACATTCACTTTGGGCAACTGTTTCAAAAAATACCATTAGGCAAATAGTTTGGCTTGAAGATGAGAAAATCTAGTATGTCTATTTATCTATAATCCTTTTAAATCAATGGTTTTTGGATATTGAACAACAATTTTGCCAACTATTGATTACAAACATTTTTTTTAAAACAAAATATTTTTTTATAACGCATCTATCTAAAGAAATAAAAATAGTTATTAAGTTCAAATTTAATCATTTTTGTATTGGCCATAACATTTTCCTATTGTTTTGGGATTGTCAAGCTAGTTGAATTGCATTAAGCTAGTAGCAAGCTTGTTGAGAAATAATGTCATTGCTTATGTGAGTAGTTGTGGTAAATCCTATTGATTTATCTCCATTAATTACAATCCTAAAGTAACGACTTTACATAAATAGGACACAGGAATGTCTGAGAGCAAGCCTACGGAAAAATTTTCTTAGTACTCAAATATCAATAAGACTTACGTACTAGTCACAAAAGAATAAAACCGCAGAGGCACAGACACAAGTCTGAGTGGCCATAGAGAAATAAGATTTTGAGAGATATTTTGCATAAGTTCTAATATCTTTTCTATGCAACAGCAGGTGCGATCACACATACTGTCAACTCAAGACAATATTTATACACAGAAATTTATCATGGATTACAACAATAATCAGCAATTTGATGTAGTTGTGTTGGGATCTGGACTTGCAGGCTCTATTTTGGCGACGATCTTAGCAAAACATAACATTCGAGTTTTGATGATCGATAAAGAAGTTCATCCGAGATTTGCAATCGGTGAAGCCATGACTCCCGATACAGATTTGATGATGAGTATTCTTAGTTATCAATATTCTGTTCCAGAAATTGCACATTTGAGTTCTTTTGATAATATCTGTGAGAATATATCACCCTCTGCTTGCGGATTAAAACGCTCTTTTAATTTTATTTACCATCGAGAAGGTGAAAAACAGACACTACAAGAATGTAACAAAGTTGGTGTTCATCCTAGTAGTCACTTATTTCGACCAGATATAGACAATTACATGGCAAAAGTGGCTGTGAAGTATGGAGTTAACCTTTTAGAAAAAACTAATATAAAAGAGTTAAATATAAACAAAGAAGGAGTTAAAATCCAAATAGATAGTGGCGAATATTTTACAGCTAACTATTTAGTTGATGCTAGTGGTTATAATTCTCTGCTTAGTAGTCAGTTTAATTTACGAGATAAACCGATTAAGTGTAAAACGCATTCAAGAAGTGTTTTTACCCACATGGTTGGGGTAAAAAAATACGATGATTGCATCCAATCAGACAGAGACAGCCAAGATGAACTCTTCTGGTATCAAGGAACTCTTCATCACATATTTGATGGCGGTTGGATGTGGGTTATTCCCTTTGATAATCATGAAAAATCTAGTAATCCCATCTGTAGTGTTGGAGTAAATTTTGACTCGCGGCGCTTTCCTAAAACTGAAATATCGCCAGAGTTAGAGTTTCAAAATTTTCTTTCACGCTTTCCTGGTATCGCTATTCAGTTTGAAAAGGCTAAACCTATTCGTAATTGGGTATCTACAAATCGCCTACAATATTCATCACATTCATGTATGGGAGAAAGATTTTATCTACTTCCTCATGCTGCAGGATTTATTGACCCTCTTTACTCTTTTGGTTTAGTCAATAGTTGTACGATCATCCTCCCTTTAGCTGCTAGGATTATTAAGGCGATCGCCAAAAATGATTATTCAACAGAGCAGTTTGCTGATATTGAGACTTTACAGCATAAACTTTTTGACTACAACGATAATTTAGTTAACTGTTCGTACATTTCTTTTGCTAATTTTAATCTTTGGGATGCTTGGAGACGTATTTGGTTACTGGGAAGCTTTACACGTCAGATGAAAGCAGGTATTAAAAAAAGACTTAAAATCGCAGCAGGAAAAGGAGAAGAATTAGCAACACTCAATGTAGATAACTTGGAAAGTCTAACTCCTAGCTATCAAGGATTAGGAGATGATTTCTTTTTCCAAGCTATTGCAATAGTTGAAAAAGTCCAAGCTGGTTTAATATCTGCTGACGACGCAGCAAATCAGGTGATGTCACTGATTAAATCAATTGATTTTCTGCCACACAATTTTTGGAATTTAGGAGATGTTCTCCAAAAAAATATAGATACAGAATCTGATTTCTGTAGAGTTGAGTATTCAAGGTTTTTTTCCTGGATTAAAAAATCGTCAAAGCCAGAAATTAAAAAGTATTTTGACTACGACATAGAAGATTTAGTGGCAGCAACCAAGTTAGCTACAGCTAATAAGTAGTAAAAATAATGTGAAAAAACTATGAGTTTTGAAACTAACGGCTTAGAAGTCGCAATTATTGGTTTATCAGGAAGGTTTCCTGGTAGTAACAATATTGATGAGTTTTGGCAGAATCTAATTAATGGAGTAGAACTCGTTTCAGTTTTTCCTGATTTAGCAAGTAACAATGGAAACAGTCAATCAAATAAGACAATTAAAGCAGGCTCTGTACTCAAAAATATAGAACTGTTTGATGCTGCCTTTTTTGGCTTTAGTCCGAGAGAAGCTGAAATTATAGATCCACAACACCGGCTTTTTTTAGAATGTGCTTGGGAAGCTCTAGAAAGTGCTGGATACGATACAGAACAAGAAGACAGAGCAATAGGAGTATACGCTGGTATCGGAATGGGTTATTACTTGTACTACAACCTTTTTCCTAACCAAGATTTGATGCAATCAATAGGAGGTTTACAAACTTTAATCGCAGTTGATAAAGATTACGTTCCTACCCGTGTCTCTTACAAACTAAATTTGAAAGGACCAAGTGTCAGTGTTGGTACAGCCTGTTCTAGCTCGTTAGTTGCAGTTCATTTAGCGTGTCAGAGTTTGCTTAGTGGCGAATGTCAGATGGCTTTGGCTGCTGGTGTTGCTGTAAAAGTTCCTCAAAATGAATTAACACTATCTCCCGATGGAATTATTTCTCCCGATGGACATTGTAGAGCTTTTGATGCTGGGGCAAATGGCACGCTAGGTGGTAATGGTATTGGGGTTGTTGTACTCAAGCGATTGGAAAATGCGATCGCAGATAGAGATCATATATATGCAATTATTAAAGGCTCGGCAATTAATAATGATGGTGGTGCAAAAATTGGCTACACAGCACCTAGTGAAGAGGGTCAAGCAAGGGTGATTCACGCCGCCCACGTGATGGCGGAAGTAGAGCCAGACTCAATTTCTTATATAGAAGCGCATGGAACCGGAACTCCTTTAGGTGATCCGATTGAAATTGCCGCAATGACACAAGCTTTTAAAATTGGTACTGATAAAAAAGGTTATTGTGCGATCGGATCGGTAAAAGCAAATATTGGGCATTTGGATGCAGCAGCAGGAATTACAAGCTTAATTAAGACATCTTTAGCATTCAAACACAAGCTACTACCACCCAGTATCAACTTTGAGAAACCCAATCCCCAAATTGATTTTGCAAATAGTCCATTTTACGTCAATAACAAGCTACAAGAGTGGAAAACCAATTGCTTTCCGCGTCGTGCGGGTGTTAGTTCTTTTGGAATTGGTGGGACAAATGCCCATATCATTTTAGAAGAAGCGCCTGTTGTTGAACCTGCTAGTCCTTCTCGTTCCCGACAACTATTGGTCTTGTCTGCAAAAACTGCTGCGGCGCTGGAAACCGCTACAAATAACTTGGTGCAACACCTCAAACTGCATCCAGAACAAAATCTGGCTGATGTCGCTTATACTCTCAAAGTTGGTCGCAGAGTATTTGATCATCGGCGCACGGTTGTAGTAGAGAATTGTGTAGATGCGATCGCAGTACTAGAATCATCTGAGCCAACAAGAGTAATTACCCAGTTCCAGGAAGCCGACAATTGCCCTGTAGTGTTCATGTTTACTGGTCAGGGGGCGCAGTATGTGAACATGACTAAAGAACTCTACCAGAGTGAGATAGTATTTCGACAAGAGTGCGATCGCTGTTGTAAATTTCTCCAGTCTCATCTGGATATAGATTTGCGCTCTTGTCTGTATCCCACTCCAGAAGAAGCTGAAAAAACAACTCAGCTACTCCTACAGACTGCGATCGCCCAGCCTGCACTCTTTGTGATTGAATACGCTCTAGCTAAATTATGGATGTCATGGGGAGTGCATCCGACAGCAATGATTGGTCACAGTATTGGAGAATATGTAGCTGCTTATTTTGCAGGTGTCTTTTCCCTAGAAGATGCTTTGTTGTTGGTAGCCACTCGTGGGCAACTAATGCAACAACAACCTCCAGGGGCAATGCTTTCGGTAAATTTGTCAGCAAAGGAAGTGGGATCATTTTTAGGAGAGCAACTTTCTTTAGCATCAAGTAATAGTCCATCTCTGAGTGTGATTTCTGGGCCGATAAAAGCCGTAGAACAACTCGAACATCAACTAAATGAACAAGGTATAGACTATCGCCGCTTACATACTTCTCATGCTTTCCATTCTCAGATGATGGAGCCGATTTTGCAGCCTTTTATGCTTGCAGTCAAAAAAGTCAATCTCAACCATCCTCAAATACCATTTATTTCTAATGTCACAGGTACTTGGATTACTCCAACACAAGCCATAGATCCTCATTACTGGGCGCAGCATCTGCGTCAAAGAGTGCAATTTTCGGAAGGAATCAACGAGTTACTACTAGATGCAAACCGAATTTTTCTGGAAATTGGGCCAGGAAAAACATTAACTACTTTTGTCAAACAACAGACATCTGGAAGAATTGTACTTGGTTCAGTTCGCCATCCTCAAGAGCAACAGTCAGATTTAGGATTTATTTTGCAGACTTTAGGTAAGCTGTGGCTGGCTGGAGTCAATCTAAATTGGTCAGGATTTTATGCTCATGAAGAACGCGATCGCTTACCTTTACCAACTTATCCATTTGAACGCCAACGTTATTGGATTGATCCACCTGCTTGGTTATCTCTGAAGAATGGGAATAGTCAAAAAAACTCTACCAAAACTTTAGATAAAAAGCGTAATATAGGAAAATGGTTGTACCTTCCCAAATGGCAAACTGCTAATATTTTAAATAGCAAATCAAATAGCAATTCAATTTCATCTCACATCCTTGTATTTGTAGATCAATGTGGTTTGGGTTGGCAGTTGATTGAGAAACTTAAACAACAGGGTAAAGAAGCGATCGCAGTTAAAGTTGGCTCAGAATTTGCCCAAATAAATCAGTTTACATACAGCCTAAACCCGGAGGAAAGCAACGATTACAATACTTTATTCCAAGAACTTAAAGTACAAAAAAAGCTGCCAAAAACCATACTTCATTTATGGAATATCACACCACCAAGTGATACAGAATCAGGACTTAATGCAGTCGAAGATGCTCAATTTGTAGGTTTTTACAGTTTATTGTTTATCGCTCAAGCAATTGGAAAACAGAATATTACGCAAAAGCTAAATATAGCAGTTGTCTCTAACGATATGCAGCCAGTTACTAAAGAAGAAAATTTGCATCCCCAAAAAGCAACATTACTCGGAGCTATTAGGGTAATTCCTCTAGAATATACAAACATTATCTGTCGCAGTATCGATTTATCAATACCTTCTACTAGTAACTGGCAAGACAATCAAATAATTACTCAACTCCTTGCAGAACTGACAACTTCCAGCACCGAACAAATCAGTGCTTATCGTGACAATCAACGCTGGATACAAACCTTAGAGCCAGTGCAATTAGATGAAACTTCCCAAAAAATCCCCAGATTAAGGGAAGGAGGAGTGTATTTGCTCACAGGTGGACTGGGAGGAATTGGACTTGTTTTAGCAGAACATTTAGCAAAGACTGTCAGAGCCAAATTACTATTAACGGGACGTTCAGCTTTTCCTGCCAAAGTTGATTGGGAAGAATGGTTAGCTACTCACAACGAATCAGATCCGATTAATCGAAAGATTCGGAAGTTGCAGGAACTAGAAGCCTTGGGCGCACAGATAGTAGTAGCGATCGCGGATACAAGTAACTTAGAACAAATGCAAGTTGCGATCGCAAACTTCACACAACAATTTGGCAAGATCAATGGTGTAATCCACGCGGCTGGAGTTCCTGGTGGTGGAGCAATCCAGCGTAAAACCTTTGAGGAGGCACAAAGGATTCTTGCTCCTAAAGTCAAGGGTACAGTGGTTCTTGATAGCCTACTAAAAAACACGCAGTTGGATTTTTTTGTTCTTTGTTCATCACTAGCCTCCACATTAGGCGGATTTGGACAAGTAGACTATGTTGGAGCCAATGCCTTTCTTGATGCCTTTGCTTACTACAAAACCTTTACAGATAGCACATTCACTGTAGCTATCAACTGGGACGCATGGCAGGAAGTAGGAATGGCAGCAGAGGCGGTGAAGCGATCGGATATCACCAAACCGCAATTAAAATCAGTAACACATCCTTTATTCGACCACTGCATAATTGCAGCAGGAGAACCAGAAATTTATATTTCCAAATTTAGTGTCAGCAAACACTGGATTTTGCAAGAACATAGATTAATGGGAAAAGCGATGATTCCGGGGACAGCTTACTTGGAAATGGCTTTAGCTGCTTGGACAAACTATACTCAACAGCAAGATACTCAATCTACTGAAATCAGAGAAGTTTATTTCCCAACTCCTTTGATAGTAGAAGATGATCAAGAAAAAGAAGTTCGGACAATTCTGAAAAAAAAGGGAGATTACTTTGAGTTTAGAATTGTGAGCCAAACACAATCAAATTCATCTCAATGGTTAGAACACGCTGTTGGTAAAATAACTGATAATAATTTTAATTCGCCTGAAATTATAGACTTCCAAGGAATTTTAGCAAAGTGTAATGACCAGGAAATAATTATTAATAGTGAAGAATATAAACCTTTGGGAGATTTTGCTGAGTTTGGACCCAGATGGCACAATTTAAAAAATATAAAAATTGGGAATAATCAAGGGTTAGCATTCCTCGAACTAGCAGAATTATTTACCACTGATATTAATTGTTATCAAATTCATCCTGCTTTAATGGATTTAGCAGTTCATTTTCTGCTGGGACAAATAAAAGATGACAGTTATTACCTGCCTTTTTCTTATAAAAAATTGAATATAAAAGGTTGTTTACCAAACAAAATATATAGCTATATTAAAATAGCATCGTCAAATATCCAAAAAGGAATTTTCAGCTTTGACATTATCATTGCAGATGAGCAAGGTACGAAAATAGTAGAAATCAAAGAATATACTTTAAGGAAATTAAATGAAAATAAATAATCCAAATACTGTTAACAAAAATATTAGCCAAGAGCAAGAAAAATTTACTTTTGAATCCGACAACTTTTATTTAAGTATCTCTCAAAGTGGTACATTAGAAAACCTAGAATTAAAACCAATCACTCGAAAAAATCCTGGTGCAAGGGAAGTAGAAATTGAAGTTGGTGCTACAGGTTTAAACTTTAAAGAAGTGTTAATTGCACTGGGCTTAATTCCTTTACCTGAAAACTTTCAGATGACATTTGGATTAGAATGTGCAGGAAAAATAGTAGCCATTGGTGAAGATGTTACCGGATTTAAAATAGACGATGAGGTTATTGCCTTTGGTTCTTCATGTTTGAGTAAATTCATCACAACCTCTATTGAATTAGTAACCCGAAAACCATCTCATTTATCAATAGAAGAGGCAGCAACAATTCCTGTTGCCTTTATGACAGCCTATTATGCTTTAGTAAAATTGGGCGGTCTTAGTAAAGGCGAAAAGATTTTAATTCATTCAGCTGCTGGTGGTGTCGGTTTAGCTGCTGTGCAAATTGCTCAATGGATAGGGGCAGAAATTTTTGCTACTGCTGGCAATTCTGAGAAACAAGACTTTTTGCGATCGCTGGGTATTAAATACGTCATGAATTCTCGCTCTTTAGATTTTACTGAAGAAGTGATGAGATACACCAATGGTCAGGGTGTAGACATAGTTTTAAACTCATTAGGAGGGGAGTTCATATCTAAAAGTCTTTCAACTTTAGCTCCCTATGGACGCTTTTTAGAACTAGGTCGACGGGATATTCTTAATAACAGTCCATTAGGCTTACTACCTTTTGAGAAAAATTTATCATTCTTCGCTGTCAATGTCGAAGTAAAACATTCTAAGTTTAGGGAAATATGGCGTGAAATAGTACAACATTTCCAAAATGGTATTTTTAGTCCCCTGCCTTATCGTCTATTCTCAATTGGATTGGTGGATCGGGCTTTTGAATATATGTCTGAAGCCAAGCATATTGGCAAAATAGTGATTTCTTTACATGGTAAAGATACAATACATAACAAAACATCTTTATCGATAAATATACAGGATAACAACTTGCTACAAGGAGGACTATTACCTTCTGAAGGTGTAGATATATTTAGCCAAATTCTCGGAAGTACATTATCTCAAGTTTTGGTATCAACTCGCGATTTACTAATACCGGGTGAGCCAGAAAGTTTAAATGAAGATATTAGTGAAAATAATGTATCTAAACAAACGTATCCGCGACCTAACTTAAATAATCCTTATGTTGCTGCTAGAAACGAGATTGAGCAAAATATTATCAATATTTGGCAAGACCATCTTGGAATCAAGCCAATAGGTATTTCGGATGATTTCTTTGAATTGGGAGGACATTCTCTACTTGCTACCAGACTTGTATCTAAACTGAGTTCTGTTTTGGGGGTAGAATTGCTTTTGGGTCAATTGTTTGAGTCTCCTACTGTGGCTAGTTTAATCGAAGTAATTAGCACACAAGAAATTCAAAATACACAACAAGATACAGCTAATTTTTTACCTATCATCGTATCTGCTCCAGAACAACGCTATCAACCTTTTCCGCTCACTGATGTTCAGCAAGCTTACTGGATTGGTCGCAATAGTGATTTAGAATTGGGGAATGTTTCTACTCATTTTTATGGAGAAGTTGACGGTTTAAACTTAGATATTGAACGATACAATTTAGCTTGGCAGCGGGTAATTGAGCGCCACGAGATGTTAAGGGTAATTGTGCGTTCTGATGGACAGCAACAAATTCTTGAGCAGATACCTTATTTTGAAATCAAAGTCCAAAATTTACGAGGAAAAAGTCAAGAACTAATATCTTGCGAATTAGAGAAAGTACGCGATCGCCTCTCTCACCAAGTTATACCCAGTGACCAATGGCCCTTATTTGAAATCTGTGCATCTTTATTAGATCAAGGACGAGTGCGGATTCATATTAGCTTTGATGCTTTAATTGCAGATTTAAGCAGTGTTGAAGTTATCCTCCAAGAGCTTTACAAAATCTATCAAAATCCCAAAACTATTTTAGAAAGCAGCGAACTTTCATTCCGGGACTATGTTTTAGCGTGGGATAGGCTACCAGATTATGAAATCTATCAACGTTCTTTAGACTATTGGCTGCGTCGGATTCCCCAGCTACCGCCAGCACCAGAATTACCACTGGTAAAGAATTTTATTTCCCTGAGTCAAACGAGATTCAAACGTCGCACTAGTAAATTAGCTGCTGAAATTTGGCAACAACTCAAATATCAAGCTAGTCATGCTAATTTAACTCCTTCAGGACTATTAATTGCAGCTTTTACCGAAGTACTGACAATTTGGAGCAGACGATCACAATTTACTCTCAATCTAACGTTGTTCAATCGTTTACCTCTGCATCCTGAAGTTGACAAAATAGTGGGTGATTTTACCTCCTTAACTCTGTTGGCGGTCGATAATTCTCAATCCGAATCCTTTGAAGTTCGCGCCCAGCGCCTACAAAAGCAGTTATGGGAGGATTTGGATCGTAGTTATGTTAGTGGAGTGCGAGTACTGCGAGAGTGGAGCAAAATTCAAGGCGGGGGCGCTAATATATTGATGCCAGTAGTATTTACCAGCAACCTGATCCAAAAAGAAATATCATCGCAATCTTCCGCACTCAGCAAGTTTGGTGAATTAGTTTACAGTGTCAGTCAAACTCCCCAAGTGTTATTAGATCATCAGGTTTATGAGGACGCGGGAGAGCTAATTCTCACCTGGGATACTGTAGACGAGGTTTTTCCCGACGGGATGCTGGATGAGATGTTTGATACCTACTGTCGTTTCTTGCACCGTCTAGCTACTCAACCAGAAATTTGGCAGCAAAAACGCCAAATCAACATCACAGCACCAGCAATTAATGCAACTACAGCCCCAATTCCAGAGGGATTACTTCACACTGGGTTTGCAAAGCAAGTTCTTCGACAACCAAAACAAGCGGCTGTAATTACTTCTCACCGCACCTTTAGCTATCAAGAGTTAGATTGTCTGGTCAATCAAGTTGCTCATCGACTACGACATCTGGGTGCAACTCCCAACCAGTTAATCGCTGTAGTCATGGAGAAGGGTTGGGAACAGGTTGTAGCAGTTTTAGGGATTCTCACGGCTGGATCTGGATATTTACCCATTGACCCAGATTTACCACAAGAACGTATTTCTTATCTGTTAGCAAATAGTGAAGTTTCCTTGGTACTTACTCAATCTTGGTTGAGTGAAACATTAGAATTTAGATCAGGCATTGAGAAAATTTGTTTAGATACCGCAGAACTAGCAAACGAGAGTGACCAGTCTTTAGAACCAGTACAAAAACCAGATGATTTGGCTTACGTTATTTATACCTCTGGCTCAACTGGTTTACCTAAAGGTGTCATGATTGACCATCAAGGATCTCTCAATACTATTGTTGATATCAATCAGCGCTTCCAAATTGCTCGCCAAGACCGGGTACTAGCAGTTTCATCTTTGAGTTTTGACCTGTCAGTTTACGATATTTTTGGGACGTTAGCGGCTGGAGGTACAATTATTATCCCCGATGCGATCGCTGCTAAAGATCCAGCACATTGGGCTGAGTTAGTATTGCGCGATCGCATTACAGTTTGGAACTCTGTACCAGCTTTAATGCAGCTATTTGTTGATTATGTTGCTCAACGACCTGAAATTCAGCCGCCAGCCTTACGGTTAGTGCTTTTAAGTGGTGATTGTATTCCACTAACTTTACCTGCTCAAATTCAGGTTGTAAAACCCGGAGTTGAGGTAATCAGCTTAGGCGGTGCTACAGAAGCTTCTATCTGGTCAATTCTCTATCCCATTGCAGATATCAACCCCGCTTGGAACAGCATTCCCTATGGACAACCGATGCAAAACCAGCGTTTTTATGTCTTCAATGAGATGCTCGAACCCTGTCCTACGTGGGTATCAGGGCAGTTGTATATTGGTGGGATAGGACTAGCCAAAGGCTATTGGCGAGAACCAGAAAAAACTGCCACAAGTTTCATCACACATCCACAGACAGGTGAACGCCTGTATCGTACTGGCGACTTAGGCAGATATTTACCAGATGGCAACATTGAGTTTTTAGGACGAGCAGACTTTCAAGTTAAAATTCAAGGCTACCGGATTGAATTAGGAGAAATCGAAACGACTATAGAGAAGCATCCAGAAGTTAAAGCAGCAGTTGTGATGGCTGTGGACGAACAACAAGAGAGTAAACGCCTCATTGCCTATGTTGTTTTACATCAAGAGTCAGCACTTACCTCTGGACAATTGCACAGCTACTTAAAAGCACAATTGCCCGAATATATGCTACCTTCTACCTTCACCTTTCTCGAAGCTTTGCCATTAACATCTAACGGTAAAATAGACCGTCGCTTGCTTTTAACATCTGTCGAAATAATCAAAAAAACAACAAAAGATTACATAGCACCAAGTACTCAAATAGAAGAAATGTTAGCGGAAATCTGGATTACTATTCTCAAGATTGAGCAAGTTAGCATTCACGACAATTTTTTTGAATTAGGTGGCAACTCTCTATTAGCAATTCAACTGATGATTCAGTTAAGACAAGTTTTTCAAGTACAGTTATCTCTACGTCAGTTTCTCGGTGGAATCACAATTGCCAAACTAGCAGCTTTGCTTGAAGAAATTATCCTACAAGAAATTGAAGAAGACTTGGATACCTTGACTGAAGAGGAAGCACAACAACTTGTCAACTCAGAAACTTGATGCTTTGAGAACTTTTGCAAAAACTCTCTCAAAATCTTATTTTCTGTGTCTGATCCAAATTTATACTTTACACTCAGCAACGCTACTTTTTGCGCCTTGAAATTTAAACTAATTTTATAGAAAACAATGTCAGAAACTAACAATAAGTCTGGAAATCGCTCTAAACTCAAACAGATATTATTACAAAAACGGTTACAGGGAGAGTTAACCAGCAAAGCCCAGATAAAACAAGAAAAAACTCAAAATTCCATTAATTTACTACCGACAATCGCACCTAACCCTGACTTGCGATCGCAACCTTTCCCACTCACCGAAGTTCAACAAGCATACTGGATTGGTCGAAGTGAAACATTTGAGTTGGGTAATGTACCATCTCATATTTATTTGGAGATAGAAAGTGATTACCTAGATCTAAATAAATTTACTCAAGCTTGGCAGCAGTTAATTGACCGTCATGATATGCTGCGTGCAATTATATTACCTGATGGTCAGCAGCAGATTCTCCCCAAAGTTCCTGCTTATGAAATTGCTATCCTGAATTTGAGAAAGCAAAGTCCAGAAATAATAGAGTCACAATTAATAGCAGTGAGAGAACATTTGTCTCATCAAATGCTACCTAATAACCAGTGGCCCTTATTTGAAATTCGCGCTTCACTACTAGATAATCAACGGACTAGACTACATTTCAGCTTTGATTTATTGATTTGTGATGCCCAAAGCTTCCAAGTCCTTTTCAGAGAACTTACTCACCTATACCAAAATCCGCAAGCTTCCTTACCACCTCTTGAACTTTCATTTAGAGACTACGTTTTAGCACTAAATTCTGTTAAAGAATCGGAAATATATCAGAATTCTATTGATTACTGGCAAAAACGTTTAGCCACACTTCCACCAGCGCCAGAACTTCCCTTAATTAATTATCTTGCTGCTATTAAACATCCTCGTTTTGTCCATCGAAGCGATCGCTTGGAGCCAGAAATCTGGCAACAGTTAAAAACTAAAGCTAATCAAGCTGGTTTAACTCCTTCTGGAGTTTTATTAGCTGCTTATGCTGAAGTACTGTCTTTTTGGAGCAAAAATCCTCGTTTCACGATTAATTTAACACTGTTCAATCGCCTACCGTTGCATCCCCAAGTTAATGATATTATCGGGGATTTCACTTCCCTCAACTTACTGACAATAGATAACTCCATACAACAGCCATTTGTTACCAAAGCCAAGCGCATTCAACAGCAGCTTTGGGAAGATTTAGATCACCGCTATATTGGTGGAATAACAGTTTTGCGGGAACTAGCTAAGGCAAAAGGTAGGGTATCTAGTGCTACCATGCCTGTTGTCTTTACTAGTACGGTCGATCTGAATACCCAAGATGACACATTGACAACTAGGTTAGGAAAAATTACTGATCTAATAACCCAAACACCTCAAGTCTGGTTAGATCACCAAGTTCAACAGCAAGCGGGAGCATTAGTCTTCCATTGGGATGCGATCGCCGAGTTGTTTCCCGCAAACTTGCTTGATGATATGTTTAATATCTACTGTTGTTTACTCAAACGTCTAGCTACAGAAGAAAAAGTTTGGCAAGAAAGCGCAATTGACCTTTTACCACAGACTCAGCAAGCACAGCAAGCTGCTTTCAATCGCACAGATGCCCCCATTCCTTCGGGATTACTGCCCAGTCAATTTGAGACACAAGTAAGAATCCAACCCGACCACCCAGCCATCATCACCCCAGGAAAGACCCTCACCTACGTACAACTATCTCAGCGCACCAACCAAGTTGGTCATCGCTTGCGAGCCTTGGGAATTTGCCCCAATCAATTAGTAGCGATCGTCATGGAAAAAGGCTGGGAACAAGTAGTTGCAGCCTTGGGGATTCTCGCTGCTGGCTCTGCCTATTTGCCTATCGATCCGAATTTACCGCAACAACGCCTTTGGCAACTGCTAGAGTGCGGTGAAGTGCAACTGGTGCTGACTCAGTGGCAAATTAACCAAACTCTACAGTGGCCTGAAGGCATCCAACGTATTTGCCTGGATACTGAAGAACTAGCGACTGAGAACAAAGAGCCATTGCAACCAATTCAGACATCTGAGGACTTGGCTTATGTAATCTATACCTCTGGTTCTACTGGTTTGCCCAAAGGAGTCATGATTGATCACCGTGGCGCTCTGAATACAATTATCGATATTAACCAGAGGTTTAATGTTAGTTCTACTGACCGAGTATTTGCCTTGTCATCTCTTAGTTTCGATTTATCTGTCTACGACATCTTTGGTACTTTAGCGGCTGGTGCAACGATTGTGATTCCTGAAGCTGGGGGAATTAAAGACCCAGCTCATTGGCTGGAGATGATAGTTCAGCACCAAGTAACTCTTTGGAATTCAGTGCCAGCTTTAATGCAGATGTTAGTAGATTACGTAAATAGTCCTTTACCTGATAGCCTGCGCTTAGTACTTTTGAGTGGTGATTGGTTGCCTCTGTCTTTACCTGAGCAAGTCAAAGCCTTAGTGTCAGGGGTGGAGGTAATTAGTTTAGGCGGTGCTACTGAAGCTTCTATCTGGTCAATTTTATATCCGATAACAACCGTAGATTCTGCTTGGAAGAGTATTCCTTATGGGTTTCCGATGGCAAATCAGCGCTTTTATGTACTTAACGAGGCACTGAAATCTTGTCCAATGTGGGTGCCAGGACAGTTGTATATTGGCGGTATAGGATTAGCTCAAGGCTATTGGCGAGATGCCCAAAAAACTGCTGCAAGTTTCATCACACATCCAGAAACAGACGAACGTCTATATCGTACTGGTGACTTGGGTAGATATTTGCCAGATGGAACTATTGAATTTTTGGGACGAGAAGACAGCCAAGTTAAAGTTCAAGGCTACCGCATTGAGTTAGGGGAAATTGAGGCAACTCTTAAACAGCATCCGGCTGTGAAAGCCGCAGTGGTCAGTACTGTTGGCAACCAATTAGTTACCTATGTTGTTCCCGATGAAGAAAACTTTGAACGAGTACAGGATTATAATCACCAACAGATTTGGCGATTTGAAATTAAACCACAAAAATCTCAAAATCTCTCGGAATTAGAAAATCTTGCTAGCAGTATCCAGGATATAGACCGCCTCAGTACAGCCTATATATGTTCTGCTTTCAGAGAATTAGGAGTTTACAATCATCCTCAAGAAAGTCATAAACCAGAGACTTTAGTGCGTGACTTTAAAATTCTTCCGCGATATCAAAAGTTACTCGGACAATGGCTAGGGATTTTACAAGAAGATGTTCTGGTTCAATACCAAACAGATGGTAATTTTGTGAATCTTCAACCATTACCCATAGCTTCTTTAAATGAAATATGGCATGAGATTGTAAACATCAACCAAAATAATCAGTCAATGTTGAATCTTCTCCATTACATTAAAAACAGTGGGGAAAATCTTACTGCCATACTCAAAGGAGAAAAAGACCCATTAGAGTTATTATTTCCTGATGGATCTTGGGAGGTGGCAGAAAATCTTTATCAATTCAATCCTGTGTCTGCCTATATTAATAGTATTGTTCAACAAACTTTAAAGACAGTGGTACAGTTATGGCCATTAGCAAAACCACTACGGATTTTAGAATTAGGTGCTGGAACTGGTGGAACTACTGCCTTTATATTACCAATTTTGCCACCGAATCAAACCCAGTATACATACACTGATGTTTCAAGCTTTTTTCTTAATCTGGCAAAGAAAAAATTCCTAGACTATTCATTTGTTAAATATAAGCTTTTAGATATTAATAAAAGTTTTGATAGCCAAGGTTATGAATCACACAGTTTTGATATAATTGTTGCCGCTAATGTCTTGCATGATGCTCATAATTTGTCAGAAGTATTAAAATCTCTCAAATCTTTGTTAGCTCCTAATGGTTTATTATTATTATTAGAAACAACAAAATATCTGAGAATAAATGCTATTTCTGTTGGATTAATTGAAGGTCTTAGTCAGTTTGAAGACGAAAGAATAGTGGAAAATACCCCATTTCTATCAGTAGAAAAATGGCAGAATCTTTTATATTCTCATGATTTTTATAATTTTTTGGCTCTTCCTCAAAATAGCTCTACAGTAGAAATTTTTGGACAAACTGTTATGCTGGCTCAAACACCATCATCTATAAAGCTAGTGAATAAAGCATCTTTATTTAGTTTTCTCAAAGAAAAGTTGCCGGAATACATGATTCCTTCAACTATAATCACATTAGCAACTATACCTTTGACTGCTAATGGTAAGGTCGATCGTAAATCTCTTCCGCAACCAACTCAAGACATTATTAGCAGTGAAAAAAAATATATTGCACCTAGAACCAAAACAGAAAAACTACTTACTGATATCTGGACTAAATCACTGGTAGTTGAAAGAGTAGGAATTTACGATAACTTTTTCAGTTTAGGTGGTGATTCATTATTAGGAATTCAGATTATTGCTCAAGCAAAGCAAGCTGGTATTGATTTAAAACCTCGACAGATTTTTCAATACCCGACTATTGCTGAGTTGGCATCATTAGATAATCAATTGAGTGATTATACATTTACTTCTCTAGTAAAAATTAAACCTGAAGGAAATAAAATACCTCTTTTTTGTATACATTCATCTAGTGGTAGTGCTGATTCTTTTGCACTCTTATCTCAACATTTAGATGTAGAACAACCACTATATGGATTGCAATCTAGAGGTATGGATGACTCAACAAATTTATTAACCAGAATTGAAGATATGGCAGAACATTATATAAAAGCCATACGCTCGATTCAACCGTTTGGCCCTTACCATTTGTGTGGATGGTCAATGGGGGGTATAGTTGCTTATGAAATGGCACAACAGCTAAACAAAAGTGGGGAGACAGTCGGAATTCTCGCCCTATTAGATATTTCTGCAAACCAATGTTATCAGCAGTTAATTGCTCTCAGCCAAAAAGCTGAGGAACTCGGTTTACTATCTGAACAACTTTCTACATTTCAAGCAGATATATTGTCTAATGTTAGTCAAATCAATTTACAAGCAATGCTGAATTACACCTTACAAAAATATCCAAGTAAAATTACTATTTTTAAAGCTGCTGAACAGCCCAAAAATATTAGTTTAGACCCAGACTTTGGATGGTCTGTATATGCTCAAGGAGGTATAGAAGTACATGAGATTCCAGGAGATCATTTCTCAATTTTGAAAAACCCTTATGTGAAAATTTTAACAGAAAAATTAGACTTACACTTAAATAGTAGTTTATCATTACATCAATAGGAAGTAAAATATGAATAAAATTACAAAAATAGGTGTTATTGGAGGATATGGAGCGACAGGTTCTGTAGTTGTTAATGAACTACTTAAACAAACTGAAAATCAGCTAATTATTGGTGGAAGAAATATTGATAAGGCTCAACAATTCAGCGAAAAAAAGGGTCAGAGAGTGTTAGCAAAATATGTTGATGTCTATGATGATAAAAGCCTTGCAGAATTCTGCCAAGATTGTGGCATTATTATTAATTGTACTGGACCTGGGTATCATATTTTAGATAGAGTAGCTCAAGCGGCATTTAAGCATAAATGTCATTATATAGATACTAGTGGAGAAGAAAAAGTTCTCGAAAGCTTGAGCCATCACCAGGATGAAATGAAAACTTTGGGACTGACTTTCTTATTATCTGCTGGGTGGATGCCTGGTCTTTCAGAAGTGATGCCTATTTATGCAGATATGCTTGCAGAAAAAGAGTTTGATTCCGTTGAGAGTCTCGATTTATATTTTGCAGATGCCAGTAAATGGTCAATGACCGGAACCATAGATCAATTGGAATTTATCTATCAAAATCGTAATGGAGTTAGTTTAGATTTTTCTAATTATGTAAAAAACTGGAAAAGTAAAAATGTAGCGATCAAAAGTTCGCAATTTGTTACTTTACCAAACCCTTTAGGGATACAGAAAGTTTATTTATACTATTTTGAAAATTTAAAAAAGTTTACAGCAAAAAAAAGCTATCCAGTCAAGAGTTATATAGCTTGGTTAAATTGGAAAACCTTCATTACAGTACTTTATATTAAATTTTTTTTAAAAAGAAATCAAGAAAAAGCAGCTAAAACTTTTAGGAAGTTATACGAAAAAACTAATAAAGTTCGTGGAGGTAATGGAGGTTTTATAGTTGTGATAGTTAAAGGAAAAAAACAAAATAAAATACAAAATTTAATTGTTACTCTTTTTGAGCGTAGACACTATTGGCTAACTGGTATTGTCCCCGCTATAGCAGCAAGAATGCTTTTAGAAAACCAAATATCTACTACAGGTTGTCACTATTTAGGTGATGCAGTAAATGCGACTGATTTTATGGCAGAAATAGCTAAATCGGGTATTAAATATGATGTTTTTTTTGAGAATGACAATTGAGAAAAATCCCAGAGTTGAGAAAATTTTTCCGTAAGTATTACCAAATCTCCAGTCCCTAATCAAAGTAAAAATATGACTTTTTTACGTGATAAAGCTCATCTTCAAGCTCTCTCCAACTTATACGATCAGACATGGGCGGGAGCGCGTCTTTCCTGGCTAAACCAAGATAACTTGGCTCAACATTTGGGTTATTGGGATGAGAACACACGCACTCATGCTGAATCGCTGATTAACATGAACAGGGCGATCGCATCCCGGATTAATTTACAGCCAAATGAGTACATCTTCGATGCTGGATGCGGCTTTGGCGGTACATCTCTGTGGTTAGCACAAGAGTATAACGTTCATGTTGTTGGTTGTAGCATTTCAGCAGATCAAGTGGCGCGATCGCGTCAATATGCCAGCAAACGAGGACTAGAGAAACTCGTAAGGTTTGAGCAGAAGGACTATTTATCTACCGATCTAGCTGACGCTAGCTTTGATGTCGTTTGGGCGCAGGAAAGTGTGTGTCATACTCCAAATCAACATGCCTTTCTTACAGAAGCCTATCGACTCTTAAAATCAGGTGGTCGATTAGTGATTGAAGACTGTTATCTTTTTAACCGTCCCTATACCCAAGACGAAATGCATTTGCTACAGTCTTGGTTCCATGACATGCTTATACCTAGTTTACCGAGAGGTGAGCAAGTTATCGCTTGGGCAGAAAATACTGGATTTGAAAACGTTAAGCTTGAAGACATATCTCATTATGTCAAACCTTCATATCGCCGCATTGGTAAAACCTTGTCCTTGATGAACCCAATTGTTTTCACTCTCCATTCGCTAGGTTTGCAATCAGATATATTGTCTAAATTTGGACGCGGTATGCTGGAACAACAAAAAACTTTTGAACAAAGTCTTTGGTTTGTAGGTATTTTTTCAGCTTACAAACCTTAACTGCACTTTTCAACAAACCTAATGTTTGCAACATTAACTTAGCAAATTACATTATTACACAAATATAAAAGTAATTGCTATCTCCATTTGTGCGGTAAACGCTGGTTTCACCAATTTTGCTATTAAATAATTTTGCTGCATGGACACTTTTAAGGTAATGGATACTCTCAAAATAATACTGACAGATTTAGGTGTTGCAGAAGAATTTATTCATGAAGACACTTGTCTAAGACGTGATTTGCAGCTTGATTCTATGGAGACAGTAGAAGTTGCCTTGGGATTGAAACGCAAACTAGGAATCAATATTAAGCTAGGAAATGAACAGGATGTAACACTGGCTCAACTGTGCAACTTAGTGGAGGTACAAATAAATACTAGGTAGGTCATTTTAATTTGGTATTACTCTTGTAACGTCAATAAAATATCGAAATCTTTTAACGAACTACAAAGGAAGTAAAACAGTAAATAACAGAATAAAATAATTTTTTATTCTATGAAGAATGAGTAAATAGTACATAGTCATCACTGAATTTATTGAGATAAAGACTAAACTCATTACTACAAATTTATCAAGTACTAGCTTGGTAAATTACATGGCATTAAAGGAAAGTAAGATGGACAGTATTTCCGAACAACTACCTCAAATTTTTAATATTGCTGCTTACTTTATAGAAGGCAACTTAGCGCAGGGACGTAGTGAGAAAACAGCTTTGTATTATCAGGATGAAAAATATAGTTATGTTCAAGTGAAGAGGTTTGTCCAACGTACTGCTCAGTTATTTTCTCATCTCAATTTAGAGCGGGAAAATCGCATAGCAATTCTTGCACCGGATAGTCCAGAGTTTGTATTTGCTTTCTGGGGTGCTATTTGGCTGGGTGCTGTGCCAGTTCCGATCAATACTGGTAGTAGTGTTGAAGATATAAGATATATCTTGCACGATTCCCGTGCCAAGATTTTTCTGACTACTCAAGAATGGCAAGAGAAACTAGCTCCCATCCAATCTCAGTTTTTGCATCATATTTTATTGACAGATGGTACAAACTCATTTATATCCTTGTTATTTGAGCAAAATGAGACATTAGCTTATGCTGAAACCTCTCGTGATGAAGCGGCTTTTTGGCTTTACACATCTGGTAGTACGGGGCGTCCCAAGGGTGTGATTCACGTCCATCAAAGTATGGTGGTTTGTGCAGAGCGGTATGCTAAAAATACACTGGGCTTACATATAGATGACATCACATATTCCGCTGCTAGTATGCCCTTTGCTTATGGTTTAGGTAATACCTTATATATGCCAATGGCAGTAGGTGCAAGCACTATATTATCTAATGCCAATAATGCTTTTGATATCATCACTGACATCCACCGTTATCAACCTACAGTTCTGTTTGGTATACCCAGTGTCTATACAGCTATTCTCGCTATAGATGAAATCACTACTCTAGATGTTTCCTCATTGCGTTTGTGTGTTTCTGCTGCTGAACAGTTACCTAAAACTATCTGGCTAAAGTGGCTTGATACATACAACCATGAAATTTGCGAGGGTATTGGTACTACTGAATTTTTACACATTTTTCTCTCCAACCTATTAGGAACCTGTAAGCCAGGTAGTTCAGGCCGTCCTGTATCTGGTTACGATATTCAGGTTGTCGATGAAAATGGTTATCCCTGTCCTCCGAATGTAATTGGTGATTTAGAGGTGAAAGGAGAAAGTCTGATGTTGGGTTACTGGAACCGACTTCCAGAAACACGGAAAGTTATTTATGGAAATACTATGCGAACCGGAGATAAGTATTTATATGATGCAGAAGGCTATTTTTACTTTATGGGTCGCAAAGATGACTTTTTTAAAGTGAATGGTCAATGGATATCACCATTGGAAATTGAAGAAGTTTTACATCAACATCCACAGATTTTTGAAGTAGCAGTAATACCAGAATCGGATAATGGTGAACAATTAACTCAAATTGTGGCTTATGTCAGCCTCAAAACAGGACAAGAACCTTCGCCAGAATTAGAAAAGAATATTCAGAAATTTGCTAAACAGCGATTACCTCACTTTAAGGCTCCAAAAATAGTCCGCTTTTTACAACAATTACCGCGCACCGCAACTGGAAAAATTCACCGGAATTTATTGGTAAATAGACAGCATCTAGTTGGTAATACAGTTAGTTAATCAATTATCAAAAAAGGTTAAGTAGATGATAACAGAGCTAAAGACTGAAATAAAATATCAAGAGATATTTGTTGCTGGTCAAAGAGAGCCTATCGTTATTTTAAATAACCTGCTGCAAGCTGGTATTTTTTCAAAATATGTAATGTATGCAGGTAATAATGAGGTGCGGATTGCTGGCAATGAACTTTTGAAGGTATCGGTCAGCCAAGATTCTGTTTCAATCAATGGTTTAGGAAATGCTTACTCTGAGCCAAGCAGCGATCCTTTGAAACAAGTAGAGAATTTGTTAAAGTCTTTGACGATTGAAAATTGGACTGCTTATGGTTATGTGGCATTTGACGTAGCTCGTTTTTATTTTTCATATTCAAAATCAATTGCACAGGAAATTATCTATTTTCTCATTCCAGAAACTGAACTCCGTTTTACAGACAAAGGAGTTTACATCCGAACTACTAAGTCATTACAGCAGGTGAAAGAGCAACTATTTGTTAATCTTAGCTTAACAGATTATTTACCAACTCCCCTACTTATTAATTTTGGCGATCGCCAAAATTATCAAAACCGAATTAGCACTTTAATTAAAGCGATTAAGCAAGGTGAGTTACATAAAGCAATTATCTCACGCTCTATAAAATTAACTGGCAACTTAGATGTTATTGGAACATATTTAGTAGGGAATAAAGCCAATAATGCAGCACGTTCTTATTGTCTAGATGTAGGAAATGTCCAAGCTGTGGGTTTTAGTCCAGAGATTCTCATGCAAGTAAATCGAGATAGGTTTGTTGTGACTAATCCGTTAGCAGCAACTCGACCGCGTGGTAAAACTTTAGAACAAGATGCACGTTTAAGTGATGAATTATTTACTGATGCTAAAGAGGTGAAAGAACATTCACTCTCTGTATGGTTAGCACAAACCGAAATTGCTTCACTTTGTTTACCAGAAACAGTGCAAATATTTGATTTCATGGAAGTTAAGAAATATCGATGTGTGCAACACTTATCATCACGAGTAGGTGGTCAACTACAACCAGAAAAAACTTTTTGGGACGCTTTAAAGGTATTGTTCCCAGGAATTACTATTTCTGGAATTGATAAAGAAAAAGCCTTAGAATGGATTGACCGTTTAGAAGATGAGCCAAGAGGCATCTATGCTGGTGGTATCGGTTGGGTAGATAGTAGTGGTGCAGCTGATATTGCGATCGCTATTCGTTCCGTTTACCAATACGGTAATAGTATTTACTTAAATGCTGGCGCTGGAATCATTGCTGAATCAGTACCAGAAAATGAGTACATCGAGTCAGTCAACAAGATGAATACTATGTTGACTAACTTAGTTTTGAAGTCTTGAAGCGCATCGACAGTACTGAGTTAAGAGTTATTATTCTCTCCCTTGTCTTCCTTGTTTCCCTTGTCCCCCACTCCCCATTCCTTATGCCCCATTCTCCAATAGGTATTCGCTCGCTTGCAGTTAGTTTTCCTAGCATTATACGGACAAATGAGTATTGGCAGAAAAAGTTTCCTTATTTATTTGCTCAGGAAAAGCAAAGAAAAGCAAGAGCTTCCAACTCTGTAGAATCTTCCCCTGACAGTAATGGACTTGACATTTGGTCACAAGAAGCAAGACCTTATTTATCAGATCCATTCCGGGGCAATGTTGAGCGTCGTGTGCTTGATTCAAATGAGTCTTCACTCATCCTAGAGTATCGTGCAGCAAAAGATGCTCTTGATACAGCAAAACTCTCTCCCAATAAAGTCGATTTGATGATTGTTGCCTCTCTCTTTGGCGAACACATTGGGATTGGGAATGCCTCTGATCTTGCTCAGAAACTGGAATTACACTGTCCTGCATGGAATATAGAATCAACTTGCTCAAGTGCTTTGGTAGCCTTGCAAAACGCCCATGCACTGATTAAAACAGGAGCCTACCACAATGTCTTGGTAGTTGTTTCCCAAATCGGATCTAATACTGTAGATGAAGAAGATACTCTTTCTTTATCAATGGGTGATGGTGCAGGAGCTTTTGTAGTTGATTCACTTAAACCCGATCAAGGAATACTTAGCTGCAAAATTGTTCATACTGCTGATACTTGTGGTGCTTACTCACATGAACTAGTAATTGATGCTCAAGGTAAGCCTCGCTTACAGACTCGTACAGGAGCAAACGCGAGTATGCTCGCTCAAACAGCTGTGCATTTTGTTCGTACTTGTTGTTTTGATGCTGTAGCATCTGCTGGTTTAACTCTTGAACAAATTGATTTCTTTGCTTTTAATACTCCTAACGCTTGGTATGCCAGCCTTTGTACACGAGCATTAAATATTGATCCTGAGCGCACAATTAATATTTACCCTCGCTATGCAAACATCGGGCCAGTACTTCCGATCGCAAATCTATATCATGCTGCACAGGCTGGTAAAATTCAGGAAGATGATTTAGTTCTTGTTTATACGAAAGGCGCGGCAGCCACAGCAGCAGCGACTGTGATGCGTTGGAGTGATGTTGCTTTAGGAGTCGCTCCCGCTCCTCCAATTAAGGTGACTCAAGAAGATGAGAAGGTTCATCAAGCCAAAATCAATAGCTCGTCAATAAAAATAAACAGCTTTTCTAGAGAAAAAGTTCTTGCGGCTTACCCAGAAGAAAGACAGCAAATACTGGAAACGTATCTTTTGGAATGTTTGAGTAACTCTTTGCAACTTTCTATAGACAAGCTTAATCGAGAGCAATCTTTTACTTCATTACTAGATTCGTTGACAGCTATTCTTTTAAAGAACCGAATTGAAGCAGATTTACAAGTGCAAGTGTTATTAAAGAATTTTTTAGGCGATCGCAGTATAGCCCAATTAGCTGAATTAGTACTCAATCAATTAGCTTTGACAAACTTAATTACTACAGAACCGATTACTAGTACGGAGTTGAGTAGGGAAAAATTGAGTCTCTGACTCAAAAACTCTCTGCGCTTCTGCGTGAAATTCAAAGACATTTTTTTCGTGCAGAGACTAACCATTGTGCTGGGCGGATTTCCAGCTGTAGCTAACTAGTGTTTCCGACTGTGCATAGCGTCGAAGGGCATCGCAAAGACCAAAGAAAAATATTAAATAAGGTTAAATATATGAATTTACATTTACTTTTAAATAATCTTGCTGATCAAGGTGTAAAACTCTCTGCCGATGGAGATTTACTATTAATTGATGCACCTAAAGGAACGATTACACCAGAAATTCGAGACTTGCTAACTGAGTATAAAGCAGATTTGTTGCTGATGCTGCGTCAGAGCAAGATAAGTGCTGGTGACACTGCTTTACCTGTTATCGTACCAGCGCCAGAGCTACGTTACGAACCTTTTCCACTCACTGATATGCAACATGCTTTCTGGGTGGGTCGAAGTAATGTATTAGATTTGGGAAGTGTCTCTAATCATGGTTATTATGAAATTGAAGATGATAATTTAAACTTGGAAAGATTGAATTGGGCGCTAAAAAATTTAATTGAACGTCATGATATGCTGCGTTCTATAGTTTTACCAGATGGTCAGCAACAGATTTTACCAGAAGTTCCTGTTTACGAGATGGCGATTTTAGACTTGAGAGGACAAGATGAGGAAATTGTCAACTCACAGTTAGAAGAAATTCGCGATCGCCTTTCTCATCAAGTTATACCATCTGACCAGTGGCCTTTATTTGACTTTCGCGCCACTCAAATGGATGGCGATCGCGTCCGGTTGCACATCAGCTACGATTTACAAGTATTTGATGCTTGGAGTCTGTTTCATTTGTTTGATGAGTGGTTTCTACTTTATCAAAATCCTGATGTGGAATTATCGACTCTCGAACTTTCGTTTCGAGATTATGTATTAGCAGAACAATCTCTGCAACATACAGAATTATATAGGCGATCGCAAGATTATTGGTTCAGTCGTTTAGATAATTTCCCTCCAGCTCCAGACTTACCTTTAGCTAAGAATCCTAAAGAAATCAAACAGCATCGATGCAAGCGCTATCAAGGATACCTCTCAAAAGCTGACTGGCAGCAATTAAAGCAACGAGCCGTACAAGCTGGTTTGACCCCTTCTGGAGTCTTGCTGGCTGCTTTTGCCGAAATTTTGACAGTTTGGAGTAATAATTCCCAATTTACCATCAATCTAGCTCAATTTAATCGTCTGCCTTTACATCCCCAAGTTAATCACATTTTAGGAGATTTTACTTCTGTCATCCTCTTAGCAGTAGACAATTCTACACCAGCATCATTTACTGAACGTTCTCGCCGCATCCAGCAACAACTATGGCAAGATTTAGAACACCGCTATTGTAGTGGGGTGCGGGTAGTAAGAGAATTAGCTCGCAGGAAAGGCACAGTCCCTAGCGCCATGCCTGTGGTATTTACTAGTACTTTGGGTTTTAGTTCCTTGGGTCAAAATACTCTGACATTCAGTCATTTTGGCGAGTTAGTCTATGGCATTAGTCAAGCGTCTCAGGCTTGGATGGATATTCAAGTTTGGGAGGAAAAGGGGGAATTGACTTTTAACTGGGATGTAGTAGAAGAACTTTTCCCACAAGGTCTGATTGCAGATATGTTCGTGGCTTATAGTAATTTCCTCAAACAGTTAGCTAGTTCGGAGTCTGCATGGTTGGATATTTCTAGACAACTAATCCCCTCTGCTCAATTATCCCAGCGAGAAGCGATTAATTCTACTGACGCACCAATTTCTGATGAACTTCTACACACTTTATTTGCCAAACAAGTACAGAATCGAGGAGCAGAACCTGCTGTTATTTCATCCCAGCGCACTCTGAGTTATCAAGAGTTATTTGAACTTTCTAATCAAGTCGGTCATCGGTTGCGGCAATTAAGAGTAACTCCTAATAAATTGGTAGCCGTGTTAATGGAAAAGGGTTGGGAGCAAATTGTTGCTGTGCTGGGTATTTTAAATTCTGGCGCTGCTTATTTGCCGATTGACCCTACTTTACCCAAACAGCGCCTTTGGTATCTAATGGAAAATGGTGAAGTCGAGGTAGTGCTAACTCAATCTTGGTTAGAGAAGAACTTAGAATTACCAGAAGGTATACAGTCAATTTGTATTGACACAGAAGAAGTAGCAAACTACAGCATAGAATCCTTAATCCCCACACAAAAACCGGATGATTTAGCCTATGTTCTGTACACTTCTGGTTCCACAGGTTTACCAAAGGGAGTGATGATAGCTCATCGAGGTGCTGTCAACGCCATTACCTGTACCAATCAGTTCTTTAACATTGGGACTAACGACCGGGTACTGGCTCTCACCGCACTGCACCATGATATGTCTGTGTATGACATTTTTGGCATCTTGGCAGCTGGTGGAACTATTGTAATACCCGATGCTACCGCCATAAAAGATGCTGCTCATTGGTCTGTGCTAATGTTACGCGAGAAAGTTACTATCTGGAACTCAGTACCTGCGATCATGGAAATGTTGTTGGAATATGCAGGCGATCGCTCTAAGCTACTACCATCTTGTTTACGCTGGGCGTTTCTTGGTGGAGATTGGATATCTGTCACATTGCCAACTAGGTTAAATAATTTAGTTGCTGGGGTTCAGGTGGTGAGTGTTGGTGGTCCCACCGAAACCACCCTTTGGAATATCTGGTATCCAGTTACAGGGGTTGACTCAACTTGGAAAAGCATTCCCTATGGTAAACCGATAAGCAATACAAAATACTACGTTTTGAATTCAGCATTAGAAGATTGTCCGACATCGGTTCCAGGAGAACTTTGCTGTGCTGGCGTAGGAATTGCCAAAGGTTACTGGCGTAACGAAAAAAAGACTTACGTTAGTTTTATTACTCATCCTCGCACACGAGAACGTATCTACCGCACAGGAGACTTAGGACGTTACTTACCTAATGGCAACATTGAATTTTTGGGACGAGTTGATTTCCAAATTAAAATTCGGGGACATCGCATCGAAGCCGGAGAAATTGAGGCAACTTTAATACAGCATCCAGCAGTGCGTGCAGCAATAGTCACAGCTATAGGTAAAGAACACAATCAACAGCATTTAATTGCTCATATAGTTCCTGAACAGGAAATTACACCCACAGTTAAAGAACTGCGCGACTTCCTCAGTCATAAACTACCAGACTACATGTTGCCATCAGCATTCTCATTTTTGACAACTTTACCATTATTAGCAAACGCGAAAGTAGACCGACAGGCATTGACTACTCCCAAAGATTTGCTTCAGGATTCTCAAATTGCTTATGTAGCACCGCAAAATAAAATTGAGCAAGCTATTACTATAGTTTGGCAAGAAGTACTAAACCTAGAAAAAATAGGTGTAAATAATAAGTTCTTTGAAATTGGCGGAAATTCATTATTACTAACAGCAATTTATAGTAAACTCAAAAAGTTTTTACCCAATGACATCCAGTCAATTTCAATAGTTGATTTGTTTAAATACTCAACTATTAGGTCTTTAGCTCAACATTTAAGTAGTAATCAAAAAGCAGCATCATTAAAGCAGCAAAGCGCTGAGTCTGATCAAGAATTAAAAGCAGGCAAAAATCGTCTTGTACAAAGATATAAAAAATCAGGCGTTGCATAATAGAGGGATGAATTGAGGTGTTCTACTGTGAATTGTCCATACTGCGGGTCTACTGAGATTAGAAAAAATGGTAAGCGCCGAGGTAAACAAAATCACATCTGTATCAATTGTGACGTGCGTTCCGCCCCGCTTCTCTACGAGACGCTACGCGAACGCTAACGTCAATTTCTAGATAGCTATAATCCGCCAAAAGGGCACTCTGATAAGATCAAACTAGAATGTTTAAAAGCTTACGTTAATGGCGCAGGTTTTAGAGCAATTGAACGGCAAACAGGAGTCAGGGTAAGCGCATCTCAAACCCTATTGACAGGAGGCTTCTGAGGTCTGATTATTATAATGAGGTAAACAAGCAGTAAGAATCGTCAACATATAGTTGTTATCCATAGCCGCTCGATTCGATTTTTGACGATTACTGCGCTTCAATGATTGCTCCAAATTCAATGCGTTAATTGCAATTCGACGCAGCAATGACAAATTTTGTGGAGCATGACCAGTACGGACGCAGCAAGCGTCTCATTGAATGTAACATCCAAAGTCCAATGTAACCCGTTTTCAAAGCTCCAATGGAGGCGAATAGCTTGCCCTAGTTTGCAAGCATCGCAATCCAAACTAGTGAGATAAGGGACTTCCAAAGAATAAATTATTCCAAAAAAATAAGGGATAGGATTGATATCAAGAATGATAATCATTTTTGGGGTGGGAGAAAGGGGTTGCCTATGTCTTCCCCTTTCTCCCATTCAACGGGAGCATGAAGAGCCAATACACTTATCATTATCGTCAGATGAAACAGTGCAGATTGAATGTGCTTTATAGAACCCATTTGAGATCTATACAGGAGGGCAATCGAATTTGGCTGAACTACGAGCTAAGTTACAAATTTTATAGATTGATCGTCAGGATTTTTTTCTTGCTTTTTTTGTCGCTCAACACGACTGTATTGTAGGGTAATGTATCCGTTCCCAGCGGAATTGGCAGCTTAAAACTGGGGCTTTTATGATCGAGTTCGCCTAAATCAATGCTTTTCGTTATATCGCCATCTGTTGCCAGATAAGCGGTAAGTTCGCCTTTATAATCTTCAATTAAAAAGTCTCTAAAGAAAACGACTGCCCCACCCTCAGGATCTATACCAAGGATGACCGTACCGCTGAAAGTTGTGCCTTTTCGTTCTTCATCAACCGTTGCCACTGTGATTTCCGAGGGGTCTTGACCGGACTTATCTGCCATAAACTTTTTCCTGGGCAAATTCTCAACAATTGAAAATGATTTTACAAGAGCGCTATGGGCGATCGCAAAACTCTCAGGACGTATTTCTGCATCGGTCTTGCAAATGTATAGCCAAGTTACTTCTGGTTATACGCCTAATTGGAAGATTGAGTAGGGATGATTCGGGGCTGAAAGCGATCACGAAGCGTTGCTGCAAAGCAGATCGCATCGCAGAAACCTGATAGAGGGGAGACGTTGAGAAGTTTCCGCATAACTTGATCCGACTTTGCCTCGGCAGTAGAGTGCCCTTATCTGTGAACTGACAGGTTTATGGAGTCCAAGGATATATAGAACCCATTTGATATCTATGCCTGAGCTAACCGCTTAAGCATGAGTCTGATAAAACATAGATTGAGCTTGGCAGTCGCATGAGGCAATGTTCGCTTCTTCGTTCTTGACCAAACTCTTACATCGTTCCATCCAAGCATTTGAACCTTCTCTTCCCCCAACGAGTTGCAACCGGGACAAACCCTGTTTTACCAAGGGCATCTTTTTCTGCTTTCGTGGGTTTGGGTGCCAGTTGGAATCTGAGCTTGGTCATAATCTGAGGATAAAGTGTTTGCAGGGCGGCTGTGATCTTCTCTGGATGGTAGCCGTCGCCCGTGCAGAATCGTAATCTTTGGAATATTCATAGGCTTGGCACGAAAGTAATCCAAGTTCTAGCTCAATAGTTCAATCAAGCCAAGGTCATCACTCACACTGGCTCTAGTGCAGTGGGTGAAGAATGGTAGACCGAGAGTATCTACTGCCAAGTGCCGTTTGATGCCATTGGTACACTTTTATGAGCAGAACCCTTTGGACTCCACGCCTGCATTGCAGGTATTCTTGACTGCTTGCGAGTCGATGATCAGTAGGGTTGTCCATTTTGGTTTTTTTTTGCATCTGCGCGCACTTCCCATGCAACGTCGTCATCATCTGCTCTATTACTCCCCCTTCTCGCCACTGCTTGTAGTGCCAAAACACCGTTGAGTAGGGCGGTAAATATGCAGGGTAAATCACACCAGTTACACCCATTCTTGAGTTGATAGAAGATACCATCTAAGATTTGTCGCTTTGTCCACTTTGGTGGTTTGGTTTGCTTTTTCTGCGGCAATAGTGGTTCAATGATTGCCCACTCTTTGTCGGTTAACCTGCTGGAGTACGGCATTTATTTCTCATTTTACCCGTTCTTCCAAGATCCCAAATGGGTTTTATAGATTGATAAATGCTACCCTTATAAATAAGTCACTATATTTTCTCATAACAGATATCAACAAACCAATTACCTAAATTGGAAAAAACTTCATGGGTAGAATTGGTTAATCGCTCAATCTGTTTCTCAATTTGAGACATAGCTTTTTTGGTAAGCTTTACCCCCGTTTCATAAGTTTCATGTACCAGTTTAACTACCGGATGTTTTTCTTTCCATGTCATCGTGGCAGCAAAATTTAGAGCTGTTTCTATTTCATCTAAAATACTGCCATTCCAATGATTTTCTAATACTGCCCAAGTCCGTTCAATAGGATTATATTTACTGTGGTATGGAGGATAGTAGGCTAAACGTATATTTACTTGGTGTTGAGAGGCAAACTCTACTATACGTTTTATAAATTGGGTACGCCGTGAACTGTTCTGCGGCCCATTATCTTGATTGAGAAGTAGTGTTTTAACTTGAGAAAAACAATGCTTTTCACTCATCCAAAAATCTTCTAAAACATCAACGATAAAATCACTTGTAACTTTCGATTCTGTAAAGTACAAAAATAGCTCATCAAGCTCTGGAAGGAATATCCCATAAGGAGTTACAGTTGTTTTTGGATTATAATCATGGTCATCAGCTTTCGCCCCATCGCGGCTTTTACCTCCTCGGTCAAATGAGCCGATCTTAACGCGGGCTTTTCCGTCCATACTTAGACGTAAAACGCTCTTATCTTCATCTGCATCTTGATTTATTATGTCTAATTGCTCAAAGATTGCATCAGTTTGTGGGATTTTTTTTGGGGTTGAACTTTCTTTACTTTTCTGAGCTTGTAACCTAAATTATTTAATTTGACTTTTTAGGCGAAATAAATCAAGGTTTATCTCCAGAACAATGGAAAATTCACTGCGTCCGCTTTGCTTTTAATTGCCCATCCCAAAATCCTATAGAAGATATTTGGTTACAAGCAAAAACTTGGGTGAGACGTTTTTGTGCTTTAATTCCAACATTCTCTCATTTCAAGTGGATGGAAGAAATGGTTTATCCGAAACACAAATGAGTGATTTTCTGTCTCTCCAGATGTACGGAGTTTTTTCAGAAATCAAATACTAGTCCTATATATAGTCTTTGACTTTTAAAGCTGGGATCAGTTTGACTATAGAAGTCAACTAAATCTTTTATATCTTCTAAAAGATTTGGCAGGTGTGATTCTGCTTTATAACGCCCTTTGCCACTCATGTTATCAACACAAGTAATACCGCTTTTTAATTCTCTTGTTCCTTTCCGAATCGTGTCTCGATTCCATCCTAATTCTGATTGTGCAAGCCTTTGCCCTCCTAAACCTAAGCCCTGAACTGTCTGTGCTATAAATTTGCGCTTTGCTGCACCTTTTAATTGAGACGCAGTTTGAATTAACAACTTTTTGAGAGAATCAGTTAATACTATAGCCACCAGTTACCACACTCAAAAACTCAATCATTATTCAAATTACTACAAAAGGGGATGAAGGGGCTGCCGACGGCAGCCCCTTCATCCCCTTTAAAATGATTATCATTATTGTTAATGGAATAGTTTATTTTCTGGAAGTCCCTTAAAACTGCACTTCACGGATTGTTTAGTTCGACACATGTCTCACGCGCACAACGATAACTATAGACCTTAATCCGGACCAATCAAAATGATTGTCTAGGGGTGGTAATTGAGAAACGGGAACACACCAACAGGAGCGTTTTTCGGTGCGGTGATCCTCTTTTTCTAGTCGTTCGTCGTAACTATGGGTAATCCCTGAAAAATCTTCTCGTAAGCACTGCTCAAACCAGTCTTTAACTTGTACATGAAGCGTGGGATGGTTTGCTTTGAGCGCTAAAACGTAATCCGCTTTTGCATGGAAAAATAATCAGGGTTTCAAGCGACGTTTTTGGGCTGATGATTGCGTAGGCGTAGCCCACCGTAGGCATCGCTTGCACTGCATTCTTAACTCACCAACACCGCCCGTTCCTTGAAAAGTAGACTCTAACAGGATTGCAGCAAATTGTGTTCCTAAACTCAAATGAACAACTGGTAAGGATTCTGGAAAACTTTTCGATCTACTGACATGCTCGTTCCAAATAATCTGTTTTTTACACTACAAAATTAAATGCGCTTACCCTGAAAACTATGTCTGTAGAAGTTATTGCCACTCACCAACTAAATTAATACTTCTTTGCTGTTGTCTGATGCCTTTCTTTGTCAGATTAAAAACTCCTTGACGAAGTTGTGATCCTAGTTTGGAAAATTATCAAAAAGCGATCGCCATATCTACATGAAGGTGCATTCCTACTCTTTGCCTCCAGTGCCTCATACTCAATGCAACTTTTCTAACGTTTGTTAACCAAGATATGGTAGTGGGAATTATAACACTAGTATAAAGAAATTTTCGTCAAAATTTATGAGCACAAAAGTTGATGGAACTTTAAGGATTGCTGGCTACCAAATCATCGAGCAACTTTATTCAGGTTCTCGTACTCAAGTGTATCGGGCAATTCGAGAATGCGATCGCCTACCAGTTGTCATCAAGCTCTTAAAACGAGAATACCCAACTTTTAGTGAATTAGTACAATTTCGCAACCAGTATGCGATCGCTAAAAACTTAGATATTCCTGGCATTATCAAACCCTACAGCCTGGAAGCCTATCACAATGGTTATGCCCTAGTCATGGAAGACTTTGGTGGTGTTTCCCTGCGGCAATTTCCTCAAGGAAAAACACTGACATTAGAGCAATTCCTACCCATTGCTCTGCAACTGCTAGACACTTTACACCAGTTACATCAACAGCGCGTCATTCACAAAGATATTAAGCCAGCCAACATCTTGATTCACCCTGACACCAAACAAATCAAGCTGATTGACTTTAGTATTGCTTCGCTTTTACCACGAGAAATCCAGGAAATCCAGAGCCTCAATGGATTGGAGGGAACGCTAGCCTATCTGTCCCCAGAGCAAACCGGACGGATGAACAGAGGCATTGATTACCGCAGTGACTTCTATTCTTTAGGTGTGACTTTCTTTGAATTACTGAGTGGACAACTGCCTTTTGACTCCCAAGAACCGATGGAGTTAGTGCATTACCACATTGCAAAACTTCCACCTTGCGTTTGCGATTTCAATCCCAAATTGCCGTTGATGCTGGGCGAAATTATCCGCAAACTGATGGCGAAGAACGCCGAAGACCGCTATCAAAGCGCGCTAGGACTTAAACATGACCTTGTTACCTGCTTAGAACAGTGGCGAGAAACAGGCAAACATACCTGGTTTGATTTAGGACAGCGAGATATTAGCGATCGCTTTCTCATTTCTGAAAAACTCTACGGACGCGAATCGGAAGTACAGACGTTACTGGAAGCATTTGGTCATGTCGCTAATGGTGACTCTCAACTGATGCTGGTGGCAGGTTTCTCTGGCATTGGCAAAACCGCAGTTGTTAATGAAGTGCATAAACCGATCGTCCAGTGGAATGGCTACTTCATCAAAGGAAAATACGACCAGTTCAACCGAAATATTCCTCTATCTGCTTTTGTCCAAGCCTTTCGTGATTTGATGGAACAGTTGCTTAGTGAAAGTGATACTCAACTAAAGCAATTGCAGAGCAAGATTTTAGCGGCAGTTGGTGAAAACGGGCAACTTCTGATCGAGGTGATTCCTGAACTGGAGCAGATAATTGGTAAACAGCCTGCCATCGCTGAATTATCGGGGAGTGCCGCACAAAACCGTTTCAATCTGCTGTTTCAACAGTTCATTCAGGTGTTCGCAACAAGAGAGCATCCTTTGGTAATATTTCTGGATGATTTGCAGTGGGCAGATTCGGCATCGCTGAATTTGCTGAAGTTGTTAATGTCTCAGAGTAATTGCGGCTATCTATTCATTATTGGCGCATACCGCGATAATGAGGTGTTTGCGGCTCATCCACTGATGTTAACGGTAGATGAAATCAAAAAGGCATCTTCTGCGATCAAAACCTTGAGCCTAGCTCCCTTAAGTCAAGCAGATGTCAACCATTTAATCGCCGACTCCCTCAGTTGTACAACGGCACAGGCATTACCGTTAACAGAGTTAGTTTATCAAAAAGCTAAAGGTAATTCCTTTTTCACGACTCAGTTTTTGAAACTGCTATATGAGGATGGGCTGATTACCTTTGATGCAGAGGCAGGTTACTGGCAGTGTGATGTAGCGCAAGTGCGATCGCTTGCCCTCACCGATGATGTGGTGGAATTTATGGCACAGCAGCTGCAAAAATTGCTATCTAACACTCAAAATATTTTGAAACTAGCAGCCTGTATTGGCAATCAGTTCGATTTAGCGACGTTAGCGATCGTCTCTGAAAAGTCGCAGATGGAAACTGCCTTAGACTCGTGGAAAGCATTGCAAGAAGGATTAATCGTTCCCATCAATGAGGTTTACAAGTTTTATCAAGATTCGTCATTGGTCATCGATGATTTGCAAATGACAAATCACAGAGAACAAATGACAGTTTATAAATTCTTGCACGATCGCGTTCAGCAAGCAGCCTACTCTCTCATTCCCAACCAGCAAAAACAGGTCACTCATCTGAAAATTGGGCAACTTTTGCTGAATCATACGCCAGCTGCAGAACAGGATAAAAAACTATTTGAGATTGTTAATCAACTGAATATAGGAAATAGCTTAATTATCGATCCATCTCAGAAAATAAAACTCGCTCAACTCAATTTACAAGCTACACAAAAAGCAATAGCTGCAACAGCATACGCCGCCGCATTTGAGTATGCCACTATAGGTATTGCAATGCTTGCACAAGATCGATGGCAAACAGAATATGAACTAACCCTGACACTTTATGAAGCTGCCACCGAAGCAGCTTACCTAAGTGGCAACTTTGAGCAGATGGCACAATTTGCAGCAGTCATTTTGGAAAATGCTAGAACTTTATTGGATACCGTTAAAGTCTATGAAATCCAAATTCAAGCCGCTCAAGCTCAACATCAATTTTTACAGGGCGTGGATCTGGCTCTCAAGATTTTAGAGCAGTTAGGAATCCATTTTCCCAAGCAACCCAGCGAATCAGATATTGCATCGGCGCTCAAAGTAACCAAATCTATCTTAGCTGGAAGGCAACCGCCAGATTTAATCGCTCTACATCAGATGAGAGAGTCAGACAAATTAGCCGCTATGCGGATTCTCGTAGGTGTCTCTTCTTCTGCCTATGTTGTCGCTCCAACACTCTTACCATTTATTATCCTTGAGCAAGTAAATTTATCTGTTCATTATGGCAATACCTCAGACTCTACAAATGGTTATGCCTACTATGGACTGCTGCTTTGTGGGGCGGTAGGAGATATTGAATGCGGCTATCAGTTTGGACAACTGGCACTTAAATTACTCGAACATTTTAATGCCAAAAAGTTGAAAGCCAGAACCTATGTTGCAGCATGCTGTAGTGTATTGCACTGGAAAGAGCCGCTCAGAAATACCTTAGGGCTTTTCCGGGAAGGCTATCAAATTGGGCTGGAAACGGGAGATTTAGAATCAGCTACCATTTGTGCATTCGGTTACGTCATGCACTCTTTGTTTGTCGGTAAAGAACTGGGGGAGCTAAGTCGGGAGAGTGATGCCTTTTACCTTCAACTCACTCAACTAAAACAAGAAGGACTTCTCAGCCATCTGACTATTTTTCAGCAAGGGGTTTTGAATTTAAACGGTGATTGTACCCAAGTATGGCAATTGGTTGGTAAGGCTTTCAATCAAGAGCAAATGTTGCCAGTTCTCCACCACTCAGGCGATCAAACTGCGCTGTACTATTTCTATGTGAGTAAACTTTTTCTCAGTTATTTGTTTGGGAAGTTTGAACTTGCAGTGGAAGCTGCGATCGCAACTGAAAATTATCTAGGCAGTGTCATCGGATTATTTGTGGTTCCAATCTTCCACACTTATGATTCTCTAGCTCATCTGGCAATCTATTCCCAAGTTTCCCCAACAGAACAACAACACATTCTTGAGCGGGTGAGCAAAAATCAGCAAAAGATCAAAACTTGGGCTAGCTATATTCCAGCCAATCATTTACACAAGTTTTATTTGGTTGAAGCAGAACGATATCGGGTTCTGGGACATAAATCAGAGGCAATAGAATTATATGATCGCGCCATTGCTCTTGCAAAAGAACACGGCTACACCCAAGAAGAAGCACTTGCCAACGAACTAGCCGCCAAATTTTACCTCGACTGGGGCAAGCAGCGCATAGCTGGGGAATACATAATTGAAGCTTACTATGGCTATGCTCGTTGGGGCGCTAAAGCCAAAGTCGCCGACTTAGAACGGTGCTATCCCCAACTCCTTGCTCTCATCCTTGAGCAAACTCGTTCTCCCCTCTCCACTCACGAAACTATCTTTACATTGGGGAGTGTCACATCTACCAGTTCCGCCACTTCCAGCAGTAGCAGCGTCTCTGTTGCTTTAGATTTAGCTGCCATTATCAAAGCTTATCAAACTATCTCAGGGGAAATCGAACTCGAAAAACTGCTCTCAGCATTACTGCATATCGTCATTGAAAACGCGGGAGCCGATAAGTGTGTGTTCATGCTTTTGGAATCAGAGCGTTTGCTAATTCAGGCGTCAGCACAGCTTTCCTTAAACGGTGTACAGAACCAGGCTGCTAAAGTCGATTTTTACCCAATGTTGCTCAACCCACAGACTGTTGAAGACTCATCTGATGTACCAGTTGGTTTAATTAATACCGTCAAACGCAGCTTACAACCAACAGTGATTATTGATGCTAGAGTGCATCCTCAATTAATTAATGACTCATATATTCAACGACAGCAGCCCAAAAGTGTCTTGTGTAGCCCGATTTTGCATCAGGGTAAGTTGCTGGGCATTTTGTATCTGGAAAATAACTTAGTAACCAAAGCCTTTACGAACGATCGCGTCGAACTACTAAACTTACTTTGCGCTCAAGCTGCAATTTCTCTGGAAAATGCCCGACTTTATGGAAATTCCCAGAACTATGCTCAACAGTTAACACAATATCTAGCAAAATTGCAGGCTAGTGAAACTCGCTTCCAAAATTTGGCGAATAATATTCCTGGGATGGTGTACCAATTTTGTTTGGCGGCCGACGGTTCAACTTCAACACCTTATGTTAGCTCTGGCTGTTTCGATTTATATGGGTTAGAGCCAGAGTTGGTGATGGCAGGGACGCATAGCCTTTACGACATGAATCATCCTGACGATCGCCCAGCTATTGCCCAAGCGATCGCCTACTCTGCTCAATATCTCACATCCTTTGAGCAAGAATGGCGCATTATTCTACCTTCAGGAACCGTGAAATGGATTCAATCTGCTTCTCGGCCAGAGCGACAAGCCGATGGCTCAATCATCTGGGATGGGGTAGTGATTGATATTAGCAAAAGCAAACAAGCTGAACTTGCCTTGCAGCAAAAATCACTTGACTTAGAACAAGCGCTAACCGATCTGCAAAACGCCCAATTACAAATGGTGCAAAGTGAGAAAATGTCTGCACTAGGCAACTTAGTTGCTGGTGTTGCTCACGAAATGAATAATCCTCTCGGTTTTATTGCTGCCAGTCTCAAACAAGCTAAACCTACCCTGACTGATGTAGTTGAACACTTAAAACTTTATCAATCAAGCTTGCCCAATGTGAATGATGAAATCAAAGATCATGCGGAAGAAATTGACTTGGATTATAGCTTAGAAGATTTGCCCAAGATGATTGATGCCATGTCGATGGCGTGCGATCGTCTGAAAAATATCAGCACCAGTTTACGAACTTTCTCACGTGCCGATAAAGATTATAAAGTACCGTTTAATATTCACCAAGGCATCGACAGTACTATTTTAATTTTGAAACATCGTCTCAAGGCTAACGAGCAATGTCCAGCAATTGAAGTGATAACTGAATACAGCACTTTACCTGAAGTTGAGTGTTTCCCTGGACAATTAAATCAAGTATTTATGAATATCTTAGCAAATGCTATTGATGCCTTGGAGGAATCGAATCTTGACCGAAGTTTTAGCGAAATTAAAGCAAATCCAAACTGTATTACAATTACAACTACAGTAGAAAATAATCTAGTTAGAATTACAATCGCCGATAATGCAAAGGGTATAGATGAAGAGGTAAAACAAAAAATATTTGACCATTTATTTACGACAAAAGCTGTCGGTAAAGGCACAGGATTAGGATTGGCGATCGCTCGTCAAATTATTGTAGAAAAACATGGCGGAGCGATTACGGTGAATTCTCAACTTGGCGAAGGAACTGAATTTGTGATTCAGCTACCGTTATCGGCATAACTAAATCTGATTTGTTAAACCATTTCACAAAAAATCTGATATAGATGCAAACCCTGAAAGCTTTGCTGCATTTTGTGTTTTTTCATTGCGAATTGTGAATTAGTATTAGCTATGGTATCAGATGAGGTGTGAATCCTCACCTGATTTGTTTTCTTGTCTCCTTCTTCAAGCTTTCCCTGCCACCATCGAGTTTTTCACCAAAAGTTCGACTGCTGCTTGATATTGCAGATCCGCTTCGGTGCCAATCTGTTCGCGATTAATGGCTGGTTGGGAGATAATTTTATCCGGCTTAATACCTAGTTTGTTAATATCTCGGTGTTCAGGAGTTTCATACTTCGCAATTGTCACTGCCAAACCCGAACCATCTGATAATTCAAACAAGGATTGAATTAAACCTTTACCAAAGGTGGTTTCGCCTACCAACTGGGCGCGATGGTTATCTTGGAGTGCGCCAGCGAGAATTTCACTGGCACTAGCAGTTCCTTGATTCACCAAAATCACCAGAGGATCTTTCGTCAAGGCTGGCCCAAGGGCTTCAAAACTACCCTGAATGCCTTGTCGGTTAACAGTGTAGACGATAATCCCAGAGTCTAACCACAGACGGGCGATTTCAATTCCTGATTGCAATAAACCCCCAGGATTATTTCGTAAATCTAGAATGTAGGCAGCAGCGCCTTTTTTTTCTAGACTAGAAATAGCGTGTGCCAATTCCATTGAAGCGTTGGCATTAAATTGTGTAAGACTTAGGTAGCCAATGGGTGTACCCTCAGTAGAAACACGTAAATCTGAAACCACAGGGTTAAGAGCAATGCGATCGCGTGTCAATCTAATTTCCGTTTCTGCCTCTCCGTCCCGTTCGATCACAAGAGTAACAAGGCTGCCACTTGGCCCGCGCATTCTGGTTGCAGCTTCATCAAGGGTGAGATTTTCTGTGGAAACGCCTTCAATTTTGAGAATGCGATCGCGTGGTCTAATCCCCGCTTTATCCGCCGGTGAACCTGCGATAGGAGCCACTACTTCCAACTTCCCATTCTCAGGATTTAGGGCAATTTGCAATCCTACCCCAGTCAGTTCCCCAGAAGTATTAACCTGCAAGCTGCGATACTGTTCTGGATCTAAAAAACGAGTAAAAGGATCGTCGAGGCTTTTGAGCATCTTCCCAATAGCCGTATAAGTGGCATTTGAGTCTGCTAGTGGCTTCTCCAGAACCTTTTGCCTGACGGCTGCCCAGTTTTGATGATTAAAGGTCTCATCTAGATAAGTACGATTAACAATTCGCCAAACTTCCGAAACCAGCTTTTGTTCCCCCGTCAAAGCCACCGCCGACTGAGTAAGCGTACCCAACGTCAAGCAAAACGCCATTAACAGTGAAAATCCAACCCGAAAGACTTGTTTGTTCATGAACCCCATTATCAATTCCACCTCAACCCAAATTGCCTAGATAATGCCCACTTCCTCTGTTGTTGATGAAATCTATCTCTCGATTATGTTACTTTTTTTATAGAAGTGGTGCATTTTTCTCATCAAGTTGTTCAGTCAACTGATGCCTCGTATCCACTCACCAAAGGATAAAATCTACTTTGTGTCCACCATTTTGTGTGTAGAGGCGTAAAGAGATCGCAATATATTCCATCTTTACAGAGTGTAAAGTTTCTGAAGTCTATTAGCACGCCAAAAGCTGAAAAGCTTTTCTAAAAACTCCCCTTTACTAAAATCCCAAAATTACTAGTTGGGAGAGAAGTCTGAGCAATGGCTTCTGCCGATTCAGAACTTCGGGATTTATCAACCGCAACCGATTCTTAGGGACTTGAGATTGTATGGCCAACGTTTACGACTGGTTTGAAGAACGCCTAGAAATTCAGGCGCTCGCTGAAGATGTCACTAGCAAGTACGTCCCTCCCCACGTCAATATCTTTTACTGCCTGGGTGGAATTACCCTGGTTTGTTTTCTCATCCAGTTTGCTACTGGATTTGCCATGACATTCTACTACAGGCCAACAGTTACTGAAGCTTTCTCCTCAGTACAGTACATCATGAATGAAGTCAACTTCGGCTGGCTAATTCGCTCTATCCATCGCTGGTCTGCCAGCATGATGGTGCTGATGATGATTTTGCACGTCTTCCGGATTTACCTAACCGGTGGTTTCAAAAAGCCCCGCGAATTGACCTGGATAAGTGGTGTTATCCTGGCTGTGATCACCGTTTCCTTTGGAGTCACCGGCTATTCCCTACCTTGGGATCAAGTTGGCTACTGGGCTGTGAAAATCGTTAGCGGTGTACCAGAAGCAATTCCTGTGGTTGGTGTTCTGATTTCCGACCTGCTGCGCGGCGGTTCGAGTGTTGGTCAAGCAACACTAACTCGCTACTACAGCGCACACACCTTTGTACTGCCTTGGTTGATTGCGGTTTTCATGCTGTTTCACTTCTTGATGATCCGCAAGCAAGGCATTTCCGGGCCTTTGTAATCTTAGCTATTAGCGAAAGGCAACATTTGTCAGTTTTCAGATCGAGTTATTTGTTTTAAACTTATGAAACACAAGAAGTTAATTGCACATAAGTTCCAAAAAACAAATACTTGTATCTGAAGCCAAAAACTGTAGATAAAACTCTAGGTGGCTGACCGGAAATAGACACAAATGCTGCCGCCTGTTGGTTGCCTAGTAGCTGATAGCTTTCACAAATGCTTTAATTTAATTTAAGCAGGAGAACACATTTCAAAATGTCAACACAAAAAAAACCTGACCTGAGCGATCCTCAGTTAAGAGCCAAACTTGCTAAAGGCATGGGTCACAACTACTATGGTGAACCAGCTTGGCCTAATGACTTACTTTACGTCTTTCCAATTGTGATCATGGGTTCCTTCGCTGCGATTGTGGCTCTAGCTGTTCTAGATCCCGCAATGACCGGTGAACCAGCAAATCCTTTCGCCACACCATTGGAAATTTTGCCAGAGTGGTACTTGTATCCAGTCTTCCAAATTTTGCGATCGCTTCCTAATAAACTTTTAGGAGTGTTAGCAATGGGTTCCGTACCAGTAGGTCTAATCCTCGTTCCTTTTATTGAGAACGTGAATAAGTTCCAAAACCCCTTCCGCCGTCCAGTTGCAACCACAGTATTCCTCGTTGGTACTCTTGTCACCCTGTGGCTGGGTATTGGTGCTGCTTTGCCATTGGATAAATCTTTGACCTTGGGACTATTCTAAATTAGTCACCAGAAAGTGCTTTGACGCCTGTGAGTTTCAAGAGCAGATGCAGATGTGCTTTTGAAAACAATCAACAGGCGTCAATTTTAACAAGAAAGCCAGAAACCAGAATTCAGAATTAAATTCTGAAAGCAAAAGCTAATAGGGCTACGCAAAACTAGTTCGCGTAGCCTACTCTTAAGCAAGCTAGCAAGAGCATCTGAATAAAAGGGTTTAAGTCCCCCACTAAATAATATGCTTTCATTAGTGGTCAATAATACAGTGGAGATGTGAATCCCCCACTGATTGCATTCTGAATTCTTCTTCAATAGTTTCAGACTGCATCTGGGATCTGAAGTTTTGGATGGAAAATCTATTCCAAAATCTCTAATCATCAAAAGTCAACAAATACAAACATTACTTACTTAACTTAAGTTGCTAGTTACAACCCTCAGAAAGCCAAAATCATTCATGTTTTGTATTTTGGTACATAAAAGATGTCAATTTAGATTTTTTTCTGTCAGAGAAATTTTGCGAACAACGCAGAATTTAATAACTAGCAACTTGGGTTTACTTATATTCAACTTACAGTTAATGCTTAGTATAGTGCAGCAAGACCATCTGACGGTTAAGAGCGAACTCAGGCTCTTAAACCAGGTGCAAGAATGGTTTGAGCAATTTTGTCTGCAACACTTGTCTCAACTTGGCTGGTCAAAAACCCAACTTGATCGCCTCAATTTAGCATTAGCAGAAGGCTTTACCAACGCTGTTCGTCACGCTCATCATGCTTTACCCCCGGAAACAACCATTGAGATTAACGTTTATCTGTGGATTGACCGACTAGAGATTAGAATTTGGGATTATGGAAAACCTTTCAATCCTGATGCGCTCGCAGAGCCAGCCCCAGGTACTCTACAAGTCGGTGGGTATGGATGGTTTCTCCTTCGGCGGTTGGCTGACCGGGTTGTATACGAACGTGGTGAGGATGGTAGAAATTGCTTGCTCATTGTCAAATACTCTGTAGAAGCACAAAAGCAACAGTGAAATAGTCAAGGATAAAGGAAGGTAAGAATACTTCTGATGTCAATTTTGGCTTGTGAGCGGAGTGGAGGTAGGGAAGTGCGCCTAGAAAAAACGACGGCTTGTCTTCTCTACAAAACTCTCTTGCTAGCTTGATTGCACTTAGGGGTCAAACAAATAAAACTTCTCATATAGTCGTCACCAAACTAACAAAAATTTTGCTCAAGGTTGAGCCACTCACTTTAAAATAGAGCCGTTTCTGCTGAAATACATAGTTATTTGATTGATAAAAGTATACTCCTTTTTGAATATGATTTAAATTAGAGTAATATGTTTTTTACGTAAAATTGCTTATTCATTATGATTTTTTTGTAAAATCTCAAATAAGATTTTTGTATAAAAAGAATTAGTGAATATAGTAAAAATAGCATTCGAGTTACACAAGCTCCCTTGTTAAGATTTGTCAGCAGTGTTGAGAGTCTTAATGTTTGTTCTCTAACAAGTGCTATTTAGTGCTTAAAGAGATAGACAGAATAGGGGACATATGACTAAGACAGCCCTAATTACAGGAATTACTGGTCAAGATGGCTACTATCTCAGTCATTTGCTCCTCAACCGTGGTTATCGAGTTGTCGGATTAGTACCCTCACATCGACAACCTAATTTGACAAAACTGGGAATACTGGCAAATCGGGTAGAAATTTTTACGGTTGACTTGAGGGATAATGCGGCACTGTTGACCGCAGTTGAACAACTGCGTCCCCAAGAAATCTACAATTTGGCGGCTCCCAGTTTTGTACCCGACTCCTGGAACGACACACTGGGAACCCTAGATTTAATAACTGGTACTGCTACTAGGCTCTTGGAAGTAGTACGAAAAGTTGGTTTGTCTACTAGATTTTATCAAGCCAGCAGTTCAGAAATGTTTGGTGATATATTCCTCTCGCCTCAAGATGCACATCACTACAGTGACAAAAAACCTGAATTTAGGTGATAAAGTTAACAAAAAAACTAACCATGTCTTCGTCTTTTTAGAAATTTTTGCTCACGAAGGTGGTATTCAATCGTATATAAAAGATATTTTTTGCGCTTATTTGGGATTGAGTCAAGATTATAAAGCAGAAGTTTTTTTGCTGCGAGATAGTGCTGATAGCTTAAATCCATTTGAAGAAGAGAACTTAAAATTTCATTACTTTAAAAATCAGTCTCCCTATTTGGGGAGATTGCAAATGGCAGTAGCTTTACTGAAGTGTTTGTTGCAAAGCCGTCCGCAGCAAGTTTTCTGCGGTCACATTAACTTAGCAGTATTAATCCAAACACTTTGCCAGCCCTTGGGGATTCCTTACACCGTACTAACTTACGGCAAAGAAGTCTGGGAACCGTTGAAAAATCAGGAACGTCGCGCCCTGACATCAGCAGATAGAATTTGGACAATTAGTCGCTACAGCCGCGATCGCGCTTGTATTGCCAATAGTCTAAACCCAAAAATGGTACAGATGCTGCCTTGTGCAATTGATGGGGATAAATTTACTCCTGGTTCCAAACAACCAGAATTAGTCCAGAAGTATGGCTTAACTGGTGCGAAAGTGTTAATGACAGTAGCGCGGTTATGGTCAGGAGATATTTACAAAGGTGTAGATGTCACCATTCGGGCATTACCACAAATCGCTCAGGTTTTTCCAAAAGTGAAATATTTGGTAATTGGTCGCGGTGATGACCAACCGCGATTAGCTCAACTTGCAGAAAATTTAGGTGTGAGCGATCGCGTCGTGTTTGCTGGTTTCGTTGCCACAGAAGAATTAATGGAACATTACCGCCTTGCTGATGCCTATATTATGCCTTCGCAAGAAGGCTTTGGCATAGTTTATCTAGAAGCAATGGCTTGTGGAGTACCTGTATTATCCGGTGACAACGATGGTTCTGCTGACCCCTTGCAGGATGGTAAACTGGGATGGCGAGTACCACACCGCAGTCCTGATGCTGTAGCAGCAGCTTGTATAGAAATGCTTCAAGGGGATGACCAGCGATGTAATGGAGAGTGGCTGCGAAAACAGGCGATCGCTTTGTTTGGCATAAATGCCTTCCAACAGCACTTGCAAAAAATGCTGCTATCCTCAGTAATGAAGCGCATTTGAGTCAAAATAACAAATAACAAATGACTAATAAACTGAGTCATAAACTAATGACTAAAATCGCTATCCTAGAAGGAGAGCAGGACGATATTTAAAAAATGAGCTTTAAGTCATTTCAATTGAATCTTTTAAATCTCCGCCCTTGGCTCACCCTGCTGGCAGTTATTTGGTTGCTGGCGTCAGTGGGCTTGGGTTGGTTGGTTAATTCATTGTTAATTATTTTCGGGTTGCTGTTGTTGGCACCTATTGTGGCTTTTTTTGGCTTTCGCTGGTGGTTGCAACGCAACTTGGTTGCCGATGGGTGTCCCGTCTGTGGATATGAATTTACAGGTTTAAATAACAGTCAGTTGCAATGTCCTAACTGTAAGGAGTTACTGTTAGTACAAAATAGTCATTTTCAGCGCTTCACACCAGAAGGCACAATTGATGTCACTGCTGTCGAAGTTCCAGCCAAATCACTGGAAGAATAGTCATTAGTCATTTGTCCTTTGCTAATGACTAATGACAACTATTTATTTTTTTGCGAGATTGAGAGGGTGTAAGTATACTGTTGCGGGGATAGTTCGCCCACATACAGCAAGTATTTTCCTGCCTGCCAATAACCAGAAAGTTCTGACTTACCTCCAGAATAACTATCTGCTAGTACACAAAAGCGCCCCCCAGGCCCGTTGATCAACAGTGTTGGCTTCCCTTTACTTTCTACTACTAATCGCAAATAAGGTAGTGACTCTGTAACTTGGATAACTTGATTAGGTTCACTGGTAATATTGCCACAATTACTTTTGACAGTTCCCCCAGACTTTCCGTTCAAAATTAATGGATCTGGTTGGGAATTTCGATTAATTTGGATTGTTGGTGTCTGTGCCAAATTAGCCTCAGTGAAAACCAAACTCATCGCCAAAGCTGTAGGAATAATTGCAAGTAGCCTAAGCGTCTTCATTTTAATTAATGCTCCAGATTTTTTTAGAGCAATATTGTTATACAGTCTGATCTATATAGACGACAGCAATCCGTTTTAGTTTCCAAAGCTGCCGTATAAAGCAATACCAGTCCATTAATAATTATTTGTGAAGATTTAATAGGTGTATATCTGTAGAGATGTTGCATTGCAACATCTCTACAATTATTGATGTCTGGAAAGCAACAAAAAAAATATAATTTTTCCCTGTCCAGAAAGGTCTTGCACTCACAGACATTAGCTAAAATCACTAAGACAACCACCAAAAATAGAATTTGGTTGGTCTATTGTTGAATAAGTATGCTACTGAGGTAAGAAAGATTGATGAATCCTCAACCAGAAGAAGACTTACAGCGTCGCCTCAATCAGCTAGAGGCAGAGATTAATTCCCCGCCTAGGGTGGTTTCACAAGAACAAAAACAAACGCCCCAGTCTGTTTTTGCCAGCTTCAACTTGCAACTGGAGCGATTTCAGATTTGGTTCAACGGCTTATCTAGTGCGAAAAAGCTGGTAGTTTCGGGTGTGACGGTACTAGTAGGCTTGGCGATGCTGCAAGCAGTGTTTAAACTAGTTGCATCTGTAATCAGTCTGGCACTTTTGGCAGCGTTAGTGTATGTTGGATACAAATTTTTTGTGTCTGGTAGCTTTCAACGCAAGCAATAAGTTGATATGCATTTACTTTGCATGCCTGAAGTTATGAGAGTCAGGAGCCAAAATACAAACGGTTCCTGACTTATAACTCCTAAATTCTATTTCAATATGCTTTTCTTTTTGCTGATTAGCTTAGTCTATTTTAATTGTGCCGATCGCGGCGTAGAAATAATATCAAAGGAAACTATACGATGACGTCACCAATTGTCAGAAGAACTAGTAATCAATCTGGTCAGTCAAAAAAATCGGAAAGAGCCAATTCGCTACTGCTAGCAAGTAGACGTTTTGCTGCTTGGGCGGCTGAAATCACACTAGTGGTTACTAGTGGGTTAATTCCCTTCGGCATTGGTGTCTATGCCAATTCTAGAAGCAATCTGAACCGAGTGCCGCTTAATCCCGTATTGGTAGTCACAGAAAGAGCGATCGCCAGACCCTTAGCTCTACCTGTAAGCTATGGCATCCGTAACGTTGCATGGCCGACTAATATTTTGTGGACAATCGCTTTGTTAGCGCCCGTAACTCTCTCGTGGTGGCAATTGTATTTATTAGCTAAGACTGGTAGCACAATTCCGAAACGTTGGTTAAAAGTGCAGGTTGTCAACGAGCAAGGGAAGCCACCGGGATTGGGGGCAGTTGTGATCAGAGAAGGCGTTGGGCGTTGGATTGTACCTATTTCCATCGCCTATCTGCTGTGGCGCTACAGCTTTGCTTTTCCGAATTTAGGATTATTCACATTTTTGTCATTATTAATGATTGTGGGTGAAGGAATAGGCTTACCGTCGCGTCGGGGGCGTCGCGCACTCCACGATCAACTTGCAGGTACTTATACAATCGATGCAGTTTTAGCTAGCAACAGACAAACTCAGTCTGCTGGCGATCGCGATCAAGCAGAAGAATGGCAACAGGGTGAAGAATTAGCGGCAGATAAAACCAGCCAGTCGCCTAATTTGTGGCGGCGGATACAGCAAAATCCCAATCTGACTTTGTTTGGGGTAGGGCTGACGAGTATGACTGCTGTGTTGGCAACTTTAATTGGCACTCAAGTTTATATCCAAATTCAACAATCCCAGCGAGCAACCAAGCAAATCAACAGCCAACAATTCCTCGAACTCGTCAAACAATTGACTCCCAATTCTGGGGCGACTAATGAGCAACGTCAAAGTGCAATTCTGGCTATGGGTGGTCTTAACGACCCACAATCCATTAAATTTCTTGCGGATTTATTAGTTAGCGAAACGAACCCCAGCCTCTTGGATACAATTCAACAAGCTTTGACAACTGTCGGGCCCCAAGCCATCCCGGAACTCAAAAATAAAAATCAGTTTTTGGTCAGCGAACTGGAATCTGTGGGTAGCACTGCAACCAAAGAGCGCGAATTACGGCAAGGGCGGCTACAAAGAAACCAGCGGACAATCAACAAGATTCTCTCTGTTTACAGCGGCAAAAAAATCGAGGGTGTTGACCTTAGTAGTAGCCAATTAGGTCAAAGCGGTACTTCAGGAAGTTCCTACTTCAACTTGGTACTGGACAATCTTGATTTATCAGGAGTTAAGTTTAAATCTGCAAATCTTAACCAAGCCAGCTTTAAGGGTACCCGCTTCCGAAGTGTAGGTGAAGATGGACGCTGGGATACTTACGACGATGTAATGGCTGATTTAAGCCAAGCTCAGTTGCAGCAAGCCAATCTTACTGATGCTAACCTCAGTCGCGTCTTGATGAACCGGATCGATTTGAGTCGCGCCACTCTTAACAGAGCCAACTTATCCAACGCGCGTCTATATGATGCTAAACTCAACAGCACCCAATTAGTAGGAGCCGATCTGCGAAACGCAGTTTTGGAAAAAGCCAGCTTGACTGGGGCAGATTTAGGCGATGCCAAATTGAACGAAGCCAATCTATATGCAGCGCGTTTAGGTCGCACCACTGCGATCGGAACGCAATTATCTTTTGCCAACTTAACTAACACTGATTGGCAAGGGGCAGATTTATCAGGAGCTTATTTGGATCGTGCTAATCTCAGCAATGCTAACCTGAGTGCTACTCGTTTAACTGGTGCTGTTTTACGTTCTGCCCAAATGGAAAACGTTAACTTGCAAAATGCCGACCTAAGCCTTGCAGATTTACGAGGGGCAAATGTCGCTGGAGCAGATTTTAAAGGAGCAATTCTCGCTCCTAGTAAACAAGATCCAGCAGATCAATTTGTCCAAACCCCAGATTTAGGTTCAGTATCTGCCGTAGTCCAAGGCGTTGATTTTTCTCAAGCCAAAAATTTAGATGCCAAGCAATTAGCGTACATTTGTACTCAAGGAGGTATTCATCCCCGTTGCCCGTAGAATAGAGTGAGCAAGAGAGCAGAGGGCTAAAGGGGCGAGAATAGACAAGGCAAATAACCAATGCCCCATGCCCAATGCCCAATGTCCAAGGACAAAATTCAAAATGGTGTGAGAAGTTAGTTATGAAATATATTCCATCTTTGGTTTCAGTTTTGGGGGCTGGTTTGATCTTGAGTCTGGCGAGTACGAAACCAGCACAAGCTCAAGTAGCTTATGGTAGTTATGTTGGTATCGGCCCCACTGTTGGTTTTACCGATGGTATCCAATTTGGAGGAGTCATAGCAGGGCGCTACAAGCTTTTGGAAGCACCAATTTCACTGCGTGCCCAAGTGTTAATTGGTAGTAATACAGCTGTTGTACCAACGGTTTCTTACGATTTACCCCTCAACTGGCAAGCTGATGCCTACCTGGGCGCGGGATTAGTTTTGGCTGGTGGTGGTGATTCTTCTCCTGTGGGCGACAAAATTAGTTTTGCCTTACAACCGGGTATTGATTATATGATCCCAAATAGCAATACTGTTCTTTTTGGCAATGCCATTATTGCTTTTGATGCCTACCGAGATAGTAGTGGTACAGCTATCTCAGTACAAGGTGGTGTTGGTTTGAGATTTTAAGGGGCACGCTATCCCTAAGAAGCGTTAAACTTCATTGCAAATAAAGAAGTTAGTCCAAACAATGTGATAATTTTTGGTCATGAAGAGAGACAGCACAGGATTAACACAGGAGAACACAGTGGCAATGAAATCAAATTTATTAACGGATGCCGGCGCAGATGAAATGAATCAAGATTTCAGTGAATATGTCGCCAACCTGCAACTTCACATGACTCTACAAGCTCGCAATCTTGTTCCAACACTGAAGCAAACACTGGTAGATAGTCGCCACCAATTACTCCATCAAACCCAAGCTCACTTTGAAAAGCTTGTTTCTCGGCAAGGGTTATAAAATATATACAAATTTTAATCAAAATTCAAATAAAATAAGGGCAGATGTTGTTGGGTCAATGCCAATGGTGTTATCACAAGGTCTGCTTTTTCTGCTTTTTAAGTATTAAGTTACTAAAATCACCCTTTTGGCACAATAGTAGAGAGCAGAAACTAGTTAAGATTATTGCAGCAGTTCCTTCCTTTGAAGAGCAGTTAGTTAAGGCTAAATGGCGGCTCGAATAAAAATGACTTCATTACTTCCCAGAAACCTCAGCGTTGTTATCCGACCAGTCCAATACCGGGATCTGGATGGAATTGAGCGCATAACTCAAGAGTCATTCGCAGCCCTCACTCCTAAGGGAGCAGGTTTTGCCATCAGCCAGATGCAAAGGCTGCGTCGTTGGTATGGATTACTCAAATTTTTAAGTTGGTTTCCTAACCCGCTACAGTATCGCCTCTGTGCTTATGTCGCGGAGCAAGGGCGGATACTTTTGGGGATGGTTCAAGTGTCGCCTTTTAACCGCACACGCAGTACTTGGCGGATCGATCAAGTGCTACTAGAACGTGGTGTCGATAAACAAGGAATTGGTTCGCAACTTTTGCGTCATTGTTTTGAGTCGATTTTGGAAGCTCGCACTTGGCTACTGGAAGTTAATATCAATGACATAGAGGCGCTGGCACTATATCGGCAAAATGGATTCCAGCGTCTAGCAGAAATGACATACTGGGAAATTGGGCCAGAATTACTGGCTGAATTGGCGCAAGCAGAGCCAGACTTGCCCAACCTCTTGCCTGTGAGTAATGCTGATGCCCAGTTGCTATATCAATTAGATACGGCATCGATGCCACCTCTAGTACGTCAGGTTTTTGACCGCAATACCCGCGACTTTAAAACCAGCTTATTCGGCGCTTTAACTGATGCAGTAAAGCAATGGCTAACCAAAACAGAAGTAGTTAGTGGTTACGTATTTGAACCGCAACGCAAAGCTGCGATCGGCTATTTTCAGGTGCAACTTGATCGCAAAGGTGAAGTTCCCCATGCTGCAACGCTGACAGTTCATCCTGCTTACACCTGGCTTTATCCAGAATTACTATCTCAACTAGCTCGCATTGCCCAAGATTTTCCCCAGCAAGGGTTACAACTAGCATCCTCAGACTATCAGGCAGAGCGAGAAGAATATTTAGAGCGAATTGGGGCAAAACGCATAGAACATACATTAGTGATGTCTCGCTCTGTGTGGCACAAGCTACGAGAGTCAAAATTCGTCTCCTTAGAAGGAATGCAGTGGACTGATATGCTGCAAGGTTTACAACCTACTCGTAAACCTATACCAGGTGGGATGTCATGGATACAACCAGGAAAGTTACCATCCTCAGACAAACCTCTGCCAAGCAAGCCAGAACCGATTAACTTTTCGGTAAAAAATCCTAGCATAGAAACATCGCCGATTGCTGAATCAGCAGATGGACAGCAGGAGAAGTAATGTGATATCCCAAGAGCAACCAAAACCATTTATTTCCGCGTTGGGACTAGATTTTGGCCGCAAGCGGATTGGTGTGGCTGGGTGCGATCGCACGGGTTTAATTGCCACGGGAATCACCACAATTGAGCGCACATCTTTTGAGCACGATGTTGAGCAAATCCGACAAATCGTTAATGAACGTGAGGTGCAAGTTTTAGTTATGGGCTTACCTTATTCAATGGATGGCTCACTAGGATTTCAGGCTCGTCAAGTTCAGAAATTTACTACAAGACTTGCTAAAGCACTAAACTTGCCTGTGGAATATATGGATGAGCGATTAACTTCATTTCAAGCAGAGCAACTGCTGATAGCTGAAAACCGCTCCCCATCACGTAATAAAGGTTTAATTGACCGCAAGGCAGCGGCTTTGATTTTGCAACAATGGCTGGATGTTAAACGTGCCAACTCCCGCAGCTCAATCGCGGCTATTGAATATTGATACCTTTTAACATGATATTCTGAAAACGATTAGCCAGCAGTTGTATCTACGTATAAAGCTATTTGTTTGACATGATATGTCATTAAATAGTTAAGCGATTGACAAACTTGCTGGTATTTATTAAATTTCTACATTTCGGCTATGTTTTCCTCTCCATTTCCTGAAGAAAATGATAACGCTCATGCGGGTTCCATCACTTTAACCGATGACAAAGGGCGATCGCTCGACTGTTATGTAGAGCATTCCCTAGAGGTAGATGGACAAGAATACGTTTTGCTTCTTCCTGTAGACTCACCTGTAGAAATTTTTTCTTGGGAAGGTGACGGTGAGGAAGAAGAAGCAGTTTTGGTAGAAGATGACACCATCATTGAGCAAATTTTTGCTAATGCCCAAGCTGTACTATCTGAGCAAAACTTGATACTCAAGAACACAGCCTATGCTCTGACAGTCGCAGGTGATTTACCGCCAGTAGAAGAATCAGAACTTTTCACCTTAGAAATTGAAGATGAAGAGGCAGATTTAGAGCCTGAGCAATTACAGCTACTCGCTAGCTTCTATGATGAAGATCAGGAGTATGCAATTTATACACCCCTAGATCCCCTGTTATTTTTTGCACGGATAACAAAAACAGGTGAACCTGAATTGCTTTCTCCAGAAGAGTTCCGCAAAGTGCAGCCTCTGTTAGAAGAACATCTTTTTAATGAAGTTGAATAAGATTAAAAATTCAAAATGTAATATTTCCATTTTGAATTTTTTAATTGGTAGTTTTTCATTGAAATCACAATTTACTTAAATCTTTTACTATATCCCATTAAATGTTGGAAGCAATGAAACATTAACATTATATTGGGGCAACTAGTATTGTTTAAAATCCTGGAAAAAACATTTTGGTAGGAATTTTTAATTCCACGAGCTAAAATACCAAATTAGTATAAGGTGCTGAAAATGGCTTATAGCAATTTTACATTAAGTAAATTTAAAAAGTCATTCAGCATCCGCATTGATGAAGAAACTGATTTATGTGCTGACATAGAACCTTTACAGGCAAGTGAGAAACTCAAAAATTCTTTAGAAGAAACTACAGAACTGGCTTTAGCGATTAATACTGAAAAAGCTCGTTCAGAAATGATTATCACTCCGACATTGTTGGAGGTAAGACGCAGGGCTAATTATCTAATTAGCTTATTTTCGGGAACAGATTTTAATGTAGATGCAGAAAAAGGTCTGAATGGATACTGTGACTTTATTATTAGTCGTTCTAAAGAACAGCTAACGATTAATGTACCAGTGGTAGTTATTATTGAAGCCAAAAATGAAAATATTAAAGGTGAATTAGGTCAATGTGCAGCCGCAATATTGGCAGCACATCTGTTTAATCAACAAGAAGGAAATGAAATTAGAAAAATTTACGGTGCGGTAACAACAAGGGAAATTTGGAAGTTTTTGAAGTTAGAGGAAAACGATATATTTATTGATTTGAATAATTATTACATTAAAGAGATAGATAAGATTTTAGGGATTTTATCTCAAAATGTTCAGGGAGACATTCTAGGATGGAGTTCGACTAACTAAACTATATTGGGTTATGCTCATTTTTCTTAGCTATCTACTGACTGTTGATTATGGTCTGGAACAATCTTTTACAGCCTGATTTGATTTTAGAGGGTTCAGTGTTGAACCTAACACCAGATATTATCCAAAAATACGGGCTTAAAGGGCTGGTATTGGATGTAGATGAAACTTTAGTACCCTTTACAGTGGGGATAGCTTCCCCAGAACTACGAGAGTGGGTAGAGCAAATCCGCACCTGTACTGCACTGTGCTTGGTGAGTAACAATCTCAGTGAAGCGCGAATTGGTGGAATTGCGCGATCGCTCAACTTACCTTACTACTTAGGTGCAGCCAAGCCTTCCCGACGCAAAATTAGAGCAGCACTTAGGGGAATGGATCTACCAGTGCATCAAGTAGGAATGGTAGGCGATCGCTTGTTCACCGATGTTTTAGCAGGTAATCGCCTGGGAATGTTTACCATTTTAGTCGAACCGATTGTTCATGCCGACGCAGCTCTCCGCTCTCATCCCGTCCGCAACTTTGAAGTTTGGATATCTGAAATTTTGGGAGCCTCTATTACTCCCAAGAAAAAGAAGATTCACAAAAGTTGAGAAATCGTCAGGAAAGTAAATCTAAAGAAATAATTAAGGAATCTTACTGGAACCAAAAAATCGGGGATCATAAGTATTAATAACATGGGGTCAGCCAAAAAAGACCCTAACTCATAATAAGTAAATATACTTACGTAAAGCGTCAACCTTCACTATAGATGGATTGGCGCTTTACAAATTGAGTTAGGAGTTAGAAGTTATGAGTTATGAATTTAATTCAACTCCTAACTCCTCACTCCTAACTCCTCACTTTTTAGATGCCACTAACTATTGTTGTCAAAATCGGCACTTCTAGCCTAACTCAACCAGAAACGGGACAATTAGCACTTTCTACCATCGCTACTTTGGCGGAAACACTCTGCCATTTAAGACGCCAAGGACATCGAGTGATTTTGGTGTCTTCTGGCGCTGTAGGCGTTGGTTGTGCGCGGTTGGGTTTAACTGAACGTCCCAAAGCGATCGCACTCAAACAGGCTGTAGCAGCAGTTGGACAAGGTAGGTTAATTCGGATATACGATGATTTATTTACTACTTTGCAACAGGTGATCGCCCAAGTATTACTGACTCGCAGTGACTTGGTACAGCGCAGCCGCTATCTCAATGCCTACAACACTTTTCAGGAATTATTGGGGCTGGGAGTGATCCCCATAGTAAATGAAAATGATACCGTAGTGATAGACGAACTAAAATTTGGTGATAATGACACTCTTTCAGCATTGGTTGCCAGCCTAGTAGAAGCAGATTGGCTATTTTTGCTCACCGATGTCGATAGGCTATACTCAGCCGATCCGCGTTCCGTGCCAGATGCACGGCCGATCGCTTTAGTGAGTAGCATTAAAGAATTAACTCAATTACAAATACAAACAGGTTCTCAAGGTTCTCGATGGGGTACTGGTGGGATGGTGACAAAAATTTCGGCTGCGAGGATTGCGATCGCAGCTGGAGTGCGTACCGTAATTACCCAAGGGCGATTTCCCCGGAATATTGAAAAAATTATTCAAGGCGAACTGATTGGTACACATTTTGAACCGCAACCGGAACCAACTTCGGCGCGTAAACGTTGGATAGCTTACGGACTTGTACCTGCGGGGAAATTATATTTAGATGAAGGCGCGATCGCAGCAATTTCTCTAGCAGGAAGATCCTTATTAGCGGCTGGAATTAAGGCGGTAGAAGGAGAGTTTAACACACAAAATGCAGTGCAATTATGTGACACTAACGGTAATGAAATTGCCAGAGGACTTGTAAATTACAACAGCAATGAACTGCAAAAGATTTCTGGGCGTCATTCACGAGAAATTTCCACAATTTTAGGTTATGCCGGTGCAGAAACCGTGATTCATCGAGATAATTTGGTTTTGACTTAAAATGGAAATAAGAAAATATTATTTTTACCATAAAACTCATAATTCAAGAAAACAACAATCAAATCTCCCCAAAGATGACTAATCAAAAACTGACCTTAGAAATTCCAGAAGCTCTGTTTGAGCAATTGGATCATCTTGCTGAATTAACTGGTCAATCTATAGAATCGTTAGCATTGCAAAGCATTACGAGCAGCATACCTTACTTAACTGAAAAAGTACATGACCTCGATGAACTACTGTCACGAGTAACACCTGATAATTTACATGGCGAAATTGACAGTGGAAAGCCTGTAGGTCATGAAATATTCTGATTCTGAATTATACATACCGAAGTAGGGTGATATTATTTGGATAAACTTCACACCTCAAATTGGACGTGAGCAAGCAGGTAGACGTCCTGCTCTTGTCATCTCACCATTTCAATATAATCGTCGAGTCCGACTAGCCTTAGTATGTCCAATTACTACGAAAGTCAAGGGATATCCATTTGAAGTAACTGTTTCAGAAGGTTTAGCAGTATCAGGAGTAGTGCTGGCAGACCAGGTGAAGTCTTTCGACTGGCAAGAAAGAAAAGTCGAGTTTGCTTGCAAAGCACCAGATGAAATCACTGTCGAGGTAATTACTCTACTGAGAACTTTAATGCCTCTACCATAATAGAAGCGATCGCCACACCGCCCCATAAAGGCGCATCATCCCCTAGAACCGCCGACACAATTTCAAAATCAACTTCCGGTAAAGCCGTCTCCCGCGCCACTTGACGCACCACCTGCCAAAAATCCTCCCCCGCTTTTGTCACCCCGCCTCCCAACACAAAGCGCTGCGGATTCATCAAATTCGCCACATTGCCAATACCCACACCCAGCGCCCAAGCAGCCTTGTGCAAAACTTGCTTTGCCAAATCATCCCCAGCAGCAGCCGCCTCACTTACCAACTGTCCCGTCAGCAACGTTAAATTATCCCCTACCAAACCCCTCAAAATCTCTTTATCTTTAAGTCCTTTGCGCCTCTGCGGTTCCTTTTCCAAAATTTCCCTAACATTTTGCGCCATATAAGGTCCCGAAGCCAAACGTTCCACACATCCTCGCTTCCCACACAAACAAACTGGCCCAGCAGGATCGACAACGATATGTCCAATTTCACCAGCCATCCCACCAGCACCCCGCCAAGGCTGACCGTTGAGTATCCAACCACCACCCACGCCAGTGCTGACAGTTATATAAAACAGGCTATCGTATCCTTGTCCCGCACCAAAACGCTGTTCACCCAAAGCCGCAACATTGGCATCATTATCTACACCAACAGAAACGCCAAACTCATCCTCCAACAAGGCTTTGAGCGGAATATTTTCCCATCCAGGTACATGATGAGAAAGTCGCACCGTCCCTGTGGAAGCATCTACAGGACCGCCAAAGCTGACACCGATCGCAGCAGGTTTTGTGCCTTGCAACAGAGAGTAAATTAGCGATCGCATAATTTCCAAGTCAGTTTTAGCATCTGCATCTACTGGCGAGAGACGACGTTCATAATGCAACCACTTTCTGGAACCGATATTTACTGTTGCTGCTGCCAGCTTAGTTCCGCCAAAATCGAGAGCTAAAATTAATGTCATAGTTTTTTATACCTATAAGTGGTTTCTTTCTCAAGAAAAGATGTTTGCAAGCAAAATAAATTCAACACTAAAGAAAATGCCATACTAATTTAGTAAATTATGACTCCCAATCAACCCAAGCCACTCATTGATTTCTCTCATGCCAAAGAACCTCCTATTTCCCTTGATGTTGATAAAGCTCAAGAGGCAGATACCATTGAACCAGAAGAAGTTAGTGGACAAAGTAAGCAAAATCCCACTCCTGATGATTTTAATCGCCAAGATGAAGATCCAAGAATCGGTGGTAGTCAAATAATTAGTGGCAATATTTCAGCTGGTTAAATAATTGGCATGACTCAGCTACTCATCTTTTTGTGAGTTAAGTACTCCATCAATAAACTGTTGTAATCGTTCATAATGTGATCCTTTCCAATAAATGCGATCACAATTTTGGCAACGCTGGAATTCATCAATCTGCGATCGCACATTTTCTGGTAGTTGTTCAATAATAGATTGTTTATCTATAGGTTCTAATAATCCATTGCAGCGCAAACACCTTTGAAACGGCGAGACTAATTTAAATAAGTCGAAACGTTGCAGTACTTCTACAATTTGTTGTTCAGGGTTAGTGTTTCTAACATAATACCCATACGTTACCAAACTACGCATCAATAGACCTTTATCACGAGTCAAGAGAATCCGCCCTTGAGTATAGGATATTTGGGCTAATTCTTCATCTTCGTAGTCATTGCGGTATAAAGTATCAAAACCTAAAAGTCGTAAAGATGTCATCAGCTTCCCCAAATGAATATCTAAAACAAAACGGATAATACTGAGCGGTTTTGACAGAACAGAAACGCTTGGTATAATGACCTTCCTAGCTGAAATTGGATAAACATTGATAGTGTCTCCATCGGAAACTATGTAAGAAAAATTTACATATTCACCATTAACATTTATAAAATCCACCTCTGGATGAGGGACACCCAACGACTCAATCATGTCCTTAATTGAGGCTTTTTCCTCAAAAAAATGAGAGATTCTCACCTGTTTGTGATGCCGTGGTAAAAAATGATTCAATTCTGCATGAAAGTAAAAATATGCGATCGCCATAGCTACAGATATTTAGATTAGTAAGTGTGCCTTTACTAGTAAGAATTCATCACAATTGCAAAACTTTCTCTATTAAATCGAAGCTATCAATGCTTGTTATAGTAAGATATCTCTACAATTAAATGCCTTTTTACCTTGATTTAAGCAATGTCCTAAAGGCAACAAACTGTAAAGAATTCATAAAGATTCTTAAATACTTGCATTTCTTATTGACTTCAGTTACAGTCAAAGCAGATGCTTATCATCGAACCCTAACACTATCTTTGAGAAGTTAAATTAGGTAAAACGCTAAATACCAAATTTGTTAATGTTAATGTCAATGACACTGCTAATAATTAGTCACTACTTTTAATTATTAACTTATCGCAGATGAAGAGTACAGGGAAGTAAAGCATTTACCCCTAATTTGACTTTTTTATTTTTCTCAAGCTATTGATAAAAATTTGCAATATGGATAGATTGATAGATATATTGAAAGCAGAGAGCGTGGAAGAAGTCTTAAAACAGTATCGGCTTACTAAAGTGCTCACTGCTTATTAAATACTTCCGCATCTACCTTTAGGAATATATTTATCACAAGAACAGCACAGAATTGTATCTTTATGTGTAAAAACAGGATATGTAACTAGCTATGTAGATAATTTGAGCAAAACTTTAAACAACTAGGTTGCTGCGAGGAATATTTTTGATTGTAGTATCAGCTACATCGATATTGTAAGCAAGTTAATCGTCGGTAACTCTCCAAGTCCCTTTGCGTCTATGTACCGGGTTTAATATATTTGATTTTGCCAAAGAAACCAAGTTTACAAAAACTGAGTTTCTGCAAATTAAAATTTATTAAATACCAAATAACAATAACAATAAAACTAAATACAAAATTAACACCATTCATAGGGAAAAATATCTCTTGACATTATTTATCTTTATTGTGGAGAATTTATTAAACGGAAAGACCTCAATCAATAATGATGTTATAAAGTGGCTACTTAGTTTGAACTGAAGAATGAATATTGTTCTTTTTTATCTTCTTTAGTCAAGAATATTGTAGCTAAGAACACAACTGTATTTGAGAATACCTTTTGTCCATAAAATATGCTAATGAGTACAGCGAGATGAATACTTTTTTTTGTTCTGACGATTCACTGCAAATAGGAGAAGATATTATTGGTAGTGCTACTAATTATCAAACTTATATTTTAGTTGAGTGTCCTTTACCTTGGACATCAGAAGCTTTTAACTCCAAATGGGTGCCTCAGAATTTGAGGATTTTGATAGAAGAAGTGAAGCGTGCTAAACTACCGATTAGATTCCTCTTAATTGCTAATGATGTATCACACAAGGTAAATCACACTACGCTTTTGATTTATCAAAAACAAGAGGGGCTAAGTAATGGATACCAGAAACAAGAGTTTAAGCTAGCAAATATTGAGCAAGTAGCAGGAGTTGTCCAAAAATGGATATGGGGCATCAATTCTAATTTTGAGGTAGAAACTAATGCAACTAGAGATATTTTAGTTTGTACCCACGGTAGCCATGACAAGTGTTGTGCAAGATATGGCACTCCTTTTTACTTCCATATTACAGCAAGTAATGTTGATTTGTGCTTAGATAATGTGAGAATTTGGAAATCATCACATTTTGGTGGACATCGGTTTGCACCAACAGTCATAGACTTGCCAGAAGGAAGATATTACGGTCGTCTCGATCGAGATTCATTTAGATCGATTTTGACTCGTACTGGCGATATTCAATGCTTACATAAAGTCTATCGAGGCTGGGGAATTCTGCCTGCTGCACTTCAGGTTTTGGAAAGAGAGTTAATCCTCGATAAAGGATGGGATTGGTTCAACTACAAAGTTGCAGGCAAAATATTAGAGCAAAGTTTAGACAATAATACTATCTTAGCTGAACTAAGTTTTGAACAACCTTCTGGTTCTCTCTACACTTACCAGGCTAAACTTGTGAAAGATGAAACCAAGACTCAACAACTGAAGAGTTCATGCAATGCTACAAGAGAGTTGGTAGTTACTAAATATGCTGTCGGTAGTCTCTGGATTACCTCTGATAAAGTAATAAGTTATAGTACATAGAAGTAAGCAGATAATTGTTAAATTACAAATTAAGATGAAGCCATATTTAAGACTTTTCGTAATAGTACTTGGTCTTCTAATTTGGCTTTTAAACGACCATTTTCGATATCGCGAATCCAGCTTTGGCTTTTACCTGTGAGTTTTGCTAATTCTCTTTGGGAAAGATTCAAATTTTTTCGCGCTTGCAAAATCTGTTCGCCTAGTAAATCGTTTGTCGCTTTGGGCTTTCTTTTGGCTTTGGCAGTTCTTGTTTTCTTTTTTTCCGATTCTGAGATTTGCTGTTCCCATTCTGGCGGCAGTTCAAAAGCCAAAATCCGCGCATTCATTAGCAAATTCCATTTACCACGGGGGCCTGTGTCTGTGAGGCGGGTTTCAGCACCACCGTCATTAGTCCAAAATTCTAATGCTTCATCTGGATCTTCGGGAAGATCAATTAATTTCGCCCACAAAGGTTGAATTTCTGGTGGGTAAGTAACTGGATCGAAAAGCGGTTTCATTCCATAGTGATTGAGAATTTCTAAATCGCTTTCAAAGGTTCGTAACAGACGTTTGCGTTCTTCCCGTTGTCTGGATGCAAGGGCGACTTTTTCCTCACCGTAAGCAATACGCAGCAAGGTAGGAATGGTAATGCGTTGTTCTTTGCCCATTTTGGTTTTAAACAGCAACCACAGCATTAATCGAACTGCACCTTCATGTTGCTGCCAAATGCTCATAACTGTGGTTAGCAGTGTTTTGGGAAGACTGCCGTATTGATAGAATGCGGTTCGTTCTTTACATGCTTGTTTGTTTAAGAAATATTGTGCCCAGATACCTGCTTTTACTTTAAAAGTTAGCCCAATTAGATATTTGCATCCGAGATTGTCTTCTTGAAAGTGGTGTTGAATATCTACCAAGTGCCATAAGCGGCTGCCGACAACAGAAAATCCGTTAATTCGACCTTGTTGGGGCCAGTCAATGGAGATAATCAGAGAGCAAGCTTGCTGAACGATATTTTTCATTAAAGCTAGCTTGGCAGCTTTGCTCAAATCTTTACGTTTCTCCATCCCCAAATATTTCTCAATTTGTCGCTCATCGATCGCAAATTCTTGCTCCCAAGGTTGCTCTAAAGCTGTAGCATAAGCTGCAAAAATTAGATGTATGCAAGCGGCTCTGATGTCAAGTCCCTCAATTGCTGCTATATCTATGGCCTTGTCGTTCACTTTCAAGGGATCTTGGATATGAAAAGCGATCGCACCTCGCCCTTGATTGACTTGTCGGCTATAACTGATGTAGCCTTCTTCATCAGTTTCCCAATGTAGGGATGTGCGCTGCGCTAGTACATTACAAGCTTCCCAAATTGCGATCGCTGAGGCAAATGGATTATTCTTGCCATTAGAAAACAAGTCTAAGCTGGTAGCATCTCTTGGTTCAACTTTGCATCTTCCCTTTTTCGCCTGCCAAGGAATGGGAGAATTAGTTGGACAAGCTATTACACATTGCGGTTCTGAATAATAGCCCTCACAATTATTACAAAGACCAGGATCAACCCAGTATTCATTGTCCTCTATTCTGATTGCACCCGTAGGACATTGGGGGCGGCAGTTGTCACATCCAACGCAACTGTTGTTAGGAATTGTATAAGGCATTTGGCTCTTTTCCCACTCTAATCGTTGAGATGTCTGGCTCAGGTCTCCCCTGGATGAGTCCTGTTTATTCATGACTCGCTACCACATTATTTTTCTAGTGAGAATAGTCTTTTCTCACCACATTCAATCACCACATCTACTTGTTAACTTTGCATCCACTTAGAAGCTATTTAAAGCTTTCAAATTGAGCTTAAGAAAACTTCTTATTAACTATACATTTCATGAATAAAATGATTAATTTGTTCGGACTGAGCTTGAAAAAACTTTTAACATTTATTTAATTAAGTAATTAATGAACATTTTAGCTTTCACTATAAAACCTTATACAAAGCATTTAGAGAAAATTTATCAGTCTCTTCTAGTTAGACCTCATTTGATTTGTTAGTAATTTTAATATTTAAGACCTAATAATATTCTGCCATAAAGTTTACAGTTCCTTCATAAATTAATTCTGTTTCTTCATAGAAAACAATAATATTCATTTTGTCACCATTTATCTAAATATTTAAATCAAACTAAATTTAAAGTTGTTGCTTTTTAAAATACATATTGCATATATCAAAATGTAACTGGCGAACCTTTACTTTGGTATATATGTATACTGTTTATATAGATTTGTTTGCCTAAGTCGAAAAATATTTGAAAAAGAATGTCATTACTCTTATAGATATAATTGTATTTGCTGGAAATAATAGTTAAATCGGCAGTTATAAATCACATATACATCAGGTTTTACTCATCTGTATAGGTTTTAAATCTTCAACTTTTTATTTATACTCTGTATGGATAGCCGATTATGGGCTGCTGTTTCCAGTCAGATATTGAGTCAGAAACTCGGTAAATGCATTTACATGTAGAACAGGGAACGAAGAATACTAAATATTCATAAGAATTATTTGCAATAATTTTTATCTATAAGTTTAAATAAAAAATAATTCTCTATTGTGTTCAAAGTCATCGAAAGCTGATGTGATAAAAGTAATTTTTGAGTATAAAACAATAAAAGATTAGGATAAGATCATGGTTAATGCACAAACAGATTGACAGGCAAAATTGCTGAGGATTTATTCATGGCACAACTAACAGGTTTGACATTTGGCGGTAAAGCTTGGACACCAAAATTCGCTCAAGAAATCGACAAAGAAAAATGTATCGGTTGTGGCAGATGTATTAAAGTCTGCGGGTACAATGTGCTTGGTTTGAAAGCACTGAATGAAGAAGGTGAATTTGTAGAAGATGAAGATGATGAAGAAATTGAACGGAAAGTAATGGCAGTTACTTCTCCAGAAAACTGTATTGGTTGTGAAGCTTGTTCGCGGATTTGTCCGAAGAACTGCTACACCCACGTTGAATTAAATAATTAAGGTTTTTGGAGTTAGTTAAAATAGTTGTTCGTTGTAGTAGGCACTGTTTGAATCAAGCGCAAATGCGCTAGGCAGGGTAACTAGAGGGGAATCTTAAATATTTACTGGAACCAATAAAAAGTTCACAGAAAACAAAACCGTGAATCGCAAAATGTTAGCTATTAACAAATTTAAACTTGCTGCTAATATAGCCTAATCAATATTAGGTCTAACAGTGCCCTTTTGAAACAACTAGCTTTGATTGAAGCAGGGGGCTAACTTTGTGGTATGAGTTGAAATATAATTTGTCATTTTTTGGGGGAAAGATATGGAAAAAATCTGGAAGTTTCCCCCATTTTTAATGGCTGCACGTTAGAAAGTTAATAAGTGAAAAGGAAATGGGAAATAGGGAATGGGGAAAGAACAAGGGAATAGGGTATAGGTTACAGGGAATAGATGAATTCCTATTACCTGTAATCTGTAACCTTTCCCCCTAAAACCTAAAACCAGAAAATCACACCTTTAAATACTGTTTACACAGGTAGCATGTATGCAACAAGTTCCTGTTTCACTATGGACTCTGGTTGCTGGGATAGTAGTTACAGCAATCAGCATTTGGATTGGTCAAAACCACACTCTCATGCCCGTACAGGCATCGTTACAAGCGCCTTTGGTAGACAGTTTTTTCAACGTCATGTTTACCATTGCGATCGCACTCTTCTTGGTGGTAGAAGGAACAATTGTAATGTTTTTGATTCAGTTTCGTCGCCGTCGGGGTGACGATAGCGATGGCGTGTGGGTGGAAGGCAACGTTCCTTTAGAAATCTTTTGGACAGCAATTCCCACAGTGATCGTCCTCGGTTTGGGCATCTACAGTGTAGATGTTTTTAATCGAATGGGCGGCTTTGAGCCTGCGGGTCATCCTCATTCAGCAGCTCATGTTGCTCAGATGCCGGGAAGTGCTATTGCAGCTACATTAAGCGATACTTCCCAAGCAACAACTGCCCCAGCAATAGCCCCAACTATTGGTATCGGCGCGTCTCCTCAAACGCTAAACAAACCAGCCGATTTAGTTGTTGATGTCAAAGGGATGCAGTACGCTTGGTTATTTAACTACCCTGATAGTGGCATTAGCTCTGGGGAATTGCACATACCCGTTGGTGCTGATGTGCAACTTAACCTTTCAGCACAAGATGTAATTCACTCATTCTGGGTACCAAACTTCCGCTTGAAACAAGATGCACTTCCTGGTCTCCCTACTGAACTACGATTTGTCGCCACCAAACCAGGTACATATCCTGTAGTTTGTGCTGAGTTGTGCGGTGGTTATCACGGTTCAATGCGGACACAAGTAGTTGTCCACACACCAGAAGAATATGATAGCTGGCGCAAAGAAAACCAAATTGCTCAACAGCAAAACTTAAATCAAGTTGTTGCAATTAATCCAGCCGACTTATCAACATCAGAGTTTCTCGCGCCCCACACCCATGATATGGGAATTAGTGCAGCAACTTTAGAGTCAGTAGTCAAAAGTCATTAGTCATTGGTCATTGGTCATTAGTCATTGGTCATTAGTTATTAGTAACTGACAAATGACAACGGACAAAAGACAACGGACAAACAACAAATGACAAAGGACAAATGACAAAGGATAAAAATATGACGCAGGTAGAATTTCCCCGGAATACCCCACCAGAAGAAAATAAACCGAAAATGGTGGCTGGCCATACCTCCCATCCGAAGGCGTGGAAATGGCAAGATTATTTTACATTTAATGTTGACCACAAGGTTATTGGTATCCAATACCTCGTGACAGCGTTTGTGTTCTATCTCATCGGCGGACTGATGGCTGTTGCTCTGCGTGTCGAATTAGCAACACCAGATGCAGACGTACTCGACCCCAATCTGTATAACGCTTTCATGACCAATCACGGGACGATCATGATCTTCCTGTGGATTGTCCCTAGCGCCATTGGGGGATTTGGTAACTATTTGGTGCCGTTGATGGTCGGTGCTAGGGATATGGCTTTCCCGAAGCTGAACGCGATCGCCTTTTGGTTAAATCCCCCAGCAGGTGCGCTGATATTAGGTAGTTTCATTTTTGGCGGTTCGCAATCTGGTTGGACAGCTTACCCACCTTTGAGCTTGGTGACAGCACCAATTGCTCAAAGTATGTGGATACTTGCGATCGTCTTAGTAGGAACTTCTTCAATTTTGGGTTCGTTGAACTTTGTGATCACCATTTTGATGATGAAGGTTCCTAGCATGAAATGGGTGCAAGTGCCTTTATTTTGTTGGGCAATCTTGGCTACTTCCCTGCTAGCGCTTCTCTCCACACCTGTATTAGCAGCCGGTTTAGTTCTGCTGTTGTTTGACCTCAACTTTGGCACTTCCTTCTTTAAACCAGATGCAGGCGGTAACGTTGTAATTTATCAACACTTGTTCTGGTTTTATTCTCACCCGGCAGTATATTTAATGATTCTGCCCATCTTCGGCATCATGTCGGAGGTAATTCCAGTTCACTCCCGCAAGCCAATCTTTGGTTATAAAGCGATCGCTTATTCTAGTGTAGCCATCTGCGTCGTCGGTTTGTTCGTCTGGGTACACCACATGTTCACCAGTGGCACACCCGGTTGGATGCGGATGTTCTTTACTATCTCCACTCTTATAGTTGCAGTTCCCACTGGCGTAAAGATTTTTGCCTGGGTTGCTACCCTTTGGGGTGGTAAAATCCGCTTCACAGGTGCAATGCTTTTCGCCATTGGCTTGTTGTCCATGTTTGTCATGGGCGGCTTAAGCGGTGTGACGATGGGAACAGCTCCCTTTGATGTTCACGTCCACGACACATATTATGTTGTAGGACATTTCCATTACGTTCTGTTTGGCGGTTCCGTGTTTGGCATCTACGCCGGCATTTATCACTGGTTCCCCAAAATGACCGGACGAATGCTGAATGAAAGCTTGGCACGTATTCACTTTGCCTTGACTTTCATCGGTACTAATCTCACCTTTTTACCGATGCACGAGTTGGGTTTGCAAGGAATGCCGCGACGAGTGGCAATGTATGACCCCCAATTTATCGACCTCAATCAAATTTGTACCTTTGGTTCATTTGTTTTGGCGATATCGGTAATTCCTTTCACCATCAACATGATCTACAGTTGGCTAAAAGGGCCTTTGGCTGGTGATAATCCTTGGCAAGCTTTGACTTTAGAATGGACAACTAGCTCGCCACCTGCAATTGAAAACTGGGAAGTATTGCCGGTTGTGACTCATGGGCCTTATGACTATGGTCATGAGAACAAACTTGAAATAGAGCCATCTGCAACACCGGAAGCTAGTGCTTAGGTAGTAGAGTGAGTAATGCGATCGCTCTTAAGTTGACTGCAATTTCTAGTAATTTGATTTGAGAATTTGAAACTTCAGCTTCAGAACTCGAAAGGCCGAGTTCGGAACTTGGAACTTCAGCCTCTGAACTCGAAAGGCCAAGTTCGGAACTCGGAACTTCAGCCTCTGAACTCGAAAGACCGAGTTCGGAACTCAGAACTTCAGCCTCTGAACTCGAAAGACCGAGTTCGGAACTCGGAACTTCAGCCTCTGAACTCGAAAGACCGAGTTCAGAACTCGGAACTTCAGCCTCTGAACTCGAAAGACCGAGTTCAGAACTCGGAACTTCAGCCTTAAAACTCGAAAAGCCGAGTTTAGAACTTGGAACTTGGAATTTTGAGAATTCTTGAACAAGTGAAGAGTTGAATTAAACAAGGATTTTGGATGAAGAATGAAAATTTTGCCGCTTCAGACTTCATTCTTCATTCAAGCTTCCACAACAGACGCAGCAGATAATATTGTCAAAAAATCTATGACTATAGCTACAAACACAAGCGAAGATCACAGTGCAGGACACGAAGAACATCCAGATTTAAGAGTTTGGGGACTGTTGACGTTCCTCGCTTCTGAATCCCTAATGTTTGGGGGATTTTTTGCCACCTTTTTGTTTTTTCGGAGCAGTACAGCCGTTTGGCCTCCAGAAGGAAGTGAAGTAGAATTACTCGTGCCGACAATTAACACGATTATTCTAGTGTCTAGTAGTTTCGTGATTCACTTCGGTGATACAGCGATTAAAAAGAATAATGTCAAGGGAATGCAACTGTGGTACGCAATTACCGCAATCATGGGGGCAATTTTCTTAGGTGGTCAAGTTTATGAGTACTCGACTTTAGGATACGGTCTGACTACCAACGTCTTCGCTAACTGCTTTTATATCATGACAGGGTTCCACGGTTTGCACGTTTTTGTGGGACTGTTATTGATATTACGTGTAGTGTGGCGATCGCGTCTTTCCGGTGAATATTCTGCAACCAATCATACTTTCATCGAAATGACAGAAATTTACTGGCACTTCGTAGACATTATTTGGATTGTTTTATTCACCTTAGTGTACATTCTTACTTTGTTTTAAATTGGGCATGGGGGAGGCAGTGCGGTCTTCGGGTTTCCCCAATTGGAGCAACTGCCGTCATGGGACATGGGGGAGGCAGTGCGGTCTTCTCCCAAAGAGAGAGGCTAGCGCCAAGGGGTTTCCCCAAGTGGAGCAACTGCCGTCATTGGGCATTAATTATTCTGCCTCACTCCCTCATCTTCCCCAGTCCCTAGTCCCCAATCCCTAGTTACCAATATGCAAGCTGATACAAATAAATTCTCATGGTTCCAGGTTCCAGAAGACATCAAAAATTTATTAATTTTAGCTGCACAAACCTGGGAGAATACATCAGAATCAGAAAAATATATTCAACAGGCTTTAGCTAAAACTGGTGAAAATACAGATGTATTAGTAGCAGCATATAGATACTTCTATTACAAAAATAATTATTCTCTTGCACTACAAACAACTATCAAATTATTAGATAAAATTAAAGAACGAGAGAAATTTCCTGATGACTGGGAGCAACTTAAGCCTATATTAGTCAATCGCAAAGAAGACCCACAAATTCGATTGTACTTAAATGCTTATGCTGCTTCTGGATTAGTACTAGCAAATTTAGGAGAAATTGAGCAAGCAAAAGAAATCAGTACCAAAGTCAAAGAAATAGACGAAAAAAATGATTTCGGAGCCGGAATTCTTCTAGATATTTTGACACGTCCAGCAGAAGAAGATGATTAATTAGTCAAGAATCAAGGTGAACAATCATGAACAATTGGTTATCTACTACATCGTATTCCTCTTACTCCCTTTTGGGAGCAGGTACTAATAGCAACTCTATCCTTCCTCCTATTAATGTACCTACTAGACTTGACGTAGGCAGTCTTCCTAATGTCTCTCCAATCGTTGTCCTCCAATCTTATCGGCTATCAATTTAAAAGTTATGAAAGGTAAGGATTGGCTGCTAACGGGGGACGGTCAGCATCAAGCCTGTAAATCTGTAAGAGCATGGGATTTATTGAGAGAAAATTACCGCCTTTATCGGTTTTTAACTGAGGTGGAAGATGTTCTCAATAGCGTTGACGACCAAGCCAGTCGTCTACCAGAACTTCAGATGCTCGTAAGGCGCTTGATAGTAAATTCTTACTGGGTACAAAGTCAGTATTTAGAGCCTTCGCCTAAAACGGGAACCTCTGTTTCACTCCTATACGATGAATTGGGTTTTCCGTTGACAGTGCAAACAGTAACATTTGCGCCGGGAACCCGATCGAACATTCATAATCATGGGACATGGGGAATAGTGGCGGTGTTAAAAGGTCAAGAAAAAAATACTTTTTGGCAACGCACTAATAGCCCAGAATTTCAGGACAAAATTGAATCAACGGGAGAGCTAACTCTATTACCAGGAGATATTATTAGCTTTACTCCCGATGCAATTCACTGTGTAGAAGCAGTGGGTGATGAACCAACTGTGACTTTTAATGTCTACGGCGAAACTGATCCGAAAGAGAGATTTGAGTTTGACTTAGTTACCGATAAGGCTAGGAATTTTTAATTAGGAATCGTCAGCATTAATTTCATCGGTTCGTAATTGGGGCTTTAATGCTAAAGCCCCAACTACAAACAATTGAGTAATTAGGAGGTAGTTAAATGGCAAGAGTGATTTTCTATAGCAAACCAGGCTGTAAAGGTGGTACTAAGCAAAAAGTTTTGCTAACAGCTGCTGGTCATGAGGTGATACCATACAACCTGCTAACAGAACCTTGGACAGTTGAGCGGTTGCTTTCATTTTTTGGCGATCGCCCCGTAGCCGAATGGTTTAATCCTTCTTCGCCAAAGATAAAATCTGGTGAGGTGGTTCCTGAAAAAGTAGATGAACAAACAGCTTTGTTGTTAATGCTCAAAGAGCCGTTGTTAATTCGCCGTCCTTTGTTAGAAGTAGGCGATCGCCGCGAGGTAGGATTCGATGTACAAAAAATTGATGCTTGGATTGGCTTACAGCCTGTGGATGAGTCTTTGCAGCAAATCAGCGAAAGCCTGATGAAGGAAGATTTGCAAGGCTGCTCCCACGGTAAAGATCATGGTCATCATCACCATAGTCAGCAGGGTGGCTGTAACCATCATAGCGACCAACATCAAAAGCAAGGCAGCTGTAGTCATTAGATTTCTTGCATGAATCAATGAGCTTTCATCCTAAATCCCTCTCCCAAAATTGGGAGAAGGGGTTGGAAGATGTAGCTCGCTTCCCGCAGGGTGAGCAAATTTTGCATTTTTGCAAGAGGTCTATTAGATTTCTTGCAAAAGTCCATAACATCCTAGCCCTGTCAAAGTTACTTTTATTACCTTAACAGGGCTAGTACAGCACGGCGTAAATAAGCCACCTATTTAAAATGTCTAAAACTCTCACACAATCGTAATTACTAATTACGCAAAGTGTTAGTAGTCTGAGCCTTTAGCTAACTTATTGTTGGATGTGTAGTAAACCTTACTACCAGTATCAGGTACAAAATGGCAGTTGACACATGAATGCCACAATGACTTCCAAATAGGTTCTTCTGATTTGTGAAAATACTCACCCATGACTGGTTTTATTGCCTCAGTTGCTTTCAGCAAATTGTAGTGAGGGATATTAAGGAATATATGGTGAGCAACATGAGTACCGATATCGTGATGGATATGATTAACCAAACCATAATCACGGTCAATACTAGAAATTGCGCCTTTGAGGAAAGTCCAATCTTCTCCCCGATACCAGGGAAGCTCTGGCTCAGTGTGGTGCAAAAATGTCACCAAATCTAGCCAAATTACGAACACAAGGTAGGGCACAGCGTAATATTTTAGCAACCATATCCAACCCCATTGATAGGTGAGGAAACCCAGCAAACCTACCATACCAATCAAAAGTACAGTACTAGTGATAACATCCCATTTTTCCGATGGTTTAAAAAGCGAACTGCTGGGCAAAAAGTGGGAGCCTTCCTTATTAGGAGAACGCTTAAACAGATACACAGGATAAGCCAAGAGAAAAATATAATATCGGACTATCTTTTGGGCTAAAGGCATCTCCTTGTATTCTGATTCCGTCACAGGATACCAGCTTTCATCGTTATCGAGATTACCAGTATTTTTATGATGAGTTCTGTGGCTGATGCGCCAACCATGATAAGGAACAAGTATTGGTGTGTGAGAAAGATGTCCAATCAAATCATTGAGCCATTTCTGTTTAGAAAAAGATTGGTGTCCGCAGTCATGTCCTATTACAAACAAAGCCCAAAACATCGTTCCTTGCATTAGCCAGAAAATCGGAAAGAAAAGCCAAGAATCCAGGTAATAAGCAACTGCATAAAGCAGACTGATAATCAGGATGTCACGAAAAAAGTAAAAAAGTGATTTTGTCACATTGGGCTGAAAGCATTCAGCAGGGATTGCAGCTTTTAAATCTTGAAGAGTGAAAGGTAATTTAGTCGTATCCTCAGATGTTTTGCAGCTAGTAGGATTATTGAACGTGACGATATTTGATTGCACTGGATTCTTTTGTTGGATATAAATCGGAACTTGATTTGAGACAAAATTATCTCACCTCTAGAATGCCCACGAAACTAGCGATCGCTAACATAACAGAGGATAATTTCTGGTAATTTACTTAACAATTTTAGTCATTAAAAAATTGCCAAATTCTATTTAAACACAGCATAATAAACGCTCTTGTTGGTTCAAGAGCGTGAGTCTGGTCACAACGCTATTTATCGCTCTGTATAATATTCGTTGAAAGTCTTATAGCCAACATCAGTTGTATACAGATGACATTGGTCTGTAATCTGCTTCATTAAAGGCCAAGAAAACTGACACTCATCATGAAGATAAGGCTGCCAATTTTCTTTGATGCTGCTGTAAGCTAGCCGCAAATTATAAGAAGGAATCGCAGTGGAAATATGATGAGGGACATGAACATTGATATCGTGGCACAAGATTTCTACCCAACGCGGATAATCGCAATGAATAGTTCCAGATAGCTGTGCTAGAGCTTCGTTCCACTTATTTGCTGTCGCAAAAGGAACATCTGCGGCAGTATGGTGAACAATAGTAAAAGTACTCATCCAAAAATGGTAAATCATCCAGGGCACTAGCCAAAACTTGACAAATCCCCAGATACCAGTTGTGGCAATCAGAATCGGGAAAGCGATCGCTGCAAACACAACTACTACAGCCACAGACAGCTTGATACTGGATTGGTCTTTCGTTTTAAAGTTCCGCCAATCAAAATGCACTACAGCCCAATGTCCAATGGAACCTACCCACCAGAAGCGTTTACGCATGAACAGCTCAAAAGCAGACTGTCGGGTTTTATCCCAATTTTCAAACACTTCTGGTCTAATTGGATGCCAAGCGTTGTCCTCATCCAACTTGTTGGTATGAGTATGGTGATAATTATGCTTAATGCGCCAACTATGAAAAGGGTAAATTAACGGCATCATGAAAAAGTGCCCCACTAAATCATTTACCCAACGACGTTTGGCAAAAGACCTGTGACCACAATCATGGCCGATTACAAAAAAACCTGTTAAAGCAGTGCCCGTAAAAATCCAAGCTAGGGGCAAAAGAAACCAAGGAGTGATAATCAGGCTGTAATAGCCCAAGGCGACTGCCAAGACACTCAGCAGAACTTGCGTCCAAGCTTTGCGAGGGTTCTGCTGAAAACATTCCCGTGGCAGGGTTTTGACAATATCTTTGAGCCGGAAGTCGGAATTACCAGGCTCGTCACTTAGTTTCTGGCTGTCAATTATTAATGTAGTCATGGACACCTGAAAAACAACAAAACTCCTCAACCAAGTCACCAAAAAGCAACTTGCCGTAAAAACTCTTCATATTAGCGCTTCGGATTATAGCAACCTAACCGACACAAGCGCACCCGTAAATAGCTTTTTGAAAAGTAGAAGTTAGAAGTGTTCAATTAAAAACGTTACACATCCTAACTCTTAACTAACTTTTGTTGGGCTAACTTCACATTAGTTGCCAGACCAACTGCTTGCAGCAATTGAACTGTCATCCAGGTTAAATCGATTTCCCACCATTCCAGCCCATGACGAGCTGAGTATTGAAAAGCATGATGGTTATTGTGCCAGCCTTCACCAAAAACTAGTACGGCTACCCACCAGCAATTAGTCGATTGATCGCCAGAATCATAACTGCGATAGCCAAATTTGTGAGTAGCACTGTTCACCAACCAAGTGCAGTGGTAAACCCAGACAATGCGAACAAAAATTCCCCAAATAACAAATGGCCAGCCACCTAGAAGCAAAAGCAATACACCTAGAGCAACCTGAATCAAAATGAAATATTTTTCTAAAAACTGATAAACTGGGTCTTCGGCAATATCTTTGGTGAAACGAGGAACATCAGCGTGAGCGGGACAGTGGTGAATTAGCCAATCCATGTGGCTCCACCAAAAGCCTTTATTAGAATCATGGGGATCGGCATCAGTATCAGAGTTTAAATGATGAATGCGATGTGTCCCGACCCACTCAATTGGACCTCCTTGACACGAGAGTGTCCCAAAGAAAACCAGGAGATACTCTAGCCACTTAGGAGTTTGAAAACTGCGGTGGGTGACAAGGCGATGAAATCCTAGAGTCACGCCTAAACCACCTGTTACCCAGTACAGCAAGAAACCCACACCAACTGCCGTCCAGCTAAAATTACCAGGAAGTAAGGCAAATAAAGCGCCGATGTGCAGTCCAATGAAAAACAGGGTATTAACCCAGTTGATTTGAGGTTTTGTTGAGGTAGCAATTGTCATGCAGTAACCTGTATTTGATTTTTCCAGCCTAGTCTGCGCGATCTTAAAATCCGCATATCTATAATTTTTTTTGAACGAGGAACTGATGAACAGCTTAGAACAGCTGCGGCAAGCAGAACAGGCACTATTAGAAATTTTTTCTGGAATTGACGCTCAGGTCAAGCATAATTTAAAACGAGTGCTGGATGCCTTTCGTAATCACCGTGTAGGCGCACACCACTTCGCTGGTGTAAGTGGTTATGGTCACGATGATTTAGGACGAGAAACTTTAGATAAAGTTTTTGCCGAAGTTATGGGTGCCGAGGCAGCAGCAGTGCGAGTGCAGTTCGTTTCGGGAACTCATGCGATCGCCTGTGCTTTGTTTGGTGTTCTCCGTCCGGGCGATGAAATGTTAGCAGTGGTCGGTTCTCCCTACGATACGCTTGAAGAAGTCATTGGTTTACGGGGTCAAGGTCAAGGTTCCCTTATTGAGTTTGGCATACATTACCGCCAATTAGAGCTAACCAGCGAAGGAACTATAGATTGGCAAGCTTTAAGTACTAGTGTGGCCAAAAACACTCGTTTAGTGTTAATTCAGCGTTCTTGTGGTTATTCTTGGCGTCCTAGTTTATCAATTGCCGATATTGAAAAAATCGTCCATTTAGTCAAACAGCAAAACCCGAACACCGTTTGCTTTGTAGATAACTGCTACGGCGAATTTATTGAGACTAGGGAACCTACAGCTGTAGGTGCTGATTTAATCGCTGGGTCATTAATTAAAAATCCTGGTGGCACTATTGTTAGCACTGGCGGTTATGTCGCCGGTCACGCCGACTTGGTGGAAGCAGCCGCCTGTCGCCTCACTGCTCCTGGTATCGGTAGTTATGGCGGTGCTACTTTTGACCAAAATCGCCTACTGTTCCAAGGTTTATTTCTAGCGCCGCAGATGGTAGGAGAGGCGATGAAAGGGACTTATCTTACTGGTTATGTATTTGATAAACTCGGTTATCCAGTAAATCCCGCTCCTCTGGTTCCTCGTGGAGATGTAATTCAAGCAATTAAACTTGGTTCTCCCGAAAAGCTAATTGCTTTCTGTAAAGCCATACAACAGCATTCTCCGATCGGTTCCTACTTAGACCCTGTTCCAGATGAAATGCCAGGGTATGAGAGCCAGGTGGTGATGGCTGGGGGGACATTTATTGAAGGGAGTACTTTGGAATTATCAGCAGATGGGCCAATGCGATCGCCCTATGTGGTTTATTGCCAGGGGGGGACTCATTGGACTCATGTGGCGATCGCCTTGGAAGCGGCGATTGATGCAGTTGGCAGTAATGTATAGCACATATTCTTTTAGGATATAGTGGCCACGGATTGAAGTAATCCTCACAAAGACAGCACAAAGGGCTGAAGTGAATATGGTAGCTATAGAAGCGGATAGATGCGCGATTGCCCAACTACTACGCTCAACCGTAAATTACTTGTTGCAGGTACGTAACTTTAAAGCGATTGTCACTGAACTTGAGAGAAATCAGATCGGAAATTAAAAACTTGAGAACTGAAAGTCAACACATTTTAGATTATTTGTTCGGTAGACAGGAGAACGGTAAGTAATGAGTGATCGCCACACCACAACTGCTGCACGTCTCAATGTTTACATCCAAGGTCAAGGATTTCCAATTTTGGGTTTACATGGTCATCCTGGTACTGGTCGTAGTCTTTCTGTCTTTACCAATCATTTATCAAAACGCTACAAAACTTTTGCCCCCGACTTACGCGGATACGGCAAAAGTCGCTACAACGGCAATTTTGATATGAATGACCATTTGACTGATTTAGAAGCGCTGCTAGACCGTTTGCAGATTGAAAAGTGCTTACTATTGGGCTGGTCACTTGGGGGCATTCTGGCAATGGAGATGGCATTACGTTTGCCAGAGCGCATTACTGGACTGATTTTGGTGGCGACAGCCGCAAAACCCCGTGGCAGTCATCCTCCTATCACTTGGCAAGATAATTTATATACTGGCATTGCTGCTCTATTGAACTACATAAAACCGAGTTGGCAATGGAATATTGAAACTTTTGGGAAGCGATCGCTTTTTCGCTATCTAATCCAACAACATACATCTATTACTTACAGTTACATCGCCAAAGAAGCAGTACCAGCTTATTTGCAAACTTCTCCTGCTGCTACTCGCGCTCTCTATAGTGCAATTCAATCAGGATATAATCGACTTCTAGACTTACAACAAATACAATGTCCTAGTTTAGTACTTGCTGGCGAACAAGACCGCCACATCACATCTGATTCCAGCTTAGAAACTGCTCAACATCTTCCAAATTCTCAGTGGCAGTGCTATCCCAACACCGCCCATCTTTTCCCGTGGGAAGTTTCCCAGCAGGTGCTGAATGATATTGACCATTGGTTGGAAGAACATCCACAAGTAATTGGTAGTCAATAGTCAAAATTTTTTAAATATTTGGACTATTGACGAAGAAATAGAGATGGAAGATGTGGTGACGCGATCGCCCAAAAAGACGCAATAACCTAGTAAAAGAATTTTTTGTGTCTCCGTATCTTTGCGTCCCCCATCAGAGCATCTTTTTCATTCTTTGGCCTAACTTAAATTTGACCGCCAAAGGCAGGCTGTACTTTGCGGTCAAATTTTTCCCCCAAGTCGTCAGCAATTGTTAGAGTATTAGGTTTGCAGCGCTTGACATTCACAATAATTCCCTGTGCTCCTTCGAGTTCTAAATCCTCTATGTATCCTTTGCTTGCTGATGTTGCATCAGAAGAATTTAGAAATGGCCCGAAGTAATACGTGCAACGAGGATTCTGCGTCACAATCTCTACCCACCAAGCCAAGCCGATGTAGTCGAATGTGTTAATTAACACTTCCTTGAGGTTATGCCAAATGGTTTTCATGGTTTTCGCTGATTTATAAACGTCTACAGGGTATTAAACGATATGCTGCCTGATTATCTGTTACATTTCTTTATACTCTGTTACTGATATTTTTTCAAAGAGATTTTTTGTAATTTATCTAAGTGCAGCGTATTTAGCGATCGCTGGCGATAAATCTCATAAAGCGCCATACCCGCTGCTACAGAAGCATTCAGGCTGGGCGTCTTACCCTGTAGAGGAATCGATACTAAAAAATCACAGGAGCGTTGAGTTAACATACCCAGACCTTCACCTTCTGAGCCGATTACCAAAACGATTGGGCCTGTGAAATTGACTGTATGCAAAGGTTCGCTGCCACTTGCAGCTGTACCGTAAATCCAAAAGCCAGCTTCCTTTAATTCTTCTAAGGAACGGCTGAGGTTGACAACTCTAGCTACAGCAAAATTTTCTAAAGCGCCTGCTGCCACTTTCATCACAGTGGAAGTGATCCCAGATGCCCTTCTTTGAGGAATTACCAATCCTTGAGCGCCTATTGCTTCGGCAGTACGGATAATTGCTCCCAAGTTGTGGGGATCGGTAATTCCATCAGCCACAACAATTACAGCATCGGTTACAGATTTGCACTGCTCAATTAGATCGGGCAATTCGATGTAAGCGTAGGGAGCAATTTGTGCTGCCACACCTTGGTGATTAGCCCCATTAGTCAGATGGTCTAAGCGCTTGGGTTCAACCTCATCAATAACTGTGCCATTTTCCTTTGCTTGCAAGAGAAAATGGTGAAAGCTAGGATCGTACCGCAGACGGGTAGTAATCCAGAGACGGTTGAGATTGCGCTGATTTTTCAATGCACTCAATACTGGATGACGACCGTAGATGAGATCGCTATCTTCTTCTATCGCTTGTGTAGATACAGACGGCTGGGAGAAGTTGCTATTTCGTTGTTGGGAGTTCTCAGAAATGGGGTTGCTATCTATTTTCCTGGGATTGCGATTCGGATTAACAACAGAGATAGTGTTGCCATCTACTTTTCTGGGATTGCGATTCGGATTAACAACAGAGATAGTGTTGCCATCTACTTTTCTGGGATTGCGATTCGGATTAGCAACAGAGATGGGGTTGCTATCTATTTTTCTTGGTTTACGAGTTGGATTAGTAACAGAGACGGGATTACTATCTATTTTTCTCGGTTTACGAGTCGGATTAGTAACAACACGCTTACCTTTAATTTTTACGGGTTGTCCCCGATTTGCTTCGCTAGAAGTCTTGACTTTTTTGGGTTTATCCTGCATTTGAGTTATGGATATAGCGTATAGTTGATCGTTCCGATTACCTCAATTTTTTGAATTTAATCTAGTGTTGTGGCTACTGCGAAATTGAGTTTTCACTCTTTTTCTAGATGAAGTATTTGCAACAGTTCGGTTAGACGTTGGTAATCGGTGATATATAAGTAGCCTATTAAAGTTTCTAGACTAGTTGCCTGTTGATAAATTTCGGGATTAAGTCGCTTAGGGCGTCCTGTTGCGGCGTTTCTACCCCGTCGGACAATTTCTAATTCGGTATCCCTGAGATGAGGAATTAGCGATCGCAAATGTAGTGCTTGTGTTTCTGCTCTTACCTGCTCCACTACCAGACGATGGTAAATTCCTGACCGCTGCAATGGCAGCAGATAGAACATTCTAACATACAACTCATAAATTGCGTCCCCCAAATATGCTAATGCACTAGGAGAAATTTGTTGCACTTGTGAGAGGGAAATCTGTTGGAATGGCCCTGTGGTTGCCAAGAGTGCTTGAGTCCAAGATAAACTCTGTTTGGGAGTTTCATCTTGTCCATCTAATAGCTCTTCCTCTTGTGACTTCACAAATAAATCATTCCTTGACGGGCTACATTTGGCAAGCATTCTTCGCAAAGACTGATTTTTCTGAAGTATGCCATGATAGTATACTTAAGCATAATCAATACTATCAAAATTACTTCCTAATTTCATCTTTTTGATTGAGAGTTGGCATTTGAAATCATCCTGATGTCAACATCTATAAACCAAATTTCGCCTACTTATTGTGGTTTGTGCCTAAGTCGGGTATAATTGTAGCATTAATTCCACCGCTTTTACTTGGTAGCATTGCCATGCTTACTGAGTAAACGACAACTTTTAACTATACAGCATCAAGTCAAGTCTATTTATAAACAAATCTGCTGGCTTTGTATTTCTTACAAATATCTCAGACTTGATTATTTATCAAATATTCTAGCTAACGATTATATACCCAAAAATTGGGTGTCTATATCTTTTATTATTACTCAACTTTAAATATAATAACTTAACTGGAAACATAATAGCCTAACTGGCTTTATGCCTCTCCCACAAGGAGAGGAGTTTTCTGCCAGAAATTTTAAAAATTAAGCTATCCGATATTGAATCTGGATAGCTTAATTTAACTCTCAGATCGAGCAATCAAGACTACTTGACGTTTTCTAGAGCGTCTTCAACTGATTTTTGCAGGGAGAGAAACTTCTCTAGGCGAACAAGCTTGACTGTTTGAGTTACGCGGGCATTCGTGACAATTTGCAAAGTGCCATCGGCAGTTTGAGCCTGCTTGGCTAGCTGCACCAGAGCACCCAAGCCAGAGCTATCAACAAAGTCAATTTGTGAGAGATCCAAAATAATGTGCTTAGGACCCTCGTCTATTTTGCTGCCAAGTGTCTTGCGAAATGTCGGCTCAGAAAAAGCATCTAACAAACCTGTGAGGCGGAATAGCTGACAGTTATCCCGGACTTCACGAGTGCCCCTCAGGCTAACGGTTAGATTCAGTGGCTCAGCAATAATTCCCTCCTCATGAGTTAAAGTGAACGCTCAAGTATAGATGGTTTTTGAGCAAATTGTCTACAATCTGTTGGAATAGGGGATTGGGTACTGGGTACTGGGTACTGGGGATTGGGGATTGGAAGAAAATAGTATTTTTAATCTTATTTCCTATTTCCCAGTCCCCAGTTTCTAGTCCCTATTCCCTATTCCCCATTCTCTATTTTTACCTCACTTCGGCTGCCACGGTTTGACGTGCTGTTTGCATGGCTTGAACAAACTGTTCAAACAAGTAGTCAGCATCGTGGGGGCCAGGACTGGCTTCTGGGTGATACTGTACGGAGAACACAGGTAGAGATTTGTGACGTACCCCGGCAACGGTGCGATCGTTTAGGTTTAAGTGGCTGATTTCCACAACTGCCGTAGGTAAAGAATCTGGGTCAATAGCAAAACTATGGTTTTGGCTGGTAATTTCTACCCGTTGTTGTAAACCCGCAGGCTGATTCAAACCACGATGACCAAATTTGAGTTTATAGGTTTCTGCCCCTAGTGCATGACCTAAAATTTGGTGTCCCATACAAATACCAAAAATGGGTTTTTGACTTAACAGAAGTGCTTTGGCAGTTGCAATCCCTTCAGTGACAGTAGCAGGGTCGCCAGGCCCATTAGAAAGAAACACACCATCTGGATTGTATTTAAGAATTTCCTCTGGTGGTGTATTAGCGGGTACAACAATTACCCGGCAACCATAACTTACTAAGCGACGTAAGATATTACGTTTTACACCAAAGTCAAGGGCAACAACGGTAAAGGCTGCCCCAAGATTTCCCGCAGTTTCAGAGTTGAATTCCCAAGCTGGAATTGTGGGATCAGACCATTCATAAGCCGTTGAGGTGGTGACTTCACGAACCAGATTCAATCCTGCCATGTTGGGGGCTGCCTGTACCTGTTCTAACAATTCCGCTTCATCGAGAATGGTTGTAGAAATGCCACCGTTCATCGCTCCGAACATCCGAATTTTGCGGGTGAGGGCGCGGGTATCAATGCCGTAAATTCCTGGTATTTGGTTTTGTTTGAGGTAGTCAGGTAAAGATTGTGTCGATCGCCAGTTACTTGGACGGTGACAAATATTCCGGGCGATCGCACCCCGTATATGGGGCCCATCTGATTCTTCATCTTCTAGATTGACGCCAGTATTTCCCAATTCAGGATAAGTAAAAATCACTATCTGACCGCGATAACTAGGGTCAGTCAAGACTTCTTGATAGCCTGTCATGCCAGTGTTGAACACCACTTCTCCGATCGCGGTTCCCGTCGCACCGAAAGACCAACCGCGATAAGTGGTTCCATCTGCTAGGACAAGTAAAGCTGGTATTGAGTCAGTCAGGGGCATAGTAGATTGGGCAGTGGGCATTGGGTATTGGGCAGTGGGCATTGGGCATACTCTTTCTTATTCCCTATCCCCTATTCTCCAATACTGCGATTGTTAATTATCTCATGAGTTGAGCAATTGGGAGTTTTAAAGATAGTTAATTAAAATTAAAAGGGAATTAAAGTAGCGGCAGTGGATTTGGCAAAGCTTGGGCAGTTAAAATTAATTATGCTTCAGTCTTTTTTATCCCGTGCAAACCTAATTTTTATATCAACTACTCTAGCGGTTTTGTGCGTTGCCTGTAGTGAAGACAAACTGAACACTGCTACTGGTGGCGATGAGCAACCTACGCCAATTGGGGATCTAGCACCAGTAAAGCCTAGTGTTGAACCTGTAAGACCAGCAGCCACCCCAGAAGCACAGCCGCAAGTAGATCCATTTGAAAGTGAACCAAGTCTTTTTGAAATCGGACGAGACAAAGCTGTTGGCGCTTGGAGTATCAGCCAATCGGCTCAATCTCCAGATGATTGGAAATTGGTAGCGAGTCAGTACCAAGAGGCGATCGCGCTGATGCAAAAAGTGCGGCGACAAAACCCAGAATTTGCGATCGCTCAAACCAAAATCACGGAATATCGCCGCCAAGTTAAATATGCTCAACAGCAAGCTAATCCTCGTCCTGTTGCAGTTAGAGTACCTCAGAAAGTAGTAGTTGTTGTTCCCCACAGAGAAACTATACCAAAGTTCACCTTAGCTCCACGAGAAACAAAACCGTTATCACCACCAAGTTTGCCGTCATCAGCAGTGGTGATTCCCGATGAAACAGTATTTGCAGCCCCGATAAAAAGGCGAATTGGTGGTACGCCGATTGTGGAAGTCACCTTCAATGGTCAGCAACAATTTGAGATGATTGTCGATACGGGAGCGAGTGGTACTGTGATCACCCAAGAGATGGCTGATGCTTTGGGAATCGTCACAGTAGGAAAAGCTAAGGCAAACACCGCAAGTTCCAGAGCTGTCGAATTTCCTGTGGGCTATGTTAATTCGATGGCAGTTGGTGGGGTAATAGTGAAAAAAATACCAGTAGCGATCGCAGGTGTGGAATTAGAAACTGGACTGCTAGGACATGATTTTTTTGGCAACTACGATGTCACCATTAAACGTAATGTCATAGAATTTCGCCCGCAATTGCGATCACAAATCAATTCCCCAGAAACTCAACTAACTGCTCCAACTTCGTCCAAGCTGCCCCGCTTTGTAGGATATCCTTAGCGATTTTAATCCCTTCGGCGTGATCGAGGAAAGTGATCGCACCTCCGACTTGCAGTGCCAACGACGCATTCAAAGCTACGGCATCTTGTTGTGCTTGAGTTCCCTTACCTTGGAGTACCGCCTTGAGAATCACGGCATTTTCTTGGACATCTCCACCCCGAAGCATACCTATGGAAGCAGGCGTTAAATCCAAATCTAGGGGATTAATCGTAGTTAACTGCACTTCTCCATCTGATAACACCGCCAAGTCAGTTTCATCTCCCAGTCCAGCCTCATCAAGTTTTTCTCGCCCGTGCAGCACAATTGCCTTTTCCTTACCCAAATTCTGTAAAGCTTCAGCAACAGTTGCCAAAAGTTTGGGAGTAAATAAGCCCACTACCTGCCCAGTTGGACGCAAGGGATTTACTAACGGCCCGAGCAAATTAAACACCGTTCGCACCCTCAGAGTTCGGCGTAATGACGCAACCGCCTTGAGTGCTGGATGCCAACCAGCGGCAAACAAGAAGGTGATCCCGACTTCTTGTAGTGCAGCTTGTACCTTTTCACTAGAAGCACTTAAGTTTACACCCAAGGCTTCCAATACATCTGCACTTCCTGTAAGACTTGAAGCGGAACGATTGCCGTGTTTAGCAACTGGTATACCATAGGCAGCAGCAACAAAAGCAACTGCTGTAGAGATATTAAAGGTTGACGAACCATCTCCACCAGTGCCACAGGTATCTATTACAGTGCTGAGGGGTGAGTGCTGAGTGCTGAGTGGGGAACATTGAGATTGTAATACCTCAGCCATGCCGGTTAACTCGTCGGCAGAAATGCCTCTAAAGTTCAGCGCTGTTAAAATAGCCCCTGATAACTCTGGGGGAACCGCTTCACTGAGCCAACCTTGCATCAATTCAGCAGCTTGAGTACGCGACAATGATTGGCCATCTATTAATTGTTGCAACAGAATATACCAGCTAACAGAGGATTCTTGAGCAGGGATTGGAGAAGTTGCCATAGCTAAGGTTTTTATAGGTATGGGAGCCATCCTACCGAAAAATGAGAAAGTAGCAGCCAAGCTTGGGAAACTAAAAGCCTAATTTTTTGCTGTTCTTATGAGTTGACATTTAAGCAATTACTTATGTATTCTATAAATAGTTAAGCATTTGCTTAAATATATGGTTAATAGGAATGAGTAGACCTGCTGCCAGTGCGGATGTTTTTGTGGCGATCGCAGATCCCACACGCAGGGCGCTACTGGATCTGTTACGTAGTGGTGAGCAACCAGTCAAAGAACTAGCCCAGCCATTTGCCATGAGTTTGCCAGCGATTTCTCAGCACTTACAGATTCTTTGCGAAGCAGGCTTAGTACAAATGCGGAAAGCAGGGCGACAGCGTTTTTATCGGCTAAACCCGGAGCCATTGAAACAGATATCTGAATGGATTGCTGATTACGAGCAGTTTTGGCAAGAAAAACTCGATGCCCTTGGCAATTATTTGGAGGAAAATTCATGCTCCGATTGAATATGGAAGTGTTTTATCCCTATCCTCCCCAACGGGTTTGGCAGGTACTTACTAACCGCGAGGCATTGGCAGTATGGCTAATGGAAAACGACTTTGAGCCGCGTTTGGGACACAAATTTCGATTTGTGCATTCTACACTGCCAGGGTTAGAGGGAGAAATAGACTGTCAGGTAATTGAACTCGATGAGCCAAGACGACTGGCATTCACTTGGCAAGATAGTATGATGTGCCAACCTTCAGTTGTTACCTGGACAATCCAACCCGTAGTTGGGGGTACGAAACTTCTACTCGAACATAAAGGTTTGATTCAAAAAGCCATCAAGCTCAATGAACCAATGGAACTTTCTCAACCGTGGCAAGGCAAATTTATCCATGAGTCTAAGGCAGGGATGCAGACAGTAATACCAAATCGTAGCACTGTATTTTCATCAATACCTGTTGGTAGATATGAGGCATTAGATAGTATCGTTTTTAGTTATTTTATCAATGGTGGATGGAACTACAGTTTACATGAAAAACTACCGCAAATCTTAGCTACACTCTGCACAAATTAAAATGGTAATTCACATATTGCACGTCATATCTACATTTAAATTCAAAGCAGACGAATATTACCCAAGCTAAATTAAATTGAGCTTTTGGAAAATTCAATATGAATAAGCAGACTTTTGTTGATACAGAAGCTGAAACATGGTTTGAGTTTCAGTCTGTTCCAGGTACAAAATTATTGCCATTAGCTGAACCAGTGCCAAAAGGTTCAATTCATAGACTAAAAATGATTGCTGGCACAGTGATTCCAGTTCACTATCATCCATGTGATGAATATGTTTATGTTTTGAATGGAACTATTGAAACTGCTGGACGTGAATGCAAAGCAGGAACATTTTGGTTTACGCCTGCTCATACCCAGAATGGACCTCACAAAGCAATTACGTCCGTTGAAATTATGACAATTCGTCTTGGTGAGATGGGAAGATTTGAGGAGTTATAAAAATCCTAATTATTCAAAAAATAGCATAAGCATTTTATGAAAAACTATGTTTTGAATAAAAATTTTATCTTACTTGGAGATATCAAATATGAATTCTCAAATTCAAATCAGCATCCCAATGATTATTCAACAATCAGAAAGAGGGGAGCTAGCATTAGACATTTATTCACGCTTACTTGCAGAGCGAATTATCTTTTTGCGAAATGAAGTTACAGATGAGACAGCTAACCTCATCGTTGCCCAAATGCTATTTCTTGATGCTGAAGATCCAGACAAGGATATCACATTGTATATTAACAGTCCTGGAGGCTCGGTGACAGCAGGAATGGCTATTTACGATGCCATGAATCAAATTCGTTCAGAAGTATGTACTGTATGCATCGGTACTGCTGCTTCAATGGGATCATTCTTGCTTGCTGCTGGAACTAAGGGTAAAAGATATGCTCTACCAAATGCTCGAATTATGATTCATCAACCATTAGGAGGCGCTCAGGGAAAAGCATCTGATATTGAAATTGCAGCCAAAGAAATTTTGTATTTCCGCCAATTAATTAACACAATACTCGCTGCCAATACTGGTAAATCATTAGAGCAGATTCAACTAGATTCTGAACGTGATTTTTTCATGAGTGCTGAAGAAGCAAAAGCTTACGGTTTAATTGACAGTATCATTTTGAAAACATCTGCATCTATTTAATCTGCAAACAACTCTAATATCGACAAATAGTAATGGTATGGAAACCAAAATGAAAATACTCATTATTGGTGGCACAAATTTTATTGGCCCTTCTGTAGTCCGTCAACTGATTGCAATGGGTCATCAAGTGAGCGTATTTCATCGGGGAAAAACTACAATTAACTTACCACCAGGTGTGCATGAAATTTTGGGCGATCGCTCCCATCTTTTAGAGATGAAAAGCAAGTTTAAGCAGCTTGCGCCTCAAGTTGTGGTAGATATGATTGCCTATAACGAACAAGATGCACTAACTTTAACAAACACATTTGAGGATATTGCCCAGCGTGTTGTTGTAATTAGTAGTATGGATGTGTATCGTGCATACGACGTGCTTTGGAGTAAGGAATCTGATATTGTGCCTGTACCACTTACCGAAGATTCGCTCCTACGCCAACAACTTTATCCATACCGGGAAATGCCCTCTAGACCTATTAATGTGCCAATTGATTATGAAAAGATTCTGGTGGAGCGGGTAGTGATGGCATCCAACTTACCTGGAACGATTATACGCTTGCCAATGGTATATGGTTCCAGAGATATCCGACATCGCCTGTATTCCTATCTTCAGCGGATGGATGATAAGCGTCCTGCAATTGTTTTAGAAGACAGTACCGCTCGATGGCGTGGCTCTTATGGCTATGTTGAGAATGTAGCGTATGCGATCGCACTAGCAGCAACAAACGAACGCGCGACTAATCGTATTTATCATGTCGCTGATGTCGAAGCACTTACTGAAGCTCAACGCATCACCAAAATCGGGAAAATAGCAGGATGGCAGGGTAAAGTTGTTATCGTACCCAAAAGCCAGTTACCAACAGAGTGGAAGTTGCTTCTCAATACAGAGCAAGATTGGTTTGTAGACTCGACTCGTATCCGTCAAGAGTTGGGATATAAAGAAATTGTGCCGTTAGATGAAGCATTACGGCGAACTATTGATTGGCAGCGAACTTATTCACCTCAAGAACCGCAGCAGTTTGCAGTACCGTGGTTGCTGGACTATGCAATAGAAGATGCGATTTTGTCTAAATTCCGTTGAACTTCATAGTTAGTAATAAATAGCTCTTTTCCTTTAGCTGCACCACTTTGTTTATAATTATTCATGCCATACTGTAATTCCCACTCTGAAATATTAGCCCATTGAAAGTTTTCTATAATTTGCGTTGAATTGTCGTAGGTAATTAGCCAGCGATGATGACATTGTTGTAAAAGTTCAGCAAATCTCTGATGTTCAAAAGAAGTGTGTAAGTAACCATCTTTACCATATAGCTTTGATTTTGTAGCAATAAAATATGGTGGATCTAAAAATAAAAATACATCTTTACCCTCTGATTTCAATAGATAGCTATAATCTAAATTAGTAATTTGGACGTTTTTTGATAAGATATTTTCTAACTTTTCGAGTCGTTCTATTGAAGAATCAGTAAATCTTTTATGGAAAGCTTCTTGGGAAAAACCACCTGATTCTACAGTTCCAGAAAAAGTAATTCTATTAAGGACGAAAAAACGAATAGCTCTTTCTAAATCAGATAGTGTACTGACATCTACACTGGTCAATTCTAAAAACAATAATTTGCCATCTGTATACTTTACTTTTATATGGCGAATTTCTTTAACTAATTGAACTATATCAGATTGAGCAAATTTCCAGAATAAGAAGAGTTCGCGGTTTAAATCGTTAATCCAAATTTTGAGATCGGGAAACTTTTGTCTGAAATAAATGAATACAGAACCACCACCCACAAAAGGTTCTCGAAATTCTGAAAAGCTTTCTGGTAAATATTCAACTATTTGATTTATTGCTTTCGACTTACCACCAGGATATCGTAGAGGGCTTTTAATCATATTTTTGTATAAATTGTAACACAAAATATAATATAAATAGTCTTTAACTAAATTGTGTCCTGAGTTTATGTTGCAATTTTGTAAAAATCTGTTACATTACTTTACATGCAGTCATAACTGTTACAACATAAAAGCTCGGAGTGTTATTTATGGCAAACGTTAAGAAGACTACACCTTCGGTTTCAGAAGATCCTAATGCTTTGCGCTGGGGCTTCACTCCTCAGAGCGAAAACTGGAACGGTCGTTTTGCAATGATCGGTTTTTTATCTGCTGTTATACTTGAAGTGTTTTCTGGTCAAGGAATTTTACACTTCTGGGGCATCCTTTAGATTTAAACGTTTTTACCTTCATTAGATTATGAGGTAAGGCGAGGATTAGTAAAATTGTCTGCCTTGCCTCGTAATCTCAAGAATTAAAAAACTCACCAGCAACTACCTTGATGAGCGAAATATTACACGACCTGGAGATTCTTCTTGATTAATTCGCGCATATACTCGAAGACAAGTTAAGACTTCGCCAGGAATACCACCACAGTCTAGTTGTAAGTCATCCTTGGATACAGCACAGATATCTGCATAAAGTCCCGATAATTGGCGAATTCGCACTTCACTACCTGCATTAATTGCTTCATCAGCGACTTTCTTTAAAATGCGCCGTGATTCATGTTGTAGCTTTCCCCACCAAGAATAGCGTTCAGCCGGTGGTACGAACACTAAAGAATGTATTGCTTCGTCCATGTCAATCCAGGCACGGAGAATTGATAGGGGATCGGTATTTTTTTCAGCTTTTTGGGTGCGTTGGAAGCGATCGCTTAAAGCATCAATATATTGATCGCGCTGTTCTGGTTTGGAGTGTAAGGATATGACATCGAAGCTAAAAACGCTCTTTAAAGCATGATGTAAATCTGGGTCTATTTCGATAAAATTCATATATAAAAATAGGAATGCCGCTGGTAAATCAGATGCATTACCTTGAGTAACTAGAGGATTTGAAAGTGGTTGTTGATACAAACTCAGTCCTTGAGCTTGAACAGTACCATTAAGACCGGGGTAGATAATTTCATCACGGATAAAAGGAAGTTGATAAAGGTTAGAATTATCTGCGATCGCACCAACTTCTTGAGCTAAATTTAGAGTGCGCGATCGCCAAGTTGCAGCTAAATCTTCTGGGACTCGCAGCAGTTTGCGTTGAATCTCATTCCATAAATCTGAATCTGTTTGGCTTTGCAGTTGGGAATTACCCAGATAATAACTGAGTTCTGTGTCAGAATTAAAAGCTTCTCGCAGGTGACTTAGTTTTAACTCATCTGGCGCATCTTCCCAATCAGTATTTTGCTGTGGGGGTGCAGGTTGCAACAGGCTATGAAGTTCTTGCAGCACATAATCACATATTTTAGATCCTGGATCTAGTGGCAATTCTGTACGAGCCTGATTCAAAGTAGCCTCTAGTCCATACAAACTAAACCGCAGTAATTGGGCTAACTCTGAGTTTTCTATCTCTAATAATTGACGCAAGTGCTGCATGAATATCACCTCCAAATATTACCTATATATGATTCGTAGCGAATTAAGCTTGGCAAACTTCTGCGCCCCTTTTTGTTTAAAAATATTAGTTTTTTCAACGCAGAGGTTTAATGCAATTAATGTATGCCGCAAAAGGGATCGCGTTCTTTATCAACTTCATTAGGTTGTAACTCTAATTCAGCACGATAAACGCATCCTTCCTCCTGTAAGCATTCTTGATTTTGTGATGTCCAGTAAGGCACTTCGCCAGCGTGCATCCTTAGAATACCTCGATCGTCGAGAGTTACACGATATTGGCAAGGGTAATCTGTGGTTACATCTGGTTTGCTGAGTGCACCAATTCTGATCCATTTTTTGCTGTTGGTTTCAGCATCTGTTTGATAAACATAGAAAGTGTGCTGTCCAGTTTGGGGGAATGGAGGTAAGGGATTACTAATTAACCCAATTCCTGGTTGCGTCACCCCATCGCGCAAATAGTGAAATTTATGAAACGTTCTGCTACCATCATTTCCAACTTCAAATACAAGATGATAAGCATCTGGTTGATCGACAGTTGCTGACTCAATAACATTGACGGCAATATCACCATCATTTAAGTCTTTATTGAAGCGTTCTACAGCAATATTCCAATTTAATTTACCATCAGCAAATAGTGCAGAATTTTCTGAAACTACCGATTCTAAATCAATGCCAGAAATATCAATTAAGTAATGAGGATTTCCTTGACAAAGCAATACGTTAAATTCGAGGGTTTGGTCAATTTCAAACTGGACTTTGATTTTTCTCAGAAATTCTACTTCTGACATTTCCAGTTGATTCATCAGATTTTTGCCGTCAAAGCTTCCCCAAAGTCGTAAATCTCCTTCTTCGTAGTCCTGACGGTAGATAATATTAGTTAATTGTATACCTTGCCAATGAGTACGAACTTTAGCAACAGTTTCCCAAGGTGCAAGTTGATAAAGTTCTTGTCCAGCTTTGAATATAGTTAGTAAATCGTTGCTTTGGGTTTTGCGTTTGAAGTTGCAGGGTAAATAATAAAACAGGTTTTTGACATCAATTTCTAGCTGGTTGGCTCCCTTACGCAGCAAGCTTTTAGACTCTTCTGGATCAAATCTCAATCTTCGCAATTTCTCAGCATAGCAAGCACCGGCGGAGGTAGCTAGCTTAGTAAATTCCAACACAAAGGTAATTCGTTCTGGATTCCAGACAAAATATGGAGACTTACTAAATTCTTGATAAATTTGGCGCTGCACTATGTCTAAATTACAAGTTTTTCCAGATAAAATTAACCAATCAACTTTTTGGGGATTCCAAGAATCTTTGGTGATATCATCGGGACACAAACGACTTTCCATTAATCCTTGGGCAATTCCGATCGCTTCTTTAATTCCTGAAGCGGCGGCTCGTTCAAATTGCTGGTTGTCTAGAGTGATGCAGATATTATTTGGATCTTTGACTTGCAATTTAACGGTACTTTGGATGAGCAATTCAGAAATTTGCTGCTCAGAAAGTGTGAATGTTAATAGAGAATTCTCTGCTGGTGGCTTTTGCCCAAGTTTTAGTTTAGCTGCTTCTGCATATTCCCAGAGGAGATAAAAGGATTGCAGACGTTGAGGTGCTTGTTGCCAACGAGTGGGCAATACTTTCTCAGCAGTGTCAAGAGCATCTTTGTAAGCAATATCGCCTTCTGGATTCTCTTTATCCAGACATTTTAAAAGACTGCCAGTTTTGAATTTACCTTGTTCTAAGAAACGCTCGTTTAATTCAGAGTTAATTAAATCTTCTAGCTTTTCGCTTTCTAAATCGCCGATCGTTACTGCTATCAACAGAAAGTCTGCGATCGCAACTTTTAATAATCTAAAAATTCGCAGTGTAATTAACTCACCACCTAACTGTAAATGACCAGATGAACCTAATAGTTTGGGGGTAAGTTTATAATAACGTCCTCCTAAACCTCGGTCTTCATAATCAGTAAAAGCTGGGGTTTTATCTTCTAAAGTCAGTTCAATTAAAGCTAAGTCTGTAGTTCCCCCGCCAATATCCAAGACGAGGACATTTTGTGACCATTTGTTTCCTACTTGGCGACAACGAGTTTTGAATGACTCAATCCCAATATTGAGATTACCGCCAAATTCTCGCCATAAAAAGAATATTGCCACAGAAATGGCTTCGTCATAAGCAGTTTGTACATCATCAATTCCTAACTGCTCAACTAATTCCCTAACTTCCTTGCGAACAACTGGTGGGGCGACAGTAGGGTAGGTGACAACTGCTGTTAAAAAATCTCCTTCAGAAAATCTGCGTCGTGCGTGTTGGCGGTAGTCTTCAGTTAACTCGATTAAATGCGCCCAAGCAGATTGGATTAGTTGGTTAGCGGTAATTGTTTCTTCTTCACCATCTAAAACAACTGAAAACGATCGCTGCTGACCAAAATAGCGTTTAGGTGAATGGTGAAACCTGCTGATAATTTCTTTTAAAGAACCGCTTGTACCTTGAGCGATCGCTTTTTTTCGGTTATCTCTAGCTTCTCTACCCATCCGCAGTTTTAAGTTCCCTAAGTACGAAATTTCCGACTCGCTGGGAATTTCTGTATCGCGGCGATCAATATCTAACACAACTGGGATCAGATTTTGCGACTCTAGAGTAGGGACGCGGAACACCTGATGATAGATTTGGTAAAGTTTTTTGCTGACAGCCCGGCGGAATCTCTCGCTGTTTCCTAAAGAAAGTTCAATTTGGCGAATTGCTTCTAAAAATCGCTCTTTATTATCACTTTCAAATACTTCACTCAATTGGCTGGGTTCTATCTCCAGGTTTCTACTAATTTCTGTGATAAATTTTGCCCAATCATCAGCACTGACATCTGGTAAAGCGACTGAGGCGGGAGAACTTAACCATTGTGATAAGCGATCGCGCAACCGCATTTCTTGTTCTTTGGGTAAAATTTCTGCGATCGGTACTTCAATTGGATCGAAAAGTGTCACTGTCGAATTCGACGTACCAAAATCTAAAGCAAACCATCCCGGAAATCTTTTTTGTAGTTTCTCACTTGGTTCTTGCTCGCTATATTTGTTGAGTTGAAAAGGGTTCATTATAGTATCACTTTCTGTTTTTTGTTTTATACCTGGCTAAAAACTGTAATGTTGTATCATAAAATTACAAATTTAGAGAATCTTTGGTCTTGTACCACTGATTCTCTTTAGCACTGGCTTTTTTTTGGTGCAATATCTACGTAGGGCTACGCTTTTATATAGAAAGGACGTAGGCATAGCCCAAATTAGGCATCGCTATGAAAATTGCAGCAGTTATTAAGTTGATGTTGAAGATTCTTGCTCAGTTGCTAGCTTTACTTGTTCGACTTGTTCGATAATTAAATTAAGTAACTGGGCAACTTCTTCTATAGAAATACCATAAGCTAAGAACCAAGGTATAAGTTCAAGTTTTACTTGTTCTCGTTCCTTCTTCTAGTGCTTGTTTTAGTCCTTCTTGTCGTCCTCCTTCTTTAGCTTCTCGATAAACCCTAGTTTCTTGTAACTTAATTTCAAACATCACCTCTACTTCTTCACTATTTAAGTTTGCAAATTTATAATCAGTAATTGTTGTGATTACTGAGCTGCAAGCCTTACTTGTTCGATGGTTAAATTAAGTAATTGGGCAACATCTGCCATCGACATACCACTAGCTAATAACTGAGGTACAAGTTCAAGTTTTGCTAGTTCTCGTCCTTGTTGTAGTCCTTGTTCTAGTCCTTGTTCTAGTCCTTGCTGTAGCCCTTGTTGTAGTCCTAGTTTTAATCCTTGTTCTAGTCCCTCTTGTTTTGCTTCTTGATAAACCCTAGTTTCTTCTAACTTAATTCCTAACATTGTCTCTACCTCTTCACGACTTAAGTTGGTAAATTTATAAACTGCGATTGTTGTAATTACATCTATTATCTCCTCCTTAGCTAAAATAGTTATCTGTTCTTGTTGCACCCGCTCAATTAAACGTTTCGCTTCTTGCACTATTTGAATCTCTGAGGCAATAGTTAATTGCATCAAACTAATACCTATTCTTTGCTCATTAGGACTACCTAACTCATCTAAATAAATCCGTTGTACTTGAGAACTGTTCAGTAGCGATCTGTGAATAGTAGTGTTTTGTGGTTCCAAGCTGCGAGATTGTAAAATAATTACTCCGTACCAGTCATCGTAAAGCGACGGGTTGCGATACATATACAGCAGGGATTCTGAGAAAAAGCGATAGTATAGTAACTCATCCTTTTGGAATTGTACCTCAGCAAAAAAGATTATCTGAGATGTTGCATTCGGTGGAGGTAAAAATACCCCATCAATCCGAAATGTTGGTTCTTTAACTTCAACTGATTCAAAGCGATAGCTAGCAGCTTCAGCTGGTGGCTGTTCTACTAACTCGAAAAGCAACCCTGGAACACGCTTGAAAATAGTATAAAAAATCGCATCACGTCTCACAAACACATCCTCATATTCCTACCCGATCGCAATCAGTCCTTTTGTGAGTTGGCTGATTTCAAATCAACCTGAGTAAGAAACAGCAGCAATTTCGGAAATAATCTGTAACCAAGTAGGAATTTGGATCTCAGATGGCAATTCCCCAGCTGCCAAATATCTCAACAAAGCTTCTTTTTTTGATAGGTTTTGTAGACTAGGAATAATTTGATCCAAAATACCTTCTAGTTCAGAATTAATTTGCCGATTAACTTCGCTAACATACTGCACAAGATGCAGGCTGGCACTAGTAGTAATTTCATCTCGCAGCCGCAGTACTAAAAGTTGATGATTGCTCGATCTAGGTAAGCCTTGGCTTTTCTCTGGTGCCCAATCAAAGATTTGACCAACGTTGTGTTTATCATCTTGACGTGCTAAAGGAAAGATAATTTCGGGTACAACGGTTTTATCTTTACTACTGATTTCAGCGATAATTGCTTCTTTCCATTCATTAGGGTTGCATCCTAGTAATAATTTGTAAAACAGATCCGCGTCTTCAAAACCAAATTTTTCTTCAATTTCTTGTTCCATTTCTGGGTGGAAAAATGCCTGCAATTGTTCGCGTTCTGGGGCAATATAATTTGATAATTGGTTCAATAAATCTACCACTGCTTGATGAATGCGATCGCGGGCAAAATATTCTACTTCTTTAACGGTTTTTTCAAATACTGGATAAAAATCATCACTTTTAGTCGGAAGGGAAGTATTTACACGGTTCCCTCGATCGAATAATTTCCCAGCTGCACCTTTAGATTCTGCCAGAGCGATCGCTCCATTATTGGCTTTGTTGAAGAGTAAAGTCCACTGGTTCCAATTGAGGATTTTAAAAGTAAGTTCGTCTTTTACTACATCGCTGACAACAACACCGCGTCGGTCTTTGAGTGGTTCTTTGCCAATATCTTTTTGGAAATTTCTGTAGATTTTATCTAAGCTTTCGACCAAAAAACGCAATTTAATAAAAGCGGGACTATCGCCTGTGGGGATGCCTTGCTCGTGAATTTCATCTATGATGTCTTTCAAGTAATCTTGTTGCTGACTCACCACATCAGCAGCTCTTTTAGTATCTTCATACAGTTGCTTCAAACCATGAGTAGCTACGTGAGTTTGAATCAATTCCCGCAGCTTACTAAGTCCCCCATCTTGAACAAAGTAACCCAACTGTCTGCCCAAATAGCTACGGGTGTTAGATTCTAACAGATGTTTACTTAATAGCTCCCATTTATCTTGTAGCCGTATAGACCGATCTAGATAATCAGGATAGTCCAAGTTAGTCAAAAACTCTGGCGATCCAGCTTTCACGCTACTAGAACGTTTTGCCAATTCAGCCAATCCCAATAGTGGCGACAGTAAAACGATGCGGTCTTTTTGAGTTGTAAATGCTTGTGCGCCATCAATGGTAGTTTGCAGAACTTTGAGTTTTTGAAGAACCGTTTCTTCCTGCAAATATGAGCTATCTTCAATCAATTGATCGAGTTCCCTTTCGCCACCCTCGCTATCTAGAGGTAGTTGATCGAAGCGACCCACACCGACGAGAATTAAATCTTTCAGGTCTTGTCCCGGTCGCTGCTGCTGCATCATCGTGAAGATTTTATTGGCGCGATCGCTCCCAGGAGATTTACCATTTAGCAATACCAAAATTGTCTGTACTTCTGCCAATTCCCGCAATGACAAAAAGGTATCCCTAGCCCCCGAATTAGCAGCCCCCAATCCCGGAAAGTCGATGAGAATAAATTTAGCTGCATCTGCAAAATCCCAAATTTCTCGTGAGATTTTCACATCGATATCTACGCGACGGATCAGTGGGAAGCTGTTTTGCAATAACTTTGTTGGTAGCCTCTGGGGTGGACTCGGTAATCGGATATGCGCTGGAGGTAGATCCTCAAATTTCAAAGTTTGGATTGCCATTGGCTGTTCAACGAGCTGTAGCCCCTGACGAGCGGTGATAGCATCAATTTGGTAATGCCCACCACACATAACCTCCCCATAAGCTTGATAAGCCCGTAGGAATAGTACCAACTCTCTCAGTAAATAACGTAGCTCTAAATTGTTACTGCTATTCCATGCTTCTTCACACCAGCTAATAATATCGTTGCCAGAGTTGAGTTTTGATACTGGTATCGGAGGAAGCCCTGCTGCTGTCGTTCGTTTATTGGCTTCCCCTAGCATGAAGCGTAAACACTCATGTACTCCTTCATGAGAAAGATACTCTACTGTAAAGTTACTTAATTGAGTGGTTGCAAAATCGTTTTGCGGAATAATATGTATGGCGGTAACATTACCTGTAGTAGGGTTTTCACTGACTGGCAAAGCATCTGCATATCCAATTAGACTGCCTAAAAGTAAGGTTTTTCCACTACTAAATTCCCCCATTACACCAATTTTGACAGGCGAAGTTGCCAGGTCTACAGTTTTCTGGGCAGCCGATCGCAAACGAAGAAGACAGTCATCAAGACTAGCTGGAACCCAATCTTCTTGTTTAGAAGGGTACTGGGGCACAGAATCTATCTTTCGGAGGATGAATTCGCCGTACTCCTTAAAACGGCCCAGTTGATCTGGTTCCATAAAATAGTTTCCGCCTAACATTAATTTCTGTGAGCTTTATAACATATAAAATGCAATTACCAGCCATTGTTGCAACCAGTTGATATCACATTTAGCATTTCTCTCATTTAATTTGCGATTTTGCTATAGCAATCCTAAATCATTCGTGAGATTTGTGAATTGTGTTTTTGTTCTCTTTTTCTTGGCATACTTCTCTACGAGATGCTGCGCGTACACTTAGTATCTTGTAGAGAAGACAGTTCCTCATCATCCATTTTCATAACTCAGATAGGATTATTGCTATATAAGGCATTTTGACTAGTCAAGACAATTTTAAAAAATTGGGTTTTGTTGTGAACAGTAAAAAATAATACATCGATCATCATCCAGGATTAAAAATAAACAAAGTTGGTTTTTATACCAATTATTGGTTGAAAACTGCTTAATACAGATGTAGCAATCAAACTCTTTTATACCCCTGATTTTAAGCAAGTTAGAGCCATCAGCCAGATTTTAATTCATACTGAATTCTTCTTGATAAAAAATCAATATTTATTTGGGATAAAAATCTTGATTATTGTGAATTTATGATAAAGATGTAAACGCCTGTCCAGAGAATCATAGAGTTCCCGTAAAGATAAATTGGGTTGTTGAGGAATGCAATTATATAGCTAAGATAAATTGATCGGTGATTCTAAAAATCAACAAAGTCAAACAAGATGACTGATATCTAGATAGTTTAAATTTCACAAAAAAGGCTGGAGTTAATCTTAATGGTAACTTCAGCATCTTTTCAATTAATTTACAGGAAAAGAGGGATTGCTGCATATATAAAAATAAATAAAGTATTAAGATCGTTAGCAGGTTGGCATAAACAAGATTATATCCATGTATTAAGAATTATATTTTCAGACTATTACCTTAATAATTTAGGCAGAGCAGGCAGGCAAAAGTGTTTTCTAAAAAGGTGCAGAGCTACGTTAAACAAATCATAGTTGAAGAGGAAGAAATACAACAGGATGAAAAAGTATTTTGTCAGCAGGCGGATATTGCTCCTCTGATGATTTGGATGTCTGGATGCAATGCACTTTACTGTTACTTCAATTCTAATTGGCTGAAATTTACTGGAACACTTCTAACAACAGCCGCGTCTGCACCTGCACCAGAAGAGGAAATAGGCAATATTTGGACTGGCAGCGTCTATCCAGAAGATAGACAGCGGTGCGAAGATATATACTTGAGAGCATTTGCGACGCATGATTCCTTCCAGAGGCAATATCGCCTGCGTCGAGCTGATGGCGAATATCGCTGGATTTTAGATACAGCCGCGCCACGATTTGCAGCAGATGGTAGCTTTGTCGGTTACATCGGTTATTGTATCGATCTAACATATTGTATCGATCTAACAGAAGTGCCGATAGGGATAAGTCAACCTTCCCTAACAGAAAGCTACTTGCCATCGACAAATTCCTCTCGTCGCTTACGTAAAATTACAGGTAGAGAGCGGGCAACAGAATTAGCAAAAGCATTAGAGCAACTGCAAGCTGAAATTACAGAACGCCAAGCAGTTGAAGCACAGTTACGCCAAAAAACATCAGAATTTGCAGCAATTTTGCAACTGCTTCCTGATGTGTACTTTCGTCTTGATGCTGATGGAAGTATTCTGGATTACAAGCCAGCAAAGATAGAGAATTTGGATATTTTACCAGAAGATTGTCAGGGCAAGAGTTTACGAGAATGCTTACCGACTGCTGTAGGCGATCGCTTCTACCAAGCAATAAATCAAGTACTTGAAACTCAATATGAAGTCAGTTTTGAATATACCTTACCTTTACCACAAGAAAATAAAAATTTTGCAGCTAGGTTATTACCATTACCAGACCAGCAAATCATAGTTCTGATCCGCAACACCAGCGACAACATCCAAGCCAAAGAAAGCGCCCAACGAGAAGCACTCCTCAATCGTCTTTCTAATCAGATTCGAGCTTCTTTGGATCTCAATCACATTGTGGAAACCGCAGTGCAGGAGATTCACAATTTATTCCAAATTGATCGCTGCGTCTTCTTTTGGTATCGGCAAGACGCTGATGTACCCTACTGGGAAAGAGTATATGAGGCGAAAAATTCCTTTTTACCCTGTCTGCTTAACCACACAGAAGCAACTAATGCCGAAATCGAACTAATCGCAGCCAAAACCTTGAACGGAGAAATCATCCGTATTGATCGTGCTGAGACTGTAGACGATTCCATAGCACAGCAGTTTTTGCAGGATTTTGGTTTCACTGCCTTTATGTCGTTGCCCGTACACACCCAATCTGGCGAAATTGGTGCATTTAGCTGTGGTTATTATAGTGGCTTTCGCTCTTGGCAGAATAACGAAGTAGAATTACTACAAGCAGTTACAGTTCAATTAGCGATCGCTATTGATCAAGCTAAACTTTACACTCAAAGTCGCATCACTGCCCAAACTGCTCAAGACAAAGCCCAGCAACTAGAAGCAGCACTGCTAGAACTTCAACAAACTCAAACGCAACTGATTCAAACTGAAAAAATGTCCAGTTTAGGACAGTTGGTTGCAGGTATTGCCCACGAAATAAATAATCCTATCAATTTTATCTACGGCAATATTAATCACGCCCGTCAATATATCAAAGACTTGCTGCACTTGGTAGAACTTTATCAACAGAACTACTACCCACCAACACCAGAAATCGATCAACAAATCTACACCATTGATTTAGACTTTATCAGCCACGATTTGCCCAAAATTTTCGATTCTATGAACATGGGAGCCGAACGCATTCGGCAGATTGTCCTATCTTTACGCAATTTTTCTCGCCTTGACGAAGACGGTACCAAACCAGTGGATATTCATGAAGGTATGGATAGCACCTTGCTGCTGTTGCAAAATCGCCTGAAAGCCAAACCAGGACATCCCGAAATCCAAGTAATTCGAGACTACGGCAATCTACCACCAGTAGTCTGTCACGCCGAACAGATGAATCAGGTGTTTATGAATTTGTTGACAAATGCGCTCGATGTCTTGGAAGAGTCATTTATCAATAGTCATTTGTCATTAGTAAACAAAACTGAACAAAGGATAAATGACCAACACAGAAGTCTGAGCGGAGGCTTCCGGCGATCAGAACTTCTCCCAAAAAAGACGCTGCGCGAACAAAGACAAATGACTTTTCCACAAATTCGCATTCGCAGCCTCATTCAAGAAGACCATGTAATCATTAGAATTGCTGACAATGGCCCAGGCATAACTAAGGAAGTACGCAAACGCATATTTGATCCCTTCTTCACTACAAAACCTGTGGGTAAGGGCACGGGTATGGGACTATCAATTAGCTACCAAATTATAGTCCAAAAACACGGTGGAAAAATTCAGTGTATTTCAGCACCAGGAGAAGGTGCTGAGTTTGTTGTGATGATTCCACTAAAGCAAGAACCCTCAACCTAGATATCACACAATAGAGATATAAGTGAAAAAAATGTAGAAACGTAGCACTGCTACATCTCTACAGGGGTTCTGGATAACGCATATTTAATTTCTAGAGTTATCTAATCTTAATCTAAGCTTAATCAAAAATTAACCTAATAGTTGTTAACTTAGATCAACTCACTTTTTGCTGCAACATTTGAACCCCCTCAATAACCTAAAACTTACAGGAATTGGGGGGATTATTTCTTCTAGTATAGGGAATTAGGTTTATAAAACGTTGTAATGGTGGTATTAGCTTTGCGTAGGCGTAGCCCAACCCAGAGGATGTACACAACGAGCTACACCTACGCACCTTAAAAAATAAATACCTGAGTATAATATAAAATAGAAGGCTGGGATGATACAACCGCAAAGTCAAAATAGTATCACCTACACACGCGTTATCCATCTAAGTCATGTAATTGACGTAGATATTCCCCAATGGTCTGGAGATCCCACAGTAGAATTTGAAACTGTGGCTGAACTAAATAATGATGGCTATTACCTGCGGCGTTTCTCTTTGGGGGAACATAGTGCTACCCATATCAACGCCCCTAATAGTTTTCATAGTTCTGCGGTGGGAATTGACCAGTACCCAGCCCAGTCTTTAATTTTACCTGCGGTGGTCATAAATGTTTGTCAAGCTACAGCAGTTAATCCTGATTATGCACTGACTATTGCTGATATTTTGGCTTGGGAAGTAGAATACGGTGAAATTTCTGGTGGTTGCGTAGTTATACTGAATACTGGTTGGCAAAAAAAGTGGTTGGATAAAAGTGCATTTCTTAATCATGATGCTCAAGGGATTCCCCACTTTCCCGGATTTGGTAGCGAAGCGACTCAATTTTTACTGGATGAACGGCAAATCGCTGGGGTAGGAATTGATACTCATGGTGTAGACCCCGGACAGGATAACAGTTTTGCGATTAATCGTCTAGTTTTAGAACAACCGCGCATTGTGTTAGAGAATCTGACAAACTTGGATCAACTGCCACCTAAAGGTACTACTTTAGCGATCGCAGTTCTGAGGTTACGTGGTGGTTCTGGTTCTCCAGTGGGAGTGTTGGCGTTAGTGCCTTAATTTTTGGCGTTGCATAATTGAAGTATGAATTTGAGCGATCGCGATGAAAGGGCCAGTGGTGGCATTAATTGAGGTTAGCTCCTTTGAGGATGCGATGCCTACGGCGGGCTATGCCTACGCAATTCTCAACGATAGCAATTATGGTCTTTCTTCTTCACTCTAATAAGTTGTTGGATGATTAACAACCCCTACAGTAATGTAGGGGTTTGGCATTACTTAATGAATTTCTTCTAAATTGATCACGTACCCGCAATCAATCCAAAAAGCAATTCGTTCTTCAAAATCCTCTGGGTCTATAAATATTTGACCATTAGCACAGTTAGGGCACTCACCGTAATAAATCTAAGTTCCCTTGATTGTCATCCTCGTCATCGTCGTCAGGATCAAATATGGGTCCCGTGATTTGGCTTAATTTTTGGTCAGAAAGCCGAGCATAAACTGGATAATCTTCAGTCATGGTTTTGCGATCGCTCTAGATAATTCCCGAAACAACATATTTGCAACTTTGGACATCAACTTGTTTTGCAAGTGCTTACCGTTAAGCAGTTGTTTGCCAGAACCGTCAACATTCTTTTTGAGCTTTTCCTTATAAGCAGCAATCTCGTTAGCTATGCGATTATCAGGTAGCCGCCCATCAACCTCAATTTTGGTGATCACGTGCTGCCAGAAGTTCATTCGACAAAGGGCGCTACCGGCTCCTTTTTCAACTTACTTGTCGCCGGATTGCTCCAGGACGGTTCCCATACCTAACCTCAGCTTGAAAGCATCACGCGAACGGTTACGTTTAATCCGTTTGACATCACCGGGTAGGAACTTCACCACGGATTTACCATTTTCACGAGTGACTTGTTTTTTCTTCACCTCCCTCACCTCTCGCTCAATCAACTGTTTGCCATTGCTGAGAAACGCTTCAAACGGGTAAATCCGACTCAAGAGCCGGGCTTCTCAGACCAAAATTAAACCCGTCAAAAACCTGGTTGTAGGTTTTGAACTGCTCATCATTGACCAGTGCCTTGAGTTGAGACTCCAGGCGCTGCTCCTCGATATCGATGTCGCAAAGCCACCGTTTGCTCGCGCATCACTTGCTACATCAGTTGGTGAAGCTTTAGACTCAATGGCAATGACCTGAGCAAGACAATTGAATTGAAGGCTGCTCAGGCGTTCTAAGTCAATAATCCATAGTCCTATCTCTTCACCATTTGGCGCGGTGGCTCGCTCCAGGGGAAACGGATCGCGCAACGGTATCCCCGAGGGGAATAAATCTAAAATGTTCTGATCAGGAGGATAGGCGATCGCCTTTTCAATTACTTATTCCTCCTCTGCCTCCTCAAGCCTGTTTCTCTCGTCGTTATCTCCTTCGAGTTTAATCAGCACTTTGTTTTCAACAATGCCTATTGAGTCGATAGAAAATGTTTCCTTCAAATCGTCTTCTAGGACTACCTCCGCATCATCTGGAAATCCTTGCAGCTTCTCAATCAGTTCTCGAATAATCATTCCCCCTCCTCCTCTGGCTCGTCGTCTACGCTTTCGCCGACGATGATGCTCACGGACTTATCTTCAGATTTGAGTTCAATGATCAAAAATTCCTGATCATCGGCAGCGGTTGTTACAGTCACCACTGAGTCAGCTGGAAATTGTTGCAACTTCTCAATTAGTTGTTGAACTGTGGTTATCATTTTGTTTTTTAGTAAATGTGCAGACATCAAAATATCACCGCACAGACAACGCGTGTCAGTACTCCGCTCCTTGGTGATTGAGGGTGTTTCCGCGCTGGGGCACAAGGCAATGGCGCGGGTGCTTGCTCCTGAATATGCCCTCACAGGCTCAATGGCAAAGGTGAGGGGGGAGCTTAGAAAGTATTTTGCTAATGCAGAATACATAATATATATTAAGCATAAGCAGAATTTTTGTCAAGCATTTTGCTCATGCTTAATTATTCTGCTCATGTAAAATGGAGGGAAATACATGGACTCTGTAAATGGGAAGAACGAAAAAATCGGCGGAAGACGTAACGACAGTGGGACTCAAACTAAGTCAGAGTGCGTGGGAGGAGTTGCAAAAGAAAGCCAAGGCAATGGGACTATCGAGATCAGCGTTAATAGAGAAGATAGCTACAGGGGAAATCCAGATTGGAAGCTCGTCCCAATCAGGGACACAACTGCTGGGAAAATCATAGAGCGCCTGGAAGCTTTAGAGAAGCGGCATTTAGAATACGTTCATGCTCATCAAGCTCGGCTAAAGGCGCGGCTGGGAGAAAGTGAAGAAGCTGAAAATCAATTTAAGGAAGAGACAAGCCAGATAAAAAGCGACATTTATCATCTGGTAACTCAGGAAGATAACGAAAATAACGTAATAGAAGTTAAATAAACCGTTCTGCCCACTGTGGCTAGAGCGGTTTTGCATTGTGAGCAATCGCGGTTTGGAGTTTGGGGTGGTGGGTGCGATCGCCAAGTGACCAATGACAAATGACCAATGACAAATGACAAATGATTAACAAAAACCCTGACTCACAAGATATGTACCTGGTGACAAGTTTAATCATCAAGAAACTTTCTAAGCTTGTAGATTACATATCTTGCCTGGAACCGGACTTAGAGGCGAGTGAATTAGCAGCGATCGTGGCATTTCTCATCGATGGACTGCCACAGGTAATTAAGTCGTGCCAGCTGGAAGAAAATATCCACCGAATGGCGGTAAGCCTTAAAAATAGGCGGCAACAGTCGAGTGCTACCACTAACAACCAATGACCAATGAAGAGACAAACCATTTACATTGCTCTTGCCCTAAACCCTGACAATAGATCCCTTGTGCCTCTGTGCTGGCACACGGATAAAAGTAGAGCCGGTGATGTAGCACAGCCCTTACCCAACAAAATGGGCTTTCTTTTTTCGGCGTGGCGGGCTGTAATCATGCTGATTTTGAAGCAGATTCCGGCTTTCCCGATGATCACTGGTTGAACCAAAAGCGGTCTTAAAAAAACCAAAAAGCCACCAGAAGATTTAGCAGATCATGGTGGCTCTCTGAAATAAATAGCAATAGTATCATGACACAAAATTCATTTAAAAACAATCTTCTGTGGACAGAAGAACACGAGGCATACTGTTACAAACATCATATTCCACCCGCTGCAAAAATCCTTTGGCAGTGGCTAATAAGGCAAGGTAAAATAGCCAGCGAGATAGAGCCAGATTTATCAGAATTTAACCTCTGGGTAGCCAAGAATAGAGGTAAACCTTATGCTCACAATTACCTGAAAAAAATATTTGAAATACTGGTATCATGCCGTGTTTTACAAGTAATCAAACAATATTCTTGGAAGAGAACCAAGTTACTTGTTAGACCAATCACATGGTTAAATCCACCGAAAAAACCGCGAGCAAAAAAGTTACAAAACCATAACTCCAGTTATAATTCACAGCCCTCAAATGACATTTCTGCTGAAAACGGGCATAACAGCAGCAGCAATAGTATTACTCCAACTACAGCCGAATCTCTAGAGTTAGAAAGGCAACACGAAATACTGACAGTTTGTGCTGAGTATGAAATATACTTTGACCCTAATAAACGAACAACTAGACATTTATTTGAGTTTGATATTGAAGATGTTCGCAACGCTTTAAAGCACTTTGCTCTTCGTGGTGGCCATCAAGAAATTCGTGATTCTCAAGCATGGTTAATTAGCTGTTTACGTGAGTGTTATTGGGCAGACAACTTGCTTGATTCATCTGGATTTATCGAACTTTTAAAATCTTGGTTCTCTAGCAACCTACCAAGAGATTACTAGGAAATAACTGCATAAAAAAAAACTGCCCCCAAAGGAGCAGCGACCATAATAACCAGTCTGATTATGAACCAACCTACACTTTTTGATTTAGAAGCTTTTACTAAGACTTCACCGCCTACTCCCGTTTACGCTTACGATCCGTTCTGGGATGAACTCGAAACTGTCGCCCAAAATAGTCATAATGTTGGGGAGCAAATCTTAGAATCGGAATCTCCGTGTAAAAATGTTGGGGAGCAAGTTGTAACTGATACCTTAAAATCTGCCCCCCAACACGATACCCACTGGATTGAGGAATACTGGGTTGAGAGATGCTCTCATAAGTACTGGTATTATCGGTACTGCTGGATGCAGGGCCGCAAGATTCACCGCCGTTATCTTGGCAGTGTCAATAGTGTGATTGCAAAAAACAAAAAAGCGGATGTTGAGATTGCGATTAGTGACGGACACTCACCTCAGGAGATTGAAAAGTTAATCCGTCAGCAGCGTGACCATTCGCGATCGCAGTCCTGAATCGTCGTAGCTCATCCCAGCGCTGCGTAGTAGTTGAAGCAGTACAGCTGTATTGATTGGGGTGGAATTCTGCTTTACGCTTCTCAACAAAAGAGTCAATCGCCAGCAAAATGATTTGTTGATATTGATCGGAGCTCAATGGGACTAGTAGCCCACAATCAATTGCTTTGGCGTACTCCAGAATTGCAGTAGCCAAAGTGATCGGCACACGGATATTTTGAGTTTGCCCGTGATGCCAGTGATTTTTCCAAGTTGTACGTCAGTGGCCGCCTCTACGACTCATTGCATTGCCCAATTGCTTTTCACAACGTAGTCTATCAGCCTCTATTGCCTGTTCCAAGGCAAAACGAAAAATGCGATCGCACCGATCAGAGGAAAGTGCGATCGCAAACGCAATGATGTTAGTTTTTACTAATCGAGTCCAGCCTATCTTTAAGAGCAAGCTTTGTCACAAATTTGGGTACACCCGGTCAACTTCATCCCATGCCTGATTGGTCAGATTCTCCAATGCCATAGCCAAATATAAAGGATGGTCATACTCACCCTGCTGTAAGCGCTCGAAAAAAATTTCGATTTGGAGGAATAGCAGGTGATCCCTCTTTTGTTACCTTCGGGGAAGAAAAATAGGAGAAGATTAGCTAGCTATAGACAAATGAATCGGAGAAGCTGGAAAACCATTCATCAATT
>NZ_JBALDE010000078.1:0-7841 GCF_036917515.1 Nostoc sp. | reverse complement strand
TATGCTGAAGTATTCAATTCGATTATTACTTCATTACTTGAAGTACGGGAAAATACCCGTGTTAACCTGATTCATCCCGCACTTATGCAACGCCTAATTTTGCTTGGCAAACACGCCAACGCAGAATGCAAATTTTAGCGGGAAGTAAGAGTAAAATTCCTCCAGTGGTTGGTGCAGAACATAAGCAGTTAGGTGAAAGGCTCACAAGTGCAGTCGTTGGATTAATCTTAATCGGATTAAGCTACCCTATTGGCAAAAATATTATCAAAAATCAATTGTGGAATCAAACACCTTTTCAAGTTATTTTTATACTGCTGATATTTGCTGCCACCATTGCCTCGTTAATATTTCTTTATTGGGCAAAACAACGGGTGTGGCGAGTAGTTTTTGCAACTTTAACTGGTGCAGGTTTAGTAATTATAGGCTGTCAGGATGGAGTCTATCGCCGCATCAATGAGTGGTATTGGTCACATTATTATATTGGAATTACCGCAGCACTGTTAATGATTTTTTCATTAGCAATTGTTCAAGATATTTATCAAGATAAGTCCAATCGTTGGCGTATCATCCATACAATTTTAAACTGCATTGCTTTGTTGCTATTTATTGGACAAGGTATGACAGGAACGCGAGACTTGTTAGAAATTCCCCTTAGTTGGCAAGAATCCTATATTTATCAGTGTGATTTTGCTAATAAAACTTGTCCAACGCCAAATCCCCAAGCACCAAAATAAGCAAGAGAGAATGCCCAATGCCTAATTATTATAATTTATTTACCTAATCATTGTAGTGGCAGAGTGACAATTACTGTTGTGCCAACATCCTGTTCACTTTCTAATTGAATATGACCACCATGTAGCTCCACACATTTTTTAACTATAGTGAGTCCCAGTCCTGTTCCTTGAATTACACCTACATTACTGGCGCGATAGAAAGTTTGAAATAGATGAGTTTGATCTTTGAGAGGAATGCCCATGCCCCGATCTCTGATCTGGAAAATTGCGAGGCGATCTTTGCAAATCAAATCAAACCAAACAGTGTCATTTTCAGGGGAATATTTGATGGCATTGGAAATCAAATTGGTTAAGATACAATTTAGTAGGTCTTCATCCATTTGGGCTTGGGTCGATTCCCCTTGAAAAGTAAAGATAATGCTATGCTTAGTACCTGCATTTAGTTGAATAATATCTGTGAGTTCGCTACAGAAATTTTCTAAACTTAAAAGTGTAGGTTTGTATTCGAGTTTAGCAGCTTCCGTTTTACTCAAGAACAATATTTCATCTAAGAGATTAAGCATCTGGTTGATGGCATTTTGTATTCGCTCGAAATATTTAGTTCTTCGGACATCAGTTAGTTTATTAGTGTTGTATTCAAGGATATCTACAGCCGTCTGAATCGTAGTCATAGGGGTGCGGAACTCGTGAGAAACCATTGCTACAAAGTTTGACTTTAACTCGTTGAGTTCCTGTTCCTTTGCTAGTGCTTGACGGGTGCGTTCTTCACTCTCGCGTAGTTGGTTAAGAATTTCGCTTCTTTCAATGGCATAGCGAATGGCACGCACTAACCGTTGTATAGTCATTTTATCTTTAACTAGATAGTCTTGCGCTCCTTCTGCTAATGCTTGTAGTGCTAAATCTTCATCATCAACACCTGTTAATACCACAACTGGGATATCAGGTACTGCTGCCTTAAATTCTTTCAATGTATCCAGTCCAATACAGTCTGGAAGGCTGAGGTCTAACAAGACTAGGTCGAATCTGTGTTGCTTTCGACTCTTTATCTGAGAATTATTATGGGTGGACGCAGAGTTTTCCCTGCTAGCTTCTATTGCCTCAGATAACCGTTCAACATGTAATATCTGCCATTGTTCTCGATCTGAATTTAAAAATATCCGGTGTAGCAGATAAGCATCACTTGCACTATCTTCTACTAATAGAATGTGAATTGTGAGCTTTTCCATAATACAGGGTTATATCAATTTGTTAGATAATCACCTGATTTCCTACTTTTTACGCTTACTATAAAGTTAGTAAGCGGTTATTAGATAGTTATTAGATATATATTTAAAGATACCTTAATTTGCGTTGAAAGTAAGATAAAATACTGTTCCTACGCCCAGCCTGGTTCCGACTCAGCCCAGATGCGACCACCATACTGTTCTCAACGAGTATGAAGACGTTGGAAAACTTCAAAAATTCGCTCAAGATATTGAGACCATTATTCTGAGCGATCGCTATATGTAAATTACTTAGAGCTAGACTCAGTGCTATATTACAGTCAACGAGCATAAATTCCTGACCGCAATTCCCAACACAAAAGTAATACTAGCAAGTCTTTAATCAACTGCTGCATCCGCTTTGCCCTATCAATCATATATTCATCCCATTGTTTTGCAACGCTTTATGCTGCTGGATACATCGGAGTTTTAGATTGTGATACTTGCGGTAAGCAACCCTAACGCACGTAGAGAAATGTAGCTCATTACACAAAAAATAAGTGGATAATTGTAGCTGTCATACCACATATCCACTCGATACTTACTGTATTAGGGTGATTACAAAAACCTGACAAGATGATTAAAATTTGGGAAAGTTTAAACCAATTAACGTGACTCAGTTCCTTGATTCGGGCTACCTGCTACAGAATCATTTTCTGGTGCTTCTGGTGTAGCAGTGGATTTAGCATCACTCTTTTCAGCATCACCAGTTTGGCGGGTACTTTCGTCAGCGGTGGTTTGGTAGCCGCCAGAAGCGGTAGGTGTAGCTTCTTGATTATTAGATTTTTCTTTTTGTTCTTCAGCCATGACTACATTCCTAATCTTTTATTCTTGGATTATCTTAAAAAAATTAGGGGTGTGAGTGTATCTATCCAGAATATAATTATGGCTGATTCCTCCCTCTATCGTAAGTATTGTTTAGTACTACTCATATATGCTGATAAAAATCCATAAATATAGAATTTATTAACCTGAGAACCCTTGCTGTCGTTAAGGGAGAATTCGGAATGGGTTTTATGTCCAAGACGCTTTTAAAATTGCTTTATTGATAGTTGACAGAAAATGGCAAACGATCTGACTAGATCTGAATGAATAGTATGGTGTGATGATGGTGATACAAACTATCAAAGTGTAATTAGTGAACCAGAGCAATCTATCATTACCATCTGGATGTGTCCTTCGCAAGGCAACCTCTGGGGATCAGTGGTCGATTCGATTGCTGGTATTTTCAGCGAAACTTGACCCAACCCAATTAAATTGGCAGCAATTTTGGGTAATTGAATATAATGAGAATCTGATAGCTTGTGGACAGCTACGTAATTTCTCAGGGGCACAAGAACTTGGTAGCTTGGTTGTTGCATCAGCTTGGAGAGGTCGCGGTTTGGGTAGTTTGCTAACGCAACATTTGATTAATAAGGCAACGCAACCACTTTATCTGGAATGCTTAGGTCAGCAACTGGTGCAGTTTTATAGTCACTTTGACTTTGTGCCAATATCTTTTGAAGACTTGCCACAATTTCCTAAGACAATAGGCTTATCTACGCTCAAGGAGAAATTTAGATTCTCACAGTTAGCTAAAAGGCTGCTCAAAGTTCCTGTGGTATTTATGGAATATCAAGGTGAGACTAATTCGTAATACTCGCCTCCAGTGAGAAGCAAGCTACGTAATTCGTAATTTCAGATATGCAGAACAAAGTTTGATACAAGATGTTTCGAGTCTTTTACTCTCCCCATTCCCTATTTCAACTTGGAGGTTTAGCAAAAATCGTTAGTAAGACAGGCCCTAGTAAATAATGGTGATTCAAACACAATAGCCCAGCAGAGGAGCCAAGAAGTTGACGTTGATTAAAGCTGTAGAGTCTAATTCCACGGGGAGAGATTGGCAATAATTGAGGTTCCGTCTCTTTTTTAGAAGTAATGTCAACCAAATAAAAGCGTCCATCAGGAGAAAGTACCCGTGCTATCTCACGAACCACCTGTTTAGGTTCCAAATAGTGCAAAAAACTGATAGTACTGAAAACGGCATCAAATTGACCATCAGCAAAGGGAAGAGACTCAGCTTTGCCCTCAATATAAATTAAGCGTGGACGGTGGTGGTTGCTCTGTCTTGCTACCCGTAACATATTAGCAGATAAATCCAATCCGGTAGCTCGTAGATTGGGAGACTGAGTAGCAAGGCGCTCAAGCAAGCGTCCAGTACCACAGCCGATATCAAGTACATTTGCTGGCTCTGGTAAATCGACGTACTCCAGCAACCGTTGGTGAACGGCTCGATAAAACACTGAAGGAAAGAACCAATCGTAACTTGATGCCCATAGGTCAAAAAGTAGCTTTTTGTGATTGAAAAAGTCATCAGTCATTAGTTTTCGCAGCTTTCTTAAAACTTGATGCTTTTTGAGGGTAAGTTTAGCTGCGCCTCCAAGAATTTGGTTAACAACACAAATTAACTATAGCGGTTCTAAATAGGTTATAATTTCAAGCTTTTGTCAGGTTAGTTACACTAAGCTAAAGACTAGCTAGTACAACGGGCGCGTAATATAAACCACCCCTACCCTTCGGGAACGCCAAGGGCGAACGGGTGACGCTCTCTACGAGACGCTCTTGCTAGCTTGCAACTCTTACAGAGTACGCAGGCTCGCTCTAAGCGTTCGCGTAGCGTCTCCAAGAGTTGCCCGTTGGCGTTAGCACAGCGTGTCGCAGACAAGCCTCTCGTTCGCTGTCTTCGTCTCTGAAAGAGAAGAGAAGGCTTTACGCTGCGCTAACGGCAGTTCCTCATCGGGGGAACCCCTCTGAGCGAGTGCCTCACCATTCAAAATCAATAAAACGTTTATGCTGTATACCTGTTTGAATGCGTGACTTTTGACTTTTGACTTCCACCTTGCGGCACTAGTATCTAGGTTCAATGCCACATAAAATTAATGTTTCTACCGACTTGCGATCGAGGGGTTGGGAGAAAAAATATCCCTGTGCATATTTGCATTTCATGGCTCTAAGTTGTGTCAGTTGCTCTAGGGTTTCTACGCCCTCTGCTATTACATCTATATTTAGATTCTGTGCTAGGGTGATGATCGCTTGAATAATCTCTAAGTTTTCTTTATTAGCACCAATCTTATTAATAAAGGAACGATCTATCTTCAAGGCATTACTGGGAAAGCGGTGCAGGTAACTCAAGGATGAATAGCCGATGCCAAAATCATCTAAGTGTAATTGGATATTCATCTGTTGCAGTTGTAAGAGCATAAAAGTTGCTAATTGAATATTTTCCATAAGTACGCTTTCAGTAATCTCCAGCTTTAAACTGCCAGTTTCTAAACCAGTTTCTTGGATAATTTGGTTAATTTGCTCAATCAGCTCAGGTTGTGAAAACTGTTTAGTAGAAAGATTTACACTGATTGTCAAGGGTGGGTCAGTAGGAAATTGTACTTGCCAAGCACGCATCTGCCGACAAGCCTCACCTAGTACCCAATAACCAATAGGGATAATCAGCCCAGTTTCTTCTGCTAGGGGAATAAACTTGTCTGGAGAAACTAATCCGTGTTGCGGGTGCTGCCAGCGAACGAGAGCCTCGAAGCCAATAATTTTGTAAGTTTCTAATAAAATAATTGGCTGGTAGTAAACCTGAAACTCCTGGCGTTCAACTGCCCGTCGTAGATCCATCTCTAACTCCAATAGCTGCGTAACTTGGGTGTACATGGTTGAGTCAAATATCTCATGGCGTGCCTTACCCAATGCTTTAGCGCGATACATTGCAATGTCAGCGTCGCGCAAGAGTTCCTCCGGTCGGTTGTAACTACCCTTGCTCAAGGCAATGCCAATGCTGACAGTGGTAAATACCTCGTACCCACTGAGTTGGAACGCAGATGTCAGAACTTCGTGTATCCGCTCGGCTACGCTTGTTACATCATTGATGTTGTTGAGATCGTCAAGCAAAATTGTAAACTCATCTCCCCCTAGACGAGCAACTGTGTCTCCAGAGCGCAGGCAATTCTCCAATCTGTGAGCAAGGGCAGTTAGTAGTTGATCGCCAATTGTATGACCGAGACTGTCGTTGACAACTTTGAAGCGATCTAAGTCTAGACAGAGAACAGCGAATCTATAGTCTATACGTCGTTTTGTCAGCATGAGCGCACGCTCTAGCCGTTCCATAAATAAGGCGCGGTTTGGCAGACCGGTTAGTACATCGTGAAAGGCATCATGAATTAATTGTGCCTCTGCAAGTTTGAGAGCAGTAATGTTACGAGCGATACTTAAAACAAAATATACTTCACCATTGCTAGCTAATTCAGGCACAAGACGGGTATGGTAATGTCTTGTTTGCTGGGCGATCGCTAAACTGCATTCAAACTCCGTTTCTTCTTTCGTTTGGAAAACTTGCTGGAGCTTGCGATCGCATATTCGGCAAAATTCTTCCGGCAGATTTAACTCTGCGTTTGTTTTGCCGATAAATGTTTCGGCTGATATTCCTGTAATGTTTTCAATAGCTGGATTAACGTAAACGTAGCGCAATTGAGGGTTAAATCTAGAAATAATATCGGGTGCATTTTCAATTAGTGCTTTGAATTCTTGCTGGCGACGCGTTAATGCCTCCAGAATTTGGTTGCGCTCGGTGATATCCTGAAAGACCAAAACTGCACCCGTGATGTTACCGTTGTCATCTTTAATCGGTGCAACACTATCATCAATTGGTATTTCTGTACCGTTTTTAGCAATAAGTATCGTCTGTTCTGGTAGACCAACAGTAACGCCAGACTGAAGGACTTGCGTTACAGGACTTTCAATTATTATACGAGTTTTTTCATCAGCAATATTGAATACTTCTGCTGCTTGTTTACCAAACGCATCTGAATAATTCCAACCCGTCAGTATCTCCGCAATTGGATTCATAAAAGTCACAGTTCCAGATTCGTCGCTAGTAATCACAGCATCTCCAATACTTTTAAGTACAGTAGTCAGCCATTGTTCATTCTGTTTTAATTTTTTTTCCGTCCGATGTTTAGAAAGAGTAATTTCAATCGTGAACTTTAATTCTTTTTCTTTGAAGGGCTTGAGAATGTAGCCAAACGGCTCTGTTACCTTTGCTCGATTCAATGTTGATTCATCTGCATTAGCAGTCAGATATATAACTGGAATATTAAAAATATTATGAATTATCTGAGCGGCCTCCACACCGTCCATATTTCCTTTGAGGTGAATATCCATTAAAACTAAATCTAGAGAATTATCTGCTGCTTTCTTAATTGCTTCTTCTCCAGAATCGGCAAGCCCCATAACAGTGTATCCAAATTTTCTTAGCCGATTTTGTATATCCATTGCCACGATGAATTCATCTTCAACAACTAATATATTTACTGGGTTCATATTTTTATTAAAATTATAAATTTATAGTTTACTCGAAAATATAATTTTATACCTTACTCCGTTATTACTGCTAAAATCGATATTGCCTTTTAGCTGATGTGTTAGACCTTTTACTAATCGCAGACCTAATGATTCTGTACTGTGAAAGTCAAAATCTTGGGCAAAGCCGACACCATTATCACTGATAATAAGTGTATATAAATTTACTTTATTGAAGTAAAAGTCAATAGAAATTTCTCCCCCCTCTGTTTGAGGAAAGGCATATTTTAGGGAATTTGAAATAAGTTCGTTGATAATCAAGCCGCAAGGAATAGCTGCATCAATGACTAGAAAAACCTCCTCAACATTCATTTTCAAGGTAATAGCGCTGGAATTAACGTTGTATGAATAAAATAACTTATACCAATTCTCTAAAATTGGACTACAGATGAGAGAATAAGAATAAACCAGATGAAGGATGAACAATGTCAGGGATATATCAGCTAGA
>NZ_JBALDE010000077.1:0-11698 GCF_036917515.1 Nostoc sp. | reverse complement strand
CCGAGACTTTTATTTATATTGCGATGATACGTATTATGCTTCGACGACTCGCATGAGTTTTTACTTTCTTGGACTTTTAAAACATCCTCTAAGGTGCCTAAAACTGAGGTAAAAGTCAGTTTTTCACTTTATCAGTTCTTGTAGAGTGAGGTTGTATTGCCCGCCTGATGACGGGCCAGACGTTCTGAAATTTTGATTTTCTGAACTTTTGACTTCTCTCCATTCCACCAGAAAATAGGTAGAACTTGGAAAGGAGATGTTCAAAGAGTTGCTTCTGGCTAAATACCCAGAGCAGATCGAGTTTCGGGGCCCACAACACCATCTACAAGTAAACCTTTACTTGCCTGAAAGCTTCGGACTCGGCTAACAGTTTCTTGACCGTAAATTCCATCAACTCTGAGATTACCCAAAGCTGTTTGAACGTCTCTGACGAGCAGACCTCTAGAACCAGGGGTAAGAATTATAGAACCGCCAACACCACCGGGTCTAGTCACAGGAAGATAGTTAGGTCTATCACCAATCCATCGGGCAAAAACGTATCTACCCGTAGAAAGTCTGGCAAAACCGTTTTCATATCGTTCAATCGCTGGAAGTGTTGCCCCATTTGGTACACAGTCCACATACGAGTAATTGGTGCTTGGGCCTGAACGGACGCGTAAACAACTGCCGTTAGTCTTTACATAGGCAGCTGAACTCATTTGAATTTGGGTAATAGCAGCAAGTAATACACCAACACCAGCTAAAGCTAACCAAGCCGAAGATTTAAATAGTTTTTTCCAATTTAATTGAGGTTTAGGAAGATTATAATTAGTGTTTCCAGATGCCTCTTCTTGAGCAATAAACATCTGAGAATAAGCAAGATATTCCATAATGCACTCCTTGATATGAAAAAATGAGTACTTGCAGAGAATCACTTGGTTGTTCTCTGTATTTATTCTTAGTATATTTTATATCACTACCTGGGAATAAATTTTTACTACTAGCAAAATTAATAAAAAATAAAATTAGTCAAAAGATTCCTGAGAAAAAGCATCGCCTGATGATTTAGGATAAAAATCACCAGGCGTTGGTATAATCCGTCGTATAAATTGTATTTTTACAATAAATAAAATTTAGTTAAAGCTTTCTTGCCTACTGGCTTCTGCCTTGTTGCATCCCAATATCTCAAGCCGATTGTCGATTCCAGTTAAACTAGCAACCATAAAAGCTAATTCATCTAAGTCTATAGGCTTACATTGGTATATATCATAACCTACTGATAACGCCATATCACGGTCTTCTTCGTAAGGAGATGTCGTCAGAGCAATAGCTGGAAGCTTTCTCCCTCGCTTTGCTTCCAGATTTCTGGCCTTCAAGAGCAGTGAGTAACCGTCTTCATCTGGTAAATAAATGTCACTAATTAGGATGTCTGGTTTAAAAAATGACATTATTTCTATAGCTTGCGTTGCTGAAGCAACAGTGATAATCTCTGCTCCGCCTAATTCAAATAAGTAGGTAAGTAATATTCTTGTATCAAAGTCGCTATCAACAACTAGCAATCGCACACCTTTAAAAGACATCGATTGATTAGACATATTCTCATCACTCTGTAATTCAAGTACTTGAAGTAGTAATCACATCAAAAGCCACATATTTGTAAGCGCTATTTGATCCATACTTTACTAAATCTTAAAGAAAGTACTAGTAAGTGTCTGTCCGGTTTCGGACATAGTAACTTCAAATTATTCATTGGCGATGTCTACGACGGGCTACGCCTACGCACCTTGGCTGATTCTCCAGCAACCGAGCAAATTCGCCTTGTATGACTTGATAACACTCGCAAGAAGTTGCTTTCAAAGCCTCTCGTTTCAGGATGCTAATATGACTACGCTGGTAGCGAATCATTCCGGTTCGGCTCAGGGTTTTAGCCGCTACTGTGACACCGGAGCGCCGTACACCTAGCATCTGGGCGATAAATTCTTGCGTGAGTAGAAATTCCTCTGATTCCAGGCGGTCAGAGACTGTCAGTAGCCAACGAGCCAGCCGCTCCTCTAGGGTATGAAAACGGTTGCAGGCACATCCTTGCGCCACTTCAGTGTATGCAGCTTGTACATAGCGCAGCAGCAGGTTTTGAATAGCTCCGCCCTGATTGAACTCGGTTCTAAGTACATCTGTATCCATCTGCATGGCACTACCTGAAACCTGCACAAACACTTTTATGGTTGTTGTGTTGCTTCCTAAAATTATTGGGATATCAACCATGCCTTCATTGCTCACTATCCCAACTTCCATCATCGAGCCATTTTCCATCTCAGTGACTAAAGAAACTACTCCATTTTGGGGAATATAGACCTGTGTGATCGGTTCTTTTGATTCGTAAATGACTTGCCGAGTCGAAAGCGAAACCAACTTCAAGTGTGGAACAAGACGCTGATAATCACTAGTTGACAAAGCCGCGAGTAACTTATTTACTTGCGGCTTAAGAGGGTTTTTGCTCACTAAACATTAAAAGATAAACTTGCTCAAAATACTTTAAATCAATTTATTTTTGCGAGTCTGTTCGGTTTCGCACGCATAACTCAAAAAAATTTTTGGCCTCGCTTACTGGGCATGAAGCCCAGTAAGCGAGCAAATTCGTTTTGTATGATTCGATAACACTCGCAGGAAGTTGCTTCCAAATCCTCTCGGTTCAGGATGTTAATATGACCACGGTGATAGCTGATCATTCCGGCTCTGCTGAGGGTGCTAGCCGCAACTGTAACGCCGGAACGACGTACACCTAGCATCTGGGAGATAAATTGTTGAGTAAGGGGAAAATCTTCTGATTCCACGCGGTCAGAAACTGTCAGTAGCCAGCGAGCCAGCCGTTCGTCCAGTGTATGCAGACGATTGCAGGCAGCTGCTTGCATTAGTTCAGAGTATATAGCTTGTATGTATGACAACAGCAGGGTTTGAATAGCTCCGCCCTGATTGAACTCGGCTTTAAGTACATCTGCATTCATCTGCATAGCAGCGCCCGAAATCTGCACAAATGATGTTGTGGTTGTGATATTGTTTCCTAAAATTGCCGGGATACCGGCCATACCTTCATTGCTCACTATCCCAACTTCCGCTGTTGAGCCATCTTCCATAGTGGTAACTATAGAAACCATTGAGTTGTGAGGAAAATATATCTGTGCGATCGGTTCGCCTGCTTGGTAAAGTGTTTGGTGAACTTCGAGCGAAACCAGCTTTAGATGGGGGAAAAGACGCTGATAATCATTGGCTGGCAAAGCTGCAAGCAACTTATTTGCTGGTTGCTGAAAGATGTTTTTATCTAATGACATTAGAAGTCACTCTCCTTAAAGTAGGTGACTCTAGAAAAGCCAACTCCGGGCACAAGGAAAGGATTTAAGCATCAGATCCTAATGTCAAAAGGTGTATTCGCTAAAGAAACACGGGGACAATTTAAAAAAGCTTAAATGAAAACACTTGTTTGAGTCTATACCGTTTGCTACATAGAAGCTTAACAAAAACTATTTTTGCTATATCAAAAGTATGATATTTTTATAGCAAACATTTTGCTTTTTAAGTAGAATTATATTTATTTATTACTTCAAATTACTTGCTATAGACATGAGTATCGTTGTCAGCGATCGCAGCAAAAATTCCTGATTATACAAGTCCTTAAAATCCTAAGTCTTTATCATGTCATTGCTATTAGCTGTTGTAAACTCTTGCAGTAATTTTGGTATATTTTGATTACTGTCAAGAAAAGCTACTTAGAGTCAAATAGATTAATATGAACATTTATTAAGGCTTAGTTTTAGAAAAATCTTCAGATTTTTTGATATACTACGGCAAGTCTAACAATTTACTGTAGTATAAACTTAGACTACAATAGTCTATTTCACAAATACTCAATAAAAGCAAGTATTTTCTACTACAATTTTAGAATTTTTATTATTCCAAACTAGCTTACTTATCTGGTTCATCTATGCAATAATAAACAACTATACCCATAAAGTACGATTTGTCTATCAAGTTATAGTAGTATAAGCAAATCAATATTTGCGTTTGCTAAAAAATTTATATTGGCTAAGAGGTTGTTTGAAAAATGTTTCGCTGTGACTTGAGACACTTCTAGATCCCCTCTAACCCACGCCAGTCGCTCCACTTGAGGAGACCCCAAAACCGCGCTGGCTCCCCTTAAAAAGGGGGGAACCGGAATCAAAGTCTTCCTTAAAAAGGGAAATTTAGAGGAATCTAAGACTTTTGATACCAACAAGAGGACTTTTCAAGCATCCTCTAAATGCCAAATCCAGTGTTGTTTGAAGCTGTGGGACTTAAAAATAATAGCGCCCTTGACAAAATGCAAAATATCCAACAAAAATATCACTTTTGAATCAACTGAACAGCAACATAAAAATTATGAAGTATAACCAACTTGGCAAGAGTGACTTAAAAGTTTCTGAGATTTGTCTGGGCACTATGACTTATGGACAGCAAAATACCATTGAAGAAGCCCACGAGCAACTAGATTATTCTATTGCCCAAGGAGTCAACTTTATTGATGCGGCTGAGATGTATCCTGTTCCACCAAGAGGTGAAACTTATGGATTAACTGAAACTTATATTGGGGAATGGTTAAAGCGTCAACAAAGAGATCAACTTATTATAGCTACTAAAATTGCTGGGCCTGGTCGAGGCTTTAAATGGGTTCGTGATGGAGCCAAAGCAATTGACCGTGATAATATCAAACAAGCCGTAGACGATAGTCTAAAAAGATTACAGACTGACTATATTGATTTATATCAAATCCACTGGCCCGACCGCTACGTGCCACGATTTGGGCAAACGGTATTCGATCCGAATCAAGTGAAAGAGACAATTCCCATCGCTGAACAGCTAGCAGTTTTTGGCGATGTAATTAAAGCAGGGAAAATTCGCTATCTTGGTTTGAGTAATGAAACTCCTTGGGGAGTTGCCCAATTTAGTAACGCCGCAAAACAATTAGGATTGCCCAAAGTTGTTTCGATTCAAAATGCTTACAATTTGCTAAATCGAGTATTTGATGGAGCTTTAGCAGAAGCAGTTTATCAAGAAGAAATTGGGTTACTAGCTTATAGTCCTTTAGCATTTGGCTTCTTAACTGGCAAATATCTAAACGGTAAACCAGAAAAAACAAGAATAACTTTGTTTGAAAATTTCGGTCAGCGCTATTTGAAACCGAAAGTCAGTCAAGCTGTATCAGCTTATGTAGAAATTGCCAAGCGCCATCAACTAAGTCCAGCGCATCTGGCCTTAGCATTTGTGCGGAGTCGTTGGTTTGTGCCTAGTACAATTATTGGTGCTACGACACTGGAACAACTTAAAGAGAATTTAGAAAGTCTGAATGTAGTTCTTGACAAAGACATTTTGGAAGAGTTGGATATAGTTCATACTCAGTCGCCAAACCCAGCACCATAAATAATTAAAAATTCAAAATTCAAAATTCAAAATTAAAGACAGTTTGCCTCGTTACCAGGCTCCAGTCTGGTAACGCCTTCCTAGAGCCTCTGGCTCTTATTGTCAGAGTAGAAGTAAAGATAAGCGATGCACTCTGTCCTAGTTTTTAGATTCAAAACTAGATATTTAGCAGGTAAATATGACTTTTACAGCAATATCAATTGACCAAAATACTATTCGTCGTCGGGGTACTGGTTTAAAGGCTTACAATCCCAAAAAAGTATTTAAAGGATACACACTTTTCACACCCCTGACAGGTCAAGGTGAAGTCTACCTTCTGAACTTGGAAGGAGAAGTAATACACCAATGGAATCTGCCTTATCCACCAGGGTTATACGGTTATCTCTTACCCAATGGCAACCTTTTTTATAACGGTAAGACTCCACCAGAAAAACCCCTACGTTTTGCTTTATGGGCTGCATTCAAAAGTGGCGTTGTTTTAGAAGCAGATCCCAAGGGAAATATTATCTGGGAATATAAGCATCCAGATCATCATCACGATGGACGCAGATTAGCTAATGGCAACACAATTCTACTCGCCATTGAAAAGATACCTCAGTCTTTGATTCCTCGAATCAAAGGTGGCGTAACAGGTACAGAACCAGATGGTGATATCTATGCAGATGTGCTTTATGAGGTGACTCCAGCAGGTGAAATTGTTTGGACTTGGCACGCCCACGAACACCTTGATCCAGATAAATTTACCATTACACCCCAGGATCATCGACATGAATGGACTCATGGGAATACTGTGGGTGAACTCGCTGATGGCAACATTATAGTGAGCTTTCGTAATATCTCCACAGTTGTCATTGTTGATCGCAAAACCGGAGAAATCATCTGGACGTTAGGTGATGACGTGCTAGCACAGCAGCACTTCCCGAACGAATTAGCTAACGGTAACATCTTGATTTTCGATAATGGCGCACATCGCCGTAACATTGCTCTCAATTTCTCGCGTGTGATTGAGGTAAACCGTCAAACAAAAGAGATAGTTTGGGAGTACACCGACAATCCGCCCCAAAATTTCTTCAGTTCATACATATCAGGAGCGCAACGTTTAGCCAATGGCAATACCTTGATTACAGAAGGTGCTTATGGCCGGATATTTGAGGTGACAGTTACAGGAGAAATTGTTTGGGAATACATCAATCCCCACTTTGCATCTCGGAATATTCCAGGTGAGAAGTCGCCGGTAACTCGTGGAGAGCAAAATACGGTTTTTCGCGCTTTTCGTTATGCACCTGAAGAAGTGCCCTGGCTTTAGGAGAAGGGAGGGGGAGATGAGGGGACAAGGGGACAAGAAGAATAACCATACACAATGCCCAATGCCTTACCTAGCAGTCAAATTTAAAAGTTTGGTTAGTGTCGAGAATTTTTCACGCTACATTCGTTTCAAAAAGGCTTCGTGACACTAACAATTTAAGATTTGGGATTTTGGATTCAAATTCAATTCCCAATGCCGATTAACAAGTCCTATTTACTAAGGAACTTAGACATGGCTGAAATTAAAGTATACAGTGCAGTTGTTTGTCCTTATGCTCATCGTACCCGCTTGGTACTCCAAGAGAAAGGCATCGACTTCGATTTGATTGAGATTGATTTGCAAAATAAGCCGGAAGGATTTACCAAAGTTTCCCCCTATGGAAAAGTGCCTGCAATAACTCATAGCGATAACCGAGTTTGGGAGTCATCAGTAATTAACGAGTATCTCGATGAGGTATTTCCCAATCCACCACTGTTACCCAGCAACCCCATTGATAAGGCACAGGCTCGCATCTGGATCGATTTTGCTAACACCAGGTTCGTTCCTGCTTTTTCTACCCTGCTGCGGAGTTCAGATCCCGAAAAACAAGAAGCAGCTAAACAGGAACTATACAAACACCTGGAATTTATTGAAAACGAAGGTTTAGCAAAGCTTTCTAAAGAAGGCCCTTACTGGTTTGGTGAATCCATCAGTTTGGTCGATTTCACCTATTTCCCTTGGTTTGAGCGCTGGGCTGCACTGAAGCAGTATCGCGGTTTTGGAATACCAGAGCAATTTACCTGTCTACGTCAATGGAAACATGCTTTGAAAGAGTGTGAATCTGTGAAGGCGATCGCTCACTCTAAAGAATTCTACATTGAGCGATATGCTAAATTTGCTGCACCTACTCTCGCTGCTGTTTAAACGTAATTCATAACTATGTTTCAAGTGGGAATTTAAATTCCTACTTGAAACATAAAATTAAACTTTTTAAAATTACGAATTACGTTAGCGTAGCGTTAGCGAGTCCGCGTACTCTTTCAGAGAAGCAAGCTACGCTTTTAGCGTCTCGTAGAGAGCGTCATTACGACTTTACCGAAGTGAGCCGCACTTTAAGATAATGATAAGCCTCTCGTGCTTCAGTAAAAGGGAAAACTCTATCAATAATCGGTTTGATTTGATGCTGTTGCATCGCCTGATTCATCGCCTCAAACATTTCTCGACTGCCAACATAAATTCCCTGAACTGTTAAACTCTTAAAAAGTATTGGCATGGGGTCAATCTCATTTCCTCTGCCAGATAAAACGCCAATCAAACTAATACGTCCCCCAATACGAACTGCTTGCAGCGATTTTGGCAGAGTACCTGCACCGCCTACCTCAATTACATGATCTACACCCGTGCGATTGGTTAATTGATAAACTTGCTTTTCCCAATCTGGTGTTGTTTTGTAGTTGATTGTCTCGTCAGCACCAAGCTGTTTCGCTCGTGCCAATTTCTCATCACTGCTAGAAGTAATAATCGTTCTAGCACCATGTATCTTGGCAAACTGGAGAGCAAAAATTGAAACTCCTCCAGTACCGAGTAACAAAACACTATCACCTGCACCAATATTGCCTTTTGTCACCAGCCCATGCCAAGCTGTAACTGCTGCACAGGGCAAAGTTGCACCTTCAATATAGGATAATTGGTCAGGTAATATTACTAAACCATCTTGGTGTAATACGACATACTCAGCCAGCATTCCATTGATACCGCCTCCGAGATCGGATTTCATTTTCTCTTTGGTTAAAGAGCTATAAATCCAGTCTTGGAAGAAAATACCAGCGACGCGATCGCCTATTTTCACCCTTGTCACACCTTCCCCCACCGCTACAACTTCTCCTGCACCATCAGACATGGGAATTAACGGATATTTCTGTCCAGCACCATAAGCTCCTTCAATGACTAGCAAATCGCGATAATTTAAGGATGTTGCCTTCACTTGAATCAGAACTTGTCCAGCCGCGGGTTTTGGTTCGGGGCGATCAACTAATGCCAGGGCATCAATTCCAGCGTTGCTTTGAATTTCGTAAGCTTTCATAGATGTATTTGTTCTCCAGATAAATCAAGGGGCAGCGGCAAGAGATACCCAGACAGCCATCAGACAGTAGACAGGCTTGCCCATTCAGAAACTTTTTATCGAAAGTATTCCACTAAAGACACTACAAATAGCTACTTTCCCCCTATAATGCTTTTGAGCTTTCCAAAATAATTAAGGTTCAAAGCTTACTTGACTTTGATATGACGCTAGATATGGTACAGGATTTAACCAAGACGCTGATATACCGCTGATAGCTTGTGTAAGAAAGAGAAATAGCAGCAAAAGGTTGCCATCCTGTGAATTCTTAACAACCCAATGGTTATGGGGAAATTGTTCCCGCATCTAATTTTATTTGACAAATAACCAAGTATCTGGATTGTAGTTTACAACAGATGTATTTGGCGATTTATTAAACTGTAAGGTTGCTGTTTCTACTGATTGGCTATCAACTGCCGCTTCTGATGGGCTAAGTCCACGCAAAGCGTCTACTCTCAGCCATATATGGGAGAAGAGGAACTGGATCAATACACTTGGGTTAAGCATTTTTTCTCTTCTCTCTGTTTCCTCTGCACTTCTGCGGCAAGCTGATGCAGCGTCTACGTCAAAAAAGTTGACTTTGATAAAGAGTTTTAGCCTTAAGCCTTAACTAAACTGTATTAAGAACTGGATGCTACAGAGAATCTATGAACTGCTGTACTTTATCTAAAAGTGGCTGATATTCAATTTGCTCTGCTAACTCTTGGGCATTTTGGTAGCACGAGCGCGCCATTTTTTTGCGTTTCGTAGTGGCGTAAACGCTTCCCATATTTAGCAAAGTTGAAATTTCTCCGAGATTATCGCCCAGTTCTTGATAAATCACAATCGCTTGCTTGTAGAACTTCATTGCTTGGCGATGCTCTGCCAAGGTGCTGTAGGTAAAACCGATGTTGTGAAGGGTTGTTGCCTCACCAGAGCGATCGCTGATTGCTCGACGTGTGAAAAGAACTTGATTGTAGAGCAATAGTGCTTCTTTAGGTTTTCCTAAATCATGATAGACAGAAGCAATATTGTTTAAGGTCGTTGCTTCTGCAAGCAAATTCTTGAGAGCTCGTTGAATTGGCAGTGCTGCTTGAAAAAATTCTAGCGCTTGCTCAAACTTGCCTAAGACATTGTAAGCAAATCCAATACCATTAAGCGTTGTTGCTTCACCAGAAAAGTCACCTAACAATCGCCGCATCCTCAAAATTTGGTGTTGTAGCAACAGTGCCCGTTTTGGTTCTCCTAAACGCGTATAAATTAGAGCGACATCATTAAGAGTAGAAACTTCATTTTGGGTATCTTGCGATCGCCTAAAGATTGGCAGTGCTTTGTCAAAATATTTCAACGCTTGCGAAAAGCGTCCAAGATGGCTGTAGGTAGAACCCAGATTGCTAAGTGCAGTTGCCTCTGCTGGCGTGTTGCCAATTTCAATAGCAACCGAAAGCGCCTGATGAAAGAGCTCTAATGCTTTTTGAGGTTGCCAGCAACTGAGGTGAGCTAAACCGAGGTCGTTTAATGTATAACCTTCTCTAGCTCGGTCTGGAATTGCTCTAGCCAAGTGTAAATTTTTGGTTGCAAGATCGAGAGATTCTTGAAATTTCCCCCGTTGGTAGTAGCGGTTTGCTTCGTCACGACGTTGTTCCCATTCTTTGACTTGATTTAAAGGTTGCGTCATCTGACCTCAGTTGCATTCTGCGATAAGTAGGTAGGACATCTCTTGGGAATGAACCCCTCTTAGGTTTCCCAATTTTTAACCTCAATCTTATATCTTTAGATAGAAGACGTAAACAGATAAGTATGCACTTATTTAATACTTACAGGAATATTTATGAAGCAATTAATACAAATACTGTAGGGGCACGGCACTGCCCATTGGTGTCAACTTAAGAAGATAAAGCCCAAATATTGTTGGGTGTAAGCGTCAATCTCTGGGTGGCGCTTACGCCTGGTTTTGACTAATCCAAGCAGCTCGTTGAGACACTCGTTGTACTTCTGCTTAATCCGGCTATCTGGCGATACACCAAACTCAATACTACTGCCATTATCACTGGCAATGTCAGAATCCACGAGCGCAATTTTTTTCATCTTCGCCTGAACATAACTTGAGTGGCTTGAAGCTGGCTGGTGATCGCAACGAATATAGTTTTTTTTCGATTTCTTCTATCGGCGGCACTAGTACATGTTTTTATTGCCGCAGGTCTGGGTTTCCTGTTCGTGCTGGGCATTTTCTACTCATAATGTATCACTAAGAACATCAATCAAGATGTTCTTAGATTACATCTTACGGTTTTCTTTTGCTTAAGTTGACACCAATGGGCAAGATGCCCACCCTACAACTAGAATACATCCTTTAATTCAGCAATGCCAATTTTCTCTATCAACAGATTTACTACTGCTTAATACCTCTTTACGATCACCGTTTATCCATTAACGCTTGTTGGGTAAAGACCCCTCATCTGGTTGGATAACCATGAGGAACAGCAATGAATCAACTCAGTGAAATCAGCCAGCTTGAAATTTGAAGTGTCAAGATAAATCTGACTTGCTAGGATGGCATTAGAAATTTCTAGCATTTGAGTATGACCAAGCAAGATACTCCACTTACGGGAGACGCACTGATTAAAGAAGTTTGTCGGCAGATTCGAGTAGCCCGTAGCTATTGGGATGCTCACAACAATGCTGCTTGTCGGGGCGAACGTGATCGCGCCTTAGCCCTTTACAACACTCTGACTAAGGAAGAAAAAGACCAGATTCCGCAAGTGTTGCGGGTGTGGTTGCGTTACCGCAGTGAGAAATATAGCAGTTCCTGCTTGAGTGCAATACAGTATGGGATGATGGAGTATATCAACGTCTAAGTGCCTGTAGAATGAAACCTTACTCCTGTG
>NZ_JBALDE010000076.1:0-17925 GCF_036917515.1 Nostoc sp. | reverse complement strand
CGCACATTCTGACTCTCATCTTTGAGTGAACCCAGCAGTGCTTCAACTACCTGTGGCGAGGCGTTGCCCAACTTGCCCAATGCTTCAGCAGCAAAGAAACGCACAATCTGACTCTCATCTTTGAGTAAACCCAGCAGTGCTTCAACTACCTGTGGCGAGGCGTTGCCCAACTTGCCCAATGCTTCGGCAGCAAAGAAACGCACACTCTGACTCTCATCTTTGAGTAAACCCAGCAGTGCTTCAACTACCTGTGGCGAGGCGTTGCTCAAGTTGCCCAATGCTTGAGCAGCAGAGTCACGCACACTCTGACTCTTATCTTTGAGTAAACCCAGCAGTGCTTCAATTAACTGTGGCGAGGCGTTGCTCAAGTTGCCTAATGCTAAAGCAGCAGAGTAACGCACATTCTGATTCTCATCTTTGAGTAAACCCAGCAGTTCTGCCAATACTTCCTGTTGTTCATCTAAAGCTGCCCGATATTCTCGCAGTCGCCCTTTATCTATCAAATCTGCTGATGCTTTCAACAGTTGTAGTGCTTGAGGTTGAAACTGGGTTTCATTTAAATTGCAAAGAATTTGAAAAACTTGTGATTTAACTTTCTCACCTACTAAGCGAGAATTGCTAACTTCAAGCTCAACTAATCTCTGTAAAATATCTGTAATAAAATTGACATCAGATAATTTTAAATCTTCAGCTAAACAAGTCCCTGCAAATAAAAGATTGCGGTGTAGCCATGCTTCATAAGGAGTCTCTTGTTGGAGAATTGTTTCAATAATTCTTTTCGAGTTGTTTGGATTTTGTTGAGCTATTAACAGCAACAACACCTCTCGCCAGTGGGAATTGTGTAGATAATTTTCAATATGATTTAGTACTTCGTTAAAGTCTCCTGATTGGCGATCGCGTATTTCTTCAGCCGTTAAATATTCCTGAAATGTCTTATGCACAAAGGCATATCTATCTTGACCTTGTTCGTTTAATAAACCACAGCGTTCTGTAATATGGTCAACTAAGCGTTTGGCTTCCTCTTGAGCTTGATATTTTTGAACTTGATAATTACATTCACGAATATATTGGCTTAATTGTGTAATTAGCTCATCTCTCTCAATCAACGTCCCACCTTCTTTATCGCCAGTTTCACCTTGAGAATGAATCCAGTAAGCAAGGCGTTGCATTAATATTTTGATATCGTCTAATTTAATATAATTCAGCTTCCAAGACTCAATGCCCTTGTTTTCATCCCAGTTAATCAATAGTGTATCAACTGCCTGTTCATAGAGTTTATATCGCTGTCTAGGCAAATGTGCATCATAACGATGAATCAAAGCAATAATTGTCAGTAGTAAAGGATTGCGTGCTAATAATTTGATGCGTTTTTGTGCTGATAATGCTTTTTTTAAACTTTCTTGACGGTGTTGTGCTTCTTCCGGCTTGTTTGGCAGTCTGCTGTTATACCATTACTGAATAAATAAATCAACTTGACTATCATCAAATTTTTCTAGCTGATAATGAGGGAATTCATCTGTACCAAAAAACTCTCGACTATAACTTGCTGGACGCGAAGTTATAATTGCCCGATTTTGAGAATATTGTCCGAGAAAGCTGTGAATTATCTTTACGAATTCATGGCGATCGCTTGGTTTAGCGATTTCATCTAAGCCATCAAGTAAAATTAACGCGCTCCCATCTTCTAACCAATGTTCAAAGAAACCTTTGGGTAATTCTTTAATATGAATACTATTGGCAAAATTGCGTACATATTCTAAAATATTCTTCGTTGAAGCTTTGCCTAAGTCTCTAATTCTAATCAAAATTGGCAGTAACTCTAAGTCGGCTGATAAACCGAGTTTTTCAGTCTGCTGTTCAGCCAGCATCACAGCAAAGTAACTCATCAAAGTTGTTTTACCAATTCCTGGTTCTCCCAACACAACAAATTTATTGCGGGTACTTTCTTTCAGCAATTCTTGGGCTGAGAATTTCTTGCCACTACTTTGTTGTTCCCAAAGTAAACTTTGCTGGCGTTGCTGGTTGGCTGTCTCTTCTAAAGCCAAATCTAGATTTAATTTTAAACCTGTGTTTGCTCTAACTTCCACCTGCTCAACTACATTAGGCATCACAAAAATTTGTGGTAGTTTAGCAAATTTTTCTTCTTCTTTTGTTTTTACCTTTATTCCGACAAATTCAACACCATCAAAATAGTGTGAGAGTTGTTTGAGATAATCTGATTTAGCAATTTGAAATTTGAAATATGTATTGGTGTGTTCAAAATAAGCATCTACAAACTTTTTCAGCCAATGTTTAATACTTTCATCATGAAACTTTAAGTTTGGCTTTTCTGATTTGATTTTGGAGAAGATTATAATTAAAACTTCTAAATTAGGGATTGTTTTCTCTGTAAAAGGCTTCTGTAATTCTTCTTGAACTCCTGTATCTTTGAAAAACCTCTCTAAAAGTTCTCTCGCATCCTTTGGCGTACAATGAAAAAATAAATGTTTATGAGAATCTTGATTAGAATCCCACTCTTCAGCAAATTGTACACCTGCTTTCAAAGCTTTTTCTAAGTCTGTAGGATTTAATGCACTATTAATTTTCTTAACAAGTTCTGGAGTTACTGCTTTTACTACTGGGCCCACAATAGCTAATAACTCTACGCTCATATTGCTTGGAATATATAGGTTATATACATACTACACGCTTGTTAGCTTTGTCGTCGCTGTGGGAATTTTACAACTGATTCAGGGACGGGATAATCCTAATTTACCTGCAACTGTTGCTTTTTCCCATGAGCAACAGCAATGAATCTATCCTACTATTCTAAAAATCCCTAATTCTTCTTGTAAAATGTGCCTGAAAACTTTGATTTTTCGTTTCTAGTGCTTACTCAGCTTAAGAGGTTGTTTAAAAAGTAGTTGGCTGTGATTTTAATCATGTTATTACCCCCCTTAATCCCCCCTTGTAAAGGGGGGAAATAAGAAATCTTGTTCCCTCCCCTTGACAAGGGGAGGGTTAGGGTGGGGTAAAACTAACGCGAACCAAGTGAGTAAGCTATTTCGGCGATCGCATTTGTTGCTTTGGCGATCGCATTTGTTGATTCGGCGATCGCATTTGTTAATTCGGCGATCGCATTTGTTAATTCGGCGATCGCATTTGTTGCTTTGGCGATCGCATTTGTTAATTCGGCGATCGCATTTGTTAATTCGGCGATCGCATTTGTTGCTTTGGCGATCGCATTTGTTAATTCGGCGATCGCATTTGTTATTTCGGCGAACTCATTTGTTATTTCGGCGTATTTTAGCCAATACGCGCTACTTCTGCATATTCCGCTTCATTTGTTCTAACTCATCCTGAGTTTCCCAGTTACGGAACTTCTCTTCTAAGTCATCAAAACCACTCGAATAACTGCTAGTCTGATTCGACCAGCCACTGGTTTCAAAACGCTGCTGGGTTTGGGCTTTAGCACGGACTGTCTGTGCTTCGGCGGCTTTAGCTTGCACCTCCTGTCGCCGTTGCTGAATTTTTTTTATTAGTTCCTGAGATTGGTTAATGCGTTCTTTTAACCCTTGCATGTGTCCCCAGCGCTGATTTCCTTCGCGCAACAGGGCTGCTTCTCGCTCAAGAGCCGCAGCCGCCAAATCCTCTCTATTGGCGTTTTTGGCTTTTTGAATGCGGATATGCCAACGCTGAATTTCTTGCGCAGTGGAGAGAATTTCTTCTTGCGATTGCTTCTCTTGTAATTTTAAATCTGCGATCAGCTTTAATGTGTCTTCTTCTTGCTCACGCAGCTGTTCTAGCAGCGCCTCTAACTCCAAATGTGGATTGTTACGCAAGAATTCTTCTAAACGGTTTTCTAGAAACCGACTCAAATCATCAAATAATCCCACTGCTAGAACTCCAGAGATCGGGTGCGTGACTACTTTATTGTAGTGGGCGGAATGTAAATTTTAATAGTTCCTATCGGGTGAACTTCTGGGTGTTAGTTAGATTTCAAAATTGGGAAGAATGTATTTGGTGAAATTACGCAAGCAACACTGACTAACAATATGAGGCTTTAATCAGTATGAGTTCTGATTTTCAACCACCACCTAAGAGCTTGTCCATACTAGCTTCTGTAGGAGGAGTTCTTACTGCTGCGATCGCGATCGCAATTTTAAATGGTTGGTCTAAGCAACTTTCCAATACTTCTATAAAAAAACTGGAAATATCAACATCCCCGACTACTTCCCAACCACAGAAAACCCAACCCCCTATCTCTAGTGCAAATAAAGCTGAAATAATTGCCAGCCTTGATGCTAAATCCGTAGTTTTGCCAGGTCAATCCATTCCCAAAAACCAACTAACAGTAGCCATAATTCCCTACACTGCTCCTGGAGTTGGAAAACTGACCCCAGAAGAAATGACAACGGCCCGTCAGGCTTGGTCATACTTCCAGCGCAACTGGAACGATGAAACTGGCTTGGTCAATTCCGTTGATGGCTTTGCCTCAGTCAGTATGTGGGATCAGACAGCGGCGATCGCCGCCTTAGTCAGTGCTAGAGAACTCAATATCGTGCCTGTGGCTGAATTTGAAGCCAAAATGAGCAAAATGTTGAAAACTTTGGCATCAATGCCTTTGTACAAAGGAGAACTACCCAACAAGGTTTACAATACAAAAACTCTCGTACCTGTTAATTATGGTCAACTAGAAAAACGGGAAGAAATTGGTTGGTCAGCTATTGATTTAGGAAGAATGGCAATCTGGTTGAAGATTGTCGAGGCAAAATATCCCCAGATGCGACTAGAAACAGCAGTAGTTTGGAAACACTGGCAAGTCAAGCGTCTGACCACAAATGGCCAAATGTACGGTACTGCCGTTATTAAAGGCAAAGAACAGTACAATCAAGAAGGTCGCTTGGGCTATGAGAATTATGCTGCTTATGGTCTGAAGCTTTGGGGCTTGGATGTTAACAAAGCTTTAGATTATCAGTCTCATACTGCCTTCGTCGATCTTTACGGACAGGGAATTCCTTACGACAAACGGGACTATAAAAACTCTGGAGCCAATAACTACGTTCTTAGCGAACCCTATATCTTGGATGGTATCGAAACTGGGTTTCAAGCTTTGCCTAAAGCTTATGCCGATCGGATTTTAGCTGCTCAAGCAGCGCGTTATGAAGCCACAAAACAATTAACCGCCGTCACCGAAGACAACTTAGATCGCCCGCCATACTTTGTTTACAGCAGCCTATTCGTCAATGGAGAACCTTGGGCAACCATCGCAGATACCAGAGAACAGTATAACAATTTGCGATTTCTCAGTACCAAAGCTGCGATCGGCTGGCATGTACTTTATAACACTGCTTATACCCGCCAATTATTTGATTTCGTTCAAGCTAACCTTCAGTCTAAAGAAGGTTGGTACAATGGCTTTTATGAGTCTCTGCATCAGCCGAATAAAACTCTCACTGCTAACAATAATGGTGTAATTCTGGAGAGCTTACTGTATAAGCAAGTTGGGCAGCCACTTACTGTTTGGGCAGGAGTCAAGAGTCAGAAGTCAACTCAGAAGACTGTAAAAACACCGTAAGTTATCTTTCTTTTGTCAAAGCGGAAATTAAAGCGCCAGAAGGGTTTGAGCGATTGGGTTTTCCCACTCTGACAAAAGAAAGATAAAATCTGCGATCGCTAGCACCATTCAGTTCAAATGGATTGAGATTGGAGACATTATAGTACTCTCCCCCTTTCCCTATCCATTTTAGCGCAACAGCTCGCTGGGTTGGGTTTAGCATTTGGAAGTTAACTGCATGAATCGCACGACCTGGATAATCAGACTCATAGTCATCGATGCTGTCAGTGAACCTAAAGCTTACTGAGCTAGACAAGGCGCTTGCTAAGAGAGTGGTGCGCGATCGCGGCTTGCCGACAGCTGCTTTTGAAGTGGTGAGTACTACTCATCTCCCTTATCCCTAAATTATTCACAACTCTGTATAAGTGCAATATTTGAAAGAATGCGGAATCTATTCTTTTCCCTTTGTAGTTTTTGCTAAATTCAACTGTAACAAGTTGTAAATATGAAAACTCGGAGTGGGCAAATGGCAGGTCAAAGCCTCAATGACTTTCCTAAACAAATCCTTCAAGAACGTTACGAAATTCAGCAACAGTTAGGCAAGAAAGCAGGAAGACGTACTCTCTTAGCCCGTGACATTCAAACTGAGCAAGTAGTTATCATCAAGCTGCTAACCTTTAGTAATGATTTTGCTTGGGAAGATTTAAAGCTATTTGAACGAGAAGCCGAAACCCTCAAAGCAGTTGAGCATCCTGCGATTCCTCGTTATATCGACTACTTTGAGTTAGATCCCTGTAATGCTAAAGGTTATGCTCTTGTCCAGAGCTTTGTAGAAGGTCAATCTCTAGAAGAATATATGAAAACTGGGCGGATTTTTACAGAAACTGAAGTTAAAGAAATTGCTACAGCACTGTTAAATATCCTGATTTATCTACACGGGCGACAGCCTCCAGTTATTCACCGCGACATCAAGCCCAGCAATATCATTTTGGCAGAGCGTAACAATAGTGTTAGACAGATTTACTTGGTAGATTTTGGTTCTGTACAAACTTTAGCAGCCAAAGCAGGTAAGACAGTAACAGTTGTCGGGACTTACGGCTATATGCCCCCAGAACAATTTGGTGGCTATGCAACGCCTGCTTCTGACCTTTACAGTCTTGGTGCTACTCTGATTGCTTTAGCGACAGGTATTCATCCCGCCGATTTGCCTCAGAAAGATTTGCGAATTGCATTTCAAGACTTAGTTAAACTTAGTCCTAGATTGGTAGGTTGGTTGCAATGGCTAACAGAACCCAGTCTAGAGCAACGTTTAATATCTGCCTCAATTGCCTTAAAAGCCTTGGAAACAGGTCAGTTGCCAATCAATGACCTAGCTACGGTGAATCGTCCCAAATCAGTGAATATCTGGGAGTTATTGTGGAATGCCATCTGGCGCAGCACCTTTACTGGAGGCTTAGTTGTAGCAGGTTGTGCTGCTATTTATAGCACAGTCGTGATTCCAGGAGTTGGCAGCATAATGGGACTACAATATGGTGCATTAATTGGTTTTCCCATAGCGTTTGTTAATGGATTTTTAGTTAGCATTATTACGCGGTTATTCTTCTTCCCGCTAAAAAATGCCTACTTGCATCGACGCACAATCAGCATTATCAGTACCACATTTGGGATGGCTACTGCTTTATTTGGATTCAGGCTGCTGTTAGGTGGTTCTTTTTATGATGGTGTCACTAGCCTATTTTTCGTGATTGCACCTTCAGTTATCACTGGGCTAAGTATGGGAGCAGCTAGCAAATTTATTGCTCAGTGGTATGAAAAGCAATATAGGTTGTTAAATAAATGAACAGTGAAATATTTAATCAACGTTATCAAGTCCAAAGAGAATTAGGAAGACAAACCGGAAGACGAACTTTTCTAGCCTTGGATTTGCATTCCTCACAACAGGTAGTGGTAAAAATCTTGTACTTGGGGCAAGATTTTGATTGGCAAGACTTAAAGTTATTCCAACGGGAAGCGGAAACTTTAAAAGCGCTTGATTATCCTGCCATCCCGCGCTATATAGATTACTTTGAGCTAGATACGCCCGCTGATAAAGGTTTTGGGTTAGTACAAACTTATGTAACGGCAAAATCTTTAGAGGAACATTTACAAGCAGGACGAACGTTTAGTGAAGCAGAGGTAAAAGAATTAGCGCGATCGCTCCTGACAATTCTCTCCTATTTACATCACCAGCAACCGTCTGTAATTCATCGAGATATTAAACCCAGCAATATTCTACTTACAAATCGTTCTGGTAATAGTATTGGTCAGGTTTACCTTGTAGATTTTGGCTCTGTACAGACTCTAGCTGCTCAAGAAGGCGGCACAATTACTGTAGTAGGTACTTATGGCTATATGCCTCCAGAGCAATTTGGCGGTAGGGTAACTCCCGCCTCCGACCTCTATAGCTTGGGTGCAACTTTAATTTATCTCGTCACGGGATTGCATCCTACAGAATTACCACAACAGGAGTTACGTATTCAATTCCGACAATCTTGCAATCTCAGTCTAGAATTTGCTGATTGGTTGGAATGGATAACTGAACCAAGTTTAGACCAGAGATTTTCGACAACAGAAGTAGCAATGCAAGCATTAGAAAAACCCCCTTCTAGAAAGCAGGCAACGCTTGCATTAAAAAAACCGTTTGCCAGTAAAATTCACTTAATTAAAACCTCTAAAAGTCTAGAAATTATCTTGCCACCTAAAGGATTTAGCATTAGCTTAATTATGCTTATCTCCTTGGTTACACCTTTGGCATTGGGTTTTAATTTTTTGACGAGTGGGCTGGGAAGAATTTCTCCACCAATGATAATTAGCTTTTGCATCCAAGGTAGTGCGATCGCTTTTCTTTTATTTACCTTTATTTGGGGACTATGCAAACGCACTCGTGTGATAATTGACTCTCATCAGTTAGTAGTGATACATGATTTTCTAGGAATTAAATGGCTTGTTGCTCCTCCAGTATTACAGAAAAATATATCTGTATCAAAACTTATCAAATCAAATTCCAATCTTTTAAATAATCAGCCTTTATTGCGGATTTCTGCTGGTTCTACCATTTATTATCTTAAGAGATATACTCATTTCACTGAAGCAGAACTGGAGTGGTTAATACAGGAACTCAATGAATGGTTAAATTTGTTAATTATCAATAATTCATGAACTAGGGACTTACAAAGAAGAAATCAGAGTTTGAGAGATATTTTGCGTAAATTCTAAAATATTTATTTATAGTGGAAAGTGGCCCAAGAAATAATACGTTTTTGCTTCGATCCCACCGTTTTGCTCTCTTAGTTACTCAGCACTCAGCACTCCTGAATCATGCTCAGACGCTTACACAGCCGTAAAATTTCCTCAGTAGCTATACTTGTGCTTGTTATATGCTTTACTCTGGTAGGTGTGCGTTCATTTGGGCAAACAATTATGACATCAGCACCCCAACTGCTCACCGACCCCTTTTTGCAATTGCCAACTGAAACTTCAATACGAGTAGTTTGGTTTACTGAATTTGCTGGTGTTAATCACACAGTAACCTACGGCGAAAATCTCAAACAAACTGCTAAGGCAAGTACTACCAAACTCAGTCGCACACGTGAAGACCAACAATCAAGAGTTGCAAATCAAACCAAAGACGGACAAGTTTATCAAAAACCCGTCCAACGGGACATTTGGCGACATGAGGCTGAGGTAACTGGATTAACTCCTAGTATGCGGGTTAACTATCGTGTCACCAGTGTGCGAGAAGATGGCGAGAGTGTTGACAGTAATGTTTTTACCCTCGCGGCTACTCCCAAATCAAATACACCACTGAAAATTCTACTTACCTCAGATCATCAATTAAAACCGATGACAGCAGCAAATCTGCAAAAAGTGGTAGAAACAGTTGGACGGGTTGATGGCGTGTGGTTTGCCGGTGATTTGGTCAATGTTAGCGATCGCGCCTCAGAATGGTTTGACGATAATATTGGTGGTGCGTTGTTTCCCGGTTTACAAGGTCGTGCTAAATATGAAATGACGCACGATGGTGTTAAGACAATCTACACTGGTGGACAAATAATTCAACATGCACCGATGTTTACTTGCATTGGCAATCATGAGGTGATGGGGCGCTTTGCTAGGACGGGAAGTTTAAATGATGAATTTGATGATACAATTCCTCGTGTCGTTGCTCAAAAAATCTACCCAGATAAATCTTTAATCGATAATTCCTTTAATACTAATACCTATGAAGAAATTTTCTCTTTACCAAAAAGTAAAGAGGGTGGAAAAAGGTATTATGCAGTCAGTTTTGGTGATGTGCGTTTGGTGGTATTGTACATTACCAGTATGTGGCGGACTCCCAATTTCAAAGGAAAGCATAAGGGTAGATATCTAGAATCTGAAAAGGATTTAAATAATCCTGAAAATTGGGGCTATGGACAAGTTATTTATGAGCCAATTGCTAAAGGCAGCAAGCAATATAATTGGCTAGAGACAGAACTTAACAGCCCTGAGTTTCAACAAGCAAAATACAAAGTTGTGATGTTTCATCATCCGCCCCACACTCTGGGTGATAACATAGTTCCTGCTTATACAGAACCAGTTCAAATAATTGAACGCAATGGTAATAATATCAAAGCAGTACGTTATGAGTACCCCAAAGACGCAGATTATATTATTCGCGATGTTGTTCCTTTATTAGAAACGGCTAATGTGCAATTGGTATTTTATGGACATTCTCATTTATGGAATCGCTTTGTTAGTTCCAGTGGAATGCACTTTCTAGAAACATCTAATGTGGGCAATACTTATGGTGCTGCTTGGGGTGACAGAAAGCGAGAAGTACCAATTGAATATCAAGAGGATTATGTTAAACTTGGCGATCCCAATGGTTTAGAACCGATAGTACCAACAATTGCCCCTTTGCTGGGTGAAAATGGAAAGCCGATGCCTTATATAGCAAGTAATGAAATTACAGTTTTTAGTATCTTTGATACAGGAACGGGTACGATAAGCAGTTATCGTTTTGATACTCGCAAGCCTGATTCGGAAGTATTGAAGTTTGACGAATTTAAGTTTAAATAGAAGTCTCAGATCCCCAACTTCTTGAAGAAGTCAGGGATCTTGTTGTTCGCGCATGATTTAGGATTGCTATAGACTAGCGATCGCTTCGGCAACTCGTTTAGAAATAAAGGGCAAAATATCCTGATTCTTAGCCTGGGCTTTACCTTCAGTAAATACCACTAAGAGGTAAGGACGCTGTTCTGGTAACTCAATATACGCAACATCATGGCGAACTTGACTTGTCCAACCTGCTTTTGACCAAATTTGAGCATTTTCAGGCAGTCCATCACCTAAAAAACCTGTGACCTGATTTTCCTCAGTGTTTGTGGGCAAATCCTTGAGAGGACGTTTGAGTAAAGCCATCATGGCTTGCGATCGCGCACTTGAAACCGCCACCCCACCGACAATACTATGCAGTAATCTGGCGATCGCATTTGTGGTCAACATATTACGATTTTCTAGTAACTCTCCCACAAACGCCCGTTCCCGTCCATAAGGGCCATCACCCCAAGTTTTTTGACAGACATTAATTGTCTCTAATTCTTCCCAACTCAAAGATTGGTAATAGCGGTTAATAATATTACGCTGATATTTCCAGGTTTCAAAGGGGCCGATTGGTAATTCTGGGCCTGATGTGGTGCCACTCAAAATATCTACAACATAGCTGGTAGCATCATTACTAGAATCGACAATCATATCCTGCAAAGCTCGCTCCAACTCCTTGGAAGTTTGACTCATGCCTTTTTCTAGCCATTCGTTTACTGCTACCAAGTAAAATAGCTTGACTACACTAGCAGGATAAATCCGCTCAACACCGCGATAAGTGAAACCACGAACTGGATGATCCCAAAAAGCGTTGGGAGTCAGCGCCCCACCAGTATTTACTCGCACTGGTGGATCGTAAACAACCCAAGTTAGGGCAATTTGGTTACGTGCTAAAGTCCCAAATTCCGCCCAAGTTGCATCTAAAATGCCTAACCCAAGATTTTCGAGTTGTTCGTCTTTATTGAAAAAAATCATTCTCTGATAATGTCCTTTAACCTAAAATCCAAAATCCAAAATCCAAAATCAGGCGAGTATCAGTGTTTAGCTGACCTGAATTTATATGATTCTCCTGAATGTACGTGTTTAGCAACTCAAGCTGCATCTGGGAGACATTTGTGGGTAACATCAAATCATCAAAATTCGGCGGTTGAGGTGTATTTATGTGAAGATGACTATCCAGGATGGGTATCTGTTTCAGATTTTGATTCATTACAATCTGCTACTGTACCTTATCAGGCTGCAACATTTTCTGAATTGGAGATTAAAAAACTTCTAGCAGAGATTATCGCCTTTAGCCAAAAAGCGATGCAACAATCAAATTATTACCTTTGGGGTGGTACGGTTGGGCCAAATTATGACTGTTCTGGGTTAATGCAGGCGGCGTTTGCTTCGGTGGGTATTTGGCTACCTAGAGATGCCTATCAACAGGAAAAATTCACTCAACCAATTACAATTGCAGAATTAGTCGCCGGGGATCTGGTATTTTTTGGAACTAGCCAAAAAGCCACCCATGTCGGGCTTTATTTGGCGGATGGTTATTATATCCATAGTTCTGGCAAAGAACAGGGACGGAATGGGATCGGAATTGATATTCTCTCGGAACAGGGAGATGGAGTTAGTCAGTCATACTATCAGCAGCTGCGAGGTGCTGGTAGAGTTTTTAAGAGTTACGAACCACAGAGACGCTGAGGGCGCTGAGGCTTATGAGGAGTGGGTTGGTTTATCAAGGGGTGAAAGGGGAAAATGGGGCGATTTTAGCAATTGTTCCAGATGTTTCAGTAGTAGTACCAATACATGATGAGGTGGAGAGTTTGCCGCTTTTACTAGAAGCGATCGCCTCTACTTTATCCTCTAGTCAGATAAATTATGAAATCATTTGTGTGGATGATGGTTCTACAGATGGTTCTGGGGAATTTCTCAAGAAAGAAGCGCAAATCCGCACAGATTTAAAGGCAGTGATTTTACGTCGCAACTACGGACAAACTGCGGCGATGGCTGCTGGATTTTATTATGCAGTCGGTAAAGCGATCGTCACTTTAGATGCCGATCTCCAAAATGACCCGGCTGATATTCCCATGTTATTAGCAAAGCTGGATGAAGGTTACGATTTAGTGAGTGGTTGGCGACAAAAACGCCAAGATGGGGTCGTAAATCGGTTACTTCCTTCCAAAATTGCCAATTGGCTAATTCGTCGCACCACTAGCGTGAATATTCATGACTATGGTTGTTCGCTGAAAGCCTATCGTGCAGAACTGCTAGCAGATATGAATCTCTACGGAGAATTACACCGATTTTTACCCGCTTTGGCGTACATCGAAGGAGCTAGAATTACTGAAATACCTGTACGTCATCACGCCCGTCGCTTTGGTCGTAGTAAATATGGAATTTGGCGGACATTCCGGGTGTTGATGGATTTGTTAACCATTCTGTTTATGAAAAGATTCCTCACCCGTCCGATGCACGTTTTTGGGCTGTTGGGCTTGATTTCAATGTTTTCGGGTACTGTGATCGGAATTCACTTGACGTTCATCAAATTTGCTTTCCATGAGGACATTGGTAATCGCCCCTTGCTGATTTTAGCAGTTCTCCTGCTAGTAACAGGAGTGCAGTTGTTTTGCTTTGGACTTTTAGCAGAATTGCTCATGCGTACATACCACGAATCCCAAGGACGCCCTATCTATCGCGTGCGAGAAGTAGTAGCAAAAAATGTTAAGTAGCGTAACAATAGTCATTAGTCATTAGTCATTAGTCATTGGTCATTGGTCATTAGTTATTGGTAACTGACAAAGGACAAATGACTAATGACAAAAAACCAATTACATTGCATCTACCTTGAAAGCATTTAATACCTTTGACGCTCAATTGCAGCGCAACCTGCTGATTTTATTTACAGCAGGTTTATTATTCTGGTCGAGCCTGTCTTCGTTCTTGCCAACTCTACCGCTTTACATCAATGATATAGGTGCAAGCAAGCAAGAAATTGGAATTGTCATGGGCAGTTTCGCTATTGGCTTATTGCTATCTCGCCCGATGGTGGGAAGATTAGCCGATGAACGTGGTCGCAAAATTGTCTTATTGCTTGGTACGCTCGTAGCTGCGATCGCACCCTTTGGTTACTTTGCAACCCGATCTATTGGGCTGTTGATCCTGGTGCGGATTTTTCATGGCATTAGTATTGCTGCTTTTAGCACTGGCTACAGTGCTTTAGTCACAGATTTAGCACCTACCAACACTCGTGGTGAAATCATTGGGTACATGAGCCTCGCAACTCCTATTGGTTTAGCAATTGGTCCTGCCTTAGGAGGGTATTTAGAAGCTACAAGTGGTTACGGAATATTATTTCTGTTGTCTGCGGAATTGGGTTTTGTCGCCCTCTTGGGGATTGTACAAGTTACGAATCCGGCAATGCAAAGGCAGGAGCAAACTCAGGGAGAGGATCGCAAATTTTGGCAAATTTTGGCTAGTCCACGGGTGAGAGTTCCAACTATAGTTATGTTGCTGGTTGGTTTGTCCCTTGGTGCTGTACATACTTTTGTGGCATTGTTCCTCAAATCCACCTCAGTGGACTTCAATGGCGGACTGTTTTTTACAGCTGCGGCATTTTCTAGTTTTGGTATCAGGATATTTGTTGGTAAGGCAAGCGATCGCTTCGGGCGTGGTTTGTTTATTACCTTTAGTATTTTTTGTTACGTTTTGGCGTTAATACTGCTGTGGCAGGCTAACAACGCGATCGTTTTCTTACTGGCTGCGATCGCTGAAGGTGCTGGTAGTGGTACACTGTTCTCAATGATGATTACCATGATGGCAGACCGTTCACTGCCGCAAGAACGGGGGAAAATTTTTTCTATATGTATAGCTGGACTTGATTTGGGAGTTGCGATCGCTGCTCCTCTTTTGGGTATTATCGCTGAACAAGTAGGCTACCGCGATATGTTTGGCTATGGTGCAGTAATTACTTTTCTTGCACTTATCCTCTTCCTCACGTATTCGAGCAAAAACTTATCCAACTCACTGCGCTTTGCATTAGGTCTAGCTCCAGATGCCTACGCCTTGAAAAACTTAAAAGTTAGGAGTGATGAAATTTAACTCCTCACTCCTAACTTTCAACTCTTAACTTTTTCAAAACGGGCGAGGAGGGATTCGAACCCCCGACACCGTGGTCCGTAGCCACGTGCTCTAGTCCACTGAGCTACACGCCCTCATCGACAATATATATTAACACGTTCTAACCAAATGGCGCAAGATAATTTTCCAGCTAATTTTGCCAACTTAACTCATCTAGATTCCCAAGGACAGGCACAGATGGTTGATGTGTCTGATAAAGCACCCACGATTCGCCAAGCAGTAGCAGCTGCCAATGTGCGAATGCTGCCAGCCACTTTCGCTGCCATTCAAGCCGGAAATGTCCCAAAAGGGGATGTGTTGGCAACTGCAAGATTGGCTGGGATTATGGCAGCCAAGCAAACAGCCACTTTAATTCCTCTGTGCCATCCGTTGCCTTTGCAAAAAATCGCAGTCGAAATCATACCCGATCCCCAATTACCGGGTTATCAAATTCAAGCCACAGTCAAAACCAAAGCTGAAACTGGTGTAGAGATGGAAGCCTTAACTGCCGTTTCTGTCGCTGCCCTGACTTTATACGATATGGCAAAAGCCTTAGAAAAGTCGATTCAAATTGAATCAATTCATTTAATAAGTAAGAGTGGCGGGAAATCAGGAGATTACTCCCCGCCAAAGCAATAAGCTGCGCCACTCTGCCTTTGCGCTGCGACAACCTGAAGAAGCGTCTACGTTAAAAAAATTGACTTTGACAAAGAGTTAAGCCGTTAACACAAGTGTATTGAGAAATAATCACCTTATCTACTCCTTATTTTCTAGCGTGCTGAATCAATTCTTGTTTTTTAGCAGAATAGTCAACACCTTTCAAGCGTCTAGACAATTAACTGAAATTAATACGCAAATCCTGACAGAAAATGTGACAATTTTCCCAAATACTGTTTTGGATATTCAGTAGCCATGTTAAGTATCAAAGATATTGAAATTCAGAATATTCCCCTAAGTGCTGCTAGCAACGATATCCTGGAAGGCACCAGCGTTACCGATACTCTGATTGGCGGCAAGGGCAATGATTTTCTCAACGGTAAAGGCGGTGCTGATATTTACCGTTATACTCTTGGGGACGGCAACGACACTCTCAATGATACTGAATACAGGGGCGGCAACATTGACCAGCTTATATTCTCCGGTACTGGGCTGACTGCCAGCAATGCAATTGTTACACGCCTCGGTAGCAGCAATGACCTGAAGATTTCTTTTGGTGGTGTAACCGACTCTGTGATTCTCAAGGATCAAGTCTATGGCACTTATGACTACGGTGTAGAAAAGATTACCTTCAGTAATGGAACCATCTGGAACGAAGCACAGTTGCGGAATGCTTATCTTACCCTGGGTGCTAATACCAACGATACCTTGGAAGGCACCAGCGTTACCGATACTCTGATTGGCGGCAAGGGCAATGATTTTCTCAACGGTAAAGGCGGTGCTGATATTTACCGTTATACTCTTGGGGACGGCAACGACACTCTCAATGATACTGAATACAGGGGCGGCAACATTGACCAGCTTATATTCTCCGGTACTGGGCTGACTGCCAGCAATGCAATTGTTACACGCCTCGGTAGCAGCAATGACCTGAAGATTTCTTTTGGTGGTGTAACCGACTCTGTGATTCTCAAGGATCAAGTCTATGGCACTTATGACTACGGTGTAGAAAAGATTACCTTCAGTAATGGAACCATCTGGAACGAAGCACAGTTGCGGAATGCTTATCTTACCCTGGGTGCTAATACCAACGATACCTTGGAAGGCACCAGCGTTACCGATACTCTGATTGGCGGCAAGGGCAATGATTTTCTCAACGGTAAAGGCGGTGCTGATATTTACCGTTATACTCTTGGGGACGGCAACGACACTCTCAATGATACTGAATACAGGGGCGGCAACATTGACCAGCTTATATTCTCCGGTACTGGGCTGACTGCCAGCAATGCAATTGTTACACGCCTCGGTAGCAGCAATGACCTGAAGATTTCTTTTGGTGGTGTAACCGACTCTGTGATTCTCAAGGATCAAGTCTATGGCACTTATGACTACGGTGTAGAAAAGATTACCTTCAGTAATGGAACCATCTGGAACGAAGCACAGTTGCGGAATGCTTATCTTACCCTGGGTGCTAATACCAACGATACCTTGGAAGGCACCAGCGTTACCGATACTCTGATTGGCGGCAAGGGCAATGATTTTCTCAACGGTAAAGGCGGTGCTGATATTTACCGTTATACTCTTGGGGACGGCAACGACACTCTCAATGATACTGAATACAGGGGCGGCAACATTGACCAGCTTATATTCTCCGGTACTGGGCTGACTGCCAGCAATGCGATTGTTACACGCCTCGGTAGCAGCAATGACCTGAAGATTTCTTTTGGTGGTGTAACCGATTCTGTGATTCTCAAGGATCAAGTCTACGGCACTTATGACTACGGTGTAGAAAAGATTACCTTCAGTAATGGAACCATCTGGAACGAAGCACAGTTGCGGAATGCTTATCTTACCCTGGGTAGCTAGTACCAACGAGATCCTGGAACAAATTTCAAAAATACTTATGCCAAACTCGTCGAACGTAGCTCATTAATAGAATTAGTCCACAAAACGGAAGATGGGTATTAATTCTTCTTCCTCACTCCCCACTCTCCAGTCACGGAAGATTATCAGGATCAATGCCGAGATTACGCAAATATGCTGCTAACTGTTCAGCGCGTTGGCGTTCTTGTTCAGCGCGTTGACGTTCTTGTTCTAGCAATAACTCAGCCTGTTCTACCCGTTGATTGAGTTCCAGCGAGTTCAAAAATCTCTGTCCATCTGGACGGGAAATTACTAACTCCCCTTGCCCAGTTTGAAATCTAGTTCCTAAGCGGGGACTGACCCAACCATCCATTTGCCATAGCTTATTCAAATGGTTGTTTTGCCGCAACCAGCCATCTAGTTGAAAACTTTCAGGAGCGTATAAGTAGTATTCTTCAACACCATAAGTATCGTAAAATTCCAGCTTACGCTCCATCTCCTTAATATCATTACTATAAGAAAGAATCTCAAAGACTACTTGTGGTGGAATATAGCAGTTCCTGCTTGAGTGCAATACAGTATGGGATGATGGAGTATATCAACGTCTAAGTGCCTGTAGAATGAAACCTTACTCCTGTGAT
>NZ_JBALDE010000075.1:0-68391 GCF_036917515.1 Nostoc sp. | reverse complement strand
CAAATGCTCTGAATGCGGTAACTAAAAAAGACATTATTGGATGGTTCACCCACTGCTGTTACTATATTGCACCCAACTGAGAACCGCTATAGTTATGGATTCGGGTGATACCTTCTCTACGAGACGCTACGTGTAGCTTGCTTCCCCGGAGGGGTACGCTAACGCAAAACTTTTCAGTTTACTGAAATTGAAATCTGGTTTAGTATTGTACTTCATGAACCTGCAATCTGCTGCAAAGAGGCGTTATTGTGCTTAGTGAACGCGAGAAGATGTTGGCGGGAGATCTGTATGACAAGCTTGACCCTGAACTAGTCCGTGCTCGCGACCGAGCGCGTGACTTGTGTCAAGACCTCAATGCCATGCGCTTTTCCCAACGGGAGGAGCGTCAGCGCATCCTTCAAGAACTGTTGGGTGCAGGAGGCGAGGACGTGTGGATGCAGTCACCATTCTTCTGCGACTACGGGTTCAACATACTGCTCGGCAAGAAGTGCTTTTTCAACTTCAACTGCGTCGTGCTCGATGTCTGCCAGGTCAAAATCGGAGATTACACATTGTTCGGCCCAGGAGTGCAGATCTATACTGCCGCCCACCCGCTCAACGCAAAGCTGCGCCGCCAGCAAGAGTTCGGCAAGTCGGTCGAGATCGGCTCTGATGTGTGGGTTGGCGGCGCGGCTGTGATTTGTCCGGGCGTGACAATCGGTTCGGGGTGCGTCATCGGTGCAGGCAGCGTAGTCACTCACGACATTCCCACCGGGGTGTTAGCTGCTGGCAACCCCTGCCGTGTTATCCGGGAACTAACGGATAACTAGGCTTAATATAACTCCTAACTATTGAGTACTCGTGGCTTTTGCCCTAATTAACCAGTCAGCATCATGAGCGCAAATTTCTCGACCAGACGAGTCTCCTAAGCGGTCTAGCGCTAATAAACAAGCATATTTCAAGTCCCAAATTGGTGTATTTAGGCAAATTTTGAGTTCAGATATTGCTCGTGAATCACCCAATTCACCAAGAGCGATCGCACACGCAGCACGAGATTTCTGAAACTGAGGTTCACGGTTGTACAGGTTTTCTACTAACAAATCGTAGGCAGGAGCATATTTCAGCCAGCCGAAAAGTTTCATCACATGATAATGAGCGCCATAATCGTTATATGCCTTGTCCGAATAAGTTGCTAAAAGCGCTGCTGGTGCTTCTTGTGTATAGATATCCAATAAAGTTTTTGTCGCTAAATAGCAACGTCCAAAATCGGTTTCGTAGAGTTCGTTAATCACAAAATCTAGAACAGGGGTGGCATCATACTCATGTACTAGATCGAGGTCGTTGGGATGATCGTAGAGTACTCGCTCTAAGTAAGGTTGAATTTCTGTAAAGGTAATTTCATCACTGGGAACTCCTACATCCAAAAGCATCCGCAATGCTCGCAAGCGAAATACTAGAGATACAGGACAACGGGCAATTTCTGGGATGGCTTTGTAGTAGCGGGAATCAATCAGGTCTTGAATACAACCGCGCCGTGCATTGACGCTGGAACTTTGCAGCAGCGCTATCACCTCAGTAATTTGGGAATAGTCACCTGTGAAGCGACAAACTGTAGCGATCGCCGCACTACGGGTAGGTTCATCCTCAGTTTGAGTAAATTTTTTTACACGTTCTAGGGAAGGCTGATAATCAGCATTAGCTAAAGTGTGAATAATGACTCGATAGATTTGACCTGGTTTATCTAGCAATTGCGCCACTTCTTCGAGGATTTCTGGATCTTTGGCCCCGATTTCTCCGATTGCCCACACGCTATTTTCAACAGTATAAATATCATCATCTTTAAGACATTGCCGAATTACAGGTAAAGCTGATTGTGCCTGCAATCGCCCCAGACTTTCCACAGCTTTGCGTCGGACAATCCGGTGATCTAACTCATCAGGGTTGCTGGTTTCAATCGCCCGCACCAAAGCCGCGATTGATTGCTCAGTCGGATAGTTAATTAGATGGGAAACAGCAATATACTTATCAGAAGCGTCTTCGAGTTGTTCTAATGGTGTATCAATAATTGCGATCGCTTCTTCTTCTGTTAGCCCAAACATTTTAAAAAAACGTTTATCCATTGATCTGTAAATTGCTCTTGGATAATTGCTCAGATGTCACGTTTACTATCGTACTAGGGACTGGGTACTGGGAAATAGCGAGAAATTATGTTTGGGGATTGATTAGAAGCATCAAAAGTCTCTATGTAGCTATTTAAGGATAATTAGTTGAGTTCGACTTTTGAAGATTTTCATCAAAAAGCTTTACCAGTGGTAACGCGATCTGAGAAGATCGAAACATATACATTTGCCAGCTATTAGTTAGTTGGTTCTCTTTAACGAGTAACCAAATACAAACATTCTTGGGAACACTAACCACACATCGTTCAAATAAACACGTATTTAGGAAACAAAAGTTATGGATGAAACTTCAGAACTCACAACAACCGATAATGTAACCCCTCAAGATGTCGCAGAAGTTATTGCAGAACTTGAGCAGTATCGGGAACGTCTAGTCCAAGAAACTATGGAAACAGCAAAACGGGCTAAGTTGATGAAAGTAAATGTGATGGCAAAACTGGAGCCTGAGCTTGCCAAGATTGATTCTGCCCTCCAGGATCTCCGTAATCAGCAAGCTGCCCTGAGCGTCAGCAATTAGTAATCTATCTTGATAATTTAGCTATAAGTCATATGCTCAACTCCAAAACTCAATCCGGGGAGGATTCGTTAAATCTGTCTCAGGCAGAAACTGATGCTTTATTTGCAGCGGTGAGTGAGCAATTAAGCTTAAACACCTTCAACCCTGATGACCAAGACCTACTCAAGCAAATGATTGAGAGTATGGGAGACTCACGGGGGATGGTTAGGTTGAGTTTTGCAGAGGCTTTGGGCAAAATCGGTAAACCAGCAGCCCCTTTACTGATGGAAGCTGTGGCAAATCACCCAAACCCAGTTGTGCGGCGAGCTAGCACCAAAACCCTGACACTGATCGCTGACCCGATCGCAATTCCAACCTTGGTCAAGGCTCTGTTAAATGATGAAGATACGGTGGTCAAAGCCTCGTCCGTGGGAGCGCTGGCCAAGATAGGTAAGGCCGCTGTGCCTGCATTACTAAAAATCTTAGCATCAAACGAGTATCCAGAAAGTGCTAAAGGATATGCAGTATGGGCGTTAGGATTTATTGGAGCAGAGGCGAAGGAATATTTATATCAAGAGATTAACTCAGATTCGGCTGAGGTTCGCGGTGCGGTGGTGGGAGCGATCGCTAAAATAGCTGAAGAAGGTACTGAAGAAGGAGCATTTAATATTTTAGTTAATGCCCTCACCGATCCATCTGAAATTGTCCGGTGTGAAGCTGCTGCTGCTTTGGGCAGCCTGACCTATCGACCAGCAATTCCTAACCTCATCGAGTTACTGCATCATGCCGATTGGGAAACTCGAAAAGCGGCGGCTTTAGCATTGATGAAAATTGGTGATGGGGCTGCCTTAGAACCCCTGCAAGCTGCATTGACTAAAGAAGGGGAAGCGGGGGTTCAGGCAGTGTTCAAGTTGGCAATTTCTCAAATTGAAAGACAGTTAGAAGAAGATGCTTGGGAATAGAGCGATGCACATTTACTAACCTATGAGACGGTTTCGGGATAGACTAAACAACCAGCATTTTCATACACAGTTGTATAAAACAATTTCTGTTTTGAGTTTTGCTGACCACGAGTGGAGCGATCGCCTAAGCTTCTCAACCGATTATTTAAGTCGTCCGCATTAGCCAAGCTGTCAACTCACCCACCGTAATCGCGCTATCCTCTATTATAATTAATCACTTGATCCAATCGGGGCAAGGCACTCACTGCTGACTCTCGTACATATGGATCGACAGAGTCATTATTAGTCAATGCCTTCAGCACTTCCACTCCCCTAATATCACCCATCGAACCGAGTGCATTCACGATCGCTACAGCCACCGCCACATTATCCGTTGTTTTTAGAGCTTCAGTTAAAATTTCAAAGGCAGGGGAACCAATCTCACCTAGAGCCATTACAGATGCAATATAAACAACACCATTTGGGTCACTGAGCGCTGTTTTTAATCCCTGTAAGCCCTCAGTTGGGAAGGGTACGTCTGGATGGTTAGCAGCGACCTGTGCCAGGGCTTTAGCACAACTGCCCCGAATGGTCGCATTATCACTGTTTAGCAATGACTCTACTAGTGGCGGTACAGCATCTATACCAATGGCACCCAGTGCCTTTACCGCAGCTCGACGGTAGGTTATATCTTCTTGATCCAAAATACTCATTAACCGAGGAATAGTATTTTCATCACGGACATCAGCCAGTTCCCACATAGCTCGTTCCCGCAGATTGGGATTGGGGTGTTTCAACTGTTCAAATAAAGAATCTATTGTCATAAGAGATAATTTCGCTGTTTAAACTTCTTGAGTTCAAGATAGAGATAAATGATAAATATTAATACACAACTGAAGGACTCTAAGTCGATTACTCAACCTAATTTTAGGCAAAGCAACAGACTGAGAGTCCCTAGTTCTATAGTATGACAATCGCTCGTCTATCTAATCCGTGTGATTATGACAGGGAGTTGATTACGTAGTCGAGGAGATTGCGGAACTCAACCAACGCTTGAGGAGACAAATCACGAGGAGCGCAAGCGCGATCGCGAGTGAAAGTCAGCGCGGTAACATAAGGAGCAGTGGGCAGATTCAAAGAGCGATACACTTCACGAGCACCTGCAATACCCCACTCATCCAAAGGTCCAGTACCACCCACAACTAAGCTGTAGTTGATTAAGCGCAGGTAGTGCTTGATGTCGCGGAGGCACTTATCTTTTTTAACTTGGGTGTCGCCAGCTTCACCGTCTTGGTTCAAGAAAGGATATTTCTTGAAGGCAGCATCATAACCTTCTTTCGCGACAGCATCGATCCCAGAAGCCAGCTTTTCAGCAGCTTCTAGACGAGCGTTAGCACGTTGAATGCTACCTTGGACGGATTCTAGGTCAGAGGTGGATGGAAAACGACCTGCTGCATCAGCAGATGTAATAACCGTGGTGATAACTGATTTCATTGCTTTTTATACTCCAGATGGGATTTGATCGGGTTTTAATTTCAGTTCGTTTGGCTAATAGCCGTTAGCCATGAGCTATTAGCTCAGAGCAGAAATAACGCGATCGAAGTAGCTAGCAGCTTCAGCAGCTAGAGCAGAGCAGTCGCCTTGAACTACTTCTTGCTTACGAAATCTCTTACCAGCGTTAGCTTCAGTGTTAGTGTTGGTGATGTGGGCAACGCTGATAGCCTTCAGGAGCTGTACAGCACGTACAGAAGAACCTGTGGGGACGCCCAAAGCTGTGTAGGTTTCTTTTAGCCCATTCAGAGCACGATCATCCAATACAGAAGAATCACCAGCCAATAGCGCATAGGTTACGTAACGCAGGATGATTTCGGCATCACGTAGGCAAGCAGCATGGCGACGAGTTGGGTACAAGTTACCACCAGCTTGAATTAAACCTTGGTTTTCACAGGCAATTCCAGCAATGGCATCAGAAACGGCACAGCTAGAGTTGCTAGCGATCGCGTTTACAGCATCAAGGCGCTTGTTGCCATCAGAAATGAAAGTCTTGAGGGCTGCTAAATCAGCACCACCGATAGGAGCAGTTTTGGCGTCTGCTGTAATTACAGCTTTAGAAAAAGCGTCAAGAACCATGAGTTCTCCTTAATATTCACAAATGGCGGATATTATTTTTGGCCTGTTCTCGATCAGATTAACTGCGAGTAGCCAAAGAAAAACATAGGGGATCAATAGTACCCTAGTCTTTACTATGAGAGACAAAGTAATAATCTGTAATATTTTCCTTGGGCATGGGGCATTGGGAATTGGGCATTGGTAAAGAAGCTTTGTGGGCGGGGTGCTCTTAGAAGAGAGTAAAACTCTTCTCCCTTGCTCTCTGCTAAGAGCTTATTAGACCTCTTGCATAAATGCAAAATTCGCCCTCATCCCCAACCCTTTCTCCCATAATTAGGAGAAGGGGCCAATTTAAAAGTCCCTCTCCCAAGCTTGGGAGAGAGATTTACGGTGAGTCTATTCTTCAGCCCCCATGCCCAATGCTCCATGCCCCATGCCCAATGCCCAAAAAATTAAGACTTACGCGTTTGACTGGAACTCTGCCACTGCGTAAGTCTTAAGGAAAAAATCTTATTTTTTACTTTATCGAGCTTATCAAGCTTGTTTTAGCAGATGTTTAACCAAATTATCTTTCACCATCATCTGCCGTAAAATTTCTAACAAAAATTCCTGAGCCTCTTCTTGGCTCAAGTTTTTTACCTGGCCTTTCAAATTTTGTAAGCGAAACTGTTGCTCTAAGGTTAGTTCGACTGGTAAGTCCATGAGCGACTCCTGTGATTGACTGAATCGAAGGGTATTTGTTGTTAATGGAAGACGATCGCTTTTTACTAGTTTAGCACTGGGATATTAAAATGTCTACATTGTCAAGCGATAATAAATCACACTCATAAAAGTTTACAATCAGATGACAACATGTTTCTCTCCTTTTCTAGGGTGTTTATTGAAGCTGACCACTAATCGCTGTAATGTTTAGAATGTTTATATACCAACTACTCTAAAAACAAAGAACAAGCTAAACATCATCCGCAGGAGTAATAAGTAGGAGTCAGAAGATTGATAGACGCAATGGAATTTTTTCGGCTAAGTGCTGGTAAGTGGCGATCGCAACGTGCAACTCATCATCTGGCGTTTAAGCGCTCAGAAACAGGAGAATCGGATATACAGGTAGAAACTTTAGATGCCGATCATCCAGAAATCATTGAATTATGCCGATATCATGAGATTGACCCCAGCCTTTCAGTCGGTGGCTCACGTGTGCGTTGGCTAGGGACAATGGCTTGGGATCGAGAGGATGAGGAGAATCATCAAGGGAAAACCATATTTGCGATCGTGCCTGATAGCGATAACCCAAGGCAAGGCAAATTACTCCGTGAGAGAGGTTACGCCGAAATTGTCCCAGTAGTCGGTCTTTTTCACATGGATGATGAAGATGGACTGGTGTTGACAACCGAATATGAAACAATGAGTTCCATTGAGCGATTCTGGTTCGCCAGCCCAAATATGCGAATGCGAACCAGTACAGTTAAACGGTTTGGCGGCTTTAGCACCGCATCGTTTTGCACTGAAAGCCGCATTGAAACTTCTGGTGAGGCTTCTAGCTCAGAAGAAGTAACAGAAAAACAAGGAGCGGATGTTTTACAAAAAAGACAGTTTTATTCAGTTTTGGGCTGGTGAATGATTTTTAAGCAGAGCGATGCTTTTACTCGTGGGCAAGATTATCTGCGTCTAGTACAGGGACTTGCCCTAGAACCGGGTATGGTGAATGTGTTTGAGAACCTGCGCGATCGCATCCCCATTTGCACTTGGATCGGTGAGAATATTAACGCTGTGAACGCTCAGATCAACACTTATCTAGAAGTTTGTCATCAGTGCTTTCATCCCCAAGAGCGTCGCCACATCCAAATTTTTGCAGTTCCCATAGCTCAGTCCTTCGGCATAGATGGGCTGTGCAACATTCTCACAAACCCAATCACTATTCTGGTAGATGTTGGTCGAGTTACACCTAGAGACTGGTTTGGTATAGTCGTCCATGAATACGCCCATGCCCATCTAAGAGACTTTGGTCACAATGAGCAGTTTGCTAGCATCTTATCTCATCTTTGCTTAGGGCTAGGATTGGAACCACCCTACTGGGAGGCAGGAATGGAAGCAACTTTGCGTAGCTGGCCTCACTGTCAACCAACCATAGATCCCCTGGAATTTTGGATAGGTCGCTGAAGAGAGCAGGGGACAAGGGGACAAGAGGGACAAGGGGGACAAGAAAAATAACCATGCCTCATGCCACATTAATTTCTTTTGCTAAATGTTAAAAATTATTACTTTGGTTTAAAAAGGTGAAACTGAATCTCCTAATCTAAAATATGTGAATAAAATTTTTTAGTCATTTACGTAGTCATTAAGCTGGAAGTCTAATTCCTTATTTTTTGATTAGCTATGGGTTTAATCCAGTAAGCTAATCTTTTATCCTACGAATACTTAAATTACCCTTAGTTAAGTTTCGTGAAATTTTATCAGAATCTCAGGTTCTGATACAACTACTCCTTTAATATGTGATTAAAAGTTGTTAACTTTAATTAAGAACATGGAGGCTTTAGAGTGGCAATTCCTCTGTTAGAATATGAACCTTCAAGTCAAAATCAGCGTGTAGCTGGATATGAAGTACCGGGTGACGATCAACCCAGGATTTTTTCTACCGACAATATACTTTCTCCGTCAGATTTAGGTGATTTGATCGAAGCAGCATATCGTCAAATTTTCTTTTATGCTTTTACAGCCGATCGCGAAACATTTTTAGAGTCTCAACTCCGTAATGGACAAATTACAGTACGGGACTTTATTCGTGGTTTGGTGCTTTCCAATACCTTTAAGAAAAGCTTCTACGACCTCAACAATAATTATCGCTTTGTTGAGCAAGTAATTCAGCGGGTTTTAGGACGCGATCCTTACAATCAGCGGGAAAAAATTGCCTGGTCAATTGTAGTCGCTACCAAGGGTATTGTAGGCTTTATTGATGAAGTGCTCAACACTGAAGAGTATCTGAGCAATTTTGGATACTCCACAGTGCCTTATCACCGTCGTCGGATACTGCCATCCCAATCTGAGGGTGAGTTACCATTTAACATTAAATCTCCGCGATACGAAGATTACCACCGTGCCAAACTGGGTTTCCCCCAAATCATTTGGCAGGTCGAAGTACGCAGATTCCTCCCACAAGAGCAAAAGCCCAAGGCTGGCGATCCAGCTTTATTCTTGGGTTTGGCGCAAAGTATCAATGCAACTGGCAATCCTCCACAACGGGTCTCGCCATACAACATCGATATCGAAAAGTCTGTACCTTATCGGCAACTGTCAGGAATTAAATAACAACGATTTTTGGTCGGTGGCTGGCTAGTACATCCATTTGATCGCTTTATAGCGTGCATAAGTCTTGGGTTATGTAGGAGTTTTATTTAGATATAACTAAGTGAAACAGACTCTATCCCATGTCTAATGCACGCTAGTTGTTAATGGGCATTGGGCATAGTTTTTTATCAATGCTCAATGTGTTTAAAACGGGGATAGATTTCAGGCGTGGATGAGTTTAAAGTGTAGCTCGTCTTTTTAGCATTTCTAAAAGTTTTTTAAAGTGGGCAGGAGGAGTAGCTGTCACCTCAATCAACTCCTCAGATAAGGGATGCTGCAATTTTAATCGCCAAGCGTGTAGTGCTTGACCAGGCAAATTTACCCCCACGGAATGGCCAGAACTATAAACTGGGTCGCCGACAATGGGATGACCTATTTTGCTGCTGTGGACACGAATTTGATGGGTGCGTCCAGTTGCTAATTGAAAGTGAATTAAGGTGAAATTACCAAGACGTTCTAATACCTTCCAGTGAGTGACGGCGACTCGTCCACCTTGTTCAACAGGCATAACAGCCATTTTTTTGCGGTCTTGGGAATGGCGACCAATGGGCAAGTCGATAGTACCACTTTCAGTTTTTGGCGCACCGTAAACTATGCCCAAGTATTCTCGTCGTGCAGTTTTTGCTTTCAGTTGTGCTTGTAGATGATGATGGGCAATATCTGTTTTAGCGATCGCGATCGCTCCTGTTGTATCCTTATCCAATCGATGGACGATTCCCGGACGTTGGACTCCGCCAATTCCTGGTAAATTGGGACAGTGAGCCAATAGGGCATTTACTAAAGTGCCATCAGGATGACCAGGCGCAGGATGGACAACTATTCCTGCGGGTTTATTGAGAATAAGTAACTGGTCATCTTCATAAAGGATATCTAAAGGAATATCTTCTGCTTGCAATTCTAGAGGTTGAACTTCTGGTATTTCGAGAGTGATGCGATCGCCTAGCTTGACATTGATCTTCTTAGATGTGCAAACTTGATCGTTAAGTTGGACGTTACCCTGTTCGATTAACTGTTGGATGCGGGAACGGGATAAGTCTGGTAATTCTTGGGAAAGGTAACGATCAAGGCGATCGCCTTTAGTGTTAACGCAGTGTATTGTACTCTTAAGGGGAAGCAAGCTAGGTGTAGCATCTTCAAGTAGAGTTGACAAGCGTTCGCCTTTGGCGTTGGCGGAGCCATCGCTATTTTCTTGGATTTGTAAATTAAATTCACTCACAGTTGCTCTAGATTAATTCCCGTTCTTTAAGTAAAGCGCGGAATTTCTTTATTTGGGCAGTTAGAAACTGTCGTCTACACAAGCAAAACCTACAAAGCTGAGTTTCAAAACCTTGATTTGACTTTAGAGGATATTTGTGAACGCCCTAGCCAAAAGCGATCGCTTAAATTCTCTGCATTTCTCCTCTGTGTTCTCTGCGCCTCTGTGGTTGATTATTCTAAATTTATAACTTCTTGTGGCAACTCAAATAAACCATCTTCCCCAGCTTCAAAATCAATCACCTGATACACAGCATCAATATTTAACTCACCATATACATGAGGAAATAATTCACCTATTTCAGCGGGTTCATAGCGAATTTCAGCTTGTACTTTTTCAGAATCAATAAAAAGTAGTACTAATTCTTTTTGATTATCAAAAAATCTCTTTGCAACTTTGAGTATTTGTGTTGATTTTGAGCAATGTATAAAACCTTCGCCATCTAACGAATCAGCGCGATATATACCAAGATTTTTTGCTTGTTCCCATTGTTGGTGTTTGGTAATGTGGAGAATGGTGTTCATAGAAAGTCTAGGAATTGTTGCGGATTGTAATATTTTTAAGAAATATTCTAAATTTGTAAAGTCTTTAATTACTTTGGTAGTGCCTAAATTTGTTAATTTATCACCTATGCCAATAAAAGCAATGTTCAAACGATAGGCTGCTCTTACATCCCAAACATTATCACCTACAAAAACAACTTTCTGAAACTTTTCAACTTCATAAACATTTTCTGCTTTAATAATAGCTGTCTTAATAATATCTTCCCGCGAAAGTGCATCATTAGCTGAAGCTAACGGAATGTTTTCTACTTGTAAATTAGCTTTTTGAAGTTTTAATTTAGCAGACTCACCCCAACCACCAGTTGCGATCGCAATACAGCAATCAGAGTCTAGCTGTAATTTAACTAATACATTTGCAGAACCAGGAATTTCGCTGAATAATTCTTGCTTGTTAATAAATGCTTCCTGGAGTAGGCTAACAAAACGTGCTTTGAGTCTAATTATTTCTTCATTTGAAGGAAGACGTTCTAACTTTTCTTTGAAAATTTGCTGGGTAATTCCAGAATCTGTGGTATATGCGTATTCAGACCAATTTGTATTTATACCAAAAATACCAAATTCTAATGCAAAGGCTCGTAAAAAACAATTTTCATCAATTTTGTAGGTGTTTGTTAGAGTTCCATCAATATCAAAAATGACTAATTGCATATAAGCGATCGCTTTACAACATTATTATTTAAAATTTCACGGACAGACGCTCCAGATTCAGAGTTGTTTTGTGCCTTTGCGTAAGATTATTATTCTATAAATTTTACGGAATACAAACATCTGGCGCACATAAATCAGGAAATTGAAGCGTTATTACTTTAAAATTATTCAAATCTACGCGGCGGATGGCATGATTATTGGTATCAGCAATATATAGATATGAATTCATCACACTCAATCCTGAAGGTTCAAAAAAACGAGTTTTTTTACCTTGACCATCTTGTAAACCAGCAGAACCATCTCCCAAAACTGTTTGACAATTACCACTGGGACTTACAAATTTAATTTTATGATTGTAAGTATCTACAACCCACAAAAAATTCTGAGCAAATTCAACTCCTAAACAGTGTTGTAAACGGACATCTTCACCTTGTCCATCTACATCGCCAAAACCAAATAAACCGCCACTACCGCAAATAGTTCTTACTTGGTAAGGTTCGACAATTCCAACACTACGAATTGAACTAACTTCACTATCAGCAATATATAATTCTTGCCCATTATTAGTAATACCACTAGGTTGAGCAAAGGCAGATTCAGTAAGTGAACCATCGATACATGCTTCTGCACCAGTACCAGCATAAGTTTTGATGATGCCAGTTACTAAATCCATTTGCCAAATTTGATGCGACCCAGCCATTGCAATAAATAAGGTATTTCCTACTTTCACTAAATCCCAAGGGGAATTTAGTGCGGTTTCTAAACCAATACCGCCATGAGGATTGATATTACGGCTTTGTTCGCCAGTTCCTGCAATAGTTTCGACTACTTGGTGCTTTAAATCAACTCGCCGCAGCGCATGATTTTCTGTGTCAGCAACATAAAGAATTTGATTTTCGGCATCATAAGCCATTCCTTGCGGTGCAAAAAATTGTGCTTCGTCAAAAGCACCATCGGTTAAGCCAGATTTTCCAGTACCAATTAAATGTAAAATTTCTCCGTCGAAACTACTCATAACTAGGCGGTGATGTCCAGAATCAGCAATGAATAAACATATTGGAGTAGCTAGAACTTTACCAGGAAAAGCTAAAGGTGTGATTAATGGTTGGCGCTGTTTTTCTAAAGTTAAGCTGATTTCTTGGAAATTAATTGTGCCTTTGTTTTGGTGTTGCTGAATTAACTTTTGAATCAACTCATCTAAAGTGTCACGATTTCCTTCACCAGAAATCTGACCAATCACATAACCTTCTGGATCAATAATTATTAACGTAGGCCAAGCACGCACAGCATACTCTTCCCAAATCCGAAAACCGCTGTCAACTATAACAGAATGTTCAATATCGTAGCGCAAAATAGCTTGACGAATATTTTCTGTTTCCTTTTCGTTATCAAATTTGGCAGAATGTACGCCAATAACAGTAAGACTATCTTTATATTTCTGTTCTAAATATTTCAGGCTAGGCAGAATATGCAGACAATTAATACAGCAGTATGTCCAAAAATCTAAAATTACAACTCTACCCTTGAATTGTTTAAGAGACAATGGTTTATCAGTATTGAGCCAAGAGTAATTTTGTGGTAATTCTGGCGCTCTGACACGGGGAATCATAGAGTATACTTTGCTATTAGAGGATATTTATACTAATTTTTTGAAATAGGCCGATGAAAAATAATGATATATTATCGTGTATTGTTACTAGAGACTTAAACAAAATTAAACTTCGATTTAATTCCAGGAAAATTAGATATTTAACTAGTAAATCTGAACTCAGAAACACGAAATGTATTATAACAAGCTTACGCACAATTATAAGAAATCATTGATGAGTTGTACAAAGCTCATGACAGAGCAATAGCAAACAATGATTTTGATGATGCTAGCTTGCTGGCTAGTAGAGCAGATATGCTTTATGAAGAAGCCAAAAATTGAAAATTTGGAAATTGTGATTTCAGAACAAAAGCAAAGATGAAAATAATTGAAGAATTAAAAACTCGTATTCAATAACTCAGGAAACAAGTTGTTGAACTCAGGCAAAAAGCATCTGAAGTATATTTAACTAACCAAGAGCAAGCTAAACAGTTTAGGCAACAGGCAAGAGAAGCCAGTAAGCGCTGCCAAGTATTGATACAAGAGTTAAAATGCCAACAAGTTTAAGGCTAAAAACTGGCTAGTCTTGAGAACTGCCAGTTTCTAACTTTCAATAACTGCATAAATTAGAAATGTTTTTAGCGTTGCACCCCATCCCTTAATCTCTTAAAAACTTGGTTGCCACCGCCACCTTTGATCTGAGCTTCTACCAGAACTGCTAAATCCAGATATTTCACAATCAGAAAGTACCAATTGCGTACCATTAGCTGTGCCAGGATCTCCAGATACAGCAATACATTTGTCGGATAATCCATTTCTAAGAAATCCTGCACCAATATATTCCCACCTCTGGTCTGTGGTTTCAAAAGAAGGGCTAAATCCAGATACTTCGCAATCAGAAAGTATTAATCGCGCACCAGTAACTGTGCCAGGCTGTCCCTCTACATCAATGCATTTGTTGGATAATTTATTTCTGATAAATCCCCCACGAATAAATTCCCATTTCTGATCTGTGATCTTACCAGAAGCGCTAAATCCAGATAGTTCGCAATTAGCAAGTATCAATCGCGTACCATTAGCTGTCCCAGGATCTCCAGATACATCAATGCACTTGTTTGATAGTTCGTTTATTATAAACATTCCCCCTACTTGTGCAATAGCATTTTGATTTTCTAGAACACAAGTTGCTCCCCATAATAGCGATCCGACGAATCCAACTGCGATCGCTGTATACTTTTTCAAATTAGGTTTCACAAGTTTTTTCTCTTTGAGCTCGTGTTTCTACGGTATTACAAAACTCTCAGCAGGTTCACAGTATACTGTTACTTGCTATTTAATAAATGAACTTTTAGAAAATTTACACTTTGAAAGGATTTGACAAACTAACTACTACAGACTTATTAGCCTGGGTTCAACTAGCTAAAATTCAGGTTGAACGAGGACAAATTATTAATCGCATTCCGCAATTGGCTAAAGCTAATCCTGGTTGGTTTGCAGTTCACATCTGCTGTACATCGGGGAAAAATATCAGCTTTGGGGATACCACTTGCGTCTTCCCACTAATGAGCGTTATTAAGACATTCTCTCTACTTTATCTGCTAGAACATCTAGGAGCAGAAACGGTTTTCGGCTGGGTTGGGGTGGAACCATCAGATGCACCCTTCAATTCTTTAGAACAATTAATTAATGATCGCGGCCAGCCCCGTAACCCGATGATCAATAGTGGAGCAATTACTCTCTCTGATAAATTACCAGGAAAGGACGCTAATCAACGCACTCTTTTATTTTGTCAATGGCTCAACCAATTAGCAGGTTGCCAACTAAGCTTAGATGAGGTGATGCTGGCTTCAGTGCGATTAACCCGCTCAAAAGTTAATGAAGCGATCGCTAATTATCTCGCCCAAGCTGGTCATCTCGAAAATATTGATACAGCACTTGACACTTATGAGCAAATATGCTGTATTTCCGGGCAAGTTAAAGATTTAGCTCTGTTAGGAAAACTGCTAGCTTGTGAAAATAGCTATTTATTATCACAAAACCGCCGGATTGTCAATGCTGTAATGTCAACTTGTGGATTATACGAAGTTTCTGCCAAGTTTGCAGTCAGAATTGGTTTACCGATGAAATCAGGGATTGGTGGTGGGCTTGTAGCAATAGTACCAGGAGAGGGAGCGATCGCTTGTTATAGTCCAGCTTTGGATGAGGTAGGAAATCCGGTAGCAGGGCTTGTCTTTGTTGAGGCTTTAGCACAAGAGTTACAGTTGAGTATTTTTGGCTAAATGCTACTTTTGATGGGGAGAGAAATGATAAATTCCGTACCACTACTCACCTCAGATTTACAAATTAGTTGTCCCCCATGTTTTTCGACAACAATCTGATGACTAATCGAAAGTCCCATACCAGTACCAACACCTGTTGGTTTGGTGGTAAAGAACATCTCAAAAATTTTCTCTTGAGTATCAGGGGCAATACCAGAACCGTTATCAGCAATACGGACAATTACCCAGTTTTTGTCTTGAAGTTCGGTAGTGATCGTAATTCGTGGTTTGTCTTGAGTATTGTACTGTTCTTCCAAAGCATCAAGTGCATTGTTGATAATATTCATGAACACTTGGTAAAGCGAGCTAGAAAAACCTTCAATGTTGGGAATATCACCGTAGCAGCGCTCAATTGTAATCCCTTTTTTAATCCGGTTATTGAGGATGAGTAGCGTACTCTCAATACATTCATGCAAATTGACTGCATGGGCTTCTGCTTCATCTAGACGAGAGAAGTTTTTCAAACTCAAGACAATTTGTCGGACGCGATCAGCGCCGAACCTCATTGACTGCAAAACTTTAGGTAAATCTTCTTCCACAAATTCTGCATCAATTTCGGTGGCGTGGTTTTGTACTGCTAGAGGTGGACTAGGTATTTCTTGGCGATAGGTTTGTAATAATGCTAATAAATCATCTACATGTTGAATAGCAGGATCTAAATTGCCGTAGATAAAATTTACCGGATTATTAATTTCGTGGGCAATGCCAGCTACCATTCGTCCTAAACTAGACATTTTCTCACTTTGAATCAATTGTGCTTCTTGCATTTGCTGCTGACGAAAGGCAGCTGCTTGCTGTTCTTCCAGTAAGCATTTAACCTTGTGCAAAACTTGGTTAAATGCAGTAGCAAGTATGCCAATTTCATCTGTAGTTATGACGGGTGCTTGCAAATCAAAGTTAGATTCTTTGGTGACTTGCTGCGCTACATTCGTCAGCACTTCGACGGGATGGGTAATGGTTCGACTCGTCAAAAAAGCTAAAAAAGTAGCAATTACTGCTGACAACAGAATGCTAGCAACAATAATTTGAATGCGTATTTGTGCTACTGTCTTGAACGTCGTCGTTGCTGTTTGTAATTCCTCATAAGAGTTATTAATGATAGTAACCAGTTCATCGGAGATCGCATCAAACTTAAGTGCTAACTCACTATTGGTAAACTTCAACAGCCGTCGTTGAGCGATCGCAATTTTATTCTCAGTTGGAGGAGATAAATCAAGTTGTTGAAATAGTTCTTCAAGCTGCTGGATATAAGTTTGTGTTACACCTTCATAAGTTTTTAGTAGCTGGGGAATATTCTCGGTGTGTTTTTGGTTCGCATAATCGACAGTTTTTATATACGTTTGGAGTTCCAACCAAACCTGCTTAATTTCAGGTGCATGTGTATTAGTAATGTGGGCATATTCCTCTTTGTACAACTTTAGATTTCCCACTAAGGGAATGAGTTGCTGCTGGTGCGTCCGGGTTTGCAGGATACTTGTCTGGAGGCGATAGAGCAAATTGAGTTCTTTAAAGGCATTTTGCTGCTGCTGTAACGCCTGTTGCTGATAGCGATCTCCTAAAACTAACCCAATTGTGGTTCCGACAATTCCCACACCGAGAGCAAGACTGTAGCCAAATTTAATTTTGTTGCCAATACTCAGACCGTTGCTAATTTTTGAGAACCACCCTTTTCGGCTCGATTGAACGACGGCGATATTACTGGAAACTGATGAAAAATCTGAATCTGGAGTCTGGAAAGCCATATTAATCCTAAGTAAAATAAGAATCAATGCTTACTTAGAATTCCCAGTTATTCAGTAAAAGCAAAAATTTTGAAACTTTCTAATGCATCTTGCTAAATCTGATGACGCAGAAGAAAAGTGATTTATTTCACTTTTCTTCTGCCTCTACCAGCCTTCCAAAGTATAACTAAATCCTGTTTTTTTTATGGCTGTTGCACTTGTTTTTCGGGTAATTCAGCGGAAGGAGGTGTTGGCGTTACCTCTACCTGTGGTTCTAGTGTTGGCGTTTTGGGTGCTGGAGACTCAATAATCTCTGGCAGCGTTGGTGGCAAACTAGGAGATGGGGCAATCGTTACTTGGGGAGTAGGTGTCTTAGTCGTTCGACGGTTAAAAAATCCACCAAATCTAAATTTTTTTGGCTGAGGCGTTACTTTTTCGGGTAACGGCGTTGATTCAGGAGTTGGCATTACCGCTGGCTGTGGTTCTAATCCTGGAGACTCAATAATCTCCGGCAGTGTGGGTGGCAAACTAGGAGATGGTGCAACTGGTGCTTCTGGGGTGGGAACTTTACCAGCTCCACGGTTAAAAAATCCACCAAATCTAGGTTTTGTTGGCTGAGGGGTTACTTTTTCAGGTAACAGTGTTGATTCGGGAGTTGGTGTTACCTGCGGCTGTGGTTCTAATGCTGGGGACTCAAGAATTTCTGGTGATGTTGGGGACAAGCTGGGAGTTGGTGTAGCCGTTGGAACTTCTAATTTTGGTTGTTCTGGCTGTATTTTGGATTTTTCTGGAATTTCAGTTTCAGGAATCGGCTGTTTTTCTACCTTGGGCGGTGTTGGGGATGTTTTTTCAACAGAAGGTGTGGGTGTAGGTTTAGGTGCAAGTTTATAATTCGGGTCTACAATAGGGCGTACCTCAGCTGCTGTGAGTTCTCCTCTGACAATTCTCGACAGAGTGTCTTTACCCTTTGGCTGATAGTCGATCAATCTAACTGTAGTATTAAAGGCATTTTTGACAGGATTTCCCTGATTATCGAGAAATTCTAGCTTTACCCAGTTTTTCCCTGGATGAAAGCCCTTAAGGTAAACTGCTTGCCAGCGATCAAAAATAAAGCTTTCACCATTAATAGTGGAGCGGATGCGCCAATCACTGAACTCGTCGTTGGCGTTTTCCTTGGCAATGAGGTGCAAAGGAGCATTAGTTAGGTAAAAGTCCAGTAAAATTGGTTCTGCCCCATAGCTACTTTGAGGACGGCCGTAAGTTAGCAGAGGTAATTTAGGATCTGGGGTGTTATCGTCGGTTTTGGTAAAGACGTGAAATGTTGTTTGGGCATAAGCACCTTCATTCTTAAAGCTTTCATGCCAAGGACGAGAAGCAAAAACACGCAGAGTATGACTACCTGGAGATAAGTCTGGCAAAACCAAGGGCTGATTCAGGTCGTAAACAGGTATATAAGGTTGATTATCCAGAATTACGTGTAGATGTGGGCCCAGTTGTAATTGTAGGTCTTTAAATATTGGTAGATCCTTAACCTGAAAACTGGCTGTAACTTTGTTATCTTGAAGAACTTCATCAATTTTTGGAGTAACAATTGTCACCTGTGGTTGATAAACTTCCAAAATTGAATGCAGTTCTTGGATAACAGATGGAGGGGAAACTTCGGAAAATTGCTTTGAAATTTGAGAAATCTGTGGGGAGTTTTCTTTATAGCCAGTAGATACTTCCTGGCTGTCGGCTTTCTCGCCGCAACTGGTCAAGCTTAATACCAGCACCAATGTTATTACCCACCTGAGAACCGGGAACTTCTCAGGGAGGAGCTTCTCTAACACCCTTTTCTGCCACGAGTTCATGCGTTGCACCCAGTGATAGTCTTCGACAATTGACAGATTATTTTGGCTCAAACTGTCCATCTGGAACTATAGCCCAAAGGGTGAAATCTACTTCACATCCCATAAGTTTTCCTTTGCATTTCATAAAATTTGAAAATGAGTCATATTCTATACAGCGTTTTACTTACAAAATTTGAAATATGATTGAAATATGACATAAATATTCATGAGTAATAGCAGCAAAAGTTGGGACATCGACATATATACACCCAAACCATAAATTTTACGATTTGTTATTGTTTGTAAATTAAATAGATAAACTATTGACTTTTTGACAAAGAGTTTGAAGTTAAAAGCCAGTGAAGGCATGAATTCCAGCAATATTGAAGCAAGTTTGAATTATTGTTAAAATATCTCTAACAATGTACAAGTGAAGACTTTATAATTCAACGAGAAACAACTATCCACATCGGGTCTTCATCGCAGCTTCAGTAAAAAAAATTCTGGAGTATGCGGGAATTGTACATTTTGTGGTATTTATGATTCCTCATTCCTTATCAAGAGAGGAGGTCGAATGACAATAAGTCCTCCGGAGCGAGAGGAAAAAAAGGCAAGAGTAATCGTCGATAACGATCCAGTTGCAACCTCTTTCGAGAGATGGTCACAACCTGGGCACTTTGACAGATCTTTAGCCAGAGGTCCCAAAACCACCACATGGATTTGGAACCTGCACGCACTCGCCCATGATTTTGATACACATACAAGCGATTTAGAAGATATCTCCCGCAAGATATTCTCAGCCCACTTCGGCCACTTAGCCGTAGTGACAATTTGGTTGAGCGGGATGATTTTCCACGGCGCGAAGTTTTCTAACTACGAAGCTTGGCTAACCGACCCGTTAAACGTTAAGCCGAGTGCTCAGGTCGTTTGGCCTATTGTGGGACAAGACATTTTAAACGGTGATGTTGGCGGTGGTTTCCACGGCATTCAAATCACCTCTGGTTTGTTCCAGGTATGGCGTGGCTGGGGGATCACAAACTCCTTCCAACTTTACTGCACAGCGATCGGTGGCTTGGTATTAGCCGGCTTGTTCCTATTTGCTGGCTGGTTCCACTACCACAAACGCGCTCCGAAACTGGAATGGTTCCAGAATGTGGAGTCGATGCTGAATCACCACTTGCAAGTACTGCTAGGTTGTGGTTCATTGGGATGGGCAGGTCACTTAATCCATGTGTCCGCACCGACCAACAAGCTTTTGGATGCAGGCGTTGCTCTTAAAGACATACCCCTGCCCCACGAGTTCATCTTGAACAAAGACTTGTTGACCGAACTGTACCCTGGCTTTGCAGCTGGTTTAGCACCTTTCTTCACCTTGAACTGGGGTCAGTATGCTGACTTCCTTACCTTCAAGGGCGGTCTGAACCCGGTAACAGGCGGCTTGTGGTTGACTGATATTTCTCATCACCACTTAGCGATCGCAGTTCTCTTTATCGTTGCTGGTCATCAATACCGTACCAACTGGGGTATTGGTCACAGCATTAAAGAGATCCTGGAAAACCACAAAGGTCCTTTTACCGGTGAAGGTCACAAAGGTCTCTACGAAAACCTGACCACATCCTGGCACGCTCAATTGGCTACTAACTTAGCCTTCTTGGGTTCGCTGACCATCATCATCGCGCATCACATGTACGCGATGCCCCCTTATCCATATTTGGCAACTGATTACGCTACGCAGTTGTGTATATTCACTCACCATATTTGGATCGGTGGTTTCTTGATTGTTGGTGGAGCAGCTCATGCTGCGATCTTCATGGTGCGGGATTACGATCCAGTTGTGAATCAAAACAACTTGCTGGATCGGGTGATTCGTCACCGTGACGCGATTATTTCTCACCTGAACTGGGTATGTATTTTCCTCGGTTTCCATAGCTTTGGACTTTACATCCACAACGACACAATGCGTGCATTGGGTCGTCCTCAAGACTTGTTCTCTGATACAGGGATTCAATTGCAGCCAGTATTTGCCCAGTGGATACAAAATATCCATGCCTTGGCTCCTGGTACAACTGCACCCAATGCTCTAGAACCAGTTAGCTATGTCTTTGGCGGCGGTGTCTTGGCTGTTGGCGGAAAAGTGGCAGCTGCACCCATTGTTTTGGGAACAGCGGACTTCCTAATTCACCACATTCACGCTTTCACCATTCACGTCACAGTCTTAATTCTGCTTAAAGGTGTGCTGTACGCCCGTAGTTCTCGTCTGATTCCAGACAAGGCAAACTTGGGCTTCCGCTTCCCTTGTGACGGCCCTGGTCGTGGCGGTACCTGTCAAGTATCTGGCTGGGATCACGTATTCCTCGGACTCTTCTGGATGTACAACTCCTTATCTATTGTAATTTTCCACTTTAGTTGGAAGATGCAATCAGATGTCTGGGGAACCGTAGATGCAGATGGTACTGTAACTAATATCACTGGTGGTAACTTCGCTCAAAGTGCACTTACCATCAACGGTTGGTTGCGAGACTTCTTGTGGGCACAAGCTACACAAGTCATCAATTCCTACGGCAGTGCGTTATCTGCCTATGGACTCATGTTCTTAGGCGCTCACTTTGTTTGGGCATTCAGCTTGATGTTCCTGTTCAGTGGTCGCGGTTACTGGCAAGAACTAATTGAGTCCATTGTTTGGGCACATAATAAACTGAAGGTAGCTCCAGCAATTCAGCCTCGCGCTCTGAGCATTATTCAGGGTCGGGCTGTAGGGGTAGCTCACTACCTCTTAGGAGGAATTGCCACAACTTGGGCATTCTTCCATGCACACATTCTTTCGGTAGGGTAGCAATCAGTTATTGAGAGTGCTGAGTGCTGAGTGTTGAGATAAATACTCAAAACTTGGTACTCAGAACTCTAGACGCTGATACTTGATGGCTAAAGGTCAGAGGATTTATTAAACCTATGGCGACAAAATTTCCCAAATTTAGCCAGGATCTCGCACAGGACCCGACGACTCGTCGGATATGGTATGCGATCGCTACAGGCAACGATTTTGAAACCCATGATGGCATGACGGAAGAAAATCTTTACCAAAAGATTTTCGCAACTCACTTCGGTCACTTGGCAATCATCTTCCTGTGGGCATCCAGCCTCCTGTTCCACGTAGCCTGGCAAGGTAACTTTGAACAGTGGATTAAAGATCCCCTTCACATCCGTCCGATCGCCCATGCGATTTGGGACCCCCACTTTGGTAAACCAGCGATTGAAGCTTTTACCCAAGCGGGCGCTAGCAATCCGGTAAACATTACCTACTCTGGTCTCTACCATTGGTGGTATACCATCGGAATGCGGACGAACGGCGAACTCTACAACGGTTCAGTGTTCTTGCTGTTATTTGCAGCTGTACTGTTATTCGCTGGGTGGCTACACTTGCAACCCAAGTTCCGTCCTAGCTTGGCATGGTTTAAGAGCGCTGAACATCGCCTAAACCACCACTTAGCAGGTTTGTTTGGTGTTAGTTCTTTGGCTTGGGCTGGTCACTTAATTCACGTTGCTGTCCCCGAATCTCGCGGTCAGCACGTAGGTTGGGATAACTTTTTGAGTACCCCACCCCACCCAGCAGGTTTGACACCATTCTTTACAGGTAACTGGGGTGTTTACTCTCAAAACCCTGACACACCTGGACATATCTTCGGGACATCGCAAGGTGCAGGAACTGCAATTCTAAGTTTCTTGGGTGGTTTCCATCCTCAGACAGAAGCTTTGTGGTTGACTGACATAGCTCATCACCACCTAGCGATCGCAGTTATCTTCATAGTTGCCGGTCACCAGTACCGGACTAACTTCGGAATTGGTCACAGCATCAAAGAAATGCTGAACTCCAAAGCTGGGTTAGTACCCAATACTAAGAGTGAAGGTCAATTCAACCTGCCTCACCAAGGCTTGTACGACACCTATAACAACTCACTGCACTTCCAGTTAGGTATTCACCTAGCTGCTCTGGGAACCATCACCTCTCTGGTAGCGCAGCACATGTACGCCATGCCTTCCTACGCATTTATTGCGAAGGACTACACGACTCAGGCAGCGCTGTACACGCACCATCAATACATTGCTGGTTTCCTGATACTTGGTGCTTTTGCTCACGGAGCAATATTCTGGGTACGTGATTATGATCCAGAACAAAATAAAGGCAATGTTCTTGACCGCGTGCTGAAGCACAAAGAAGCGATTATTTCCCACCTCAGCTGGGTATCCCTTTTCTTGGGCTTCCACACTCTTGGTCTATACGTACACAATGACGTAGTAGTTGCTTTCGGCACTCCTGAAAAGCAAATCCTGATTGAGCCAGTGTTTGCTCAGTTCGTCCAAGCTGCTAACGGTAAAGTACTGTACGGTTTAGATACATTATTATCTAACCCAGATAGTGTTGCTTACACAGCATGGCCCAACTACGCTAACGTTTGGTTACCAGGCTGGCTAGATGCCATCAACGCTGGTACTAACTCCCTGTTCTTAACAATCGGTCCTGGCGACTTCTTGGTACACCATGCGATCGCTTTAGGTCTGCACACCACCACCTTGATCTTGGTCAAAGGTGCTTTGGATGCCCGTGGTTCCAAGCTGATGCCCGATAAAAAGGACTTCGGCTATGCCTTCCCTTGCGACGGCCCTGGTCGTGGCGGTACTTGCGACATCTCAGCTTGGGATTCCTTCTACCTCGCTACATTCTGGATGCTCAACACCATTGGTTGGTTGACCTTCTACTGGCATTGGAAGCATCTAGGTATTTGGCAAGGCAACGTCGCTCAGTTCAATGAGAACTCTACATACCTCATGGGCTGGTTCCGCGATTACCTCTGGGCTAACTCTGCTCAGTTGATTAACGGTTACAACCCCTACGGCGTGAATAACCTGTCTGTCTGGGCTTGGATGTTCCTGTTTGGACACCTAGTTTGGGCTACTGGCTTCATGTTCTTAATCTCCTGGAGAGGTTACTGGCAAGAGTTGATTGAAACCCTTGTTTGGGCACACGAACGCACTCCTCTAGCTAACCTAGTTCGCTGGAAAGACAAGCCTGTGGCTCTGTCTATCGTTCAAGCTCGTGTAGTCGGTCTAGCTCACTTCACTGTTGGCTACGTTGTAACTTACGCTGCATTCTTGATTGCTTCTACTGCTGGTAAGTTCGGTTAATTTGGCTGCTAGCTTTGTAGGTAAGTAATAAAAATCCCCTGCCGCAAGCAAGGTGGGGGATTTTTTGTTTTGGGTGGGAAAAATAGAGAAAGGGGCGGGCAAGATGCCCACCCCACAAGAAAAGTTATAAAAAAATTATAAGGGCAGTTTATTTCATTACTTTTAATACTTGGGAAAAGTTAGAACTTAGCCTAGAAGCTAGAGAAATAGTTTTTAATTCTTACTTATTTTTTGATAAAAACAGATATAAAATATTTGTCTTTGTATTTATGACAAATCATGTGTATCTGCTTATTGAGCCAATACTCAAATCGGAAAATGAGTTTTGGTCATTGAGTAGCATTATGAAAAGTATTAAAGGTTATAGTGCTAAACAAATTCCCAAAGTTATGAAACATATAGGAACAGTTTGGCAAGATGAAAGATATGACCGTATTGTTAGGAACGATGAAGAGTTTCAACAATATTGGGAATATATCAGACAAAATCCTGTAAAAGCAGGGCTGTCATCAAGCACAGAAAATTACCCCTTCTTTTGGCAACTCCCTAAATAATCTCAATCATTACATTCTCTCTTTTCTTGTGGGGTGGGCATCTTGCCCGCCCCTTTGTAGCCTTACATGCCATTAATTCTCTCTATTGCCTCTGCATATTGTTTTGTATCCTCTTGTTCTAAATGAAGGTTAGCAGCTTGCTGCCAATCTTTAATTGCACCTTGCTTATCTCCTAAGTCATAGCGAACCCAAGCTCGATTATTGTAGGTAGTAGCATTTTTTGCATTTAACTGAATCGCTTTATTATAGTCTTGTAAAGCTCCCTGTTTATCACCTAAATTGGAGCGAGCAACACCTCGATTGCTATAGGAAACATCAGATTTAGGTGCAAGCTTAATTGCTATGTTGGAGTCTTGTAATGCTCCTTGATTATCACCTATTTTGATCCGTAATCTAGCGCGAACATTGTAAGTTGACGAACTTTCAGGGTTAAGCTCAATTGCTTTCTTGCAGTCTTTTAATGCTCCTTGATTATCCCCTAATTCACTCCATAAGCTAGCGCGCTCACTGTAAACAAAGTGAGCAAGAAGACTGTCAGGTTTAAGCTCAATTGCTTTATTTTAGTGTAAAAGAAGATTCTGTAAATACAGTTTGGTGGTTGTCTAAAACACCCAATCCTAAAGCAGATAACGGAAAAGTTTTAAAGCCCTATAGCCAAAGTATGAAGTAACTACTCAAAAATGGCTATAAAGCAAAAATACGTCCTAGCGAACAGAACATGATATTTCTGATAAATTCCAAAAAGATAATCAAGGTGCAATTCCGTCAAATTTACTATAAATTGCTAATACTGAACCGAATAGTACTTATTTACTACACTGCAAAACAGCAAAAATTAAACCCCATCCAGCACATTTTCCTCAAGGGTTCGTCGAGTTATTCATCAAATTTTTAACTGATGAAGGTGATATAGTATTAGATCCATTTGCAGGTTCTAATACAACCAACTTTGCTGAAACTCTGCAACGCCGATGGATATCTTTTGAAATTAATAAAAATTATGTAATGGGAAGTCGTTATTGATTTAGCCAATAACCAAATTAAGTAAAGAGTCAGGAGTGAGAAGTTAAAATTTATAACTTATAACTCTTAACTCATAGCTACTCAATTAAATCTCTCCATTTACCTGCATTTGATGAACTTGATCGGCTAGCTCTTGACGACCTCGATCATCTAGTTTATCAATAGCTAACATCCCCATCAGAATAACTTCTTTCAGGGTCAAACGTGTGGAATGTGCCTGTTTTTGCACAATCTCTTTAATAATGGGACTGACACCAATCGCTGTACTAGCTCTAGCCACAGAAGAAAAGGAAACACTAATGATTCAGCATAAATCTTAGCACTTTCAATGAGGTTATTCTCTAGAGTTAAAACTTAATTTAAGTGTGTTTCAACTCATACTTCAATGAGTAAACATAAATTTAAAATTATGTATAGGGAATTCTCAAATTTTCAGTATGGCAAATCTGATACTTGCTCATTGAGGACACATCATCGTATGATATCAATATTCTCAACAGTTAAACTTTTGCCTATTTCTCCATAATTTTCACTAAGTCCTCAATCGTCACATTAAAGCTACGAGCTAATTATGTAGATAGTAGTAAAGTAAACTATTGTCGCAAATTATTCCAAAATGGTCAGAAACTTCTTTTAGTGACCATGCTTTCACTTCTGCTAGTTATCGAATCTTTAATCGGAACTAATCACATCTTTAATAACTGGTGCATTTGCACTGCTTAATTTCACATGACATGAAAAATGTAGAAGTATTCCCGTAGCGTTCTCGGTCTAGCAAACTCTCAGGCGATCGCAACAATTAAATAAAATCTAGAAACCTAAAATATCATGTTTATTTCACATATTAGCAACATCAAAAGCAAAAGCCTCTGTTTTGAGATCCTTAAAGAGTTTGCAAATACTAGTAATATTTGTGATAACTGAGTTAGAAGAAGTGGTTTGCTGGTGAAAACAGTGCTTTCGGTAGAAGTATTCGCACAAATAAGACTTGTATACCACCGAGAAAACCGTACTTTAAAGAGATCGTAAATTGTCAAATATAATTTTATGAACACGCTTTACAGAAATATACAGCGTAAATAAGAATAATAACTTAACCGAAGTAAAATTTTCCTGAATACAGGCAACTAATACCGTGATATGGAAAAGCAGTGAGTAGAGGAATAAGAAAGCGATGAGGGACCCTTATCTGTTGGCAGCAGGCTTGTTAACAGGATTAGCAATACCAGCATCAGCTCTTCCACATCTGTCAATTGTCCTGCCAGAAAGTTCTAGATTCCTGTGGGATTTAAAACAGGGTTCGCAGACAATAACCAGTACAAAAATTATCAATAGCGTCGATCTCTCCTTATCAGAACTCAGCGGTCAAGCGTTCCAACCCCTAAAAAGTTCGCAGCCAATAGTAGGTGAGAAAAACGTCCCTAGCGTACCAGAATTCAGCAGTCAGGCATTACCAGTATCAACAGAGTCATCACTCAACCCCAGCGCCCAAGCAACTAGCCTCTTATTGACATCTGGGAATCAACTTTACTACCAAAGATTGGCAGCTCTGAAAACAGGTCAGATTTATACACGCGTAGATAGCGATAATTTGCAATCATTGTGGGAGTCGATCAAGAAACGTCAACTAACTTATGACGACTGGAAAAGTTTATTAGCTTTAGAAGCTAGAGCGATCGCTCAAGGTCAAGGAGCCAATCATCTAAGTATTTTAGTTGGTGATTCTTTGAGTATGTGGTTTCCTAGAGAAAAACTGCCTGCTGGTAAGTTGTGGCTGAATCAAGGCATATCTGGAGATACTTCTAGTGGCGTTTTAAAAAGATTGGGAGCATTTTCAGCAACGCGGCCAGATGTAATTTACATCATGGCGGGGATTAACGACTTACGAAAAGGCGCTAGTGATGAAACAATATTGCGTAATTATCGCCGAATTGTCCATCGTTTACGGCAGGCTCACCCCCAAGCTCAAATCATTGTCCAATCAATTTTGCCTACTCGTCTACCAAAAATTTCCAATAGCCGGATTCGTCACATCAACATCCAACTAACCGTGATTGCCAAACAAGAAGGTGCTAATTATCTCAATATTTATAGCTGGTTTACGGATATGGAAGGCAATATGCGTCCAGAGTTGACCACAGATGGGTTGCACCTGTCTCAAGAGGGATATGATGTGTGGCGAACGGCACTACAGCAGATAGAATACAAGCTCACTCAGCTTGAGAATTGAGCGATCGCTTTGCCGACACTTGGAGCGCTCGCAATTTTTAAATTTATGGAAGTTCCTGATACCGATGCTATCAATATACGTTCTGTAATTGAATACCAATTGGCAGCTTTTAAAAAAGATGATGCCCAAAGCGCTTTTGCTTTTGCTAGTCCAGCGATTCAGGCGCAATTTGGAACCCCAGAAAATTTTATGCAGATGGTAAAGACAAGCTACCCAGCAGTATACCGTCCTCGTTCTATCTTTTTTGAGAAGATAACAACCATCCAGGGAAATATAACTCAACCAGTACTGCTACTTGCTCCTGATGGAGTCCCCTTGAGGGCTTTATATATTATGGAAAAACAGCCCGATAATATCTGGAGGATTAACGGTTGCTTTCTAATTTCTCTAGAAGGTAAATAAACTCTATATTTATACAACTATAAATCCTATACTTTAACGCCTAAAGCTTCTCTATTTAAAACCTGATTCAACTTACCGCTACGATAACCTTCTAAATCTAAGGTTACGTAGATAAATCCAAAATCTTGAAATGCAGAAACTACTTTCTGTAAATCCGTAGTCAACACAAACTCTTTAATTTGTTCTGGTGGTAATTCAATACGTGCTGTATCCCCTTGCGATCGCACGCGCAAATTCTGCCAACCTAGCTTTCTTAAGAAAATTTCTCCTCTACCGACTCGTTGCAACTTAGCCACAGTAATCTCTTCACCGTAAGGAAACCGGGAACTGAGGCAAGGTTGAGCGGGTTTATCCCACCAAGGTAAATCAAGTTGTTGCGAAAGTTGGCGAACTTCTACTTTGGTGACACCTACTTCTGCTAAAGGCGATCGCGCCCCTCTTTCTTTCGCCGCCTGAATTCCTGGGCGATAATCATGCAAATCATCGGCATTCACCCCATCCACTACATAGGGATAACCCAACTCTAAAGCTAAAGGTTTGAGAGTGTCGTGCAACTCACTTTTGCAGAAATAACAACGATTAACCGGGTTAGAGGTGTAATTGGGATTTTCCATCTCGTGAGTTTGGACGATTTTATGAGGAATCCCAATAGTTGCAGCTTGAATTTTGGCATCTTCCAATTCTTCTGGTAACAGCGAAGGAGAAACAGCCGTGATAGCCAAAGCGCGATCGCCCAACACATCATAAGCAATTTTAGCAACCAAAGTGCTATCAACACCACCAGAGTAGGCAATCAACGCCTGCTCTATTTCTTTAAATAAGGCTTTTAATTGCTCAAATTTTTCTGTCAGCATCATTTCCCAATCCTGCCAAAACCCTACAGCACCCAACAAATACCATTGTAGGCGGCTAAACAATTTTTGTAGCCTGGGTACTGCTTACCGTTCGCTCAAACTCTTATTTTTGCGTAGTGGGCAGTACCATCCTACAGTTATTGAGAATGGTGCAAAATATAAAAATACAGATTGTGGTATTCAAATATGGTTTGTAAAAAAATGGTAGTCGGGCTGCATTTTAAAGCGAGTAATTGTGGCGTATCTTGCTCATCTAAATTTTCCATATCGATTTGCACACAACCTAAGTCAAAGGCTGTTTTTACATGGCGCCCATAGCCCAAAGCTTGATAAAATGAGGTTGCGAAACTAATAGCTGAATCATCTTTAATTGCTTTAGACATCCCAACCACGCTATCAATATGTTGTGCGATCGCTTTTGCTTGTGCTTCCGAATAACAGGCATTCAGAACAACACATCGAATATTATCTTTTAATACAGAAAATAGTTGACTTAATGCTCTAACTGAAACAGGATGACTGTTACCAGAGTTATCTTGGAAAATGATTTCGCTTGATGGACTTCCATGACCACTAAAATGTACGATATCAGGCTGATGACGTAATAAAATTTCCTGTAAGTCACCAACACGAACAGCCCAATGTTGAATTATCTCAAATTTTTCGCGAAATTCTGATTTACGCAATGCTTGATCTATTGAACGGCTCTCTTGATCTAATTTGAGATGCGTAGTCTTTAAAGGATTTGCAGATAGAAACAGAATCTTAATAATCTTATCTTTATTTATAGTGTTAACTATCTGATTTTTATTATCTTTTTTTGTGGCAATTTCTTGCTCAATTTCATTAATTAAATTTAGTAGTGCATATACGATTCGATTCTTCTCACGTCTGATTTCTTCTGTGGTGAGGATACCTTGACGTTCATTTTCTAGTAATTCCTTTAAATTAGCTGTGTGTAAAATCACTTCATTATGATATCGAGATGAGTATTCATTAGTAATTTCAGTGAGATTTGAAATAGCATTTTGTAAATCGCCTTGTTGAATTAGGTTTTTAATTTTAATAAACTTGCTATTCATAATTTAATCTTTGGGTAAAGATAATTGTCTAGTTAACTGACCTTTTATATAAGGGATAAACGGCAGATATATTAAACTTATAATAAGAATTTGTATAAAATTAGATATATAATTATCGTCTTCACTTACAAGCATTTTTCTATCATATAAAATGTATAAAATAAAATAAGCAACAATAATTAATGCAAATGGAAAAATTATAATATTAAGTGTCTTAAAGCGTGAATATTTCTTTGGTTTTTTAAAATTTAGTGTTTGAAAAGAACAAAATAAAGCTGGAAAAAAAACGAAAATAACTATTTTTCTTCCTACGGATAAGTCGTTAATCCATGACAAAGAAGCAGTAAATGTAAATACTACTATAATTACCAAAATATAAATTAAAGCAAGTATAAAGTCAAGCAAATAGGTATTTTTAAATAAAAATAAAAGGATAACAACTAAATCCACAATTAAATAATTAATTAATATTGCTACAATAAAATTATCACCATAAAATTTTTCATAAATATCAGAAGCAATAATTTCAGCTTTAAATATTATTTTATCTGGCTCTGGATTATCTGGATATTTTGATTGCTGATTAAAGATATTTTGTCCTGTATAATTTTCTAATATACCAATAATTTTTTGTATATTGCCTTTTTTTATAGATTCTACTAAATTTTTAAGAATACTATTTTTGATATAGTTACATTCTTTTTTATTTAATAAAAAATTAAATATCTTTATCCTTTTCTCTTCAGAAGAATAAAATCTTTCATTATAATATTCTAATTCTAAAAACATCCTATTTTTGTCACTAATTGATTTTTTCAAACAATCTCGTAATTCGTTATTTTTTAACAAAAATAGTTGTAAAGAATGATTATCTGAAAGTTTTTGTAGTTTTTCAAATTTTGAAATTTGCTTTTCTCTCTCTTGAGAATCATCATATGTATTAGAAAAAATGCTCTCTCTTTTCTGCTTTTGGATGACTTTATTCTTATAATCTACTAAAAATAATAAATATTGATTTAATTTTTTAAATTCATTTTGTTCTTTTTTTATTGCAAACAATTTAGTTTCATCTACTTCTTTAACTTCATTTGTTTTATCATACTTTTTATTTATATAAACAGTATAATCTATATCTAAATTAATTGAATGTAGTATTAATAAATCAATGCTTAGTTTGTTTTGAGGAATAATAATAAACGCGCTTTTACAAATCACTGAGAAATAGAAGACTAATGTTGCTGAAGCAATAAGCATTATACAGGCAATATAACATATTAACTCTAAAAACCCTTTACTTTTGCAAGTATTACCATATTGTTTTTCAATATTATAATGAGATAGCTTGTACAACCAATAAATAAGTATTATAATTTCACTAATGGCAATAATAACAATTCCTACTATCAAAAAAATAGATAAAAAATATACTTTAATTGGGACAATCAAAACGATAAAAATAATTATTACATTTACTATTAGTGCATAATAAATAATATAATGTAGTTTGAGTAACCAGAGTCTTGGTCGATTAAGTAACTAAGAATGGTCTATTTTATTCAAAAATTCAGGGAATAGTATCTTAGCAAACCATTTTTGTATTTCCCCAATTATTTTTATCATAACTGTGTTTCAAATAATTTGCGAGTAGATTTGCTAATATCTCTAAAATATTTTAACGATATATTATGTTCGAGAAAAACTCTTATTAAGTCATTACTAGTTACATCTAAAGATGTATGAATAATAAAGCTATTACAGGCTTGCTCAACTGTCTTATAATTAACTGGTTCAAGTAAATCCATTATTTGTTCTTTCGATAGATTGCAATCTATTTCATAAGAGTTATTTTCTCTATCTTCCCCAAAATTTTTAACTGAGCCATTATATTTAGCTTGACCATTTTTAATAAAAAGAATATTATCAGCAATATTCTCAACTTCATATAGATGCTGTGAACTAATAATAATTGATATAGGATTCTTTTTAGATCGAGCAAAATCTCTTAAATCTTTTAAGAAAAGAACTTGAGTATTTATATCAAGATTTGCTAGAGGTTCATCTAAAATAATTAGTTTGGGATTACAAATAATAGCCTTTGCTAGTACAAATCGCATTTTAAAACCACCAGATATTTCATTCCACGACGCTTTTTTATACTGCTCTAGTCCCAGCCGACTAATAGTAAAATCCACTATATCTTGATTATCTTGGCCTGTAATGCCATGAATCGATGCTGCAAAATGTAGATTATCAGCCAATAAACCATACCATTTTGGTAATTCTTGAGGAATGTAGGCGATTTGTTGTTTTATATAATATAAATCTGGTTTACTGTTTAAATTCAAACATGGATAAATTATTTTTCCTGCATTTGTTGGCAGTTCTCCTGCTATTATTTTCAAAAGAGTTGTTTTTCCATTTCCGTTTTCACCAACAACAGCCGTTATTTCACCTAATTTTAAATTGATATCAATGTTACACAGTTGAAATTTGACAGCGCGACTTTTATAACTCTTAAAAATTCCGTAACATTCAAATACTCTTGAAGAAGTAGAATTATTAATTAATTTTCGTTTGGTTATAAACTTATCTCTGTCTAATTCATATTGAGTTTTAGTTTCGTCTATCTTATCCACCTTTTGTGGAAGATAAATATTAATTGGATCTGTAAAAGGTTTTGGCTGACTATAATCGGTATCTTCTGGGCTAGTAATTTCTTCCTTTGTTAGTTTATACTCATTTAAAATTACTTCAGCAAACTCCAAAATTTGTTCTCTGAGTTTCCTCATATCAATCTTGATAGCATCTGTTTTTCCTAAACGACGTTGTTCGTCATTTAAGTCAGTGTATGAAGCTCGAATATTAATAACGTCTCGCCTATAAATTTTGCTATTAGAAAAATCTGTTACAAGATCCATTAATCGCTTTGTTGCTTGATTCAGTTCATTTGAGGCGACTAGGTTTTCAATTTCAGCTGCTCTTGCTTGAGGATCAGCATTATTCATGACTTGCTATCTTGCACTAACTTACATGATATACGTAAATTTGCTTAAGGTTTAGCAAGTCTTGAAATTTCGTACCAACTCACTGGCTAAAATGTGGGTTCCATGAATTTACAAACAGAGTCATCGAATTTGCGGCTATACAGACAAAACCCGCCTACGCGGGTTTCAAATTGTGGAGTCTCGAAAACGGACTACCCACGGTATGCGTAGCGTGCTTTTCCGTAGGAGTACTGTGAGCAAGCCACGAAACGCTATACAAGCATTTATGTTTATGTAGCAATACTTTCTAATTTATAAATATATTTACTGAGATATTCCCTACTCCATCTCTCCTTCAGTTGCTTTTGGCGGTTTACTATACTTGGCTACCAGACTAGCTAAAAGCGGTAAATCGATCGGTTTAGAAATATAGTCATTTACTCCAGCAGCTAGACAGGTTTCGCGATCGCCTTTCATCGCCATTGCTGTTTGAACAATTACCGGAATCGTCCGATATTGCTGATGTTCTCGCAGTTGTTGCACCAAGTTAAGACCATTTTCTTCTGCCAGAAAAACATCCATTAAAATCACAGCTGGATCTAACTGTGTTAGAGCTTCCCACATCTCAGCAGCATTCTTAACCCAAGTCACTTGATATCCCAATTTACGTAAATAAATTTGCATCAAGTCAGCATTGGGTAAATCATTTTCTACCAGCAAAATATCTACAGAGGAACTAGGAGTCAAAGGCAGAGGAGATGAGGAAAATTTTGCTTCCCCTGCTTCCTCTGCTCCCTCCACTCCCGCCTCTTGGTTAAGGGGAAGTATGAGGGTAAAACGGGAGCCGCGATCTACTTCAGATTCTACTTTCATAGAACCACCGTGAATTTGAGCGAGTTTTTGAGTCAGTGCTAAACCCAAACCAGTACCTTCAACACCATCAGCCTTGGCAACTTGAAAATAGCGTTGAAACAGTTGAACTTGGTCTTCTTGGGAAATACCAGTGCCAGTATCCCAAACTGTAAAATGCACAAATACACCTTCAATAACAACCTCTAAGCCAACACTTCCTTCGCTGGTGAACTTTAGGGCATTCAAAAGTAAATTCAAGAGCATTTGCTTGAGTCGCAAATCATCAGCTTCTAGGGTTGTGATATCGAGGTCAATTTCTAGACGTAGGTTTAAACCTTTATCAGCAGCTTTCTCTTTCACCAGTGCAAAGACACTGTCACATACGAATCGTACATCTAGTGTTTCCCACTTCACTGCTAGCTGATTTGCTTCAATTTTAGAAAGATCCAAAATATCATTAATCAGAGCTAGCAAGTGCTTACCACTAGACTGAATGATATTTAAATAGTTTCGCTGGCTTTCTTTAGTTGGTTCAAACCCTGGGGTTAAAAGCATGTAAACTGGCACAGTAATACAATTAAGCAGTGTGCGAATTTCATGACTGGTGTTTGCTAAAAACTGATTTTTCAGTTGATTGGTGCGCTCCAATTCTTGATTAGAGTTACTTAACTGTTGATATTGTTGCTGCCAAGATAATATGTGTCTAAGTTGTACCAAAGCTGTTGTACAGTACTTTGCAGACCTTGCCATCAATTCTGATCTGATTTGAGCTTGCGATTCTATGAGCGACTCATGATCAGAGCTTAGGGGCGGTGTGGCGATAATTAGCCAGCCCATAACGCTGCCAGAATCATCAGCTAACCGCCAAGCGCTCGGTAGTTGTTGATTCTCAAGCTGTTGCAAATCTTCAAGTTTTATCACCTCTTGTAACCTCAACAGCAGCTTTTCTGCTGTCAGCACTTCTAGAAATAAAGGTGGTGAATTTAGGGACGGAGAACGAGAAACATAGCAAACTCTGGCAACAGTTTCTTGTGGTTGGCACATAGCGATGCCTACGGCACATTCTGTAAGTGCCAGATTACTGCTGTCAACAGCACTGTTAATCTCGTTAACCAGGGTTTGGAAAATTTCCGCTTGTGCGGCTTCTGGCTGTGGGACAGTGTTACAAGCAGAAAGCAAGCAATCATTAAGGCGACTTTGCAACTGGTTTAAGCTGCTCTCTAGCCACAGCTGCGCGCGAAGTTGCTCTATTGTTGTCAAAAGTTTTGGCGTTGCATCTATCAGTGAGTTTTGGTCTGGTAAGCTTGAATACTGCTGCATGGTCAACTAGACCGCTAAACAAATTTAGCTTTGCATAAAATCCTAAAAGGATTTTATGTATATTAGCCGAGAATTCTTTTTTATTTATAAACGATAACTTATGTTGTTATAAACCATAACTTATGATGTCGAGTTTAGCAGCTAGTTCAAAAAAAAATTATTGTATGAACTACTAACTTAAAATTTTCCAAACGTAACTTAAGACTTATGGATACACAATTCGCCCAACTAATCGTTAATGGGATTGCGGTGGGGAGCATTATTGCTCTAGCCGCAGTTGGACTAACTCTTACTTATGGAATTTTACGGCTATCTAACTTTGCTCATGGTGACTTTCTCACTTTAGGAGCTTATCTAACTTGGCTGATAAACACCATTGGAGTCAATATTTGGCTGTCGATGATCCTGGCAGCGGCAGGAACAGTAGCAGCAATGCTGTTATCGGAAAAGTTACTGTGGTCAAAGATGCGCTCTATCCGTGCTACTTCTACTACGCTGATTATTATTTCTATCGGGCTTGCCTTATTTCTTCGCAATGGAATTATTTTTATCTGGGGCGGCAAAAACCAAAATTATAATTTACCTGTTACTCCGGCTTTAGATATTTTGGGTTTAAAGATACCGCAAAATCAATTATTGGTATTAGGGTTGGCGGTGCTAGCAATTTTGGCGCTGCATTACTTGTTGCAAAATACCAAAATTGGTAAAGCGATGCGAGCAGTTGCCGACGATCTGGATTTAGCCAGGGTTTCAGGTATCAATGTTGACCGAGTAATTTTTTGGACTTGGCTAATAGCTGGCACTCTTACGTCTTTGGGCGGCAGTATGTATGGGTTAATTACAGCCGTGCGTCCGAATATGGGATGGTTCTTAATATTACCATTATTTGCCTCAGTAATTCTTGGTGGGATTGGCAACCCCTATGGTGCGATCGCAGCAGCTTTTATCATTGGCATTGTCCAGGAAATCAGCACTCCTTGGCTGGGTTCACAGTATAAACAAGGTGTTGCACTGTTGATCATGATTTTGGTGCTGCTCATTCGTCCCAAAGGTTTATTTAAAGGAACGATTTGAGCAGCACCACTCCACTTCTAATTATTCAATAATGTGGAAATACCAGGCTGCTACCAGGAAATTGATAGCTAACAAGAACAGTGCCCAGCCTGTGCGAAAGGCGTAGGGAGGTTTAGCTCCACTGTCGGCAACTGGTAAATCTTTGTTTTTAGCGGTCATAATGCGGTTCTCCTAATGTCAGGACTTTTTAAGAAATACCAAATTGGTGTACCAAATACTCAAATTCTTTAAGAATATTTGTGTGAAGTTGGAAATTGGGCATGGGGTATTGGGAATGGGGCATTGGGGAGATATTCTCCTTCGTCTCCCTTGTCCCCTTGTCTCCCTCATCCCCCTACTCCCTCCTCTCCAGCATGATAGGAACTGCGAACCAGAGGTCCAGAGCGAACATGGTTGAATCCCATTTCCCATGCTAATCTGCCGAGTTGATCGAATTCCTCTGGAGTCCAATATTTTTGGACTGGCAAATGTTCTAGAGAAGGACGCATATACTGCCCAATAGTCAAGCGATCGCACCCCACAGTCCTTAAATCAGCCATTGCTTTAATGACTTCATCAAGTGTTTCTCCGTGTCCCAGCATCAAACCTGATTTGGTGGGAATTGTTGAATCGATTTCTTTGACCATAGCCAGCACCAAGAGTGAGCGATCGTACTTGGCTCCCCGGCGCACTGGCCCAGTTAAACGTTGCACTGTCTCGATATTGTGATTAAAACAAGCTGGTTTGGCTTTGACAATCATCGCTATCCGCTGGCGTTGACCTAACTCCCCAACACCAGCACCACCCCAAAAATCTGGGGTCAGCACTTCTATTTGAGTCTCTGGGTTCAATTGGCGGATAGTCGCGATCGTCTTTACAAAGTGCCCTGCCCCCTGATCGGGCAAGTCATCACGGGCTACAGAAGTCAGCACCACATAACGCAATCCCAAAAGCTGCACCGCCTGGGCAACCTTTTCAGGTTCCTCTAAATCAAGAGGCATTGGTGCATGACCTTTATCTACTTGACAGAAAGCACAAGAGCGTGTGCAGGTAGGCCCCATTAGCAAGAAAGTTGCAGTTTTTTGGGCATAGCACTCTCCCCGGTTGGGACAGTGTCCTTCTTCGCAAATTGTGTGAATTTGGCGCTGCTTAATAATGCGTTGTACGGTAGAGATTTCACTGGCTTTGCCAATTGGGCGACGTAGCCAGCTAGGCATTGCCGTAATTTCAGACTTTAGGTCGGCTTGTTGTGACGAAATCATAGACATCCCAGCAAGATGCGGATATAGATGTAGTGGTCTGTTGATTAAATATCACCATGACACAAATTGAAAAGAGCGCGAGTAAAAGTTTTGCAAAACACCTCTAGCAATGTCATTTATACCGAAATATACTATCCCCCAATTGCTAGAAATTTTGTATATAGTGGGAGGATTCTCAAGGACAATCGGCAAAGCCGCTATTTACACTTATAGTTTCTGTTAGAGCAAACAGTCGTGGCAAGCAACAAGATTTTAGTTATCGATGACACTACAGTTGTCAGGGTAAAAGTACGAGAAATGTTGCCTCCGGGTAATTTTGAGGTACTGGAAGCAAAAGACGGTGTGGAAGGACTAAATTTCATCCTTCAGGAAAAACTCAGCCTGATTATGCTGGATTTCCTGTTGCCTAAAATGAGTGGCTGGGAAGTTTTTCAGCAAGTTCAAGCCCACCCAGAATTAAGAAAAATTCCTTTAGTGATCATGTCTGGTCGCAAGGAAGAGGTGACTGAGAAAATCACAGAACCATTTGAATATTTTGAATTTTTGGGCAAGCCTTTTGATCAAAAACAACTAATTGGCGCGATTAAGTTAGCTATGGCTAAGGCGAAACAGCCACGCCCAGAACTAGTTTCAGTAGGAGCCGTGGTTGGCGTCAAAAATGGCACAGTAGCAACCTCTAGTGTCACCAATGGTACGGTAGTAGCCCCTAGCGTCACAACCCCCAGTACTGGAGGAGTCTCCGAGGCAGAAATTAATGCATTGAATGAAAAAATTGTGAAAATGCAGGCAGAAATTGATGGTTTGAAGAAACAGCTAACTCAGGTTGTGACTTTTATTAAACAAAAAATCAAGTAGTATTTGTGCTCGTTATTATTATCGCAGCCAAAAATACACCATCTATAATTGGTGTCCGATTAAAAGCGGATAAAAATAGTTAGTTCAAAAACACTTATGTTGACAAATCATCATTATTTAGTGAGGTACAGCTTTACCAAGCTAAGGTAAAGCTGTACTTTATCTTCCCTCTTTGTAAGTTCAAAGAGGGGTTGTGGTTGAAGTTTTGATATCTACTTAACTTGATGAGAAAACGCTACAGCTCAAAATTCAGATATTTAGTAAGAAAAATATATTAAAAGTCATATTTTATAATACAAGTTAAACAAAAAAATCCTATTTCATGATGAGGATAGTCTTTGCGCGGGAATAATAAGCCATAGAAACAATAATTATGAGCATAGTCCACAATGTTAGTAGTATTGGATACATTATATTCGTTTCTTGGCTATCGCATTACTGAACAAATCTACTCAGGCAGTAAAACCCTGGTTTATCGGGGTATTAGAGAAGAAGACCAAAAATTAGTCGTTCTCAAATTGATGCGGAATGAATATCCTACCTTTGCGGAAATAGCTCAGTTCCGAAATCAATATATCATCACCAAAAACCTTGATCTTCCTGGCATAGTCAAAACCTATAGTTTAGAAAATTACCGTAACAGCTATGTCTTAGTAATGGAAGATTTTGGCGGTATTTCCCTCCAAAACTGGCGAATAGAGAACAAGGGCAAAAAGGAAAACTGGCTTTCCCTCTCCGAGTTCTTCCACATTGCGATTAAAATTGCTTCTACCCTGGAAAGACTGCATCGCGATCGCATCATTCACAAAGATATCAAGCCTGCCAACATCCTCATAAACCCTAGCACAAATGAAATCAAACTCATCGACTTTAGTATTGCCACCCTTCTGCCAAGAGAAATTCAATTTCTCACGAATCCCAACATCTTAGAAGGTACTCTGGCTTACATTTCTCCAGAACAAACCGGAAGGATGAACCGAGGTATTGACTACCGCACTGATTTTTATTCCCTCGGTGTCACCTTCTTTCAGCTCCTCACCGGACAGTTACCCTTCACCAGCAAAGATCCGACAGAGTTAGTTTATTCTCACATTGCCAAACAACCGCTAAGAGCCAGTCGAATTAACTCCAATATTCCGCCAATTTTGTCTGACATCATCAGCAAGCTGATGGCAAAAAATGCTGAAGACCGCTATCAAAGTGCTTTGGGGTTAAAGCATGACTTGGAGACGTGCCAAAGCCAATGGCAAGAAACAGGAAATATAGCATCTTTTGAACTCGGTGTGAGAGACATCTCAGACCGTTTCATAATCCCCGAAAAACTCTACGGTCGCCAAAGTGAAGTTGAAACCCTACTCGCTGCTTTTAAGCGTGTAACAGAAGGGGCAACAGAAATGATATTAGTCGCAGGTTTCTCTGGCATTGGCAAAACTGCTGTGGTCAATGAAGTCCACAAACCTATTGTGCGGCAGCGTAGTTACTTCATCAAAGGCAAATTTGACCAGTTTCAACGTGATATTCCTTTGTCAGGATTAGTGCAAGCCTTTCGGGACTTAATCGGGCAACTGCTCTCAGAAACTGATGCCCAAATTCAACAATGGAAAGTCAAAATTCTGCGAGAATTGGGTACACAAACTCAGGTGATTATTGATGTTATTCCTGAACTCGAACAGATTATTGGTAAGCAACCTCCAGTGACTGAACTCTCTGGCAGTGCTGCTCAAAATCGCTTTAATTTATTGTTTCAAAAATTCATCCAAATCTTCACAAATAAAGAACATCCCCTGGTTATATTTCTCGATGACTTGCAATGGGCAGATACGGTTTCCTTGAAATTAATTCAATTATTAATGTGTGAAAGCATGTTGTCTTCTTTTTCAGAAGAGACAGAACAGATACGTGAAACCAAAGGAGGTTTATTATTAGTTGGTTCCTATCGAGATAATGAAGTTTCCAAGGCACATCCGCTTTATTTGACACTACAGGAGATTCAAAAAACAGGAGCAATCATTAATACAATTACTTTAGTACCTCTAAATCAGAGTGATTTAAATCATCTAATTGCTGATACACTTCATTGTTCTGAATTAATTGCTGTTTCTCTTACCCAGATGGTATTTGCTAAAACTAAAGGCAATCCCTTCTTTTCTGTTCAATTTATAAAATCTTTATATGAGGATGGGCTAATTGTATTAAATTTTGATGCTGGTCATTGGCAGTATGATATTTCTAAAATTAAAGATTTAGCTCTCACGGATGATGTCGTAGAATTTATCACCCTACAAATAGAAAAGTTGCCAATATATACCCAAAAAGTTTTGAAACTAGCTGCCTGTATTGGGAATCAATTTGACTTAAAAACTCTGGCGATCGTAAATGAAAAATCTGTAGTAGATACAGCATCAGACTTGTGGCAAGCATTACTTGATGGACTAGTTTTACCACAAACGGAAAATTACAACATTTTTTCAAAAGATAATACTAATCAAGAATTCATTGTTCATGGAACAGAATCTACACAATTTTCAAATTTTAATTTACAGTTACCTAAGTATAAATTTGTCCATGATCGAGTGCAGCAAGCCGCTTATTCTTTAATTCCTGAAGAACAAAAAAAGTCAATTCACTTAAAAATCGGGCTACTTTTATTGAACAATATTCCTGTTGCAGAACAGGAAGAGAAGATTTTTGAGCTTGTCAATCAGTTTAATATCGCAGTAGAATTCATCTCCCCTCAAGCTAAACGAGATGAACTGGCCCAGATGAATCTAATTGCTGGACGTAAAGCTTTAGCATCAACAGCTTATCCCGCTGCTGTTAAGTATTTAACTATCGGCATCCAACTGCTGGCAAGTGATAGTTGGGAGACTAAATATCAACTAATTCTAGCTTTGTATGAGACAGGAGCAGAGGCGGCGTATCTAGCTGGCGACTTTAGGCAAATGGAGCAATTAGTAGAGGTAGTGTTGACACGAGCAAAAACACTGCTGGAGAAAGTAAAAGTTTATGAAGTCAAAATTAAAGCTTATGGAGCGCAGAACCAAGCACTAGAATCTGTTAGGACTGCACTAAGTGTTCTAAAATTGTTGGAAGTTGAGTTGCCTGAAAATCCCAGTCAGTCAGATATTCAGCTAGCGATCGCTGAATTAACATCAAATTTAAATGGAAAGCAGATTGAGGATTTAATTGATCTGCCAAAAATGACGGCAGAACAAACATTGGTAGTTATGCGGATTCTATCGAATGCGCTTTTTTTCGCCTATGCAGTTACTCCTGAACTTTTTTCATTGATTGTTCTTAAACAAATCAACTTATCGCTCAAATATGGCAATGCCCCCTTGTCCGCCTTTGCATACGTTCTTTACGGAACGATCCTCTGTAGCGAAAAAGGAGATATTCAGTCTGGCTATGATTTTGGCAAACTGGCTTTAAGTTTGGTAGCTAAGTACAATGCTAAAGAAGTTGAAGCAAAAGTTATGCAGGTATTTCATGCAGGTATCCGCCATTGGAAGGAGCATCCTAAGGAAACATTAAACAGTGTACTGGGGAGTTACTCTCTAGCGATGGAAACAGGAAATTTAGAATTTGCAGCCTTAGCTCTTCAGTTTTATTGTTTCTGTTCTTATTCCATAGGTAGAGAACTGACAGGGCTGGAACGCGAGATAGCAAACTACAGCAATGCCCTCAAGCAAATCAAGCAAGAAAGAGCCTTAAACTGGAATTGTATCTATCAACAGAGTGTCTTAAATTTACTGGGCATTGTAGAAGATCCTTGTCGTTTAATTGGTGAAGCCTATGATGAAGAGAAAATGTTGCCACTTCATTTGGAAGCCAAGGATGGAATCGGACTTTTTTATTTATATTTCCATAAACTACATTTATACTACTTGTTTCAGCAGTTCCCTCAAGCAGCTGAAAATGCCACCTTAGCTGAAAAGTATTTAGATAGTGGTACAGGACAACTAGTTGTTCCTGTTTTCTATTTTTACGATTCTCTAGCCAAACTGGCGGTGTACACTGATGCACCTGATTCAGAGCAAAAGCGTATTCTCGATCGGGTGCAAGCTAATCAGGAAAAAATGCAATATTGGGCATATCACGCCCCAATGAATAATTGGCATAAATTTTATTTGGTAGAAGCAGAAAGGCATCAAGTTGAAGGGAAATATTTTGAAGCAATGGAAGAATACGACCGTGCTATCTCCCTAGCTCAAGAACATGACTACAATAATGAAGTAGCTTTAGCTCAGGAACTTGCAGCTAAATTTTATCTAAAATGGGGCAAGCAGAAAATCGCCCAAACCTACTTAGTTGATGCCTACTATGGATATGTTAATTGGGGAGCAAAAGCGAAAGTTGACGATTTGGCAAAACGCTATCCCCAATTACTCACTCCTATATCCCAGCAACAAAAACTGAGTATCCCTGCTAATGAGGAAAGCGCTTCTTTCAATAGCATATCTATATCATCTTTATCTACCCTAAGTAATCAACAAACTGTTATTCGCTCGAAGATAAGTATTTCTGATTCTCTAGATTTAGCCGCATTTATTAAAGCATCTCAAGCACTTTCTGGGGAAATCGAGCTTGAGCGACTACTTTCTACTTTAATGGAAGTTGTTATGGAGAATGCAGGAGCTTCTAAATGCGCTTTAATTTTGAGTGAAGGTGACAACTTAGCATTAACTGTTACAGCAGTTTGTTCAAGTTCAAATTTTGAGCATACCTACACTGAGTTTCCATCAACTTGTCTTGAATCAAGCTACGATGTTCCCATTACTTTGATTAACTATGTTAAACGCTCTAGAGAAATCTTGGTTATTGATGATCCAATAGCTGTTTCTTTTCTAGCAGGTGATGGTTATATAATTAGTGAAAAACCTAAGAGCTTATTGTCTATACCGCTTCTAAATCAGGGTAAATTGATTGGGATTCTTTACCTAGAAAATCGTCTGACAATAGCAGCATTTACACGCGATCGCGTAGAAGTCCTCAAACTCCTCACCACTCAAGCTGCAATATCCCTAGAGAATGCTATTCTTTATAAAAATTTGGCACAAGCTAAAGAAAGCTTGGAAGAATACAACCATACTCTAGAGAGAAAAGTTCAGGAAAGAACCCAAGAACTCAACGACAAAAATTACTCTTTACAACAAGCTCTACAAGAATTGCAACATACCCAAATCCAATTGATTCAAAGTGAAAAAATGTCTTCTTTGGGACAAATGGTGGCGGGAATTGCTCATGAAATCAATAATCCTATGAATTTTATTCATGGCAATATTAATCATGCTAGTGAGTATGTCCAAGAATTGCTGAATTTGATAGTTATTTATCAGCAAGAATATCCCCATCCTTACCCTTTAGTTGAAGAGAAATCTGAAAAGATTGACATAGATTTTTTATTAGAAGACTTGCCCAAGATTCTAGATTCAATGAAAGTGGGCAGTTCGCGTATCCGAGATATTGTTTTGGGCTTACGCAATTTTTCTCGCCTAGATGAAGCCGAAATGAAGCCTGTAGATGTTCATGAGGGAATAGACAATACCTTAATGATTTTGCAGCACCGACTGAAACCAAATAGCAATTTACTAGAAATTGAAGTCATCAAAAAATATGGAAAATTACCGAAAGTTATTTGTTACCCTGGTCAACTAAATCAGGTATTTATGAATATCTTGAGTAATGCAATTGATGCTTTAGAAGAGTCATTTATCATAGATCATCCATCATTCGTAAACGCTCGAGAAGAATTAACAAATGACATAGATACGTCACCAACTTCTCATCGTGTAGGACAAATTCACATTTTTACTGAACTAACAGATTCTAATAGAGCGATAATTCGGATTACTGATAACGGTTCTGGCATGACAAAAGCCGTGCAGCAGAAAATATTTGACCCATTTTTTACCACCAAGTCAGTAGGAAGTGGTACGGGTTTAGGGTTGTCGATTAGCTACCAGATTGTCGTCGACAAACACAAAGGTAATTTAACCTGTGATTCTACACTAGGAAAAGGGACTGAGTTTACTATTGAGATACCAATGCAACAGTTAGAGGACTAGATGAGTAATTGATCCAAGTCCAAATCTAAGAGTACTAAAAACGCAGTTTTTGTGAAAAGCTGTGTTTTTAATATTCTTTAAAATCGCTCAGACAGATTACTAAAAGACGGGTGTAGTTGTCATATTCACTCGAGGCTTTTCACGCACATGTTGTCCTGTAACTACCATCTTTACCCCATTAGCAGGCGCAAGTGCAAAACCTCGACGTTGAGGATGCTCTGGCCGCTTACCAGCTATAGCAAGTTGATAGCCTGACAGTACTTTTGCTAATACTAGCTTCATTTCAAACATAGCCAAAGCTTCACCTATACAGCGACGAACTCCACCACCAAAGGGCAAGAATTCATAGGTAGAAAATTCGTGTTCTATAAACCGTTCTGGTTTAAATTGCTGAGGCTGGGGATATAAATCCTCACGCTGATGAGTCAGGTAAATGCTGGGAACCAGTAACGTTCCAGAAGCTAAAGGATGTCCTAGTAGTTCACAGGGTTCTTGGACTATCCTGGGGAACGCGAACATTGCGATAGGGTAAATTCGCAAAGTTTCATTACAAACAGCTGTGAGATAAGGTAGTTGGGAAATGCTCATGGGATCTGGGGAATCACTGAGAGAATCAAGTTCTTGAAGCAATTTCTCTCGTACTTGCGGTAAATGATGAATCCAATACAATCCCCAAGCCATTGCTGTTGCCACTGTTTCATGTCCTGCTACCATCAGTGTCATCAAATCATCACGCAACTCTTGATCTGTCATCGGATTACCCGCTTCATCCCGCGCTAACATCAGCAAGGATAAAATATCGATGCGATCTGGATTGGGTTCTTCCCGGCGTTGAGCAATTTCAGCGTAAAGCAATTCATAAATTTGTTGCCGTTGACGTAGAAACCATCCCCAAGGACTCCAAGCTCCTAAATCTTGTTGCAGGAAGGGGAAAAAAAGGAAGCTAGAAGTAAAGGGTGAGCTAAAGAGATCGAGAAGCAACGCCATTAAGCGCTTGATTTTGTCGTAACGTGCTCCCTTATGCAAGCCAAAGACAGCTTGTAAAATGATTTGCAGAGAAATTTCCTGCATTGCAGTACGAGCTAAGAAGGGCTGATTTAGCGGTAACTGACTAAAGACTTGTTCAGTGAGATTAGAAATCAAAGAACCGTAAGCTCGCATTCTGTTGCCATGAAAGGAAGGCATTGTGAGTTGTCGCCGCCGTTTATGGCGTTCACCGTTCAGCATCAGGAGTGAATATTCCCCGGCTAAGGGTTCAAATATTCTGTTCACTTTCCCAACGAATAGAAACTTCTTCCGATCATTAGTGAAAATTTCCTTAATTGCTTGAGGATGGTTCACGAAAACCACAGTCTCCCCAAAACCAATTACCTCAGCAGTAAAAATATCAGGATATTGCTGAACTGCATTTTCCATAAAACTAACAGGGTTTGCAACCCACTGGATTTTCTGGATTAAAGAGGAAGTTTTTAGTGGATTAGGTAGTTGCATTTGATTTTTCATACGGAAATTGTGTTACTTTTGTATTGTTAGTTATGGAGTAATATTGATTAACTTTGAAGCAGTAAAATTATAGATGCTCCTAACCACTCTTTATCAAAATCGTTGGGAGCATCGTGAAAAATATTCGCTGAAATAGTATAGTTTTCCTTATGATGGTAGTAAAACTTTCATGTTTGAAAGTACTTGCATATTGCTTTGAGGTTTATCTAGCTCCAAGGTTTCTACTAACTCTAGCCTTTCTATAGTTTGATAGCGATCAGAATTAAAGTACCAATCGAGATTGCCGCGTATCCAGGCATACATTCCTGATATATACTTTGCAAGTTCAGCATCTACTTCTTCTCCAAAAGATGGCAGACATGCTTCTAATTCGATCAGTTCTCGTACTTCTTGATCGTGGATGTCGACTGCACGCTTAATCGCTATTTCTAAAGGCAGTTGCTGTTGATAGTGCAATACTAATACTAGATTGTGAACATCACCACTTGCCATTTCTCTAGAATACGAGAAGAGATCATTACACCAGGCAAGAATATTAATTGTCTTCTCCTTAAGTTTTTTGAAGATGTTGTGCTGTCGTAAAATATCAGGAATCAGCAATTGATCGCAAAATTCAATCAATACTACGGTAAGATCCCCCGCCGAACTTAAGTTCCGTATTCTGATATAAGTATCAATATCCGGTATAATTTCCTGTGCGCGGTTACTTGCTTCCTGTACACATCCAGTGAAGTATTCCTCAAAGCTAAAAACAAAATGATGGAACCATTTTATGCTTCCTATTTGAAGCATCCGTTGTCGTAGGTCACTTAAAGCATAGCTAAGATGTATATCGTTGCTTGTAAGTTCTACTCCATTTAGTACTTCAATAAATCTTTGGTGAAAAAGCTTGAGCACTTCAGGTTGTTGGCCTAAATCTGACATATCACATTGGTCATCCCAAATAAACAGCCAACTGAACAAATCACTGGCAATCTTGATTTTTTCTAGATCGCAGTAAGGATAAGCACCTGCTACTAGCTTAAAAAAATTTGACTTGATGAAACGTCGGTAAACTGATTGATTTGCCAGTAGGTTAAAACGAGTTATCCATTCTACAGCATACTCTTCTAAAACATCAACATGCTTATTGATATGGGATGAAAATGGACAGTATAAATCAGACGAAAGTAGTTCCTTCATAAAAATATATTGGTTAGAAGTAACCAACATTAATTGCAGGATAAAAAAATCAATAGACTCATAGAGAGCCTATGACAATTCCTTGAAAAGAATTAGCTAAAACACCAGATGCTATATAGTGTACAAATTATATTTGCATCACTGTTAGTGATGTATAAATCTATCTGAATATTTCTTAACTTAAACAGTATTCTTCAATGTTTTCTTTAAAAACATAACCGTAACTTTACTGAAATTCTCCAAAAATCTATTTTTTGATAAAAAAGTTATATCTAGAAATACTCATGATAAATACTGTTGACTAACTGAAAAAATTAACTTATAGCATCAACAGTTTTGAACTTTGATGGCGCTACTTTTCTAAAAAGACAAGGGTAATAATGACTAATTTTAAAGCACTCGCTTTATGAAAGAGGATTTTCAACTTTAGTGAAAGTACAGATGAATGGTTAATTTCCAGGCTGTAGCGATAGATAAGTCTGTTGGTTGCATGGGGCAATTTAGTCTGAGAATGTTGCTGTTATCAGAGTTTTTGGGAACTATAAGGTTGTCAGACGAGAGATTTGCAGTCAGTCTGCCAATAAAATAGAGGTGACTTAGCTGCGATCGCAGAGCAAATAGAGAATAACTAACAATAAATAAAATTAATTTAAATATATGAATGAAAAACCAGATATGAAAATCCTTTATACCCCAAAAGATAGTTTAATTTTAGTGGTAGATGATACTACTACTAATTTAGAAATTGTCTTTAATATATTAAATAATGTAGGTTTTAAAGTAATAACAGAAAATGATGGACAAAGAGCACTTAAGCAGGTTGAGTTTCAACTTCCTGATTTAATTTTATTAGATGTTATGATGCCAGGAATAGATGGATTTGAAACTTGTAAAAGACTGAAAGAGAATTCAGTTACTTGTGATATCCCCGTAATTTTTATGACAGCCAATTCTGATACTCCTAGTAAGGTAAAGGGTCTAAACATAGGAGCAGTTGATTACATCACAAAACCCTTTCATGAAGAAGAATTATTAGCTAGAATTAAAACCCATCTTCAATTACGAAATCTCACAAAAACTTTAGAAAAACGAGTTTTAGAAAGGACATCAGCATTATCTAGGGCATTAAAAGATCTACAAGAGTCTCAACTTCAGCTTGTACAGACAGAAAAAATGTCTGCCCTTGGTCAATTAGTAGCAGGAGTTGCTCATGAAATCAATAATCCAGTTGGTTTCATTCATGGCAATCTTGGACACGCTTCAGTATATTTCCAAGACATGATTAAGATTATTGACCTCTATCAGCAGCACTATCCTAATCCAGTTCCAGAAATTCAAGAGGAAATTGCAGCGATAGACTTGAAGTATATACTTACCGATCTACCTAATTTAATTTCCTCAATGAAAGAAGGAGTTCAGCGCATTCGCAACATTAGTACCAGCTTGAGAACCTTTTCTCGAGCAGATAGCGATCGCAAAGTTTATTGCAATATTCATGATGGCATAGATAGTACAATTATGATTCTCAAACACCGTTTAAAAGCATCCGAAACTAGACCCGATATTCAAATAATTAGAGATTACGATATATTGCCAGAATTAGAATGTTTTATCGGACAACTAAATCAGGTATTTATGAATTTATTAGCTAATGCTATTGATGCTTTAGAGGAGTCTAATGTAGGACTTACCTATATGGAGATTGAAGCAAATCCTAATCAAATTTTGATTCAAACCACTCTCACTGAAGATAAAAATTATATCTTGGTTAGGATTAAAGATAATGGCGTAGGAATGTCGGCTAATGTCCAACAAAAAATCTTTGACTATTTATTCACCACCAAGCCTGTGGGTCGAGGTACAGGATTAGGGTTATCAATTGCTCGTCAAATTGTTGTCGAAAAACATGGAGGAACTCTAGAGGTAAATTCATCAATAGGGCAAGGTTCAGAGTTTATCATTAAACTTATCATTTAATAATTATAGTAAGTTACGTTTATCAACATAATAAATGTATGTTTAAAGCAGTAGTAGGTCACAGTAACGATCCAGATTCTTTAGCAGCATCTGAAGAAATTCTTCAGCAATGTGCCAGTTCTCTTGCAGGAGATATACCAAAAGCTGGGATTATTTTTGCTGCAATTGACTTTGATCATTCTCTCATTTTACAGCAAATCGATCGGGCTTTTCCAGGGATTGAGTTGATTGGTGGAACAACAGATGGAGAAATTTCTTCAGTCTTAGAGTTTCAGCAAGATTCAATCACCCTGATGTTGTTTTGCTCAGACGAAATTGAAATTCATGCAGGAGTTGGACGCAAAGTTTCAGAGGATCCAATTACTGCAACTAAACAAGCTGTGGATCAAGCTAAAGCAAAAAGTATCGCACCTCCAAAGCTATGTTTAACTCATCCAGAAAGCCTCACAACTAGTGGTGTCTCTATATTGAATGGCTTAAAGCTAGCTCTTGGTCAATATGTACCGATATTCGGTGGTTTAGCAGGCGATCAATCAAGATATCAAAGTACATATCAATTTTTTCAAACAGAAGTATTAAGTGATTCTGTACCAATTCTGCTTTTTTCTGGCACAATATTGTTTTCTCATGCTGTTGCAAGTGGTTGGCATCCTATTGGTCAAACAAGCAAAGTGACTAAAGTAGATAAAAACATAGTCTATGAAATAGATGGTAAACCAGCTTTAGATTTTTATCATCATTATTTAGGTTTGCTTCCTCCTTCAATGGAATATCCATTAGCAGTCTTTGATGAAAATGAAGGCAATTTTTATATAAGAGCACCTATTGCTTACAATCAAGAATCTAGTAGTATAACCTTTTTTGGAGATATTCCCGAGCAAGCAATTATTCAAATTTCTGAAGCAGGTTATGAAGATATTTTGGCAGCTTCTAAAGCATCATTTATAAATGCTTTAGATAATTATCCTGGTACAGAACCAAGTGCTGTTTTATTTTTTTCATGTGTAGCTCGTCGGCAAATACTTGGTACTAGGGCACAAGAAGAGTATCAAAATACGAAACTTTGTCTAACTGACTATTTACCAGCCTGTGGATTTTATTCTTATGGAGAAATTGCTCCTATAGATGGAATTAGCCAAACACAATTCCATAATGAAACTTTTGTAACGTTAATTTTGGGAAATCACTAAAAGTTAATGGAAATATTAGATTACCAAGACGAAATTAAAGAATTACAAAAAGCGAATCGAATTCTCCAAAAGAAATTAGAGCGCTCTGAATCAGATCAGATAAAACTTGAAGAAACAAATCGAAAAAAAGAATGTTTGCTCAGAAGAGTAATTGATGAATTAAAAGAATATCAAAATAAGTTAGAAGAAAGAAGCCATGAGCTAGAAATAATGCTTCTTAATCTTCAAATAATGGAGAATAAGATGTCTACTTTGGGAAGCATGGTAGCAGATGTAGCTCATGAAATTAATAACCCAGTTGGCTTTATTGCAGCTAATTTGACTCCGGCCAAAGAGTATATTGATAATTTGTTACATCTAATTGATCTCTATCAGCAGACCTATCCCAAAACATCTCAGAAAATTCAAGAAACAATTGAAATGATTGACCTAGAATACGTGCGCGAGGATCTACCTAAACTCATTTCTTCAATGAGAGAAGGTACAAATCGTATTTCCAATATTAGCCACAGCTTACGAACTTTCTCTAGAGCAGATACAGAACAAAAAACTCTGTTTAATATTCATGAAGGTATTAATAGTACTCTCCTAATTCTCAAACACCGTTTACAAGCGAATAAGATTCGTCCTACTATTCAAGTAGTTCAATATTACGAAGAAATTCCCCTAGTAGAATGCTTTCCTGGACAACTAAATCAGGTATTTATAAATCTCTTGGCAAATGCCATTGATGCTTTAGATGAGTCTAATGCTGGAATGAGTTTTAATGATATTAAGCTAAATCCCAATCAAATTACAATTCATACTGCCCTCACTGAAGATAAGAATCATGTCTTGATTCGGATTCAAGATAATGGGGTGGGAATATCAGTTGATGTTCAGCAAAAAATGTTTGATCATTTATTCACAACAAAACCTGTGGGAAAAGGAACAGGATTAGGATTATCAATTGCTTATCAAATAATTGTCCAAAAACACAAAGGAACTCTAGAAGTAAATTCTGTGAGAGGAAAAGGTTCTGAGTTTATCATCAATATACCTATTTATTAAAATAGCAAAGACAGAAGTTATTTTTAAATATGAAAAATAAATATTTAATATATTCTAATTTAGAGTGAAGAATATTCATACTTGATCCTCGTAATTAGTTACGTTTTCAAAGTAACAAAGTTTATTTATAGAAACCAGAAAAATTGTACCGTAAACTGTCACAATGATAAAGGTCAGAATTTGTTATGAACATTTTTTTCATTAAAACTAAAAGCAAACATTAAATTCTCACAATAAAAAGATTAAGTAGTTACTTTAGAGATATTTTGGGGAACTCTATAACTGTACTTCCAAGATGGTATCCTCAAAATTTATGATCAATACACCCAAGCACTCAATAGCTACGCTTAATCTTTCTTTAGAACGCGATATATTTTTACGTACATTAATCAGAGAATTATCTGGTACTTTGCAGGATGTAGTTGGTTTAGAAGAAGCTTCGGGATTTATTAGCGTCGTTGGTGAAAGGATGGGAAGGCAGATTAACCAAGATTATAAATCTGCCCTGGAAATCTCTAACCTTTCTCGTAAGCAGGTAGCTGATGTCTTAATTGATTTAAAAAAACGAATCCAAGGCGATTTTTATGTTATTGAGCAGAATGATGAAAAAATTGTCTTTGGCAACCGTGTTTGCCCATTTGGCGACAAAGTACTTAATCGCCCTGGCATGTGCATGATGACTTCAAACGTTTTTGGAACGATCGCAGCTAATAATCTAGGATATGCCAAAGTAGAATTGCAAGAGACCATAGCACAAGGTGCTTCTGGATGTAGAGTTACTGTTTACTTAAAACTTACACAAGAGGCAGAAGATGCAGAAGGTCGAGAATACTTTAGGGGAATAGAATCTGTGTAAATCTTTCAGCATCAAACAAAATCAATCCAGAATATAAGCTTAGTGCAGATATGTAAAGTAGAGTCAAACTGTGAAAGTTGAAGCCCCATGACTCCTGAACAATTTCTTGAACTTGCCAGAGTTTTACCAGAACCTTTACTCCTGGTGAGTGGAGATGGTCAGTTGTTAGCTACTAATCAACCAGTAGCAGATATGTTGGGGTTACGGCGTCAGGAACTGCGAGGAAGAATGCTCTTTGAAATTGTAACTGAGTCTACTAACGATATTGTAAAGTACCTGCAAGCTTGTTCAAGTAGTAGAGCAATGGTTATTGGCTCCTTAACTTTACGAAAGAATGATGGACAAACGTTAATATGTCGTAGTCAAGGAGCAGTTATTCAACCTTGGTCTCCTGAATCTTCAGTTTTAATTCTCTTACGCTTGGAGAATAGAAACCTGGCCAGCAGTAATTTCATTCTTTTAAACGAAAAACTTGATGAATTGGCAAAGGAAGTGCAGAGACGAAAACAAGCGGAAGAAGCGCTTTGGAAAGCGAATCAAGAGCTTGAAATTAGAGTTGAGGAACGTACAACTGCTTTACAAGAAACACTAAACGAACTACAACTTACCCAAATTCAGCTTATCCAAGCTGAGAAAATGTCTAGTTTAGGTCAGATGGTCGCTGGTATTGCCCATGAAATTAATAACCCTGTAAGTTTTATTTATGGGAATCTTCACCACGCCCATAAATACACTCAAGATTTACTAACATTGGTGCAAATTTATCAACAACTTTGTCCAAATATTCCTCCAGAAATCCAAGATAAAGTAGAAGAAATAGATTTAGACTTTCTGATTCAAGATATAAGTAAACTTTTTCAGTCAATGAAAGTAGGAACAGAGCGTATTCAAGAAATTGTTAAATCACTACGTAGCTTTTCCAGACTTGATGAAGCAGAATTTAAGCAAGTTAATATTCATGAAGGAATTGATAGTAGTTTAATGATTTTAGAGCATCGCCTGCAAGCTAGGCATGAGTACCCAGAAATCAAAGTCATCAAAAAATATAGTCAAATACCGAATGTAACTTGCTATCCTGGTGAACTCAACCAAGTGTTTATGAATATTCTTGCTAATGCGATCGATGCACTGGAAGCTTCGGCGCTCAACGGTCAGTGGTCAGCAGTAAATCTACAAACAACTGACAATCAAAAACTGATAAATAATAATCCTCAAATTCAAATTAAAACTGAGCTAATCGATGAGAAATGGATAGCAGTTAGTATTGCTGATAATGGTTTAGGGATAAATGAACAAGTTCGTTCAAAGCTATTCGATCCGTTTTTCACTAATAAAACTGTGGGTAAAGGTACTGGACTAGGGCTATATATAAGTTATCAGATTATAGTTGAAAAACATAAGGGAGAACTTAACTGTTTTTCTGTTCCAGGAAAAGGTGCAGAATTTATAATTAAAATACCTATTTAATCAGCCTCATAAAATTTATTTCAATTAAAAGGTATAACAACGCCTGTCTACTAATTAGCAAACAGGCGTATTTTTAAGTACAAAGTATAGTTGAGACTCGGTTATATCTTGGCAGTAGAATCAACTGAAGATTGAGACTGACTAACCGAATCTGATTTTGGTAAAAGCAGTAGATTTTCTGCTTTTAGATTACTGTTGATTGTTGCTTGCAAAAATGGGGTATGGGAAATGGAATTGTTAGCCAATGTAAACAGTGGATTTGACAAAATCCCTGCTATGGAAGTGGCAATTAATGTTACTATCAACCCAACCTGTAAAGGTCTTAGCCCAGGCAAATCCCAACGCACTTGTGGATAATTCTTCACCACGTCGGACATTTCATGGGGTTCTTTGACTACCATCATCTTAACTACACGAATGTAGTAGTAGATGGAGACGACGCTGGTGACTAAGCCCAACAAAACTAACCAATAAAGTCCTGCTTGCCAACCAGCCCAGAATAAGTAAATCTTGCCGAAAAACCCAGCCAATGGTGGAATACCACCCAAGGAAAGCAGGGAGATACTCAACCCCAGTGTTAGGAGTGGGTCTTTTTGATATAAGCCAGAGTATTCGGCAATCTGGTCGGTTCCTGTCCGCAGTGAGAATAGGATAATGCAGGTAAAACCGCACAGGTTCATGAACAGATAAACCAGTAGGTAAAATATCATACTGGCGTATCCTGCCTGTGTACCAGCAATCAAGCCAATCATCACAAACCCAGCTTGGGCAATGGATGAATAAGCTAGCATCCGTTTCATGCTGGTTTGGGCTAGGGCGACTACGTTACCCAAAATCATGCTGAGAACGGCTAGGGCTATGAAGACAAACCTCCACTCGTCAGCAACAAGGGGGAAGGCTGTTGTCAGTAAGCGGATGGCTAACGCAAACCCAGCTGCTTTGGAACCGACTGATAAAAAGGCGATGACTGGGGTGGGAGCGCCTTCGTAAACGTCTGGTGTCCATTGGTGAAAGGGTGCAGCGGAGATTTTAAAGCCAATTCCTGCGATCGCAAAAACCAGGGCAATCACTAAACCTAAAGATTGTCCCACTTTCGCTGTGGCAATGCCATTAGCGATCGCACTAAGTTCAGTTTGTCCTCCAGATAGTCCATACAGCAGTGATACACCGTACAAAAATATTGCCGTACTGGAAGCTCCAATTAACAAGTATTTCAGCGCCGCTTCATTGGAGCGAGGGTCACGCTTGGTATAACCTGTCAATAAATAAGAGGAGATACTCAGGGTTTCTAGGGAGATGAAAATCATCACCAACTCACTAGCCCCGGATAAAAACATTCCTCCTAATGTAGCACTCAGCAAAATAGCGATGAATTCGCCTAAAGCGGTGCCGCTCTGCTCAACATAGCGAATTGACATCAGTATAGTCACAATCGCAGATAAGGCAATAATACCGCGAAAGACAATACTCAGGTCGTCACCGTTAAAGCCACCGCTAAAAGAGATGGGATTAGCAGCGTTCCATTGAAAATATAGGGCGATAATCGAAGCAAATAAACCTGCGATCGCAAGATATCCAATCCAGCGTCCGGATGTACGCCCCAAAATCAAATCAACAATCAAAACCCCCAAGAGGGTGAGAATAACAATCCCCTCTGGTAAAATCGTTCCAGCGTTTAGCTGGGATGCAATATTAGCAAAATCCATGATATGTATAGGTTTTGGCGATTAGACATTAAGGCTAACTCTACGTTCACTCTAGCAAGTTTTCTAATCCCCGGACTAGCTCTTTTAACAAGAGCTTAACAGCTTAGGTGCAGATGGCGGTACCAACTTCACTGGCTTACCAGCAGCTTTCTCAGTATCTAGGAATTTAGCTAACAGCTTTCCTACCTCGTTTTTTAGGCGCGAACTTCAGCGAATATCATAAATAATTATGCCGCAACCAATGCGATAGTTATGTACAAAAAGCTTATAAAATTAATAAGGGCACAGCATTGCTGTGCCCTAACAATATTTGTAACTCCTAAGTTTATTAAAAACTGACTGATGGCAGCTTGCCTTGTAGTGACTGAAATTTGGCTTGAACACAGTTGGCACAATTACAACCAAGTTGATCAATAATCGAATTAGATGTTTGAATCAATGGTGTTACCAGATCGGGAATTTGTTGTGTAGATACTACCGTCACAAATTGGGTAGCATATGTAGATTTCAGGCTGGATGCGTTTGCTGGATTGACTATCAGCAGCATGGATATCAGAAATGCCGGACAGGCAAGTAGAATCAGTTTGATAATGTTCATAATTTACAAAGATACCTTTGCTGATACAGCATAGCCAATAAATTGCCGAGGTTCAACTTTAACTAGTGAGTATTGCTTAACTACGTCCGAATCCCTGACCTCGCAAAACCTTTGACCATACAACTAATTCGCCCTGTTCACCCCCTGCGGCTAGTAACTTACCTTGGGGATGCCAAGCTAGGCTAGAAAATCCTCCTGAGACACCTGTAATAATTTGGGATACTTCCTTGGCTTGGTTCCACAAACATAACCAGCCGTCAGCAGCAGCAGAAGCCAGAAGGAAGCTTTTGGGTGCAAAGGCGATCGCATTGATTACACCCACATGATTAGTTAATACTCGTGCTTCCCAACCTAATGAATCATCCTCTAGCTTTTCCCACACCACAATACCTTCAACGCTAGAAGATGCCAGTATTGGCGCACCTACTTTAGTCATAGCTTCTGACCATGCCAATTGGCGAATTTTACCGGGGAAGCCACGCATTACCCAAGGATCGGGGTTGTTCCATTCCAAAACGGTGACACTACGATCCATATTGCCAGAAGCAAGAAATTTGCCATCGGGCGACCAAGCCATCGCTAAACTGACAGTAGTCATATCTAAGCTGTATGGTTCTTCATCCCAGCTTTGACTATGCCAAATCTTCACTCCCTTGTAACCACTAATGGCTAAGTATTGTCCGTCAATCCGCCAATTTACACCCAATACTGAAGAGTTATCGAAATTCAGCGTCACGACAATTTCATGAGTATCTGCATTCCAGACCTGGACATAACGCCCCAAACTAAAAGCCAGTTGGTTACTGGTGTAATTCCAAGCTAACTTATCAACCCATGCGGGGGCATTTTCCAACGTGGCAATTAATTCAGTGTCGCACCAAATTTTCACCTGTCCATCTTGTCCGCCAACAGCTAAAAATTTTCCATCTGGCGAAAAGGCAAGACAGTCTACTGATTTACCGTTAGCAGTTTGTAAGCTTGTGAGTTCGCCATCACTCCACAGAACTACTTCCCCAGCGGCGGAAGTTGCTGCTAAAGTTTGACCTTGTGGTGACCAAGCGATCGCAGTTACGTAATCTGAAAGTGTCCCCGAATAGTTTTGTTCAAATTCCTTAGATTTGCTGGTTGTGGTGTTCATATTTGTAAAGGGGCATTGGGCATGGGACATTGGGCATGAGTTATTTCTTCTCTTACCCCCTGCTTCTTCTGCTTAAGAACAACTTGTTTTAAACTAGACAAGCGAGAAAATCTTGCTTGAGTTGGGCTGCATCAAGATTGCGGCCGATGAAGACTAGTTCGTTTTTGGGGGTTTCGCTTGGTTTCCAGGGGCGATCAGGTTTGCCATCAAATATCATGTGTACTCCTTGGAATACAAATCGATTATCTTCTCCAGCTATATTTAAAATGCCTTTCATCCGAAAAATATCTGGGCCTTGGGTACGTAGTAACTCGGAAAGCCAAGTGTTTAATTTTTCTCCATCGACTGCACCTGCTTCTACTAAAGCCACAGAAAAGACAGTTTCATCGTGTACGTGGGCATCTTCACCTAAGAAATCTGGATCGATTTCTAATGCACGGTCTAAATCAAAGGCTTTTACACCTAATAAAGCATCCATTCCTAGTTCAGAATTGCGGGTGCGGTAGATTTTTGCGATCGCATTCATCGCCCGAATCCGTTTTTCTAATTCATTCAACTCTTCTGGTGCTACCAAATCTGTTTTATTAAGTAAAATTACATCGGCAAAAGCAATCTGTTCTTGTGCTTCGTCTGCATCCCAGTGCTGCGAGATATGCTTGGCATCTACGACTGTCACCACTGCATCTAAAGACAGTTGGCTTTGCAAATCTTCATCAACAAAAAATGTCTGAATCACTGGTGCTGGATCGGCTAATCCAGTTGTTTCAATTACTAAATGGTCAAATTTATCGCGCCGCTTCATCAAATTGCCAATGATGCGAATTAAATCGCCACGCACTGTACAACAGATACAGCCATTGTTCATTTCAAATATTTCTTCATCTGCATCGATAATCAATTGATTATCAATACCCACTTCCCCAAATTCATTGACAATCACAGCAACTTTTTTGCCGTGTTCGTAGGTGAGGATGTGATTGAGTAGAGTCGTTTTACCTGCTCCCAAATAGCCTGTAAGAACAGTAACGGGAACTGAATTATTGATTACGTCAGCCACCATACTCTAAATTCCTCTTGTCTCACCTTATGGATAATCATTATCGCCTATGATAAATCTTTTTATATTTTTGTGCGAACTTGCTGTTATTTTAGGTTTCAGCAAAATAATCACATAATTTAATTTCTAAGCACTTTATTTTTGTGCATCTGTAATAAGTAATAAATATTCATAAGTTGGTATAGCTTGTTAGGAATATTGCATCTAAGCGGACTCACTATACGGTCAATACGGTTGGGTTAAGGTGGCACTCTTTGTCAAAGTCATTTTTTTTACGAACCGCAGAGGCGCAGAGAGCGCAGAGAGAATAATAATGCCAGAACTGCATTTGCTTCTCTCTCTGTGTCCTCCGTGCCTTTGCGGTTTAAAAGAGTTTATTGACCAATATTTTTACCCATCTTGAAAGCGCTATTTCTATAATCTTAGTCTCGCATCAAGGTGCAATGTGAAGATTTAATTTTTTGAAGAGAACAAAAAGTCTTGAACTGCTTCTAAAACAACTGCTGGGTATTCTTCATGTAGTCCCAGAGAACCAGGAATGACAACGCTTCTCACCCCTGGTAAGGCTACTAAAGCGTTCATTTCTTCTCGTGATTTGGGAGGACTAGATTCCCCAATTACTACCATGAGCGGTACGGTTAAAGACTGCACAAGTTCCAAAAAAGCAGACTGTTCGTGTACAGCATCAAGATTACCAGTTACAAAGGCAGCAGATGCAAATCGCGCTCCTGATTGTTGAGTCGTATGCCACTTTTTCTCAATGAAACTGGGTGTAATTTTAGCCGCATCACTAAAGACATGACGGCGGTACATAAAACTTAAAAAAGATTGAGTAGTATTGAGTTTGTAGAGAGCTTGACCAAGTATAGGCGAGCGCACCAATTCTCTCACAATGCCAGCTATTTGCTGACTTGCCCCCATTGTTGGCAAAGGCCCACGCCAAGTAGGAGCTAACAACAGAATCCGTGAGAAAGTAGCAGGTTGTTTGACAGCTAATTGTAAAACGTAACTAGCAGCATGACCAGCCGCTACCACAGTAATAGGAGTATTAAAAACAGCTTTGACAAAATCTTCCAAAAATTGCTGATATATTTTTGGTCGATAATTCAAGCTAGGGCGAGAAGATTCACCAAAACCTGGCCAGTCTACGGCTACAACTTGAAAATTTGGAGCTAGTAACTTGGCAAGTTCGCCTAGTTCCAAACGGGTCGAAACACTGCTGAAAGCTGGTAGCAGCAATAGCGGTGAACCTTTACCGAGGGTTTCATAAACAACGCGCAATTGTTGGTTTTCCCAGTTCCAGATATATTCTTGAACTACTCCACCAAAACCAATAGCAGTAGAGGTAGATAATAGATTGGTTGACATGAGACTAAATTTTGGTAGTTGTATGTTATTTGTCAGTTGTCCTTTGTTTTTTGCAAATGACAAATGACAAATGACCAAGTTTAGTTAGGCAAATCTAACTTAGATTCCAATGCTTTTTTTTGCATGGTTTTAAAAATGTTGTAAAATCCATTAGCACGGGAAGGTGTCAGGCTAACATTTAAACCTGTTTCTTGAATAAAATCTGGAGTAAGTTGGACAATCTCGGTTGGTGTTAATCCATGCAATCCTTCAACCAGAAGCCCTACTAATCCTTTGGTTAATTGGGAATCGGAATCGCCCTGAAAGACAATTTTACCGTCATCCAAGGCTGCGGTGATATAAACTTGAGACACGCAACCAGGAACTTTATTTTCAGGTAATTTATCAGCTTCTGGGAACTCATTGAGCTTCTGAGCATACCAGATTAGCTGTTCGTAGCGTCGCTTCGGTTCGGAAGCGCGTTGAAAGCGCTGGACAATTTTAGCGAGCGCAGGTGGCAAAGAATCTAGAGTTGAGGACATAACAGAAGCTGCAAATGATCGGTATCTCCTTGAGTGTAGATTATCTTTAGAGCGATGCCTACGGCGGGCTGCGCCTACGTGCCTCCGGTTCTGTTGACATTACTGACTATAATTTATCAAATCCAGCTAATTACTGCGATCACATTGATCAAGATCGAGTTTTTTGATGTGTCTAATCACAACAACTTAATTTTATGTTTTTATAAACAAGTTTTAACAACAAGTCTACATAAACTATAGTTGCATGAATATATACTTTTCTTATGTAAGTACGATAATTCGTGAAACTTATGTGTCGTTTGATTTGATTGAAATCCAAATAGATTTTGTGGAGCTTGGTCAGTTTACACGCTTCTAGCTGCTAACTCTCAGGTACGCTTTAATGTGATTAGTACAGCACGACGTAAATAAACATACCATTTCTAATGGTGTAAAAGCCTGAAATACAATTATGGGTGACTTTTGAACGCCAGTTGCTTCAAGTCGGCAGAGCCGCCCAACGCACTGGCTCCTTTTGACTTCCGCCTTGCGGTATTAGTGGCGATGCGATGCCTACCGCAGGCTGCGCTACGTACTTACAAAATTAGCTGCAAGTTCATTAAACTAAGCAGCTAGATAATTATCAACAATTAAAAATTAAAAATCAAAAAAATTCTGACTTTTAATTTTTAATTTATCTCCCTTGAAGATTAATTTGTAGTTTGTGCAGCTAGCATCTGCTTCAGCTTTTCTAATTCCGAAGCCCAACGAGGATCTGGACGAATAGCTTCTGAATCGGTGGTTGTGGTGTTGTTTTCACGAGAACCGCCGCCGCCACCGCCGCCACGACGAGGCTTCTTAGAGCTTTTCTCGCGGCGGCTACCTTCTTTGTTGGGGCTAGGAGTCGGGGGGCTATTACTAGCAAGAGTCACTGGTTTAGGAGCTTGCTCGTCGCCCTCTTCACCCTTTGTCCGAGGTAATGCCTTCTCTAGCTTAATGGGAGTATCTTTGAACATCTGACCATTATACTTTTCAATAATTTCGTCAGCTTGTTCGTCATTGTTGACTGTAAGAAAACCGAAACCACGGCATTTGCCAGTTTTGCGGTCTTTAATTAATTTAGTAGTTACAGCATCACCTTCTGCTGCAAAAACGGCTTGTAGATCTTGACGATCTATTTCATCTTTAGGCAAATTACCTATATATAGGCGAACGGACATGAACTATACCTCCAGAGTTAAATGAACATGGCAAGGCAAGAAAACAATCACTTAGCTTTAGCTTTTAAATAGATGCTATTGACCAAGACTGCCATAAACCAATTTTTTTGCTCGAAACTGTCAACCTATACAACAATACAGTTTTTCGTCGGGATCAAGCTTATTTAATCCAAAGGCTCACACTATGGTGAGCTAATAACACCTTAATTATAAGAATTGTAAATTTAATTAGCCTATTGCTTGCTAAAGTAGACGCTTTCTTCTATGCCTTTATTCGCAGAATCAAATACCATTCCTTACATTACTACGGTATTTTCTACGTAGCTAGTTTAGCGCATACATTTCCGACATTAGTATTACTGCATCGTAACATAAAACACATTTTTTTATTCAAGTGAGCATGTTTTGAAATAAAAACCAGCCAGTGGCTGGTTAATTTACTGCTGTGTTGGGAGGATAAAAATGTATAGAGCGGGGAAAAATCATCTAAATCCACAACTAAGCGGTGATGCTGAGTTATGTCGGTTGCTATTATTTGTGTAAATAAATGTAACATTTTCTGAGAAAATCTGCAACTTTTCTTTACATTTCGATTTATCTTTTGTTCTTTGTCCTTTGCTAATGACCAATGACCAATGACTAACCAGTGAGAAAGATATATGCGCCCCAAGCCTGTACTGCAACAGCCAAAAAAGTAGACCAAATGGGATGAGGGCTATGAATGGTTTTACCACTTTGAGTTTCTAGGGTTTGGATATCAATCCAAGGCGTTGCTCCTCGCCGGAACCAACCTGTGACGATAATTTGCCGCCCGATTAGATCCTGGTGATTGACTGACTGTCCTAGCCAAGAAATGTGGTGTAATTTCACCAAACCTGCGCTGGATTGAAGGATTAAATCTTGCGCAAGGGAGTTGCTAGTACCTTGACGACCTAATAATTTACCCACAAGACACACGCTGACGCTATCAATAGGTAAGGCAGAAGGGTCAGCTAACAGGTTGGGTAAGCTGTCGTCAGTTTGTACGGTGGCAGGTTTAATATCGGGGAAGAAAGAATTAATCCGCATCACAGTACCAATGCTAAAGCCAATCAGAAGGCAGCCTGTAATGAAAGACCAATCTTCATATATCCACTTTAGATTTAAAAACTTGAGTGTGAATGCTAGTTGCCAGGTTAGCCAGACGAAAGCTGCAAACAAAACCCCTAGAGGAATTCCCAACCAGGGAGCAATTTGTAATAAAAAAGACTGACGCTTAACCTTTGATGGAACGCTTGCAAAATGTAGTTCGGTGTCTAGATGCCAGTGACGGGCTATTTGGCAGAGACGTTCGAGGCGATCGCCCATTAAAGGATGGCTATTATTAATCGTAAACCATCGGCGATAGGGATTGGCTGTATCCCACTTCAAAAAGGATTCAAAAGAGAGATTACTGGCAATAGTTCCCAAAGATAAACTCTGTTGGTAGCTGACTGGTGTTAAAAGATTTAAGCTTTCCAGTTGCCAACTGGTGTGTTCTTGTTTTTGGATATCAGCGGCAATGCCAATGGCGATTTTGAGTAAAGCGCGAATCAGGGCATTGGGATTACCAGTAATTTCAGCAGCAATGCGATCACTATAATAAAGCCGCAACCGCGACAACCACAATGCAGTTCCAGTCAGCAAACACCAAACTCCATAAATTATACTTGCCAGAATTGTCACTGGCCAGCGCCAAATTTTCGCTGATATTTTGTCTCCCAACTCCGACACTTGTTGATATAGCTTATGAGTTGGTAGTGTCACCAGCAGCAACAAAGACATTACAGCAAAATCCCAGTGAGCAATATGCCCTAGCTGCGTGGCATAAATAATGGCGATTTCATCATCTGCCAGCTGCTCTAATAGCCCTTGACTGACAACAATCCTGGCATTACGTGGTAAACTACCATAAGTCAGAATAATTGGTGCAGCCGTTGGTAAAATCCGCAGTTTGGGTAACGGCCAGTGCCGCTGTTGGCAACAACGTTGTAGCACCCGCACAGCTTCGCGGCTATGGGTATTCAATACATCTTTCGGAAATTCTTGCTGACCATACAAGTTCGCCAGTAGCAGATCCAGCAGCCAAGGTGAGACTGCGATTAAAATCACCAATACTACTAGTAACAGTTGAGTTGGGTCGTAGTATAAAAGCTGTATTGGTTCCAGATAAGGTAGTTTGACTAAAGTCTGGTTGATGAATCCTAGTACTAACTTGAGGATTTCTCGGATCACCCAAAACAGAGCGATGAATGTTCCGGCTGACAGTAGCCGCAAAGGAATTAATTTTGGTTTACGTAGCGGTTGCCATGCTCTGGCGCGTTGTGCTTGTCGCCAATAAATAACGCCGAATAATTTGGCTTGGGTGCGGGTAACAGAACCCATAAAGCCGCTTAGGGGCGTAGGTGGTGGTGTCGCTAATGTAGCTTTGGGTCTAGCTAGTGGCACCATCGCCGGGATGTCGTCGCTTTTGGTTTCTATTGTTTGCTCGTTCGGCTTTTCCTCTAATTTAGGAGTTTCCGGGGGAGTGACGGGGGTTGAATCTGGGGTTGAATTCTCAAAGGCAACAAATCCAGTTTCGACTTTTTTTGATTCTTGATCGGATTTTTTACGTTTTGTCAGGTGTTCCAGAGCGCGTGTTGCCCACTCTTGAACTTGCGGATTGTTACTCTTAATGAGATTCTGGGAAATAGCGATCGCTTTTGGAACTTCGCCAGTGCGAGCATAAGCCATCACTAAACCAACTTGGGCTTGTAAGCTAGCAGTAGTATTGCTTTGAATACTAGCAATAGGTTCAAGTTGAGCGATCGCTGTTTGGTAATTTCCTTGCTTGAGGGCAACTAAACCAGCCTCCAAAGACGGTTTGGCATGTGAAGGCATAGAAATTCTGGCACTCCAATCTCTTCTAAATGATCCACGTTTGTGCAAAAGCGCGAACCCCGGATGCCGTAGAAATCAACGGCGCTCAAGTTTTGCTTGTCAAGTGAAGCATAAAGATTGAATAAATGCGTCAGCCCTCAAAATTCAGTTTAGTCTTCTGTAAGACTAGTTCTGAATTCTGGATTCTGAATTCTGTATTCTTCTTTATTTCTCCACTGGTTGTTGACTAGAAAATACTGGGGCAATCGCGCTTAATTTTAACTCTGGATGGTCGCCTAATAACTGTTGACAATTCCATTCATTACGGAATAGCAACACTGGTCGTCCCATACTGTCTTTAACTGTAGTGGTATTGAATATCCGTCCCACTTTTTCTAATGCTTCCCAACCACCCTCAACCCAACGGGCGACACTGTAGGGCAATAAGTCTAGTATGGTTTCTACACCATACTCATTTTGTAAGCGAAACTGTACCACCTCGAATTGCAACTGACCCACCGCCGCCAAAATTGGATCGCGCTTGGCTTCATCAGTTGAATACATAATTTGCACAGCGCCTTCTTCTCGCAATTCCGCAACGCCTTTTTGGAATTGTTTAGACTTCGAGGGGTTGGGATTCCTTAGAGTCGCAAACAGTTCCGGCGAAAAATACGGAATCCCCTCATATTCGAGCTTTTGTCCCGTGTAAATTGTATCTCCGATTGCAAAAACACCAGGATTGTTCAAACCGATCACATCGCCAGGATAAGCCACATCAATAGATTCTCGCTCTTGAGCAAAAAGTTTTTGCGGGCGAGATAGACGGATAAGTTTACCAATGCGGGCGTGATTCACCATCATATCTTTTTCAAACTTACCAGTGCAAACCCGGATAAATGCGACGCGATCGCGGTGTTTCGGGTCCATATTCGCTTGCAGTTTGAAGACAAACCCCGAAAATTCCGGGTATGTAGGCGGAACTTCACCCACACTGCTGACATGAGAACCGGGTTTGAGGGCATAGTCGAGGAAATACTTGAGGAATAATTCGACCCCGAAGTTAGTCATGGCGCTACCAAAGAACACAGGCGTCATTTTGCCTTGGTGTATCAACTGTAAATCTAGCTCTGGGCCAACTCCTTCTAACAGTTCTAGATCGTTTTTCAGTTGGTAGTACAGGTTTTGTTCTAGCTGTTCTTCTATCCTCGGATCGCCTAAGTCCACTATTGTATCGCGGGCTTCTCGGCTACCGTGGGCGCTGCGTTCAAACAAATGTATTTGTTGCTTGTGTCGATCAAAAACACCTTTAAAGCGATCGCCCATCCCAATTGGCCAGTTTACCGCATAGGTTTGCAATCCTAACTCTTGCTCTATTTCATCCAACAGTTCCAGAGGTTCCCTACCTGGGCGATCAAGTTTGTTGATAAATGTAAAAATTGGGATACCCCGCAACTTACACACTTCAAACAATTTACGCGTTTGGGGTTCCAAACCTTTTGCCGCATCAATCAACATCACGGCATTATCGGCGGCGGCAAGGGTACGATAAGTATCTTCACTGAAATCTTGGTGTCCGGGAGTGTCTAATAAATTGATTTGACAATTCTGGTATTCAAATTGCAACACTGTGGAGGTAATGGAAATACCCCGTTGTTGCTCCATCGCCATCCAGTCAGAGGTAGCCTTACGTTGTGCCCGTCGCGCTTTCACTGCCCCAGCTTCATGAATTGCACCCCCGTACAAGAGTAGCTTTTCAGTTAGTGTCGTTTTACCAGCATCGGGGTGAGATATAATCGCAAAGTTGCGGCGAAGTTCAACTGCTTGAGTAAGTTCAGACTGAAGTTCAGTAGACATAAATGTATTTGTTTGTTAGCTAGCTTAATTTTTTTTGACTCTGGCAAGTCTTTTAATCTTAAGACAACGATGCTCATGATAGGGTCGTAGTATAACCAACAATCTGACTAAATAGGAGAAAGCAATGTACGATACAGACAAGCGAAAGCTTCTATCTGCCTTATCTCATGGAGCGATTTTTTTCAGCATAGGATTTGTATCTGTAGGCATACCTATCGCCATACTGTTCGTATCTGACGATCCTGTTGTTAAAGAAAACGCCAAAGAATCTATTAATTTCCACTTTAATGTCTGGTTTTATGGTGTAATTCTAGGAGCGCTATTTTTTCTATTCGGCTGGTTAGTGTTACCTCTATTATTGCTGGGGCCACTAGCTGGTCTGGGATTTCTATTACATTGGGGATTGACAATTTGGGCAATCATCGGAGTTTTCAACAATCCTGATATACCCTTTCGTTATCCCTATATTTTTCGAGTTTTTTAACACAAATTATTATTGGGCATAGGGCATTGGTAATTGTCTGCCAAGTTTTGCCAACAGAGGGTATTACGATTTTGAATTTTGAATTGTTTATTATGTTGTTTTTTTCCCAGTCCGTCGGATAGGTGCAACCAAGCTGTAAAATACAAAATTGCCCTACAACTTGATTAAGAGTAGGGCAAAGGACAGTTAAGCACTGTTTGTAGTTTGTCTGACGGCAGGAAAATTTTAACCTGCTTTTGTGACGCTTTATTTTGTGTCCATCTGCGTTGTTTTTCTTTATAAAATTTTATGTTTCCTATACATCGCCCACGTCGTCTGCGTACTCATCCTCAACTGCGCCGGATGGTTCGTGAAACTGTTTTAACAACAAGTGATTTAATTTACCCACTATTTGCTGTACCGGGTGAGGGAATCGCTAATGAAGTGAAATCCATGCCTGGAGTCTACCAACTTTCGGTAGATAAAATTGTTGAAGAAGCAAAAGAAGCTTATGATTTAGGAATTCCTTCTATTATTTTATTTGGGATTCCGGCTGATAAAGATGTGGATGCCACTGGCGCTTGGCATGATTGCGGTATTGTCCAAAAAGCAGCAACGGCAGTAAAAGCAGCAATACCAGATTTGATTGTAATTGCTGATACTTGTCTATGTGAGTATACTAGCCACGGTCATTGTGGTTATCTGCAAGTTGGTGATTTAACAGGGCGAGTTTTAAATGACCCAACTTTGGAACTATTAAAGAAAACAGCGGTTTCTCAAGCAAAAGCTGGTGCGGATATCATCGCGCCATCAGGAATGATGGATGGGTTTGTGCAGGCAATTCGTCAGGGTTTGGATGAAGCCGGATTTCAAGACACGCCGATTTTGTCTTATGCTGCTAAGTATGCTTCAGGTTATTATGGGCCATTTCGCGATGCAGCAGACTCGACACCACAATTTGGGGACAGAAGAACTTACCAAATGGACCCAGGTAACGCCCGTGAAGCGATTAAAGAGATTGACTTAGATATTGCCGAAGGTGCTGATATGCTCATGGTTAAGCCAGCATTGGCATACATGGATATTATTTGGCGGGTGAAGGAAGCGAGTAATTTGCCAGTTGCGGCTTACAATGTTTCTGGTGAGTATGCGATGGTGAAGGCTGCGGCTCTCAATGGTTGGATTGATGAAGAGCGGGTGGTTATGGAAACTTTAACTGGGTTTAAACGCGCTGGTGCAGATTTGATTTTGACTTATCATGCCAAAGATGCGGCGCGATGGTTAAAGTAGGCTAGGCATATTGAATACTAATTCAGAGAGAAATCTCACACACAGGCGTAAAGATGCAAAGTTGTATTTTGGTGTCTGGGTGTGAGATTCTTTGTTTATGGCTATTGCGATGCCTGCGGTAAATGCTCGCCTACGCAACTTTGGACAGTATATCGTCAAAAACCTTTCTTTCGAGTGGGTGTTATGGGGATAGCAATATCTACGATGGGCTACGCCTACGCAAGCGTTAGGGTGGGGTTCTTATTCATCTGTTTCAGTTACTGGATTATGAAGTAGAAAAGGAGTGCGTAAACGCGTAGTGGCTTGTCTTCATCCCTCTTTTGTTACTACGGGGAGAGTAGAATCAGGAAGAAAAACTGAAACAGTAAGTAACTCTGATGGTTAGGCAGCGCTCTTAAGCAGTAAA
>NZ_JBALDE010000074.1:0-49082 GCF_036917515.1 Nostoc sp. | reverse complement strand
GGTTCTATTCGCAATAAACAGAGGTTTTATCGCCAGGGTTTGAAAGCTATGTCACTTATACAGCAAGCTCTTTAGCTCCCCTGTCGCCCCCTGAACTCTAAACCATAAGTTTAGCGATAATTGGCAAATTCGTAACAATATCGCTGTCTCTCTTAATGATATCAAACGTGACAATCGAGCTTATGCTGGCGCACTAGAAGGCGATCGCTTTTTGACAGGCTTTACATACGATGGGGGGGATAGTGGTTATGAGTTCAATAACTATTTTGGGCAGATTGACTTACTTGGGAAGTTTACTACCGGATCGATTGCACATCAACTCTTAGTGGGCTTCGATGCCAATCGTAATGTTGTACCCAGCGATCCAGGAGGATTTTCCAGTAACGATCTGCCTCCTCTAGACCTTCTTAACCCAAACTACGATGTTCCAAAACCCGATTCTGAATTAAGCTTTCAAGGCAGCATTGGCACAACTCAATCTTATGGGGTCTATCTTCAGGATCAGGTTGCATTTAGTGACAGCCTGAAACTTCTAATTGGTGGTCGATATGATTGGATTTCATCTGAGAGTAACACATTTGGAGACGGAATTGATGCAGCAGTAGAGAATAATGGTGCTTTCAGCCCCCGCATCGGCTTGTTGTATCAACCCAGCGACACGGTTTCTCTCTATGCCAGCTACAGTCGCTCTTTTGTACCAACCGCAGGACGCAGCGCAAATGGTGAACTGTTTGAGCCAATGAGGGGAACCCAGTATGAAGTCGGCGTTAAAACTGACTTTCTCGACGGCAAGCTTTCGACTACCTTGGCAGCCTATCATCTCACTAAAACAAATATTACAAATACCGATCCTAATAACCCTGGGTTTTCTATTCAAATCGGGGAGCAACGGAGTCAAGGGATTGAGTTGGATATTGCGGGTGAAATTTTCCAAGGGCTGAAGGTGATTGCCTCTTATGCCTACACCGATGCCGAAATCACCGCAGATAACAGGTTTGCAGTTGGCAATCGATTGGGTGGCGTACCAGAGAATCAAGCTAGCCTCTGGACAACCTATACAATTCAAACGGGAGATTTAGAAGGTTTGGGATTTGGTCTGGGATTGTTTTATGTGGGTGAGCGAGAGGGAGATTTGGCTAACTCATTTCAATTAGATAATTACTTGCGTACCGATGCAGCAATTTATTACCGCAGAGGAGGTTTTAAGAGTGCGATCAATATTCGTAATCTATTTAATATTGACTATGCAGATGCTTCCTACAGCAGAGTCGGTATCAACAGAGGTGACCCCTTGACAATCGTTGGCTCCATCAGCTGGGAGTTTTAACTTGTGCTTTGTGTTAGTTATTCGGTTGGTCGTGCAATCACCAACGAACTAGGCAACGGTGTAAAAGCGCGTGTAAAAAATTAATCTACTTTCGCAGTTTTTAGGGTCAAAATCCCTCTAGGCTTATTTACAATCAACTGCATGATATCGAACCACAGAGACCCCATCAAAGTTCAGGTAGTTTCTCTCCCACATGAAGGGGAATGATAAACTCTTTGCTGTCAATAACCCTCTTTTATCACTCTCGCCAAAGTATAATTAAGTGCGATGTCTACGACGGACTATGCCTACGCAAAAACTCTTCACCTTCGATCAACAATACTCCATTATCCCATAGTGTATTTCACTCAAGCAGGAACCGTCATATAGCATTTCTATTTGATTTGTGAGAATTGCAACCCACATATCCCCGACAACTTTTACGAAGTCGAGGATCTTGTTTCTCACGAATGATTCAGGATCGCATCTCCTATCTTGTAGTATTATTAGGCGAATCAACCGAAGCAACTGGGTTCAGCTGATTCAGGTAATCGTAAACTAGTTGGGAAACTTGACGAATAAAGTCTCTCCCTCTGGTGTCCTTATAGGGACGGGTAACGAAGATGGCGGCCAAGTAGCGCTTACCATTGGGCATAGTAACAAATCCCGCATCGCCAATGAGAAAGCCGATATCTCCAGTTTTGTTGGCAATGACTGCACCTTTTCCTAAACCAGCAGGAAGCAGTGTGTGAATTGTGGTGTGACGCAGAATATCTAAGGCCTGCTCCCGACTTTGTAAAGAAACTAGCTTGTTATTCACAACTAAAGCCAGCACCCGCGCCATATCTTGAGAACTTGTGGTATTGGTTCCTCTCAAGTCAGCTAAAAGATGGCGAATTACTGTGTCTTTCAGTCCCCAACTACGGAAGCGCTGATTTAGTTTTGCCGCTCCACCTAAGCGATCAATAATCATGTTGGTAGCGGTATTATCACTGATGGTAATCATCTTAGTGATAGTTTCCAAAGCTGTGTACTTCTTCCCAACTCGCTCATACTGCATAATTCCAGAACCATTAGTAACTAAGTCACGCCGCATAGTCAGGTTTTCCTGAAGGGTGACTTTACCAGCATCTAAATCCTGAAAAAAGGCGATGAGAATTGGCAGTTTGATTGTACTAGCAGCTGGAAAAACGCGATCGCCTCCAATATCCAAATAATCCCCAGTATCCAAATCCAGAAAAAACATTCCTGTTTTCAGAAAACTGTAGCGACTCATTAAGGTTTTAATTTGAGGTTCCAGCGCTTTCATCGGTGAATGCATTGGAACCACGCCAGCAAAGAGAGTACTATTATCATTCACTCTTGGAGCAATACTCGGAGTTATCTCTAGATATTGCGGCTGGGTTGTGGCCAATCGTATTGGCTTGGGTAACTGCACAGACCAATGATTGGAGGATTCCTCTTGCAGTTGTACCTGTGCTAAATCAAAGGTATAACCGGGTGCTAAAGTAACTACCATACGGGTAGTCTCTACATTAAACTGCTCGATACGAATTTCTTTAATAACTAACCCCACTCTTTGATTAGTCTGTGGATATCCTAGTGTAACTCCAGGTAAATCAATTACCAGACGGGTAGGGTTAGTAAATAGTTGCACTTTGGGTTGAACATTTTCATCTGTGGTGAAGTCCAGATGGTTGCGATTGCTGTCAAAATGCCAATTTGCGATCGCAGCATTAGCTTTGACAGTGGAGCCAAAGAGGAGCAAGCTTAAGAAACTGGGTAGAAGCCAGCTGAATTTTACAATATTTTCTTTGTATGTGAGTAGCATCAGCGATCGCTTTGTGTGTGAGGAAGATTCTTAAAAACAAAAACCGCCCACCATTAAAGCACAATTATGAAAAATTTTGTAAATTGCAGTGAGAAAGGTACGGTAAAGAATCAATCAAATCGATTTTGAGCGTGGCGTAACCTACCGCATACACGCACGAATGCATTTGCGTATCGCGGCTGATGACTGAAACTTGATGCTGTGATTTTGTTTCAAAATCTCTACTCAATTTGATAACAATCGCAATCTACCAATATCTGTCTATAGGTACTTTCATCTTTCTTTTCTACCTAACAGTATACATCTATACTTAAAACTTAAGTTATTTAATTAGAGGAATCAGTAGTAGAAAAAAACTATCCATGTTCTCCCAAGATAAACCAAATCCAAAAGATTCACCACAAGTATCACCTTCAGCACCTTGCCCAACCATTTTACCCACTGCTCCATTACCGGAAGAGATTAGTCAAAATATCGAAACTATTATTGCACTGCACAGACGTTATGAAAAAGATATACCTAGACATCAACGGGTTGTAGAAACAGTAACAGCCTTTTTTGGTCGTCCGGCATTCCTGTATAGCATCCTATTAGGAATTATTCTGTGGGTAACACCCAATGTTTTACCACGACGTTTAGGCATATCAAGATTCGACCCTGCACCGTTTTCTTGGCTACAATTTTCACTGACCGCAGGTTCCCTGTTAGTAACAACAGGGGTGTTGATTAAACAAGAGCGCCAGGAAAAATTAGCAGAGCAAAGGGCGCAACTTAGCCTTCAGCTTAACCTGCTCTCTGAGCAGAAAATTGCGAAACTTATCGCCTTAGTTGAGGAATTACGCGAAGATATTCCCAATGTCAAAAATCGCTCTGATCAGCAGGCCGAAATAATGAAAGAAGCTGTTGATCCGCAAGCAATACTGAATGCGCTAGAAGAAACTCTAGCATCAGAGTTAGCTAATTTTCAGAACCAAAAAGTTGCAGAGCCGGAGTAGGAAACCTTACCATTGTGTTAGAAAAAGTACTATAATTTTAAAATCCTAAATCTACGGCAATGCGGTGGGCGCAAGCAAACCCAGAAAAAGCAACTGCATTCAACCCTTGACCAGGAAAGGTACTATCTCCTACACAATAAAGTCCTGAAATAGCTGTGCGATTAAAGGGCATATTCAATAACCCCCATAACTTACGTCGGGGAATTGGCCCATAAGTGCCATCCTCACGACCCAAAAAGCGGCGATGGGTGCGCGGTGTCCCCACCTCCAGATAATCCAATCCGGCATCTAAACCAGGAAAAATCTTCTCTAGGCGGTCAATAATTCGCCAAGCCGCCTTTTCTTTATTCGCTTTGTACTCACTGGGAGAAAGTTCTTGCCAATCCTCAATCCAGTGAGGTGTGAAGGCATGAATGATCTGATATCCATTTGGTGCTAAATCTGGGTCAAGCAATGTGGGAATCGAAACAAACACTGTGCCTTCTGCTGCTGTCATCTTTTCCCAGTCTTCCAGCAAAATATGGTGACACTCTGTCCCCACAGGTAAAACTGACTCCTTGACTCCTATATGCAAACTCAAGAAGCTTGGAGATTTTTGATAGTTTTGTTGCCATTTTTTCTCATTATGTGGCATTTCTTCTGCCGGTAGTAATTGTGTAAATGTATCCCAGCGTGTAGCATTAGAAACTATACGTTTACCCTGGTATACTTTACCATTAGCCAGTTGCACACCTACGGCTTTTCCCTGATCTGTGAGAATTTTTGTTACTCTAGCTTGGTACTGAATCTTACCTCCAGCTTTCTTTAGACCTTGCACCAGTTTTTGAGCAATTTGTCCGACCCCGCCTTTAGGATAGTTAACTCCACCATAATGTCTATCAGAAAAGACCATTCCAGCATTAATCATTGGTGTCATGTCTGATGGAACTACCGACCAGCAATAACATTCCATATCGATAAATTTCAATAATTGCGGGTCTTTGATGTAACGCCGTGCTACATTCCCGGCATTTTGGGGCAGATACTTAGCTAAACCGAGACACGCTAAAGGATGCTGGAAAAATACGCGCAGTAAATACCGAGGTTCTTCCAACGACAGCAAATCCATGCTGTTGAGACACTTGAATACTTTTTGGCATTCGTCATAAAAGCGACGAATCCCTTGTTCTTCGTGGCAAAAATGAACAGTAAGATTTTGCAAAAATTTTTCATAAACCCGGTCAACCTTCAGGTCTAAACCTTGGGGTAGATGATAGTGAATCTGTACCGGATCTGCGATCGCTTCTAGGCTGACATTTACACTTGATAATGCACGAGTAAGTAAGTTGGTTGTACCGTTCTGTCCCAACCCAAAAATCATTGATGCGCCAACATCAAATCGATAGCCTTGGCGTTCAAAATAACCAGCGCTACCACCTGGAATCAAATAACGTTCCAGTACCAGCACTTTCGCTCCCTTCGCCGCTAACTGGGTCGCTGTTACTAATCCGCCAATCCCAGACCCAATCACGATCGCATCAATATCTTGCATTTTAGTTATTAGTCATTTGTCATTAGTTATTCTCCCCCATGCCCAATCCCCAATGCCCAGTGCCTAATCCCCAATGCCCAGTGCCTAATCCCCAATCAAAAAAAAAAGAGGGACGAGCCTGCTACTGCTGGCTAATCCCGTCTGCCGATCCTTAAAAGAGAGGAGAACACTATATAAGAATATAGCCTTGATTGAGAATTTATGTCAACTATTAATGAAAATTTTTATCAATAAAATTGAGATTGTCAATTTTAAGCTGTCAGCCGGATGCAAGAAAGAGTATTATGGTGTTTCAGTTGTTATACAATAAAAAGGCGCCTATTTCTGGCTATGACGCTACAATTGCGCGTTTATGTTCCACCCCATCCCCTGATCAAGCACTGGTTAGCAGTTGCCCGTGATGCAGGCACGCCTTCAGTATTGTTCCGCAGTGCCATGACTGAGTTAGGAAGATGGCTAACTTATGAAGCTGCACGAGACTGGTTGCCGACTCAAGAAACAGCAGTACAGAGTCCCTTAGATACCTGTCTAGCAACGGTGATTGATCCGCAAGTGCCTATGGCAGTAGTGCCGATTCTGCGGGCTGGGCTAGGATTACTAGAGGGGGCGCAGACTTTACTGCCTTTAGCATCGATTTACCACCTTGGTTTGGCGCGAGATGAAGAGACACTGCAACCTCATTGTTATCTGAACAAATTACCAGAAAAATTTGACCCCCAAACACGAGTGTTGGTTACCGATCCAATGTTGGCAACCGGAGGGTCTATTATGGCGACAATGGCAGAATTAACACAACGGGGTGCTGACCCAGCCCTGACGCGGATAGTTTGTGTAGTAGCGGCTCCACCAGCTTTGCAAAAATTGAGTGAAGCTTATCCAGGTTTAATAATTTACACCGCGACAATTGACGAAAAACTGGACAGTAAGGGATATATTGTACCGGGATTGGGAGATGCAGGCGATCGCATCTTTGGGACTTAAGCTAGTATGCAGCTAGGGCAGAAAAATAGCATAACTACTGTAAAAGTTGCAAGGTTTGTTCAAGGCGGTAAAGATATGAGTCAGCGAGATGGTTTTGGCAGTGGCTTTTTAGCAGGGGCGTTTGTTGGTGGTGTATTTGGCGGTGTTATCGGGGCACTGATTGCTTCTCGACGCGAGCCAGAATTGTTAGTAGAAGAGGAGACAGAACTGACAGATAGCCAAGGCGAAGCTAAGAAAATAGCAGCAAAGCGGCGTCAGATGAAAGCCTCAGAAAGTGAAAGCATCGGCATAGAAACGGCGAGGCGATCGCTAGAAGATAAAATTGCCCAACTAAATGCCACAATTGATGAAGTGCGAAAGCAACTGGGAAATGTTAATGGCGGTTCACCCCAAGCAACCAATGACCGCTCCCTCACTAAAGACTCCTGAATTTTGTTCAGGCGTGGTGAAAGAGTCAAGTGTGGTAAACGTGGAATCCGCAAACCTTTTGACTTTGGACTAAATTAAAATTAAAAGATAAGACCGCGTTTGACACCTAGTAGGAAACAAAGCTATCCATGAGTTTACTGATTACGACACTAATTACCTTTGTCACCTTTTATAGCTATTTGCTAATTATCCGGGTTTTGCTAACCTGGTTCCCGACAATCAACTGGTATAACCAGCCATTTGCCGCTTTAGCCCAAATAACCGATCCTTATCTGAATCTATTTCGCTCAATTATTCCCCCATTGGGCGGAATAGATTTTTCGCCGATCTTAGCTTTCTTAGCACTCAATCTAGTTAGTGGGCTTCTGAGTGCCATTCCAGCTAACCTGCCCTTATAAAAAGATTTTGATTACTACCTTGGTAAAGAATTGTGTAGAGACGTTAAGTATACAAGCGTCTCTACAATTTTTTATGAATTACGAATTACCTACGCACTTGACCACTAAACCCGGCAGCCTTGAACTGTTTTAGCTTCAACGGAGTAGGCTGATTTGCAGGTACAGAAATTCTCAATTCAAAATCGCTAATACCTGGTGGCACCTCGGTAATAGAGCCTAACCGGGTGCGGTTTTGCATCACCGAGTCATTATTGGCATCATAGATGCGTCCAAAAATATCTGCGTCGTAGACTGTTTTATTAGTGCCATTTTCTGCTTTGCCAACGACAAGAAAACAATTGGCAGCAGCGCTACCACTACTGATAACAGCGCCTTGTGCTAGTTCTGATGGACAATCTTTATAAGAGACATCAAATAGTTTAATCTGTGTCAGGGCTACAGCTGGGGGAACAATCACCCACGATAGAAAGGTAATCAGACATGAAATAAAAACGACCGTGAGCGAACGCAACCGCATAAAAGACCCCGTGATTTAATTCAATAATTATTAACTGATAACCTCAGCTTACAACATACCCCTACTCTCTATTCTCTACTTCCCTGATTAATTCGCCACTGCAAATATCTACTCCACGAGCAATTCCCAATCAGGTACTATATCTGATGCAATGGTTGCCATACCTTTCAAGACTGTATCTTCATACTGTCCCTCCACCTACTTGCAAACAGTGATTTGTTTTAACTCAGGATCGACAATCCAGTATTTAGTAATGCCTCTAGCTGCATATTCCGTGCGCTTGTAACGGTAATCGCGGCTGCGGTTCTCGGTTCGGGGACTGACGACTTCAACCACCAGCGTAAACAGGGGCATATCGCGGGTAATCAGATTGCAAGGACTGCCAATCAAAGCTGCTTTCAATTCTTCTGTATGCACCACTAGATCGGGTAGGCGACAGGTTGCTCACCGTCCACTAACTTCAACTTCAATGTCCTTGTAAGCCAGCAAGATAATAGGAAAACGCTTTGCCAACTCGAATAATAGAAATCTGGCTATATCACAATTTTCCTGGCTCTCAGTTGGCATTTCTACTAGCTCTCCATCCACTAATTCATAAGGGGTATCAGTGTGATCGTCATAAGCCAGAAATTACTCAAAAGTCAGGAATTTTGTGGAATGCTGAGTTTGAGTCATGGCAATTTTCCTAACTAGGTTATAAATAGGTCAACACTAGAAAATACCAAGCCGATGCCAACAACTCAGGAGACAGGAGACAGAATCAAGTTTTCTCCGAATATTAGGCATCTTACATTTAATTATGTCTATATTTAACTACAGGGTGATTGGAGACTTGAATTTAACATTTGTAATAATTAGGAGAATAAGCCCTCAATTGCTATGAAATTATGACTCCAGATGAGATTGAAGTAGCTATGTTCGCAGCCTTTAATGATTGTGATGCAGCAAGCTGTCCTCTCACTGACACGCAAAAACAGATATTACTGCAAGTGGTCGAGCAAATTCAGGGAAATTCTACCTCTGGAATATCAAATATTGCTAATCCTCTAGATGAACTTACCCCAGAAGAGTTAGAAACATTTTTACAATTTGTTAAGGATGAAGAACAACGCAACCGTACTTGGAAAGTGCAATTACTCAACGACTGGTTGCTAGAAAAGGACTCTGGAACGGTACAGTTTATTCGCCAACGCTATGGTTTACAGTGGTTGAATCGTGTTGAGTCATATCATTTTGATAAGTATTCTTATTTTGAGGATGCACTAAAGTTAAGAGTAGGCGATCGCATTGAAGTTTCCAATGCACTATGGGAATGGGTGCAGGAGAATGGGCCTTGTAAGCGGGAGTGGTTTGCCTGTATGGTGATTAAGGTCGAGGAAATTAGCGATGTCTACGATGGGCTACGCCTACGCGATGATTCCTCTACTAATTGCGTCGTCCGCTTCTTTAATGGCGCTGAGTATGAGATTCAAGGAATGTATGAATGGAATCGCTATAATTGGCGCTGGCCTCAAAAAGGTAAGGAGTGATGAGTTTTTAATACTTTTGAATGAGTCTAGGAATAAAATCATTGCCTGAAAAACGCCCAAGCCAAAAACCTCTCGGTGTAATACAATGCTAATTGATTGCTCACACCGTTGAAAACAGCATCAAAAGCGTGTTCTGCCCAAGGAATTTCTAGAAAAACCGCAGTATTGCCAGAGTCATGTAAACTTTCATACATCTGTCTACCAAATCGCGCTTCTACTAAATGGTCGCGACTACCGTAAATTAATAAAGTTGGCGGTAAAGGATGTGTTAGGTAATTTATCGGGGAAGCAATTTGATACTGATTAGGCAATTCTTCTAAAGAACCACCAAGAAATGCTTTTAAAACAGCGCGGGTATTTATAGGATCGGGATTTGGTGGTGTTTTATATCCTTCAGTTAAGTTAACAGGCCCATAATAGTTCACCACAGCGCGAATCGGTGGTGCATCGGGTTGATAAGCTGCTAGCATTGCTAGATGTGCCCCAGAAGAACGTCCTAAGAGTACCATATGTTCTGAATCGGCTTCATATTCAGCTGCATGTTTGCAAATAAAATTCAAGGCTGTACGCACATCATCTAACTGAGATGGAAACTGATATTTAGGTGCATGTCGATAGTCGATCGCAAATACTGTATATCCATGATTAGCAATATATTGATTAAACTCAGAATTGGCATGAGTATTGCCATATTGCCAAGCTCCACCATAAATTACTACCACTACTGGATATTTGCCTACCTCTGGAGGTTGATATACTTCCATTTTTAAAGACAATCCTCCAGGAGAAGCAAAGAGAATATCTTTTTGATAACGCATTTTACCTAATGCAATACCCCGAAAGAAATTAACTAAGTTAAAAGGATAGGTTTGCATCTTAGCCCTTACTTGAGATGGAATTTGCTCTAGATAATTTGCTCCCAACCCTTGTTTCATCACTTTAGCCATCTGCATTTGAGTTGATGGGATATTCACTAGCACCCATCCACAAATTAGCAATCCAATTAAACTGAAAACGCAAACTAAACGTTGTAGTTGACGGCGACAGATATAGAATAAAGATAGCAATAAAAAGAGCAAATTTAATAATAATAACCAAGGACTGACTTCTGGCGCTCCTACTGCTAGCGTGAGTAGGAACATATTCGGAGCAGGAAGAATAATCCAAGCACTAAGAAATAGACTAGCAAAACAGAGTAATAATACAAGCAATGATAAAAATATTTGAGGTTTAACAAACATAGATTAAAATACGGTGATAATGACTTCAAAGAAGTACAATTTATCCGCTCATACTAAGGTTGGCAATAGTTATACAACATAATTCAGGAGTCAGAGGTATAGATGATTAGTCTTTCAAGATGCGATAAATCGTGTCTCTACATCTGAGTTTTTGGTTTATTAAATGTATTGCCTTATACCTAAATTAAAAACTTAGCTTGTGTACTTCACTAACTTGAAATCCACTGTATGTTGTGAATTATGGTAATAGCATAATTTATTGCTGTTGTATCTGTTTTTGTACCCAAATCCGAAAAGCTTTGAGCGTTGCATTTCTACCTGCTGTTGTACTTTGCTCCAGATATTGGGGAATCGCTTCAATTAATGAGAATAGAGGAAAATTTAGGCTTTGCTGAGATTCTACATAATGACCATTTTGTAGAATATTAATTTGGAGATTTCCTCGATCAAAACGCCAAAGCTCAGGCACTTTTAGCGCTTCATAAATATTAGGGTGAGTACGAGAAGTAATATCAATTTCTAGAGCTAAATCTGGAGGAGGGTCTACTGCTAAATCTAGCCGCTTCTTGCCGCGAATCTTAGATTCATTTTTTATATAGAAACACTGATCGGGTTCTATACCTTGAGCCATTGCTTGGTTTTTGAAAGTGGTAGAACCAAGGCTAATGAATTCAGTACTCAACTCTTCTAGAAGCGCTTTGACTAAATCACCAATAATTTCTTTGTCATATTCATGTTCTGGCAGTGGTGCCATAATCTCCAGCATTCCCCGGTCATAAGCAATTCGTGCTGCTCGGTGTTCCCCTAAATCCTCTAGAATTGTTTCCAATTCCTGCCAGGTGACATCTCGCAGTAGCACTCTTTGTCCTGGTGGAACGTGGATGCGCTTTAATTCCAACAACATCATCTCCACTCCCAGTAGTTGAAACCTAAATTTAGCTTACTCTAATTGACCTGATAGGAGCGACAATTTTTGCTGCTTCATAGAAGTGTATGCTGGAGCGATCGCTCCCAAAAAGATTAATAGAGTAAAAAAAACCTCTGGAGTTCCCAGAGGTTTTGGTTCCTGATTTAGTTTCTACTTATTACTCCAATTTGTCCTGAGTCATTTCCTGATAATGGAGAAAATTATTTTAAAAACAAGATCCCCGATTGTCTAAGAAATCAGGGATATGAGCCTTGCGATTTTATTTGGATATTGAGTGTCTACTCATCTACGCTATTAATTCTTCGCCTGTGGCTGCGAACCAGGAATTGTGACATCTATTGGTGTCACCTGTTTAGCTAACTGTGTCAATGGCGGTTGAATGGCGGTTTGATTCCCCACTACTAAAGTCACAATCTTTTCTGGCTTGAGGTATTCTCGGGCTACCCGTTGGACATCAGCAGCCGTGGTGGCGGCGACAGCTTTTTGATAGCGAAAGAGAAAATCAGCAGGATAGCCGTAATATTCGTATCGCATCAATCGTGATAAGGTTTGGCTGGGGTCTTGAAAGTTGAACACAAAGGAGTTGAGTGTAGACTCTTTAGCATAAGCTAGTTCTTTTGCTGTCACTCTTTGAGTTTGGGTGCGCTTGATTTCAGCTTGTAAGGCTTTGACAAACTGGACAGTAGCATCCGATCGCGTTTCTCCACCAGCGATAAATATGCCAGGATAATCGTAGCGGGGACTCCACTGGCCGTAGACAGAGTAAGCTAAACCTTGACGCGATCGCAATTCATTAAATAAGCGTCCACCAAATCCATTTAACACTCCATTCAACACATCCAGCGCTGCATAATCGGGATTATCGAAACGCCCGCCCAAATGCCCGATAAGCACACTACTTTGCGTCAGTTGTGGCTGATTGACAAAAAAGACTCCACCTGTATTAGCTGGTGAAACCTTTGGTAGTGTGGGTTTAGCAATACCTGGGTTACGTTGCCAATCGCCAAACTTAGCTTGAATGAGCGATCGCATTTTCTTACTCTCAAAATCCCCCACAATCCCCAAAATTATATTATTGGGGTGGAAATATTGCTGATAAAACTTGAGCAAATCCTCACGCTCAACCTTATCCACCGTTGCATACTCTATCGTGCGAGCATAAGGGCTATCTTTCCCATAGAGCAATTTCTTAAATTCTCGATTAGCAATCCCATCTGGATTGTCATTACGACGGGCAATGCCACCTTTAGCTTGTGTCTTAGCCAAGTCTAGCTTTTCTTGAGCAAATACAGGCGATCGCAGCACCTCAGCAAACAGTCCAAACACCGTTTCTAAATCTTCACTGAGTGCGTCAAAGCTAGCACTACCAAAAGCTTCACTAATACCAACTTCCACAGATGCTGCCCGTTGTTCTAATATCTCGTTGAGTTCATCAGACGAATGGTTCTTAGTTCCTCCAGTTCGCATTACCCCGCCTGTAAAACCAGCCAACCCAACTTTCTCCATTGGTTCCAAGCGATTCCCTGTCCGTACAAACGCTGTACCATTCACCAACGGTAACTCGTGATCTTCCATTAAATACACTACCAAGCCATTTTGCAGCACAAACCGCTCATACTTGGGTAACTTAATCTCAGGTAGCGATGGTAGCTGCAATTCTGTATAATGTTTCGCCTCAGCCGTCGCCGCCAGAGAAAAATTACAAGTTAAAAGTAAGCACGCAAAAACAGCAACCAAAGCATAAATCAGCCCCTTTACATTTTGGATTTTAAGCCTTACCTTTGGTGCGCTGACAGCGCAACTGAGGTTTTTGATTTTAAACACCATCCGCCTTTTACCCTTTATTTTGTGCCTCTGCATACTGTTTTCCTTAGCGTCCTTCGTGGTTCTTTTCTCTTAAGATTGTTTCGACAACAATTTACCAATCGTGCGATTTTCTGGAGTAAACGTCTCCTTTGCCACTCGCACAATATCAGCCGTCGTCACCGCTGAAATGTCATCCAACTGCTTAAACAAATTCCGCCAAGAGCCAGTTTTCACCTCATATTCCAATAATTGTTGAGCCATGCCCATATTGGAATCGAGAGTACGTAATAAACTCGCCCGTGCTTGGGTTTTCACCCGTTGCAAATCAGCCGCCGCTACAGGCTCAGTTTTTAATTTGTCAATTTCTTGACTTAAAGCCACCGCCAACTCATCAACTGTATGACCAGGAGCTGTGAGAGCATAGAAAAAGATCAAGTTTGGGTACTTATCTCCAGGAAATCCACTGTAACCTTGAGCATTTAGCGCCAAACGTTGCTTTTCTACCAAAGACTTATATAGCCGCGATGTGCGCCCATCACTTAATAAACTGCCAATGATTTCATAGACGGCATTATCTGGATCGGTAATTGCCGGACGATGATAACCTTCTAAATACAAAGGTTGAGAAGGTAGTTGTACCATAACTTCCCGTGTTTGTTGTTGTGGCGGTTCTACCGGGATTTGTTCAACAGCTTTGGTTTTGGCTTGAAAACGGCCAAAATAAGTTTGCGCCAGTTTTTTCACCTGAGTGGGATTGACATCTCCGACAATGGCGATCGCTAAATTACTTGGTACGTAGTGAGTATCAAAAAACTTTTGGACATCTTCTGGTGTCAGATTGCGGATATCTTCGTCATAACCAATCACTGGACGCCTGTAGGGATGGGCTTTGTAAGCACTATCGATAAACTTTTCCACCATCAATCCAATGGGTGAATTCTCCACCCGCATCCGTCGTTCTTCTAAAATTACATCTTTCTCTTTATAAAACTCACGACGAATTACCGGATCGAGAAATCGCTCTGACTCCAACGACATCCAAAGTTCTAGCTTATTGGCAGGAAAGCTGTAAAAATAACGAGTGGCTTCGGTTGAAGTATTGGCATTTAAACCCACGCCTCCCGCTTGTTCGACAATTTGCCCTAATTCATTTTGCTTAACGAGCTTGCCTGCTTGCGATTCCACTTGCTCAAACTCAGTTTGTAACCGAATAACCTCAGCTTTTTTGCCATCGGCTTTCGCTGTTTTAATTTGAGCATTCAACTGCTCTAAGGTATCTAGTAGCGGTTTTTCTTTTTTGTAGTCTTGTGTACCAATGCGCGTTGTGCCTTTAAACGCCAAATGTTCCAGAAAGTGAGCTACACCAGTTTTACCATCTGGCTCATCCACACCACCCACATTCGCATAAGTAAGAAAAGAAACCACGGGTGCTTGATGTCGTTCCAAGACAATGAATTTCAAACCATTGTCGAGGCGAAACTCTGTTAACTGCTTAATAACTCGATCGAGATAAGGTTGGATTGAACTTTCAACTGGCGGAGTTTGAGTTTTGGTTTCTTGAGGAGGTGCTGTCTGAGTTTGAGCTAGAGCGACTTCTGGCAGTAATACCCACGAGAAGATAATTAAAGTTAACAAAGTGACAAATAACCGCCGTAATATGACAGATACTCGATCTGAGCAATCCAAAATCCCCAATCTTTCGACACAGACGTTTGGCGATCGCTCTGTCAAGCCGCACTCACGACGAAGTATAAAATCCAAAATTGACCGATTGCTCTGGTTCATAAGCAAAAATTAAGATAAAGTGACATTACCTAAATAACAGGATACTTAGTAATAAGAGCCTTAATCTTGTATTAAGCTTTTTGGGCTTTTTGTACTTGACGTTAGACAATAATGCTACAAGTCCTGTTCCGGATATTTCACCATAACTGTTATGCGAGTTTTTAATTCTTCCCCACCCTCAGAGGCTCAGACGCGTACCCGGATTTTACAGGCAGCACAACGGTTGTTTGCCTCTCAGGGATTTGACGGTACTACTACCCGTGACTTAGCACAAGCAGCAGGTATAGCTGAAGGTACTCTATTTCGTCATTTTCCGAATAAAAAAGCAATTTTGGTGGAATTAGCCACGAGTGGCTGGGTAGAGATTCTTACAGATTTGCTCACAGAATTAAGTGAAATGGGCAGCTATAAAGCCGTAGCTCAGGTGATGCGCCGTCGGATGTGGAATTTCCAAAAAAATGCCGATTTGATGCGTGTTTGTTTTATGGAGGTGCAGTTTCACCCCGATTTGCGCGATCGCATTCAATTAGAAGTGATTACTAAAATGACTGATGTGGGTGAAGCATTCTTTCAAACAGCGATGGATAAAGGTATTTATCGTCAAGGGGACGCGAAACTAGTTGCGAAAGTTTTCTTAGGAATGTTTGCGATCGCAGGTTTTTCTAACAACACCCTCATCGAACCTGATGCCTCTCCCCAACAAATGCAGGAAATGGCCGAAGGACTTGCTGATATCTTTCTTAATGGTGTTTTAGCTAAAGATTAGGGAATTGGGCATTGGGCATTGGGCATCAAGAAGAGAAAAGGGAGAGGGGGGAGACAAGGAGAGAAGTCTGAGCGCCGGCTTCCGGCGTTGGCGTAGCCCGCCGTAGGCATCAGAACTTCGGAGAGGGATTTGTTCAATAATTCCCCCTTGTCCCCTGCTCCTTTGCTCTCTACTCAGCACTCAGCACTATTTTCGCTTGCTGACTCCACTGTTGTACTAGCTCAATTGCTGGACACAAATCTCGGCGCTGTATCGTTGCTACCTGCAAGCGCATAATTTGTTGGTGCAATCTGTGAGTGGGAGTTTGAGCTAACTGCACTACAGAACCAATACCTGCATGAAGCAATAAACCACAATATTGTGTCCCGACACTGGGAATACGCGCCAAGTCAGCTAAAGCCATCCATTTATTTACATATTGAAGATGAATCTGTAGTTTATTTGCTAACACCAGTCTTGACTCTAGAGTTTTACCTTGTTTGACTAAGGTTACTGTGCTAGTAATTCCACAATTTTGAAGTTGAGATTGTTCCTCATGGCTCAGTCCAGGTAATTGCTCAATTGGCCAATCACGAGATTGGATAGTAGCTCTACTATCTTTGTGTTTAGCAGACATTTTTGAAATAAAAATATAGGCTTGTTTAAATATTGTGACAGTTGTTTCTTCGCAAAAGTACACTCTTACGGTTTAGTGTTTGTATTGACGTGCAATTTTAACTCAATCTTCTGCAATACGATTGTTTCGCCTGACAATGCGATTGTTTCGCCTGACAATGCGATTGTTTTGCCTGACAATGCGATTGTGCCGCGCTATTTTAGGCAGGTAATGCCTATCATATCGGGATAGTCAATGTAATCCTGCCAGAACTCGGAGCCAAATTTCTGTATGCCTTTGGGACAGGCTATTGGATGGTGCCAGCGGATCTCTTTAAAACCAGCACTCATCAAGGCCCATTCATAAGTCGCTTGGCTAAGGTAGTAGTTATCAATATTGATAGACTCACCATCATCAGGAATGCTCAATGTTAAGGTTATGGGAGTACCTTCCTGGAGCGACTGGGCACATTTTCTAGCAATGCCATATTTCTGATGTTTATGATAAAACTCTGGAAGCAGTTCTAAATTATTGTTCAAACTGACGAATCGACCATCAGGTTTCAGATGAATTGCTATGGCCTGACACATTTCAAGTAGTTGCTCTTTAGTTGAAGCGCAATTGAGCAAGTAGGAGACTACCACAAGATCGAAGCTGCCAATAGAACCAATTTCCATGACATCACCGATGATATATTCAATATTAAGTGGAACAAAGGCTTCTTCAAGTTTTGCCAATTTGATCATTTCTGAGGAAATATCCACACCAACCAAACGTGCAGCGCCATTCTGTTTGAGCAAGCGTGTGAAAAATCCTTCTCCACAAGCTAGATCGAGGATTGATTTTCCGGCAACATCTCCGATTAAATTTAAGTATGTATATGCCTCACCATACAAGCGATAAGGCAATTTGTTAAGTTTTTGAAACTGGAGAGCTATGCGATCATACTCGGCTGCCATTTTTTCACCTCACTTGCAAGTTTTTTATTAAAGGATGTCTGAAAAGTTAAATTCCACACCTGCCACCTCAGGATCAATAGTTCAAAGCGCGTTACGGCTCGTATGGCTAAAAAGATGCGATCGCTTCCTTGACGTTAAAATGGGCGTAAAGTATCTCCAATTTAGGTAGTATACGGTAGATTGCAGCAAGCTCATGACCCAGATTCCGAAAAGCGCAGCCCAGTTGTATGAAACAGACTTTGCAGCATGGACAGAAAAAACTGTACAACTCATTCGTGCTGGACAATTTGCACAAGTAGACTGGGATGCTGTGATTGAGGAGATTGAAAGCTTGGGACGGTCAGAACGACGAGAGTTGAAAAGCCGCTTGGAAGTATTATTACAGCATTTGCTCAAGTGGCAACATCAGTCTAGTTTGCGGAGTGGCTCTTGGCGAAATACTATTGATGAGCAGCGCTACAAAATTGCAGATTTACTGCAAGAGAGTCCCAGCCTCAAGTCTTATCCAGAAGAAGTTTTAGCTCAGTGCTATCATCGGGGATTGAAAGCTGCTAGTAATGAAACTGAACTACCAATAAATACGTTTCCTGCGGAATGTCCGTGAGTTTTTGCCGGATATTATTGATTTGTAATATTAGGTTAATGTAGTAAATAACTCCCCTCGCAGCACAGTTATCGCTTGTCCCGCGAGAAAGACGCGATCGCCCCCGTCATAATACACCTTCACGACTCCACCGCGATTGGATGCTTGATAAGCCAAAAACTCATTTTTGTGCAAGCGATCGCACCAAAAGGAAGCAAGACAGCAATGAGCCGCTCCTGTAACTGGGTCTTCATTAATACCTAATCCCGGTGCAAAGAAGCGAGAAACGAAATCATATTGAGAATCAAAGTCAGTGAGACTGGTGACAATGACCTCAGAAATCGGTAACGTTTTAAGTAGTTGAAAATTAGGCTGTATTTGCCGTACTAATTCTTCAGATTCCAATTCCACTAGATAACCTAGTGAATTCTGCAAGACAGATCTGTAGGGTACACCCAAAGCTTGCTTGAGTTCTGGAGGGGCGACTGTTGCTTGTGAGTGATTCACAGGAAAATCTAACTCAATCCACTCACCTTGCAACTTAGCAATCAGCACTCCACTTTTGGTATAAAAACGTGCAACTTCATCAGGTGATAAATGTCCCTCTGACCAAAGTACATGAGCACTAGCTAAAGTTGCGTGACCACAAAGTGGCACTTCCACCGTGGGCGTAAACCAACGCAGATTAAAGCCATCATCCTGTCTGACTAGAAAAGCTGTTTCAGATAAATTCATCTCCTGCGCCACGTTTTGCATCCAGCGTTCATCTTGAGGAGTAGGCAAAACACAGACAGCAGCCGGATTACCTGCGAAAGGTGTATTGGTAAAAGCATCAACTTGAGTAATGATTTGTCCCATTAGATAGAGTCACCTTGAAAGTTAGAAAGCAATATATTTATCAGTAGCAAGGTGCAGAAGCATAGCGTGCCGTGCCCCCACTTGTTTAATGAGAACCACTATATACAGTACCTTAGAAATTAGGAATACAATCTCCAAAAACTAGAGTCAATGTTAAAGCAAACCGAAAACGTGAGGATAAAAATCTTCAGAAGCATCTTTGCTGCTGTCAACTTAACGCTAATTTCTGGAGGATTAGTTAGTTGTGTTGTTGAAGCACCGCAGCCACCTGCACCAACTGAGCAAGAAAAACCAGTCGTACAACCTAACCAACAGCCTCAGCAGAACGACAAAGATGACAACGATAAAGATGGCGATCGCAAGGATGATAAAAACGATGACGATAAAGACGATAACGACTAAATACAGGCAAAACTATCACCTTTATCTTTTTCTTTGAGTTTACATTTATGCTTATCCAACAAACTTCTACTTCCCTTGGCGATACTTTACGCCACCGACGGCAACAACTAGCCAACCTCATTGATTTTCCAGTAATTCTGTGGTCGGGTAGCAACAATTCGCGCAACTTTCCCGCCAATACCTTTCCGTTTCGTGCTAACAGTCATTTCCTTTATTTCGCCGGACTGCCATTACCAAAGGCGGCAATTCGTCTAGAAGCGGGCAAGTTAGAACTATTCATCGACGACCCCTCACCCAGCAGCGCCCTTTGGCATGGAGAAACACCAACGCGCGAAGAAATAGCCGAGAAGATTGGGGCGGATGTGGCTCGACCAATGGCAGAGTTAGAGTCTTGGCTAGAAGATGCCGCTACACTTGCCGTTCAAGATGCTGCTACTTGGACGCAGCAATCGCAGCTATTAAATAGATGGGTTTTACCACAAAGTCTTCCACAAGGAATTGACTTAGAGTTAGCTAAGGCGATCGTTTCTCTCCGCCTCACCCACGATGATGGTGCATTAACCGAGTTGCGAAAAGCTGCGGCTGTCACTGTAAAAGCTCACAAAGCGGGGATGGCGGCAACACCCCAAGCCAAACTAGAAGCTGAAGTTCGGGCAGCGATGGAAGGGGTAATTATTGCCCACAATATGACCACCTCTTACAACAGTATTGTCACTGTTCACGGTGAAGTTTTGCATAACGAGCAGTATCACCATAGTTTGCAACCAGGTAACTTACTGCTTGCCGATGTTGGCGCTGAAACTGAGATGGGTTGGGCAGGTGATGTGACTCGCACGTGGCCAGTTTCGGGTAAGTTTTCATCTACCCAAAGAGATATTTATAATGTGGTGTTGACAGCCCATGATGCTTGTATTGCCAAAATCCAGCCTGGTGTAGAGTATGGGGATATTCATCTGCTAGCGGCTACAGCGATCGCTGAAGGTTTAGTAGAGTTAGGTATTTTACAAGGAAATCCCGAAGATTTAGTAGAAATCAATGCCCACGCGCTGTTTTTTCCTCATGGCATCGGTCATCTATTGGGTTTAGATGTCCATGATATGGAAGATTTGGGCGATTTAGCCGGGTATGAAGAGGGACGTGAAAGGAGCGATCGCTTTGGCTTAAGCTACCTCCGTTTAAATCGTCCCCTGCGTCCAGGAATGTTAGTCACAATTGAGCCTGGTTTTTATCAAGTACCAGCAATTTTAAATGATGCTAATGTGCGTTCAGAATATCAGAATGTGGTGAATTGGCAACGTTTATCTGAATTTGCCGATGTGCGTGGAATTCGCATTGAAGATGATGTTTTAGTTACTACTGAAGGCAGCGAAGTTTTGACAGCCGCATTGCCAAACGATGCCGATACTGTAGAAAATCTAGTCAATAGCTGAATTCATACTGACAGGCATCCTTTATGGATGCCTAATTAGTGGATTGACCTTTGATGTAGCCGAGCATTTGATTTCGCACATCACGTTCAACTTGTGAATCTAGCAAGATCTCTAACATAGAGGCATCACCCTCGTCATCAGTGTTAGAGTACTGCGCTGCATCTCGATTTACCTGCACTTGTGTAATCTTTACACCTTCTGTAACCATCTCAAAACACACTTTAAAAATGCAAAAACCAGTCCAACTACGATGCAAGTATAGCCAAGGAGCTTCATAGAAAATGAACCACTTATCTTCCATCTGTTCTGGAATTACTCCAGCAGCAATTCGGTTGAATTCTTCCTGTGAGTAAACTTTTTCTAGCGTTATATTTGTGGATATAAAAGGCATAGGTTCTGTCTTCCAATCATTACGTTTAGCTATTTGCATGGTTTTAGTTTCATTAGAACTCTTGCAAAAGTTTTTTATGATATAGTAGCAAGTCTGCCAATTTACGATTAGGACTTTAATTAGCAGTGAAATTTTGGAGAGCCAAACAGCTTACTTCAAGTAAATTTAAACGACTCACTGGAGTAAGTCATCGAATCTTTGCTGAGGCAAGAGATTAGGCGCAGTTTTTTTGACAGGCTCATCCTAAACACTTATCCACAGTTCTTCTCAAACTCCTCGTACTCCAAAGGCAGCGTGATGCCGAAATGGTCACAGAGCGCCTTAACATCGCGGTAATCGTTTTCATCAAACGCGTATCCAGTATGGAACCTCACCATCCACTCAGGCGATATACATCTTAGGGGATATCCAGCTATCAAGCCATGTCCAGATAGTGAGTCATACGGATATTCAATGCCATAAACATGATTACCGGTTGAATCAAATGTATACGAATGAATATCGATTTCATTTCCTTGGTGATCTACCAGAACAAAGTTGCAATCGCGTGTATCGTCGCAAAGCCTATCCTGATAGCCTCTAGTTTCAAGCAAAACTTTTATTTGAGCCACATCTTTGTGCTGAACAGCTATATCTAAGTCAGTATGGGTTCGAGTTTGCTTTCCAAGCAAAGCATCAACTCCCCATCCCCCATCAATGTAAACTTCAATTGCATTCTCCTCAAAAAGTTGCACTATCTTAATCACTTCCTGTGCAGTCATTTCAGGCTCATCTTCTTGCATCTGAGTACTCTCTCCAATACTGAATTCACTATTAAAACTTGCTCTTCAATAACTAATGTAGGACGACCTGTTTTCTTTTTCTTTTGAGCATCAGCTTTAACTACATCCACCATTAACCCAAAGGTTTGACAGCTTACTCCAGTCATACGCTTAAATTTTATTGAAGTAAGCTGTTTAGCTTTCTCTATTTTCACTGCTAATCAAATTTCCTAATCGCAAATTGCCAAATCTTTAATCATACCACAAAACATTTTTGCAAGAGTTCTATTGTATATAAATCCGATTTGATTCAAGAATCACTCATAAAAAAAGGAATAGAGAACAAAATAGAAGGAATAAAACTACACTAAAGTTTTGTTCAAAAATCAAGTAGGAGTCCTATGGAACTTTCATTTATCTAAACCTAGATGATTTTGTAATGCTTGACGCATCACTTCTACAGGCATTTCCTGCTGTAACCAGATTTTTAATGCTGCTACCCCTTGTTGAACTAGCATTTCTAATCCATCGATCGCAATTGCGCCTTGTTTTTGTGCCTGCTCTAGAAATTGCGTTGGTTTAGGAATATATATTAAATCGTAAGCGATCGTACCTGTTGGTAAATTCGCAATTTCTTCTACACTCAAAGGCGATTCATCGACTTTGGGATACATCCCAATCGGAGTTGTATTTACCAGCAGGTTTGCTTGAGGAATGAGCTTTGGCAATTCTTCCCATTGATGAACCTGGAATTTCTCAGCTAGGGGTGAATTGCTCCAATTATTGCGGAATTCTTCTAATTTCTGCATATTGCGCCCAACAACATGAATTTGGGCAAAACCTAGCTGAATACAACCTGCTACAACTGCTCTGGCTGCACCACCATTGCCTAAAATTACCGCTACTTTCTGACTCCAATCTTGTTTATATGTTGTCTGCAAAGGGGCAATAAATCCTTCTATATCTGTATTTGTGCCTACCCATTGGTTATTTTGGCGGCTAACAGTATTCACTGCTCCAATAGTTTGAGCTAGGGGTGTAACTTCTGAGAGTAGGGAGATGATGGCTTGTTTGTGAGGTATTGTCACATTAAAGCCGACAACCCCAACAGCAGCTAAACCTGCGATCGCCACTTCTAAATTTTGTGGTTCAATCCCAAAAGGGAGATAAATGTAATCTAATCCTAATTGTGCGATCGCTGCATTATGCATCACTGGCGACAGCGAATGCTCCACCGGATATCCAATAACTCCTAGTAGTTTAGTTTTACCTGTAATTAATTTTGTCATTTGTCATTTGTCATTTGTCATTTGTCATCCTCCTGCTCCTCACTCCTCAGCTAGCCTACAATTATTAAAAGCTCCTTAACATTTCTTTAAATCATGCAGGCAACTACAGCCTCCTCTACAACTCCAATTCCTGGCAAATATTGGCAGTGGCGCGGGCACAACGTTTACTACGTGCGTGCGGGAGAGAAACAAACGCAACGTCCGCCCTTGCTTTTGGTACATGGATTTGGTGCTTCCACAGACCACTGGCGCAAGAATATCACAGGATTGTGTCAAGATTTTGAAGTATTTGCGATCGACCTTTTGGGGTTTGGGCGATCGGCCAAACCAAAATTGCAGTACAGTGGCGACTTGTGGCGCGACCAACTTCATGATTTTATCAGGGAAGTGATAGGTGAAAAAGCAGTATTAGCTGGTAATTCTCTTGGTGGTTATGCTTGCTTATGTGTTGCAGCACAACGCCCCAACAGTGCAGCTGGTTTAGTCTTGCTCAATAGTGCCGGGCCTTTTAGCGAAAACCAGCCAACATCTGAACCGGAAGCTTTGGAAAGCGAAATTCAGCTACCCAAAAAACCCTCTTCTTTAGAGAAACTCTTGGGTGACTCAGTTAAGTGGATGTTTCAACAACCTTTAGCTCAGTTTGTGTTATTTCAATATGTGCGACAACGTTGGGTAATTCGCCAAACTTTAGAAAAGGTATATCTTGATAAAAGTGCAGTTACAGACCAGTTGGTAGAAGAAATTTCTCGCCCTGCTTTTGATCCGGGTGCATTGGATGTATTTGTTTCAGTTTTTAGCAGTCCTCAAGGGGAAAAAGTTGATGTGCTACTAAAGCAATTAACTTGTTCTCTATTGATGTTATGGGGAGAAGCCGATCCGTGGATGAATGCTAGAGAACGTTCTCAAAAGTTTCGTCAATACTGTCCTCAACTTACAGAGCATTTCTTAACAGCAGGTCATTGTCCCCATGATGAAGTACCCGATAGAGTAAATCAACTTTTACGCAATTGGGTTTTCTCTAAGTAAATGAGCATAAATAGTTAAAAGTTTGTAATACAGCACTTTGCAAGTAAATGAAGTGGATCCTTCCCCAAGCTTCCCCAAGGCATCGGGGAGGGTACACGACAGCGCGGGTAGAGTATTTTTGTACCTCACCAACTTGAAGTTAGAGATTTGTGCAGCACGCCCAAAGACAGGCATTAGAATGGCTGTCTGTAGACCAAGGAAAAATAAAACCCTTGCTCTTGCAACGTTTGTTTATCTCCAGAGACGCTAATTAGAGGTATACCCCAATCAAATCGAGCCGTGAGGCGATCGCTCATATTCAACAGCAACCCTGAACCAACCGAAACTAAATCATTTGGGGAAGGATTGACAGCACTTTCCTGGTTGAAGCCATAACCAAAGTCTACAAAGGGGGTGAGTTGTAAGACCATTTTTGAATCACGAATTCTAAAGATGGGAATTCGGACTTCAGCAGACAGAAAGATGCCACTATCTGTAAGTAATAGGTCTTGGCGATAACCCCGAACGCTTTCCTGTCCTCCCAGTCCAAATTGTTCTAACGGAACCAAGACTTTATTTGCCAGTTGGATATCTCCTCGCAGCAGCAGCGATGTATCTTCAGCCAACAACCGGACATATTGTGCCTGCCCTCTCCAAGAGAAAAAGTTGCCTTCAGGAGTAGGAGTATTGGGCGTATTATTCAAAGCATCTAAACTGCCTAATCCAAAACTGAACTGAGAACGAAGAGCCAGCACTTGTTTACTGTTCTGGATTGTGTAATCTTGAAAAAACCGCAGGGCTGTAATGGCAGTCGTTCCCCCAGCATCAGCTCCCGCTGATGGGAAGGGAATCTCGCCTCCCAGCAGCGTTGCTCCACTTTCCCGATGGCTGCCCGTCAATCCGAGAGCAAACTCCTGAGTTGTGGTTTGTATAATCGGTTGACGCACCGTCAGTTCAATGTAATTGGAATTAGAGTCGATATCGAGGATGTCAAATGGTTTCTCAGTTACATGGCTGAAGGCAAAACCACCGCTTAATGTAATCGTGCCATTATGGGGATTGAAAGGAATGGTATAGCTAGTATCGAGGGAATTACTACCATCAGTATTGGTATAGGTCAGGAATAGACTGTCACCCAAGCCCAGAAGGTCAAAATTGGTCAGTTGCAGTTGGCGACGAAAAGTACCCACACTAGGTGTGCGTCCGTTATCAAGGGTGAGTTGAGCCTCCCATTTGGGAGCTTCGGTCACTTGGATCTCCAGCAAACTTTCACCTGGCTGCGTCCCCGTAGACAGTTCAGCTGAAATATTCTTAATCAACCGATCATCTTTGAGTCGCAGAAGCTGGAGGGCTTCTACCAAACGCTTTTTATTCAGAGGTTTAGTTGTGGCCAGTGCTACACGACTGCGGACATAGTTCGGATTGAGATGCCGAGTTCCCGTAACTTTGATGTCTTCCACTCCCCCTTCACTAATTTGAATTTTGACCACTCCGCCTTCTAAATCCTGGGGTGGAATATAGGCTCCAGAAGTAATGTAATCATTATCTAAATAGAGTTTAGTAATCTTGGATCGCATCTCAAACAGTTCTGCTAGAGAGATGGGACGGTTAATGTAATCTTTGGTGATCTTGTCAAAATCTTGCTGTGTGAATACTGTACTCCCGATGACCTCAAATCGCGTGACCGTAATTGTGGCGGGAATATTCCCTGGTATGGGTGCCGAAGATGGAGTAACTGGGGTGCCGGGTTGAAGGATTGGGGCTGAAGAAGGCGGTTGGGGCGAGATGGGTGCAGGTGGCAGCGTAGGAGGCGTTGGAGAGGGAAGGGGGATGACATCCTGTGGGAGTGGAAGGGTAGGGGTGGGAGCTTGAGCAGAATTGATAGTTTGGGCGTTGAGTGGTTTTACAAATAGATTACCGATCACTGCCAGACTCAAAAATAACCAGGGTAGATGGGATTTATTCAACATGGGGAACACATACCGATTTAGGAGTGCTGTAGCAATACTTACGAAACCCAATTTCATCAAATAGTGAAATATAGGTGGATAAACAGAAAAATTGCGCTTTACGAGAAAATTCTCTGGTAAATTTTTATCACAATTGTAAGCATTAATCCGATAAAAACTGGGTTAATAAATATTGCTAGATATTTAGCTTTTCAGCAATATTTCTTCTATCTAGTACACGATGAATAATTTTTTTTAGAAGAATAAATACTTGTAACATAAAGAATAATTATCGTAACTATTGAGCAGTCAATAAAAATGCTCGATGTTAAATCACACGCAAACAGTACAATAACCAGTCTAGATTAGATTTTTTTCAGTTAATTTTAAATAGTCAATGGTACTACAATAAATTGTAACTTTTTATGTAGGCATTTTGTAAGTGCTATTAGCAGATATAATAAATAAGTCCCAACCTTTGCTAAACAACAGCTTTAGCATTTTAACGAATGATCTATCCCTGTGAACGGTTACTAAGTATTTCAGTAATTGCATTATTTCAAAGAAACAAAGCCTGTAAAGTCTTGCGAAATCTAAGATTAAAAAACAAAGTTAATGATAAAAAATACACCTAAAACCTGGTTTGCAGTCAGCAATGCGATCGCCTACAGCGGGACTTTGGCCATCGCATTGCTGACCAGCGTTATTCCAGCACAAGCGCAGATTGTGCCTGACAAGACGCTGCCGATAAACTCGCAAGTATCACCGGGAATGTGTGCTGCCTGTACGGTGATTAATGGCGGTACGGTGAGGGGGGCAAACCTGTTTCACAGTTTCCGCGAGTTTTCCATCCCCACGGGTGGGGAAGCCTATTTCAACAATGCCGCTCAGATTCAAAATATCCTGACGCGGGTTACTGGCTCGTCAATGTCGAATATTGATGGCTTGATTAGAGCCAATGGTATCGCCAATCTATATCTGCTCAACCCGAATGGGATTGTGTTTGGTTCCAATGCCAGTCTAAATATTGGCGGTTCCTTTGTGGGCACGACTGCAGGTAGTCTAAAGTTGCCGGATGGCAGCGAGTATAGTGCGACGAATCCCCAGGCTCCGTCCTTATTGGCGGTGAATTTAGTGCCAGGGGTGCAGTTTGGGGCGAGACCATCGGGATCAACGATTACGAATGCGGGTAATTTAGCAGTGACACAGGGGCAGAACTTGACGCTGCTGGGTGGGACTACGACGAGTACAGGAACGCTGACCGCACCAGAGGGAACGGTGCAGGTATTGGGCGATCGCGTTGCGATGTTAGAGAATGCCCGTGTAGATGTGTCTAGCCCAACACAAGGCGGGACGGTGTTGATTGGTGGAGACTACAAAGGTCAGGGGACAGTTCCGAATGCCCAATCAACTGAAGTTGGAGCGAATGTAGTCATCAAAGCTGATGCGCTGACGAATGGCAATGGTGGCAAAGTTATTGTCTGGGCAAACGGGGATACTCGCTTTGGTGGCACGATTACGTCACAGGGTGGTGTTCAAGGGGGCAATGGTGGTTTTGTCGAAACCTCTGGGAAGAACACCCTCAACGTTGCTGATACTGCAAATGTCAATACATCAGCTTTCCAAGGACTGACAGGAACCTGGCTGCTTGATCCGACGAACTTGACCATTGTTGGTGATGGTACTGGAACAGGTACAATACCGGGCGGAACCAATAGTCCGGCAGACAGCACGATTAATAACACGACGATCGCGACTGCTCTCAACAATAATAATGTGCTTTTACAAGCAACCGATACGATTAAAACTACTGACGTTTCTGTTACTGGTGGTAGCGCTGATGTTCGTATTTCAGCCAATAGTCCTTTTGATCTAACCCTTTCGGCACCTACGATTAACTTGAGTAATGCTGTTATCTCGCAAAGCGGGGCTGGCAATATAGAGCTTGATGCATCTAATATCTCCCTAAGTAATGGTGCTCGTATCTTCCAAACAGGAGGAGGCAAAATCACTCTGGACACCACAACAGCTTTAGGAACCTCAGTTTCTATAGATGGCAGCAACACCTTTAATCCTCAGGATGTGCAAGTTAGTCGTATACAAACAACCCCAAAACGTACAAATCCAAATCAACCTGGTGCTGATCCAACTGCACTCGGTGGCGAAATCTTCATCAGAACAGGCGATCTTAAGTTGACTAATAGCGGCAAGATCAATTCATTCACTGAGAACAATGGTCAAAGTGGAAAGGTAACAGTCATTGCTAGCGGCAAAATAACAATGGATGGGGGTTCTTCTGGAATTTTCAGTTCTCTAATAGGAAGCGGTAAGGCGGGGGACATCAATATTAAGACTAATTCGTTTTCGCTGTCGAATAATGCTGTGCTTACTTCCAGTAGTGCTGGTATGGGCAATCCCGGAAGCATAAATATTTCGCCTGTTTCAACTGCTGATAAGGGTACTACTGTAACTCTTACAAGTAACAGTCAAATCCTCAGTTCAACAGAAGCAGGAGGGGAGTCGAATACTCCTGGTGCTATTAACATTACTACCGGAACATTGAATGTAAACAGTGGAGCCAATCTGCAAACTATAGTTCGTGATGCCGATGCCCGGAGAAATCTTCCTGCTGGAAAGGGTGATGCGGGAAAAATAACGATTGTTGCTGATAATGCTGTCACCTTTGATAATGGTTCTGCCTTTAGTACTGTAGAATCAGGAGCAATTGGTAATGCTGGTACTATCGAAATCAAAACTGGGACACTAACGGTAGAAGGTGGCGCTCAACTGCAAACTCTGGTTCGTGGAGAAGATGAAAAGTTGGGTCTTCCTACTGGACGGGGTAATGCTGGAGGAATAAGGATTGTTGCTGATAATTCTGTCACCTTTGACAATGGTTTTGCCTTGAGTGATGTAGGAAAAGGAGTAATCGGTAATGCTGGTGCTATTTTAATTGGAACCGAATTGAATTCTGATAATTCAATTACCCAAGGCTCGCTAAGTTCTTTTACGCTGCTGAATAACTCTAAAATTACAACGACTAATTCTGGTACTGGTAATGCAGGGTTTATCTTTATTAATGCCCACGATCAAGTCTTGATCCAAGATAAAAGCGAAGTCTCCAGCCAGGGTAATAATGGAGTGATTTTTATTGGAACCGAATTGAATGATACATCAATTACCCAAGGCTCGTTAAGTTATTTTACGTTGAATAACTCTAAAATTACAACCAATGACTCTCCTGACTCTACAAATCCTAATACAAATCCTCAAATTGAGGCAGGGGGTATCTTCATTAATGCCCGCGATCAGGTTTTGATTCAAAAGGGTAGCGAAGTCTCCAGTGATGGTAATAATGGAGGGATTTTTATCGGAACCGAAGTAAATTCTGATGGAAAATTAATTATCAAAATTGATGAACAATCAATTACCCAAGGCTCGTTAAGTTCTTTAACGCTGGATAACTCTAAAATTACAACCAATGACTCTTCTGATTCCACAAATCCTAACATTCAGGCAGGGAATATCTTCCTTAATGCCCGCGAGCGAATCACCCTTGATAATAATTCTTTTGTGACTGCTACTAGCAAAAACGGTTATGGGGGCAACATCACGATTGATCCTGATATTTTGCTGCTACGTCGCGGCAGTCAAATTTCCACCAGTTCAGGTACAAACGGGTCTGGTAGTGGCAATGGTGGAAATATCAAAATTACAGCGGGCTTTCTAGTTGGAGTGCTATCCGAAAACAGTGACATTGTGGCAAATGCCTTCAACGGTAAAGGTGGACAAATTGAAATCAACGCTAACAGAGTTTTGGGATTTGTCCAGGCTCCGCCGAATATCTTAGATACTCCCTTCAGTGACATCGCTGCCAGTTCAAAATTTGGCATTAATGGAGTAGTCACTCTCAACACCTTGAACCTTGACCCCAGCCAGGGTCTGGAAGAACTCAATCTAGTACCAATCGACAGTTCACAACTCATCGCTCAGGGTTGTGCCACTGGTAAACGGTTTACCTTGAATGAAAATAAATTTGTGATTACAGGTCGTAGTGGCATCCCCGCCAGTCCAGAGGATGTCTTCCGTAGTTCCCGTGTTCTCACCGAACTAGACACCCCCACAGTCACAAATAATCTTGCCAACAGCCCCGCTACCCCTGTTACCACCACCCCCCGCACCTCACCCCACCCCATCATCGAAGCCCAAGGATGGATTGTTGCACCTAATGGCAAAATTCGCCTAGTTGCCCAATCCACCAACCCGATCGCATCACCTTTCCAGCAAAACCCCATCACTTGTCCAGCCAATTCCAGCCTTTTGAAGCCCTAAAAAGGAATTAACCATGCAATTACCGCTTTTACGGCAGATGAAACGTTTATTACGATTCTTGGGTTTAGGAATTGGCACAACTCTATTGATTCTGGTTTTGAGCCTCATTTCTATTCCTAGTAATGCACAACTGATTCCAGTTCATCGCCATCCTCCTGATTTCGCCCCCCCTCTGTTTAAGGGGAGTGGGGATCTCGCTTTATTCACGCAAAGTAATTTCCCCGCTCAAGCTAGTCAATCAACCAGCTCTGCCCTTGATTTAGTGCAGCAAGGTAAAACCGATTACCAGAAAGGGCAACTGGAACAGGCAGTCACCCTTTGGCAACAAGCAGCAGATGCCTTTGCCGCCCAAGGCGATCGCTTGCATCAAGCTATGACCCTAAGCTACCTGGCTCAGGCATATCAGCAATTAGGAAGATGGGACAAAGCCAATCCGGCGATCGCTCAGAGTCTGCAACTGCTGAAACAACCCAATCAGGTAACGACAGGCGATCGGCTGCATATTTTGGCAGAAGCCCAAACCATTCAGGGTAGCTTGCAACTAGACCAAGGACAGGCATCTGATGCCTTCGCTAGCTGGCAACTCGCCGCTAATGCTTTTCAACAGGCAGGCGAGCAAGCCGGTGTCGTCCGTAGTCAAATCAACCAATCCCAAGCATTAGTAACCCTTGGTCTCTACAAGCGAGCGAATAATCTGCTGGGGTCACTGTATGAAAAATTGCCACTAGAAGAACCCCTCCATCTGGCCATTCTGCTCAACTATGGCGAAACTTTGAGGCTAGTCGGGTACTTACAAGCAGATCTGGCGCAGCCCCAAACGTCGCAGCCATCCCAAAATTCCGAAGCCATCTTAAAGGATGCGCTGGAACTGGCTCAAAAATTGCAGTCTCCTGTTGACATCACCAAAGCCCAGATTAGCTTAGGCAATACCTACCGCGCCATTTATCAACAACAAAAACGGCTACAACCCAATCCATGTCCTGATCCAAAAGTGCTAGCAGACCGCCGAAGCCAGGCGCTACAATATTATCAGCAGGCAGCTCAAGAAACTGACTCCCCAACTAGCAAAATTCAGGCCCTATCCAATCAACAAAGTCTGCTGTTGGCAATTCAGTCTGATTCTGAATCGATTAATAGCGATAATGCTCAACAAACGCAGCAAGTTTTGGCGATCGCAACCCAAATTCAAGGGCAACTTGATCGCCTGCCGCTCAGTCGGATAGCCCTTTATGCACAAATTCAACTAGCGCATAATCTGTTGCAGCTAGACCAGATATCATCAAAACTCAAAGATAGCAAAGCCAGCAATCAAGCCGCTCAACTTCTAGAAGTTGCAGTCAAACAAGCCCAAACACTAGGCGATCGGGCAGCGCAATCCTATGCGTTAGGTTATTTGGGTCAAGCCTATGCCCAACAGCAGCAAGGCAATAATGCCCTCAAACTCACAGCCCAGGCGTTGAGCCTCACCACTAAAGCGCTGAACCTAGCCAAAACGATCAATGCTCCCGAAATTGCCTATCGCTGGTTTTGGCAGTTAGGTCGTCTCGAGCGGGCAAACAATCCAGAGCGGGCAATCAAGAACTACAATGAAGCCTATAACACCCTACAACTGCTCAGAAAAGATTTGGCATTCGATAACTCGGATCTGCAATTCTCGTTTGAAGAACATCCGGTAGAACAAGCCTATCGAGAATTTGCCGATTTGCTGCTGCAACCTCAAATTGGGGGAGCAAAAGAACTCCAAGAGACAAAAGAGGTAGATGATACAAATCTGCAAAAAGCACGTGAGGTCATGCGATCGCTGCAAACGACCGAATTACAAAACTTCCTTCAGCAACCCTGTGCCGAAGCAAGCTTGCAACAGCTTGACAATATTATGGATAAGCCCAATTCTCCAACTGCTATCCTCTCTCCGATCATCTTTGGCGATCGCATTGAGGTGATTGTCAGGCTACCTAATAAAAAGCTGTTCCACTATCCTCCAACCTATTTATCTGAAGCAACCGCTAAGGCTACGATCAACCAATTTCAACGCGATCTGCAAGAGTCTTATACCTTTGATGCCGTTAAAGACAACGGGCAGAAGATTTACAAATGGCTGATTAAGCCTGCTGAGAAACAGTTGGAAAGCGCACAGATTAAAACGATTGTCTTTGTTCTGGATGAACCCTTCCAGAATATTCCGATGACTGCGCTTTATGACGGAGAGCATTATCTGATTGAGAAATATGCGGTTTCGGTTTCTCTGGGATTGGATTTGAAGAATCCTAACCCACTCCCGAAGGAGGACTTAAAAGTATTGGCGGCTAGCCTTACCGATCCTCCAAATCAACGTGATGACAAGTTTAAGTTTGCCAAATTGACCTATGTAAAGGGGGAGTTGGATGCGATAAAAAACACGACAGGAGTCGCTGTGACTCTGATTCAAGATAAAGAATTTACCCGCAATTTTTTCAACAAAAAATTCAATGATTCTTCCTTTCAAATTGTTCACCTGGCGACCCACGGGCAGTTTAGCTCCAACCCTCAAGACACCTTCATCTTAACCGCAGCCAGCAACTCAATCGCAGCCAGTAACCTTCTTTCCAATGGCAAAGTCCGGTTGAAAGATTTTGATGAAATGTTCCGCACTCGAGAACTCAATCGAGCCGATGCCATTGAACTGCTGATCCTGAGTGCCTGTGAAACCGCTTCCGGTGACGATCGCGCCACCTTGGGAATTGCCGGAGCGGCTGTTAAAGCTGGGGCGCGGAGTGCGATCGCTTCCCTGTGGAGCTTAGATGACGAATCCAGTCAAACGTTTATCGAAACCTTTTACAAGAGTATCACTCAGCCCCAGACAAGTCGCGCCGAAGCTCTGCGTCAAGCCCAACTGGCATTATTACAAGCACAGGATGGTCCATATACCCACCCCCGCTACTGGGCACCCTTCCTGCTGATTGGAAACTGGCTGCCCATCTTTAGCCCCATCTAGAATGACTCATGGAGGACGCGAATGCTCAAAGAACATCTTTATTTCAATGGTATCAATGGTGCGACTGGTGAGTATCTCCTCCCACCACTGACTCCTGAGCAAGTCGCTAAAATTGCTCAGGGTGAAGAATTTGACCCAGCCCACCTGAGTGAACTCCAGCGTAAAGACCGCCATATTAAAGGTTTGGAACCAGACTTTGCACCGATCGAGGGGGTTGATCCCAAAAATTTGGCAGAAACTGGCTGGGGGGTAATCTTTGCTTTTGACGCAGAGGCAAAAGGCCCGAATCCAGCCATTAAGGAAGCGCTACGGGAATTATTAGAACATCGGCAAACGCAGGCAACCCAGAACAACGAGAAATACTACCAAGAATACCTCTATCGTCCCGGTGAATCAAAAAATAAGTTTTTAGCCCGGTATGGTGTCGGACCCGGACCCGCCGATCCGGACAAAATGCCCTATTACTTACTAATCGTGGGTGATCCCGAAACCATTCCTTATCGCTTTCAGTATCAACTCGATGTACAATATGCCGTGGGTCGAATTTGCTTCGACAAACCCCAGGAGTATGCCCAGTATGCTCGTAGTGTGGTTAAAGCGGAAACAGATCACTTTTCACTGCCGCGTCGCGCCAGCTTCTTTGGTGTCTGCAATCATGAAGATAAAGCCACACAACTGAGTGCTGCTCATCTGGTTCAACCCCTAGCCGAATGGATCACTCAAGAGCAACCGGACTGGGAGGTGCAGTCGATCCTAAAAGAAGCAGCCACTAAATCCCGCTTAAGCGAATTACTAGGCAAGAATGCCACCCCAGGATTACTGTTTACCGCCAGTCATGGGATGGGGTTTCCCAGTGGAGATATTCGCCAAGTCCCGCATCAGGGAGCATTGCTTTGTCAGGATTGGCCAGGTTCGCAGTGGCGCAATGCAATTCCAGAAGACTTTTACTTCTGTGCAGGTGATGTCGGTGATGAAGCGCGATTGCTCGGTTTAATTACCTTTAACTTCGCCTGTTACGGGGCTGGCACACCCAAACTAGATGACTTCGCCCATCGAGGCAACCTGGCCGGAGGAAAGAATATCGAACGATCAGCGATCGCTCCCCATGCCTTTGTTGCCCGCTTACCCCAACGATTGCTGAGTCATCCCAAAGGCGGTGCATTGGCCGTCATCGGGCATGTGGAGCGCGCCTGGGGCTACTCTTTCTCTTGGTCAGACATTCACGGAACTGATGCTGCTCGCCGACAGCTAGGGGTTTTTAAAAGTACCCTGAAGCGGCTACTGGAAGGGCATCCGGTAGGATCTGCCGTAGAGTATTTCAACGAACGCTATGCCGAACTTTCCTCCGATCTGAGTGTCGAACTCGAAGACATTAAGTTTGGCAAGACTGCCGATAATTTGAGTTTAGCAGGTCTGTGGACAGCGAATAATGATGCCCGCAGCTATGCCATTATCGGCGATCCGGCGGTGCGGCTGGTGGTGGGCGATCGCTCCATGAGCGTTGCTGTAAGACCCACCATCGAACCTGTGATTCTCCCCATTGCTCCTACCCAGACAGTGATCACTATGCCCGAAACACCAGAAACCGAATCGGCGATCGCAGACTATGCCTTGTTTGATGCTCCGGTGCTGAAGCAAAGCCAGCAGCGCTTAGTTAGGGCGCTCCAGCAGTTCTCTGATCAACTAAGCCAATCTTTGCAGCAGGCGATCGCAGACACTTCCAGCTTAGAAGTGGCAACCTACACCAGTGAAGATTTGAATAGTGTGCATTACAATCCATCGTCTAAACAGTTTGCAGGCACGGCCAAACTTCAAGCTTTAACGCGCATCAATTTCACTGGAGACACGTTTCTCTGCCTCCAGGAAAAAGAGGGTAAGGTAGATGAAACCTTAGGGAAAATTCACCTTGAAGCTGTCAAGCAAGCTCAAGCCCATCGGACTGAACTGCTAAATACCACCGTTTCCGCCGCAACCAGCCTCCTAAAAATATTTCAGGTGATATAATTGTGAATGGGAATCGGCAATCACCAATTTTTGAACTCTTTGACACCACCCTGGCGGCAACCATACCGGGATTAGTTGGTTTGTGGACAACTCGCCCCGCAGACATGGCGATAAACACTGAGATTGCCTTCGCGCTGAATTCTGAGACGGTTGTAAATGCCCCTGTATGGCGAGCCAATTTCCCCACGGATTTAAATAAAGCAAGTTTATACCTGACCCATAGCGAAGAGATACTCATCCGATCGCAGCAAGCCCTTAGCACTGCAAGTGACCGAGTTGATCGCCTGATGGACGCGATCGCGTCTGAGTCTACTCTAGCTTTTAGTCTGTCTGCCCTAGTAACAGAGTTGGCACCGCCGGAACGCACACTACTACAAGCTCTGCAAACGATTCAACAACCATTGCCCACTAGTTTTGGCATCCAAGAAGCGATTGGCGGATACTCACAGCAAGTGTTCGAGCAATGCCAATCCTTTGTGGAACGCTTACTCCGTGTTATTGCCCATTATGCCTGGGTCGAAACTCAGGTGGCAGGTCAAACCCTGGCGCGAACGGCGGTTAGCTGGTTGGGGGATGTCGATAACATCTGGCAAACCGGATTAAATGCCACCCAAGTCAGTCTGCATCAGCGCACCTTGACTCTGGCTTTAGCTTCTAGAGATGCTTTATTGCAAACTTTCAGCGCCGTCGTTCAGGCAACTTTGAAAGTGTCTGTTCTGCTGAGTGTACCAGGCGGCGTGATTCTGCTGCTGCCTGCCGTTTGGAAATTTATCGATCAGGTCATGACGCAATCCAACGGAGGTCTTGCCCCATGAATACATTTGAAATAGCCATCCAACGCCAATTTGAGGAGGCTTGGCCCGTTGTGGTCAAATTTAGATCCGGGGATGGGCTAACGACCCACGCCGAAGGCAGACTCCGACTGAATAGAGAGGATCGCGAACAGTTGATTCAACTCCAAGAAGACCCGTTAGCCTACGGCACCCTATTGGGCAAAAAGCTCTTTGAAGGGGGAGTGCTGAATGCTTTTTTCGGCGCGAGAGTTAATCCCCCCGTAAGGATTTTGCTCTCTATCGAAGTTGATGAACGCGATGACTTGAGAACCCTAAATTGGGAAAGGCTATGCATCCCCAGGGGTAATGATTTGGAGGGCAGTTGGCATCATTTAGCCCTATCGCAGAGCTTGCCTTTTTCTCTCTATATTCCCACCAAGATTAATAGCTCCTTTCCCCTGCTCGGGCGGGACGACCTACGGGCTTTAGTTCTGGTGGCTTCGCCCAAAAATTCGGCGCAATTTCAATTAGCGCCCTTCGATGTCGAGGAAACCGTTAAAGGGGTGCGAGAGGCGCTGGGCAAAATTCATTGCGATGTTCTTGCTGATGGGGTAGAGGGAGCGATCGGTCTGCCTACCCTTGATAATCTCTATGAACACTTGAACAATCTCGACTTGAACAATGTCAAGAAGCGTTATACATTACTACACATTGTCTGCCACGGGAAGCTGATGAGCGATACGGGCGAAACGTATCTTTTCTGGGCAACCAATGACAATCAATTAAAGGCAGTATCTGGGAAAGACTTAGTGGAAAAGTTGACCTACTTAGGGCAGACAAACAAACTTCCTTACCTGACTTTCCTCTCCACTTGCGAGAGTGCCGATCCAAGAGCTGAAGTAGGACTAGGGGGATTAGCCCAACGGCTAGTCCGAGAATTGGCCATGCCGGCAGTGGTCGCCATGACCCGTAAGGTAAGCATCGAGACTGCCCTACAGCTTGGTGAGAACTTTTACCAGCGTCTGACAGATTCAGGAGAAGTTGATTTGGCGTTACAGGCTGCCGCCTCTGAGCATATAAGCCAGAATGACATTACCGTTCCAGCCCTGTTTAGTCGCCTGGGGGGACGACCACTGTTTAGCGATCGCCTGGAAAGTCGGGATCTGACTCATAAAGAAATTAACTCTGGCATTGAGAAGTTTAGAACACTAATTACTACACGCGCTCTCAATGTCGAAAAGCTGAAGAAGAGTTTTAATGCTCATGCTGATACTTTGCAGGAACCTCTCCAAAAAGACGATTTAGAAACCAGGAAGAAGAAAAAAACCGCACTCAATAGGCTCAACTATCTCTGCGAACAAGTACTTGAAATCACCTTTGATGATTTAGCACTAGGTGAGGAACCCCCTAAATATCAGGCAGAAAATCCCTTTCCAGGTTTAGCTTCTTTTGCTGATCCGGAATACCACAGGTTCTTCTTTGGCCGCGATGAACTGATTCAAGAATTGCAAAAGCTGTTGAATAGAGATAAATTTTTAGCGGTGCTAGGTCCTTCCGGTAGTGGTAAATCCTCTTTAGTGCTAGCTGGATTGATTCCAAAACTCCAACAGCAAAATCCTGATTTAGTTTTAGCTTCTTTAACACCAGGTAGTGAGCCGTTAGAACAACTAAAAAAGAGCGAATCCATTGTATCAGATAAATCTGCTGTGTTTGTGGTTGATCAGTTTGAAGAACTATTCACCATTTGTACAGACGAAAGCAAGCGAAATGATTTCATTGACAAGTTGTTGGATCTGGCCCAGAAACAGAAAGTCATCCTCACAATGCGGATAGACTTTCTCGGTGAGTGTACTCACTATCGCAAATTGAGTAAGCAGATTGAAGAACACCTAAAGATTATCGGCCCGATGGCAGCTAATGAATTGGGCATAGCGATGAAGATGCAAGCAGACCAGGTGGATCTGGAATTTGAAACAGGTTTAAGCAATGCTATTCTGGCTGAAGTTGAGGGCGAACCGGGAGCAATGCCTCTGCTGCAATACGCATTACGGGAGTTGTGGATTCGACGACGGGGACGCTGGCTATGCTATGAGGAATACGATGCGATCGGTGGTGTGCGAAAGGCGATCGCCACCATTGCGGACAAGTTCTACAAAGCCCGGTCTAAAAATGAACAAGAACAAGTCAGGCATATCTTCGAGCAGTTAACTCGTATTGATGAGGACTTTGATCCGTCAAATCAATATGACAAGCCCAAGGATACCCGGCGGCGAGTCGAACGTAATCAACTCGTCATTGCAAACAGCAACCTAAATCAAACCAAAAATCTGGTGAGAGAAATAGCCGATGCCCGACTGGTAATGACCAGTACAAATAAAGTAACTCAAAGAGATGAAGTAGAGCTTGCCCATGAAGCCCTCATCCTCCACTGGCCAAAGTTACAGGAATGGTTAACTCAAAGCAGACCCCGCCTCAAACTTCAACAGCAGATCCGACCCACAATTAAACGATGGCAAGAAAGTCAGGATGACGGGGAATTGTTGCGTGGTGGGCTGTTGGAAAGAGCGGGAGAGTATCTCAAAGAATACCCTAATGCCTTCACTAATCAAGAGAAAGAGTTTATTGAAGCCAGTCAAGCGTTACCCCGCCGTAAGCCAAAGCTTTCTACATTATTAATAACAAGCTTTGCAATTGCAGCCGTAGTCTCAATAGTACGTATCCTGGGAATCATGCAGCCTCTAGAATTGGCTGCTTACGACCAAATGATGCGACAAAAACCTGATGAACCACTAGATGACAGGATTTTGATTGTTGGCATTAATGAAAGTGACATTCAAAACAAGATAACGGGAACAGGAGAAGGACAAGGTACGGTGAGAGATAAGCCGCTCCAAAAACTGTTAGAGAATTTGCAACAGTATCAACCAAAGGTTATCGCTTTAGATATAGTCCGTGATATCCCAGCCGATCAATCAACGAAATTGGGTGATGAATTAAAAAAAAATAACCTTATTGGCATCTGCACTGGCCAGTATGAGAATAATCGTGGGAAAATCGTTCAAGGAGTGAAATGGCCTTTTGAAATTCCTGAGGAGCAGGTGGAAGAACGGGTAGGGTTTAGCAATTATCGTCAAGACCCCATCATCCCCGTCCGCATCCAACCCTTAATTAATCTAAGGAATGAGGATTCGAGTTGTCCTGCCCATAATTCTTTTAGCTATGCGACTGCTCGCCTTTTTCTAAAGAGCGATCGCAGATACACAGAACTTCCCACACTAAAAAAAGATAACATCGAGAATCAGCTCTTAATCCGAGAATTAACAGGCTTTGCTGGAGGATATCAAGGCAATCCATTTGGGGGGTATGAAGGCAACCCATTCAAGGATTCGTCATATAAAACATTGCTTAACTACCGTTCCTATAAAGGAGATCCAAGAAAGTTTGCTGATGAAGTTAGTCTCGAACAAGTTCTGAATAACAAGATATCCAAAGAACAGATTAAAAAGAAGATTGTTGTTATCGGTATTGATAGTGAAATTAGCGGTGACTATATAAATACACCATACGGTAACATGGCTGGACCAATCGTTCAGGCACAAATGGTCAGCCAGATTGTTAGTCGGGTATTAGATGATCGTCGTCTCATCTGGTGGTGGCCTCTTTGGGCTGATGTACTTTGGATCGGTATCTGGTCTTCAGCAGGTGGGTTTATTGTTTGGCGGTTTCAACAATCAATGCAATGGGTAATGGGTGTAACATCTCTCACAAGCCTGGTAGGCATCTGCTATGTCATCTTTGCCTATCAGAGTGGCTGGATACCCCTTGTACCAGCTATCTTTGCTCTCATAGGTACGGCTGGAGTTATAGCTTTCAAGACATTTAGACTTCGACAAGGCAGTTCTAAAAGCAAGATAAATGGTGCGAAAAATCCAGGCTTAATGACTATAGGCAGCCTTACGAATCTTTTCCGCAACCGTACTAATTAATAACAGGCCATTATGATTCTTACTAAGTTACTTTCCTGGATTAGTATTATTATTTATACCGTAACTTTTTTTCTTAGCAGTTTCGCGATATGGGTTCCACCAGCACAGGCAGATTGTATCTTTATTGTTTTCTGTTCCTCTAATAAGAGTAGTTTTAGAAGTAAAGGCGGGGTCAAGCGGGGACCCTGCGCCACCGAAGAATTTGAATCTTTAATTGCCCTTGCGCCTGAGAGAAAGCTGAAATTAGACCCTGTATCTACAGAAAAAGTGGGAGAAACAGTTGAGGGTTATCCAACATTTTGGTTTTATCTTCCTCCTTACCGGTCTTCAATAAAATCAGCAAAATTTGTGCTGTTAGATGAAAACAGACATCTTATTCTTCAAGACCCTGTTTATGCCCAACTTCCTCAGTTTTCACAAGAGTCTCAGCGTTCTCAAAATCTAGGTATCATTGCCGGATTGACATTGCCAAGAAAAGAAAATGCCCTGCAAGTTGGCAAACAATATAGTTGGTATTTCTCGATCCTGTGTGATTATCAAAAGCCGTCCAGAAACCCTGAGGTGACTGGACAGATTCAACGAGTTCTTCCAGGTCCACTGCCCAGAGTTCCGGAACCTGCTTATATTGTCCATAACGATACTTACACAGGGACTGATGGCATTAAGAATGTGGTGTTTTACGATACTGTTACCCAGTTGGTTAAAAAACGTCGCATCTATTCATCTGACTGGAACACTCTACTAAGCAAATTAGATATTTCTAGTTCTGTTGAGACCGTTGAATTGAAGATTCTGGACGAGGCTCCAAAAAGCTGTGATTCCCTGGCTGTCTTGCCATCGAATTGAGCTTATATACCCAAGTAAACTCAATATTAGCTGCAAGTACAGCACAAAATTTGTTTAGGTCATAGCGTCCAATGCCTTGTTATCCATCCAGTATCTCAAGCAACTATTACGCATAAAACGAGCAGTTATAATTGCTTCATCAAGCGCTTGATACTGCTCGTTTTGTCCCTCAAGTTTTGCCTCAAATACGATCATTTATGTAATTTGTTTGTAGATAAACAATATACCGGATTGTTAAAAACTTAGCTACGATGCAGAGTTTATTTTGCTTCCACTCAATATTAGTCTGTATAGTGCTGCGTTTTTAACCCCTTTACATTCCCTGCTTGCGTTACGTTGAGGCACGGGTCTTACAGCGATTCGATAAAATACCAAAAACCTGGTCGAGGTTGACCAGGTTTTATCGAGTTTACAGGTTTCAAATTTTAAACTAATTAACTAACTGAAGGTTAATAACTAGGGTGGACTGAAAAACTAACAAACTCAGCATTTTCGCGTTTTTCCGCTTGAGGATTTGGCTTTGCCCTCTACATTAGGCTTTTTGCCACTTCTATTACATTTGATATGCTGAAATTTGCTTGGGCTGATGACAAGGGGACACTAAGTCATTAACCCTTTTTGTTTGGTTTTATTTCCTTCGGTGTCCTACAATCTAAATTATCACTTAATTTGTGAGTTGCAACCCTTGGTTAACTAAAGTTGACGTTTTGTTAGATTCTGCAATCTAGAGCCAAAAATTTGATCCCCAACTCTGTTTTGAAGAAAATTAAAGGGATCTTGATAGATTAATCATGGTAACCAAACTGCATTGTCATCAATTCCACATAATCTGATTGTCATCCAGATGGGCGGTAACAATACGGTCAATGGCATCAATTTCTGCCAATTCGGCGGTAGAAAGCTTGATTTGGGCGGCTAATGTATTGTCCGTGCTTGTTCGGCATAACGTTCTCCAGCGATGTCTGGCGACAAGCCGCTATGATGCGTCTATGCATTTGTTTGAGGTTGAGCAATTAACCAGCCTAAAGCTAACTGAGCAAGGGTACAATTATGAACAAGGGCTATAGGACGCAGTTTTTCTAGCGCTTGTTGTGCACGTTCAAAGTTTTCGCCTTGAAACAGTTTATTTTTAGCACGGTTATCTGTTGGGTCCAATTTATGACCGAGAGCAAATCTTCCTGTTAATAACCCCTGCGCTAAAGGCGAATAAGCAAGGATAGAAATATTGTTTTTGATACAATAGGGCAATGCATCTTGTTCTACCTGTCTCCAGAATAAAGAATAAAGTGGTTGTAAACTATCAATACGTCCATAACTTGATGCTTCTGCTAACTGGACGCCAGAAAAATTGGAAACACCGATCACTCGAATTTTACCTTGCTTTTTGAGCAGGTTAAGAGCGCTCATAGTTTCTTCGACAAGTACTAGTTCACTATTGAAACTGCCGGAAGGCCAATGAATTTGGTAAACGTCAATGTAATCAGTTTTTAAGTTTGTTAGGGAACTCTCACAAGCTTCAATTACTTGTTTATACTTAAGATGGTTAGCAGAAACTTTTGTGGCATATTCCACCTGATGGCGCACATCAGATAAAGCTTCAGCTACAATCTTTTCAGAGTGTCCTTGACCATAAGCTTCAGCAGTATCAATTGTTGTGATCCCAGCCTCATAAGCTGCTTGAATTGCTTTAATCGAGTCAGCATCCTCAATTCCCACCCACATTCTTTTACCAGCTTGCCAAGTTCCCATCAGAATGGGTGTGATTTTGACTTCACTTGTACCTAGCAATCGCTTTTCCATAACTGCTTCCTAATTCATTGCCTTGGAGAGGTTCATACTTTATCAGTCTTAGCTTCAAATTAAATCAGAGTTACAGTAGATACCAATGGAATTGACTACAACTTTTCATGCTCTCAAAGAATGGGCAGTTGCCATAAATGCCTTAGAAAGTGGCAAAACAATTATGTTGCTCCGCAAAGGCGGAATCCACGAACGACATGGACATTTTCAAGTTGCCCACAAGCAAATTTTGCTTTACCCTACTTATGAGCACCAACAAGCTTTTATGCTGAAAGCTGAGTATGCCAATAATGTCTATCCAGTAACGTCAGGCTGGCATCCTGAAACAGTTCGCATTGGCAGTTGGGCTGAAATTACAGATATTTTGCCCTGTAATGACGAGTTTATTGTCAACAGTTTACTTCCCTTCCATATTTGGAACGAGCATTTTATTAGCGATCGCCTTAAATGGAAAGCACGTCAACCCCTTTATATTCTACTTCTGCGGACATATAAACTATCGCAAGAGCAAGAAATTCCCTATTACGCTAAATACGCTGGCTGCAAGTCATGGATTGATTTAGATCAACAATTTGAGTTGCAAACAGCACAACCAGTTTTATCTAACTTTGCATACAGCCAAATAGTAGAGACAATTCGCCAGATTGTTGGTGATAAGTTGTATGCTCCATCCTTCTAATAACCGAAATTACTGTCTAGATACCCGACTTCTTAAAGAAATCGGGTATTTAAATATAGCTTAAGTAAGTGTTATTTCACCCTATAATTAATTTTATTTATACTCTAATATTAGGTTTGGTTAAACACTCAATAATATTTGTAGCGTTGGAGTACCTCAACACGATTTTGGAGTACTTCAACATGACTTCGAGGTATCTGTTGCTTATATAGCAGTCCTAAATCATTTGTGAGAATTTGAGATCGTTTTAACCCCCCTGTAGTCCCCCTTACCAAGCCTTGACACGCTAATAAAGTTTTTCACAAAGCCAAGCGTATTGCTTTATAACTAAAACTAACTTTTAGAATCTGCGCTTATATATCTAAGCAGAAAAACAAATAGTCTGATTGCGAGTCTCAGTCAAAACAGTAGTGATTGTTACACACAAACGCAAAAAACGCGGATAACATGAGAAAAATCTCATCCGATAAACAAGGTGAGACAGAGCTGTTTATCTTCTATGTCCCGTTAGCAGCTGTCTTCCAGGCTATGAGTTGTTAAGCTATTAACCCGCAGTGGATAGAACTTAATTACATTTTGTCTAAACTATTAGGCAAAAAATTATCCCCAAGGGTGATAATTAGCTTGACAAAGTTCAGTTAATATGCACTATTACCTAAAAAGCAAAGGAGTTTGCAATGCATCGACAAATGTGCTGGTTATCTAAGTCTGGTGGCGACGGAGAGAAAATTTTGTATTTGCAGACAGAACCCAATCAACCCTGGCGTCCCTACACAGCTTTTGGACATTTTGCAGTCCCAGATTATCAAATACCAGGTGGTTCTAAAGGTTGGGCAACTTTTCAAAAACTTTTGAAAGCAGGTTGGACACTAGTACCTAGCGCACGGGCAAATGAGTTTGGCAGCAGCAGTTATGCAGAGTCAACAATCCAAAATCAATAGTCATTTGTCATTAGTTATTCTTTACGTCTCCCTAGTTTCTTACTCGCTCACAAACCTCTGGGGGAACCTTCACCGCGAGGATCAGCTGCCCCTTCTAAAGTTCCATCAGATGTAACAGCGATCGCATTACCATTACCCCAAGGAGCAGTTTCCTTTATTTTGTGCCCCCGACGGCGTAAGTCTTGCATAGTCAAAGCATCCAAGCCCCAAGATTCGACACGCAACTCATCTGGAAGCCATTGATGATGTATGCGTGGAACAGAAACAGCTGCACCAACATCCATGTTGTATTCCAGCACATTCAGGATCACTTGCAAAACTTGGGTGATGATTGTGCTACCACCAGGCGCACCGGCTGCCATGCGGAAATGACCATTTTCTGTGACAATTGTGGGAGTCATGCTGGATAGGGGAGTTTTGCGGGGTGCAATCGCATTGGCATCGTTACCAACCAAACCAAAGGCATTAGGCACTCCTGGTGCAGAAGCAAAATCATCCATCTCATTGTTAAGAACAATTCCAGTTCCCGGTGTCACTACACCAGCACCAAAACCAAGGTTAATCGTAAAAGTTAGACTTACAGCGTTGCGTTGTTCATCTACAACTGTAAGATGAGTAGTTTGGGGAGATTCATGCCGACTTGCGTTTGTTTGTAGAGACTGAAGCGATGATGGAATGATATTTTCTCCCAATTTCTGAGTATTAGCTTGACTGAAACGTTGTAGTGTCTCTTTATCTACTGGCTTGACCTCGGTCGAGGGTCGAGCCACTTGCATGTTAATTTCTTGACGACGTTTTTTGGCGTAAGCTGGACTAAGTAGTTCTTGTACAGGGACTTTGACAAAATCAGGATCGCCTAAATATTCTGAGCGATCAGCATAAGCAATTTTCATTGCTTCAACCATTAAATGTATAGCGTCAGGATGATGCCATCCCAAAGATTTCAAATCGGTGTCACCAATAATATTTAGAATCTGCAATAGATGAACCCCTCCTGATGAAGGTGGTGGCATTGAGCAAATTTTAGCTTTACGAAAATTGCTACAAACAGGAGTCCGCCAGATTGGTTTGTAGGCTTTGAGGTCTTCTGGAGTAATTAAACCACCATTTTTTACCATATCAGAAGCGATCGCCCGAGCAATACTTCCGGTGTAAAAACTTTGGGGATTTTGGGCAATTTTTGTTAAAGTCCCTGCCAAATCGCGCTGCACCAGCTTTTCACCTGGTTGATAAAACTCACCATTGCGAGTAAAAATTTCCCGCGCTGCTGGATTGTTGAGAATTACTTGCTTGCGGTTTTCGTACTCTGGGAGCGAACGCCAAGTAATTTGAGGACTGAGGACAAAACCATCTTTAGCGAGTGCGATCGCAGGTTTGATTACCTCTTGCCAAGAAAGCTTACCATAGCGACGATGCACTTCATAAAGTCCCGCCACCGTTCCTGGTGTCCCGACTGCCAAATAACCATTAATACTTGCATTCGGACGCACCTTTCCTTGAGTGTCTAGATACATATTTCTTGTAGCTTTCAGAGGTGCGCGTTCGCGGAAATCTAGCGCTTTCATGTCGCCAGTTTTCTCAGAGTGCATCAGCAAAAATCCGCCACCACCGATTCCGGCTGAAAAAGGCTCAACTACGGAAAGTGCAAAGGTTGTAGCTACGGCTGCATCCACTGCATTACCACCTTTGCGTAACATCGAAATTCCTGCCTCACTTGCTAGAGGATGGGCTGAAACCACCATTCCCTTCTTACTGCGTAAGGGTAAAGTTAAAGCGGCTGATGCTACTTGGCTGTAAAGTAAGATGGTGAAAGAAAAAATTACGCTCGTAACTCGCTTGGGTTTTGCAACAGTAAACATTTTTATCCCGTTTCTCCGAAAATTTTATACTTATTTAGTATCTTGGTGTGAGATTATTAATACGATCTGACTTGAAAATTTTACAGTACTTATAAATGCTATGTTACAAAAAATAAGTAAAACATTTTTCAAAGCTTTAACTATTGGATTATGTATATCTAGCGGAAGCGTTCTTTCTCAAACATTACCACTTTCCTCTAACTTAATAGGTTTTAATACCCCTGAAGGTGAAAGATTCTTAGTAGAGAGTAAATCAAAAGAAGACTTTTTTCCACTGAGTATGCAATTTATAACTCAAAATAATCAGGCATATTGTGGTGTTGCTAGTATGGTTATGGTACTGAATAGTCTAAAAATTCCAGCACCAGAAGCACCGCAGTACAAGCCATATCGAGTATTTACTCAAGAAAACTTTTTTAGCAATGATAATACAAAAAAAGTCCTAACTCCTGAAGCTGTGTCTCACGAAGGTATGACTTTAGATCAGTTAGGGCAATTTCTAGCTAGCTATGGTGTTAAAGTTAATGTTTACCACGCTGCCGATACTAGTTTAGATCAGTTCCGCAAACAAGCAGCAGAAAATTTAAAACAATCGCAAAACTTCATTTTAGTAAACTATTTACGCAAAGAAATTGGTCAAGAGAAAGGGGGACATATTTCTCCTGTAGCAGCATATAATGAGCAAACAGATAGGTTTTTAATTCTTGATGTTTCTCGTTATAAGTATCCACCAGTGTGGGTAAAAACAACAGATTTATGGAAAGCAATGCTGACAAATGATCCCTCATCAAAGAAGAGCCGTGGCTTTGTATTTGTAAGCAAAAGCCTTTGATCTAATAATCTGTTAATTAAATTTATGAATCTTGCGATCGCTTATCCTCGATGTAATGCGATCGCCAATATCTAATTAAGCTAAAACTTAAGCTAAAACCTTGTTCAAACCTCATTTCCAGCTTCTGGCTGGAAATGCACATCCTTGCGGCTCTGCTGCAAGTCTTAAGGCGAAGCCTCTAGGACGGCATTCCCAGTCGGAGACTAGGAACAAGACGAACGAGACAATATCTAAAAGCTGGTTATAGGCTGGCTTTTGCGTTAAAGTTGACACCAATACTCTCCTACCTCCCACTTGAACGATTACAAATATGAAGAGTATGCAAAGATTTTTGGAAAAGATAGACATCTAAGTAAATATTCGGTATTTAGTTATTGTTAGGTTATTTTGATGTTTCCTATTTTCTAGATAGAAATTCCAAGGCAATCGCTGACAACGAACGCATAATAAAGATTTCCTGTTTTATACTGTCTCAGGTGTTCTCTATTTTGAACAGGGTAGGACTTATGCATTGACAAACAAACTAAATTTTGTACAGTGCTTAAGACTTAAATAGTCTTCAATACTGGGATAAGTAATGTTTGCAAGTGAATTAAAGAGGAAATCTTTAATGAACAATTTGCGCCTCTATCTAAAGAGTGAATAAAGTATACCAAAAGCTTCAAATTGTGGCAGATTATTTGTGCCATCAAACAGCACTAACTCGATTATTCACAACTAAAGTTACTCCAATCGATTCAGGTAGGAAAAACTTATGACAATTATCATTGGAACCAGCGGTAACGACACCCTACAGGGCGCTTTCGATTACTACGATAACTACGACACCCTAACTGGTGGCGGTGGCAACGATATATTTTTTGACAGCACCTCAAACTACATTAATACGATCACCGATTTCGGTGGAGTGGGTAAAGGAATAAACCCAACAGCAACAGTCATTGCCGAAGTAGATACCCTAAGTTTCCAGAACAATAGTGGCTTCACTGTGCAAAACTTGCTCCTTGCCCAAAATGGCAATAATCTGGAAATCAGCTTTCAAGGGTTTGGTAGTTACAAATTCATCCTGGAAAACTTTGCCTTGTCCAACCTTGATAACCTAAGCTTATCCACTGGAGCCACCGTAGATTTGGGCAATATTCTGTTTTATGGGCAAACTAGTATCACCGACAGCTTTGATGTTTTCGATGCCAACTCCACCCAAAGCACTGTGTTTAAAAAAAACACAGTCACCTTCCTAAACGAACTCGACAACAATGTTAGTGGATTTGACAATTCTAATGATGTGATCAATGGTCAAGCAGGTGATGACATTATTGAAGGTTTAAGTGGCAATGACATTTTGAGGGGTGGCGCGGGCAATAATACCCTCAATGGTGGTGTTGGTGACGATACTTTGTATGCTGACTTCCCCTCAAGCAATAATCTGCTTAATGGTGGCGATGGCAATGATTTTCTCTCCACCTCTGGCAGCGACGAATACAACGCCTACTTACCAGACTACGACGATCGCTCTTTAGGCAATAATACCCTCAACGGTGGTGTTGGTGATGATACTTTAAATGCTAGCGGTTCATTAGGTAATAATCTCTTAGATGGGGGCGATGGCAATGATTCTCTCTCCATTTCTGGGAATCAAAGAAGTGGGGAGTACACAGCGTCTAACTCTCGCTCTGATGGCGATAACATCCTCAACGGTGGTGTTGGTAATGATACCTTGAGCGCTAGTGGTTCAAATGGCGATAACCAGCTTTTTGGTGGCGATGGCAATGATTTTCTAGATATCTCTGG
>NZ_JBALDE010000073.1:0-33433 GCF_036917515.1 Nostoc sp. | reverse complement strand
CAAATGCTCTGAATGCGGTAACTAAAAAAGACATTATTGGATGGTTCACCCACTGCTGTTACTATATTGCACCCAACTGAGAACCGCTATATTTTCTACTAATCAAAAGTCGGTTTAAACAAATTACAATTTTTCGACACGGGCGATACCTACGGTGAGCTACATTTAGACAGCTAGACGAAAAGTTAGCGATCGCCCTTGGGTTAATTAACTTACAATCGCAACTGACTTTTTACGATTAGGACGCTTGCGTTCTGATTTTTTCTTCAGTCCAACGGCTTGAGCTTGATCGCTATCTGAACCATATTGTCCGCGGATTACTTCTTTCATCGCTAATACAGCATTATGAAATTCCCATTCTGCTAATCGCGCCGCATCGACCGCAGCACGATATAAAGTAAGTTTTTCAGTTTCGGATTGTTGCTGCGCCAACATCGCTTGATAAGCTTGCTGTAAGTTTTCTACAGAGGCATCAGTACGGGTTGTGTTGTATGTACTGATGGTTCGCAAGCCGTGAAATGAGTTTATATCTTGACTGATTAATTGAGAAGGCAAACGACGGGTTTTATCTTGGGCGGGCATATAAGTATATTGGTATAGTGTATACCTTTAATGTGCCCATTACAACAAAAAATCTAACAGTAAAGTGAGATTTTTAGATAGAACAAGGTTAAAAAAAGCGTGAGTTAATTTTTGCAGGTGGAAACAATGGCATTGTTAGCCAAAACAATGCCATTGTCAGTCACAACAATCGCATTGTTAGTCAAAACAATGGCATTGTTAGTCAAGACAATCGCATTGTCAGTCACAACAATGGCATTGTCAGCCGAAACAATCGCATTGTTAGTCAAAACAATGGCATTGTTAGCCGAAACAATCGCATTGTCATACGAAACAATGCCATTGCAGGGGGTTGCATTAAATAACGTGGCGATGTCTACGACGGGCTACGCCTACGCAATTAATAAACTGGAAGATGTTCTAGTGTTGTATTAACCTATGAACTTCCTCCACAGACAACACTAAGAAAGTATCTACGCTGACATCAACTGCTGGATGCGCTGTGGTTCCTCTCCCAGCCAATCTGGATTTTGGGCAGTGCTGTCAAAGATTGATGAGGTTTTGAACGGCTCAAACTCACCGCGTAATGCCGCTTCTGCCGTTTTTGCTAAGAGCGATCGCACTTGCTCGTCGTTCATTGGCTGGAATGTCCGCACTGCTTCAAAAGCTTGCTCTAGAATCTCCATACTGTCAATTCCGGTAATCACAACCGATGTTGGCAGATTCAAAGCATAGTGTAAACATTCAATTGGCGTTACAGTCTTTGACCGTAAAAGAATGCCGTTTGCCAAGCTTTTCATCCCCAAAATGCCGATGTTTTGTTTCACAAGTTCCGGCACAACCAGCTTTGCAAAGCTCCGATAGTGAGCATCCATTACATTCAGGGGCATCTGCACTGTATCAAATTTAAACCCGTGAGCAGCTGCAACTTCCAGTGTATGTAAATGAATATGGGGATCTTTATGCCCAGTAAAACCGATGTATCGGAGTTTTCCAGCTTCTCGCGCCTCTATGAAGGCAGCATTTGCCCCTTCTGGGTCAAAAATTCGATGGGGGTCTTCGTATCGAATCACTTCATGATGCTGAACAAGATCGATGCAATCAACTTGTAGGCGTTTGAGTGATTCGTCTAATTGTTTTGCGGCTTCTTTCTTAGAGCGACCATCGATTTTCGTCATCAGAAACACTTTATCTCGGTAGCCATCGCGCAGCGCTTTTCCCATGCGAATCTCGCTGACTCCACCGTTGTAATCCCAACTGTTATCCATAAAGGTGATGCCACGATCAATCGCTGTTCTAACAATGCGGATACCCAGTTGCTCATCAACGTGCTTCAAGGCAATGTGCCAACCACCCAATCCGATGGCGGAAACTTTTTCGCCTGTGCTACCGATAACTCGATATTGCATTTCTGAATTTGACGTAGTTGCTGACATGTGTTCTCCAAGTCTTTCAGCTATTACTCAAGTACATATAGCCATCTGCCAATTCAAACACAAGGCAAAATTGACAATATCTTGCTGAAGATACACTTTTCGACGAGATTAGGAAAATACTCAAGAAGCCAAAATACCGATGGCAATTTAAGATGTGTGAGGTAAAAAATTGATTTCAATCCCACGTTTTTCAGCGTGGGAACATAGCTGCCTTCTGTCTTCTGAATCCTGAATTCTGCTGTAACTCCTAACTTTATTTATTTACCACTATAGAAAAAGGCAATTTCTTTCTCTTTTAGCGCTGCAAAACCAGCATCTACGAGTAATTGGTCAAGTTCTGCTTGGGGAATGTGTTTTGCGCCAATTCGTACAATGCGCGATCGCATCGTATTAGATACACCACTGCGCTGTCTGTTACCTTCTAGCGCCATAACTTTACCATAAAGTTCTAGCTTGGCAGGCGGAATGGGAGAACCATCAAAATCAATTCCCTGTGCGATCGCTTCATCAATCGCATCAGCCCCTGTAGTAGTTTGATTCCCTGGGTTAGTTTCGGTAGGCATGGTGATTTATCTCTTCTTCGCTATGGGTAGATTTTACCAGCCTTGCTGACACCAAAGCTGCCAATCTTTAAACTCATACCAATTTGAAAATCTCTAAAGACGCGATTCATCGCGTCTCTACCCAAGGATGTGTTGCAATCATTAATTGAATTGGTATCACCAAAACAGGGAGTAGGGAGTAAGGGAAAAAGAAAAAATACCCTGCATAGCGAGTGGTTTGAAGCCTCCCCCTGAAAGAGGGAGTGGTTGTAGTAGGGAGAAGATAAATGCCCTGTTTTTAATTAGCCAAAAATTCCATATTTTTCTTTCCCTACTCCCCCATCCCTACTCCCTACTCCCTCTTGAAATTAGACTAATCACGGGCTTGTCGCGTCACCAAACCACCAACAAAAGCCCCTAAGATAGTGCCTGTCCAAAGTCCTGTTGTGCTACCTTGCCATATTGCTCCTGGTGTTATCCAAGCGTTGCACATCTCCTTTAAACCCCAAGGTTGGTTTTGGCACTTTTGGCTATGGAGCATTATGGTGATTTGCCCACTAGTGTAAGCACCAAAAAAACCTGATAACAGCGCCAAGAAAGTGCAAATTAAAATTTTATTTTTTGTCATTTGTCATTGGTCATTGGTCATTAGTCATTAGACTTCTTGCATAAATCAAAAGCCCTCACCCTAAATCCCTCTCCCAAGCTTGGGAGAGGGACTTTGAAATTGGCTCCCCTTCTCCCAATTTTGGGAGAAGGGGTTGGGGGATGAGGGGGAATTTTGCATTTGTGCAAGAGGTCTATTGGTCATGGGAAAGAGGACAAGGGGAAAGACTTGTTGCAAATTATCACTTAAGTTACTTTGTCTCCTCTGCCCCATGCCCCATCAACCTGTATTTCTCATTCCAGCAGCAATACCATTAATAGTTAACAATGCTCCTCGCAGTAACTCGCCTTTGCTGTAACGAGAATGAATAACTCCAGAAGTAGCAGTATTTTGGGACTGCCGGAGACGCTTGAGTAGTGAAACTTGGATAAATCCCAGGGGGACAATTGTACCATTGCGTAACTGCACAGAGCGTTGCAATACAGGATCACCATCTAACAATCGATTGTGATCGGTGATTTTTAACACCAAATCCCTTGTTAGATAGAACTCGCTGGCAATTTGGTCAAAAACTTTCGCAAAACGAAGTTGATCTTCTGGTTTTGAGAGTTCTTGGACGTAGTGGTGTGCCATTTGTATATCTACTTTTGCCAAAGTCATCTCAGCTTTAGAAATCACCATCTTGAAAAAGGGCCACTTCACGTAAAAGTAGCGGAGTAATTTCAAGTGTTCTTCTGGTTCTTCGTTCAAGAATTCTTGTAATGCTGTGCCAATGCCGTACCAGGAAGGAAGCAAAAAGCGAGTTTGTGTCCAGCTAAATACCCAAGGAATGGCTCGCAGACTACTTAAATCTTTTTTACCAGATGGACGGCGTGCAGGGCGGGAACTAATTTGTAGCTGGCTAATTTCTTCAATGGGAGTTACTTCGTGGAAGAAATCAACAAAATCAGGTTGTTCGTAGATTAAAGCACGATAATGTTGTCGCGATCGCACTGCTAATTCTTCCATAATCTCATTCCAGGGTTCAATATCATCAAACCCTGTCCGCAGTAGACTAGCTTGAATCACAGCCGTGGTGATGGTTTCCATGTGATACAAAGCCAAGTCCAACAAGGAATATTTGGAAGCCAAAACTTCTCCTTGTTCGGTAATCTTGATTCGCCCATTGATACTATGACCTGGTTGAGCCAAAATTGCTTCGTAAGCAGGGCCCCCACCTCGTCCCACAGAACCGCCGCGTCCGTGGAAAATCCGTAAATTTAGGTCGTAGTTTTCTGCTATTTCTTGCAGTGATTTTTGAGCTTTATGAATTTCCCAGTTACTACTTAAAAAACCAGAGTCTTTGTTGCTGTCAGAATACCCCAACATTACTTCTTGTAAATTAGGGGTGACGGAGGAGGTAGGGGAACAGGGGAGCAGGGGAGCAGGGGAGGGTGAATTTTCATCTGTACCTGCTTTTGTCTGTTCGTAACCACCTGCTAATAAAGCGCGATATAACGGCAGTTCAAACAGTTTCCGCATGACGCTTCTGGAGCGTTGTAAATCTTCTACTGTCTCAAATAGGGGGATAACTTGAATAGTTCCGACAGCAAGGGCGGGGTCAAAAAGTCTGGCTTCTTTGGCTAAAAGCAATACTTCCAGCACGTCGCTCACGTCGCGGCACATACTGATAATGTAAGTTTGGCAGATGTTTAGACCAAATTCTTGTTGCAGCGATCGCACGATGCGAAAGGTTTCAATTACATCGTTGGTTTTTTCGGAAAATGGCAATTCTGCCGGAATTAATGGCCTGCGGGTTTGTAGTTCGCCTGTAAGCCAAGCAACTTTTTGCTCCTCGGATAGTTCGTTGTAAGGTTGGGGTAATATTTGCAGGTATTCCAGGATCTCATTGAGCGCATCGGCGTGACGGGATGATTCTTGGCGGATATCTAACTGTGTTAAGTTAAAGCCAAAAATTTCTACCTGACAGATTAGATTTTCTAATTCTCGACAACTTAAACCTGTTTCTGTCAAGTTGCGCTGAATCATTCGCAGTTCTGCTAAAAAATCGGCTCCCGAACGATACTGAGGGCTGTCTTGATTTGTTGGCGTTTCCCGATTGTACAAAGCTAGATTGCGATCGCGAGTATTTTCCAACCGTTTCAGCACGTAAGCTAGTTTCAGCCGATAGGGTTCTTGTCGATAACGCAGCGCCAGTGCGTCATATACTTCACTCAGCTGGGACTGATCCGATTCTAGAGATTCCAGTAAGTCTGGTAAAACATCACTCCAGTGCATTGACACACTCAACAATTCAATCAGATTTTTCACTGACTGAATATATCTCCCGATTACCATTTTGCGCTGATAGCAAGCCGTTTTCCAGGTGATTTCGGGTGTAACTGATGGATTCCCATCTCTATCTGCACCTACCCAGGAGCCAAAAGAGCAAAAGTTTTTACTCGGTGGTTCTAGTCTAGGAAAGGTATTGGATAGAGTGTGTTTGAAACGTTTATACAGTTGGGGAATGCCATCAAATAAAACTTCTTGAAAGTAGTGCAGGGCATAATCTACTTCATCTAGGACTGTGGGTTTGAACTGGTGAAGTTCGTCTGTACGCCACCACAGGCGAATCTCTTCAACTAATTGTTCGCGGACATCTGCTGCTTCCCAAGGATATGCTCCTGGTGTAGTCCCAGAATGGTTTGCCAAGGTATCCAGTTTTTGCAAAAGTTGTACCACCTGTCGCTGCTTATCTCGGATGGTATGACGAACAATTTCCGTCGGGTGCGCTGTAAAAACTAAGCGCACATCCAGATGTGCAATTAGACGTTGAATTTGCTGGGGTGGGACATTCAGTTTGAATAAATAGGGAAACAAGGCAGCAAAAGTACCTTTTGGTTTGACTTGCCCCTTTTCGAGATAATTCTTTTTGAGGAAGGCTGCTGCTATTCCCTTGCTTACAGGCGCATCATCTTCCCTTTGATTAGACGAATAATTAACATTGGCTGGTGTTTCTGGTGTAGCTTCTGTTTCTGCCTCATAGCGACTCAATTGCTGCCGTTGTTCGTATTCTTGCTCTATGATGTTAATCAACTGAAAATACAGAGCGAAAGCACGAGCCGCGCGAATTGCTTCGTTGATATTTAGTTGTTCGATTAGTTTGACGGCTGAAGATGCTTGGTCATTTGTTGCTTGTCCTTCTGGCGAACATAAATCGCGCAACTGACGCAACAAGTCTACCATATCTTGACCGCATTCTTGCCGGAGAACTGACTCCCACAATTCTTCCACTACCTGGAGACGATGACGCAAAAATAATTCCGACACCGGGTATATATCCGCAGTTTGAGACGAAGAGTATAAAAGGGAACCCATATTCTCTATTCTTGTAAAGCTAATTACTGTTTACGGTTCTAGGTTTTGTACTTAGTGCTTACCGGGTTGTTCCTGAGCAAATAATTATTTGGTGTATATCTTCTCATCTTGATTGATTTCGGGTTCATCTGGGAAGTCTAGATTGGGTAAGCGATCGCCTCGAAATAATTCTTCACTAGCTTCTCCTATGGCTTCTAGTGCTCTTACTGTAGTTTTTCCGGTAATCAGCAGCAGTAATATAGACGCTGTACCTATTTGTAAAAGTAATGATTGGGGAATGGGAAATAAATCCAGATTGGATGCGGGTTTAGGCGAAGACTGTTGGTTGGTTGGAGGCATTGCTAATTTTTGGTTATGGGAATTATGAGTAAAAAGGAGTTAGGAGTTAGGATGACTCCAACGAGAAAGGGATGGAGTTGAAATGAGATAAGCTTATTGTTTCGCCCATCAGGGGCATTAGCGCAGTGAAACATAAGTCCGGTTTTAAAGGACAAGTCATCAGCCAGTCATATAGAATTATTCTGACTCCTAGCTCCTAACTACTAACTTCTAACTTCTGATTTTTGACTCCCTATTAGTAAAATAAACGCAAAACTCAACATTAGTCAGACTTGCAACCTATACAAAACTATCTTGTCTGATTTTGTGAGCTACGAAGGTAACAAAATTGTTAAAAAAAAACGTCAGAGTGTGATAAACCTATGGTTCTAGTTTACAAGTGCAGGCACTATCCCCCAACCATCGCTTTCTGTAAAGTTAACTGAGCATGAAAACAGTAGTACCAGATCGCCAGCAATCCTTAGTGCAATGGGTAAGCCAAGCAACAGGGATCAACACTTTCGGAGTGAAAGTCCGGTTGCGGGGAAATGACCTTCATATTCTTTGTGAAGGTACAGAATGTCCGCAGCGTTGGCGTACTTTGTCTGATTTGCTGCAAGCACTACAGCAAACAAACTTAGATATCCTCACAAACAGTGAACAAACCTCAATATATCAAGTATTTGTCTATGGTCGCAGAAAAGGGGAACAACGCCCCTCATGGTGTCATCGGGTTCAGTTAAATCAAATAGATAAGCATCTTGAGCAGGTGCAGCAAGCGCTGCTAGCAGACTCGGAAAAATCAAAACAATCGGGTGGGGCGCTAATTGTCTCTAACGAAAGTTTGGCACGCCAAGGTAATCCAGAGGCGATCGCTCGGTATCTGAGCGAAACTCTGAGTACGCTAGGTGTATCAGTACAGGCAAAGATTAAGCTATATAAGCCAAAGAATTCTCAGCCAGAAGAAAATCGCCTGTGGATATTTTGCCAGTCAAGCTATAGCCCTGATGCATCTTTGCTTGCCGAACCAATAGCACAAAAGTTGCGTTATCTCAAGCTTTCCGGCTACCAAGATGCCGTAATTGTTTCTCAGGTAAGCGGTGAAACTGCCCCTGATTGGCTGCTACGGGTGGATTTGACACCACCAGAGGTGATGCTTAAAGAGTGGGCGCGTTGGGGAGATGTGCAAGCGATCGCTCGATTATTAGCTGAAGTACTATCAGGGTTAAAAGTTGGTGTCCAAGTTTCTCTAAAAGAATCAACGCTACATATATTTTGTATCCCAGCTTTCGATCCTTTAGGAACTGCCCCGATCCCAGACAAAGTAGTATGCTTAGAGGCGATTTTACCGCAGCTAGAAGCGATCGCTCCTCAAGCCATTTTCGCCGCCACCGTATACGGACAAAAAGCAGGCGACAAGGAACCCACTTGGATTGATTGGCTAACTTTACCTGCAACCAACCATCCCGCCTTTGCCATATCACCATTAGATTTGGCAAATACTGGCGATGAACCAGCGATCGTTTTTTTACTAGAGCGCTTACTCAATCCTGATTTGGATTGGCGACTATTGACAGGTGGAATTCGCGTACTTCTACTAAACAAAAATGGTTTATTGCACATTATGTGTGATGCACCTGTTTGTCCACTGCGGCAACAAGTAGTAAGCAAAATTACGCAGTTTATCCGCCAGTTAAAAATTTCCGGTATTATGGGAATACGTATCTACGGTCGCCGTGCTGGCAATAAAGAACCTTTTTGGAATTATGGCGTCGATCTTGAACATCGCCAACGTTTAGTACCGGAAGCAACCCCAGAATTTGCTGCTACTTCTATATACATAGGCGATTTAGTAACATCTGAGACTAGTGAGCCAATTTTGCGCCCAGACTTAACGACAAAAGAAGTTCAAAATTTTGTAACAGAAGTAGCGCGAGATTGGATAGCAACAGCAACTTCAACTGCGAGAAAATTCCTGTTGAAAAGCCAGCTATTTACTGAAAGCAACGAATCAGCCGAACGTAATTATGATGTTCAAGGAATTAAAACTGCTCTGGTTTGGGGAGCGCTGGGATTATTACTTACCCTCCAAACTGATTGGCTATTGGGTCAAATTATTGCACGTAATACGCCCACGCCAAAAGTTGCTAACGCCAGCCTCTCATCATCTTCCGAGCAGAAGGCATCTTTGACATCTGGAAAAAATCAGAGTGAGAAAACGACATTTTTTAGTAGCACTTCCAAGACAAAATCTCCTCCAAATCAGAGTTCTGTATTTAATGCTTCGGAATTTACCCAAAGTGATGAAACTCCAAAAAATAATTTGCCAGCCGCACCACTGAAGGAAAAAGCAACCGCAACAGCTATTCTTTTAGCAGCGCGATCGCAGATGCCAAGTTTTAATGTCAGGCAGTTAGACGAGCAACTAGCACTGTATAAACAGCGTTTAGCTAGAACTGGTAGTCCGCCAGATATATTGATTATTGGCTCTTCCCGCGCCCTCAGAGGAGTAGATCCCGCAGCACTTTCTAAAGCTTTAGCAACTCAAGGCTATCCAAATCTTGATGTGTTTAACTTTGGGATTAACGGTGCTACGGCACAAGTTGTAGACTTTGTGATTCGTCATGTCTTAGAACCATCAGAATTACCCAAAATAATTATCTGGGCAGATGGTGCGCGTGCTTTCAACGGCGGGCGTGAGGATATTACTTTTAAATCACTTGCTGCATCCGCTGGTTATAAACAAGCATTTGAAAAAACACCAACAACGGCAAGTAGCAATGATTTACCAGAAAATATGGTAAATTCGGGAGAACAAAAAACAAATCAAGAAAAACAGGAGATTAGTACTTATGAAGCTGTAAATCAATCGTTAAATCAGGTTTTAGGATCTGTTTCTGCTAGCTATCAAAACCGCGACCAAATTAAAAGTTTATTACAAAAACAATTGCTTATATTTGGTAATAATCAGACAGTTACATCGCAAAAACAGTTGACAGACGGTACTTCAGATGAAAGTATTTCCCAGCAAGCGGTTGACGTTGATGGCTTTCTACCCTTATCTATTCGCTTTAATCCCGCGAGATACTATCAAAAACATTCTAGAGTTACCGGAAATTATGACAACGACTATAAATCTTTCCAAGTAGAAGGACAGCAAGATGCTGCTTTCCAAGAGGTGCTTCAATTTACCCAGTCTCATAAAATCTCCTTAGTGTTTGTGAATATGCCTCTAACAGGAGATTATTTAGATCCAGTGCGTAAACAATATGAGCAGCAATTTCAGCAATATATGTTGCGTTTGGCTACTAATTCCAACTTTATTTATCGTGATTTCAGCCAACAGTGGACAAAAGTAAATGATTTCTTTTCTGATCCTAGCCACCTCAACCGCTTTGGTGCATACGAAGTCTCGAAAAAGCTAGCTAACGATCCGATGATTCCTTGGCCAGTGAAATAGAAAGTGGGAGTGGGGAATCGGATGAGGGAGAAGGAAAAGAATAATTATTGATTAATGACCAATGCCCCATTCCCAATGACAAATAATTAATGACTAATGACTAAAAAATGAACTTTATATCAATTTTCTATGGGCTGTTCCTGTTGAGTGTATTAGGAATTTACTGGTCTTTAGCACAACATAAATTGCGATTATGGACGCTACTAATTGCTAGCTTGGTTTTCTATGCATCCTTGCATATTCAATACATACCATTACTATTAGCATTAACGTTTATTAATTTTCGTATAGGGCTGGAACTTGGTAACAACACATCACCAGGAAAACATTCTCTTGATTTACAAATTTCTAATGAAGAGTGGCAATTTGCTCAAGTTGATTGGAATCGTCGCCGTCTAAAGTTTTTGTGGATAGGTATAACTTTAAATGTTTTACTGCTATTAGCTTTTAAGTATTTTACTCCTTTATTCAAGTTTGTTTTTCATGTCCAAACAAACTTACCAGATAGCTCTTTTAAATTAATTGCACCCTTGGGAATTTCATTTTTCACCTTTGAATGTATTGCTTATTTAATAGATGTCTATCGCGGTGCCCATGCTACTGATAATTTTCTCAAATTTGCTACATACAAATTATTCTTCGCAAAATTGATATCAGGACCGATTACGCGTTACCACAACTTAGCAAATCAATTTAATACACTAGAATTACCCAGTACTAATAGAGTAGCCCAAGCGCTGTGGTTGATTGCTAGGGGTGCAGTCAAAAAAGGTATTTTTGCAGACCACTTGGGAATTTTCGTCGATTTATGTTTTGGTAATTTGCAACGGGCGGGTAGTACTGATTTGTGGTTAGCTACATTCGCTTATGGCTTGCAGTTATATCTAGATTTCAACGGTTATGTAGACATTGCCCGTGGTAGTGCTATGCTTTTCGGCTTAGTTCTACCTGAAAATTTCGACTTTCCTTATTTCAGCACCAATATTTCCGAATTTTGGCGGCGCTGGCATATCACTCTAGGTGATTGGCTACGTAACTATGTCTACTTCCCTTTGGGTGGTTCTCGTCAGGGTTTAGTCCGTACCTGCTGGAATTTATTTATTGTGATGCTAATTGCTGGTATCTGGCATGGTGCCGCTTTGGGTTATGTCGTTTGGGGCATATTCCACGGATTAGCCTTGGTGGTTCATCGACTTACAGATTCTATAAGCGATCGCTTTGAAAATCTAGAACAATTCTGGCAAAATCCTCTGGGTATCTTCGTTGCCTGGTTTTTAACTCAACTGATGGTTTTTACCTCTTGGATTTGGTTCCGTCTACCTAATCTCCAAGACTCTTCTTTGGTAATTCGGCATCTTTGGGGTTATCCGGCTGACGCCCAGTTTGCTGAAAAGGTCTATGTGGAAGCCTTAAATATGAGCCAATCCCAACTCGCTTGGGTACTTCTAGGTTTAGCTGCTCTTATGTCTATAGTCTATGCCTTCAATCGAATGCTGAAGTTAGAGTTTAACTGGCCCCTTAAGCTTGTCTTCGTCCCCCTATGTTTCTACGCTGTTTGGTTATTAGCTCCTGAAGGCAGTTTGCCCTACATCTACTTTGATTTTTAACAGAACTATCAGACAACATCATAGAATTTATTATCTCGTTACAAATTGACAAGACTTAAAATTTGTCCGCTCAGTTAATTGTAAAGAAGTGTAAAGGAAAGTAACTAAGCGATCGCGTCATTAAAAGTGATAGCTAGTTTATTGTTGAAATGGCTTAAAAAGCCTCAATCCATTACTTTTATCACCATTATTTCTAGTAGAAAAACTTTACAGTTCGATGAGCTTGTTAAAGAATTATGTTACAGAATATTAAGTCACAGTTCGCGTCAAAGTAAATTCATGTAGACTATATTTCAACAGGCGAAAATAAAACCGCTTGTTCCATTTTTAACAACCCATAGCACTTATAAAACAATGACCACAACCTTACAACGGCGCTCTGGCGCTAACGTATGGGATCGCTTTTGTGAGTGGATTACCAGCACCGACAACCGTATTTACATCGGTTGGTTTGGTGTACTCATGATCCCAACCCTATTAGCTGCTACAACCTGTTTCGTGATTGCTTTCATCGCTGCTCCTCCTGTGGACATCGATGGTATCCGCGAACCAGTTGCAGGTTCTTTGATTTACGGAAACAACATCATCTCTGGTGCTGTTGTTCCTTCTTCAAACGCTATCGGCTTGCACTTCTACCCAATCTGGGAAGCAGCTTCCTTAGATGAGTGGTTATACAATGGTGGTCCTTACCAATTGGTAGTTTTCCACTTCTTGATCGGTTGTGCTGCCTACCTCGGTCGTCAGTGGGAACTTTCTTTCCGCTTAGGTATGCGCCCTTGGATCTGCGTAGCTTACAGCGCACCTTTGGCTTCTGCTACCGCAGTATTCTTGATCTATCCAATCGGTCAAGGTTCTTTCTCTGATGGTATGCCTTTGGGTATTTCTGGAACATTCAACTTCATGATTGTGTTCCAAGCAGAACACAACATCTTGATGCACCCCTTCCACATGTTAGGTGTGGCTGGTGTATTCGGCGGAAGTTTGTTCTCAGCAATGCACGGTTCTCTAGTAACTTCTTCCTTGGTGCGTGAAACCACCGAAACCGAATCACAAAACTACGGTTACAAATTCGGTCAAGAAGAAGAAACCTACAACATCGTTGCAGCCCACGGCTACTTCGGTCGTCTGATCTTCCAATACGCTTCTTTCAACAACAGCCGTTCACTGCACTTCTTCTTAGCAGCGTGGCCTGTCGTCGGTATCTGGTTCACCGCTTTGGGTATCAGCACGATGGCATTCAACTTGAACGGTTTTAACTTCAACCAATCAATCATTGACTCCCAAGGTCGCGTCATCAGCACCTGGGCAGATGTAATCAACCGCGCTAACTTGGGTATGGAAGTAATGCACGAGCGTAACGCTCACAACTTCCCCCTAGACTTAGCTGCTGGTGAAGTTGCTCCTGTCGCAATGACTGCTCCTGCTATCAACGGTTAATACTTCAGTATTAGCTAAATAATAAAGCGCCCTCCAGAAATGGGGGGCGCTTTTTAGTTGTAATTATCTTAAAATGAGCCGTTTAATAAATTCTGTAGGAGATTTTGCTCGATAGCGATGCTTCCACATCACAAAGCCAGTAATGAATAAAATTAACGGTGCAAGTCCGACAAAGACGTAGAAAATACGAGATGGCAATCCCCAGAAAGTAGCGTAATGCAAATCGTTAAAGGAATTGAGAACGCGATCGCCTAATGATGTAGTTGCGATCGTAGATACTTGTAAAACCTTGCCGCTATACTGGTCAAGAAAAACATCGCCAAGATTAAAGTTAAACCAAAAAGTCTCTTCTGGTTTACTTGGAAAGCTAATTAGACTGAGTGATGCATTGGGCAAAGTAGCTTGAGCGATTTTTAATTGGTCTTTTAGTCCTAGCGGAGACTGACCGGAAATAGCTACAGAAACCAAATTGGGTTGAGGTTTGGAGAAGGTGACAGCGTAGATTATAGGGTTAACAAATTCAGAAAAGTTCCAGCAAAAGCCTGTGAAAAAGGTAAAGACTAGAAACGTAGCTGTAATGAGACCGGCAACTTTATGAATATCAAAGTTCACTCGCTTGGGATGGGCGTTCCATTTGATTTTGAAGCCAGCAATCAACTTACGCCAACCAGGCCATAAGATAATGCCTGTAATGCTTAAGATTGTGAATAGTAATCCCACAATGCCCACAAACTCGTCGATAGAATAGAGCTGCATCGAATCGAGTGTAGGCTGGTAGCTTAAAGTTGGGCGGATCGGATTGATCGCCGAGGCGATCGCTAACAAAATATGCGCCTAATCCAAAACCCAAGCCTTGCAAATTGCCGCTTTGAATTCTATAAGTTGTCCACAAAGAAGCAGAATGAGTTGGCGTAATTCTCAGCCTACTGCCCACCTCATACGTAGTATCTTCAGTGATAGGGATCGCACCAGTTTCATAACTCCACACACCCAACCAGATTTTTCAAAACAGAACAAAGTCTATTTTTGAGAATGATTTTTATCTAAACCCTGTTTATGAGAATAGCGGAAATTAAACGAGCACATATATACTGAAACCGGATTTTTTCTATCTGGATCGGGATCTACCTTTTGCTACAAGGCTTTTTGGTGATGATATTCTCTGGGAGTGATACCAAATTGCCGCTTAAACAGATAGCCAAAATGACTTATGCTTTCGTACCCTACTTGAGAAGCAATTTCTGCAACCGTGAAATTAGTGTCTTGGAGTAGCTGTTGTGCTTGCTCTAACCGCAAAGATTGCACATGTCCCAACACCGTAGTGCCAAATACTTCTCTAAATCCCCGCTTGAGCTTAAAGTCATTGAGTCCAATTTCGTTAGCTAGATTTAGTAGAGAAGATGGATTATGATCGCCCTGACAAAGTGACAAGACCGTTGAGAGCTTTGCCTATCAAGCTTTTAATCTATTTGACCTCTGCAAAGATAGAATCTTGTACTTTTACCCATAAATTGACCAAAAAATGAATCATAGCTTGACCAAAAGTTAACGTAATTTCAAGGTTTTCAAACAATCAACATTTCATCTTGTGAATCAAATAATGACCAATAGTTCAAAATTTGCATCATAATGCGACCAAAAGTTTAATTTCGGCATTATTCAAAAAACAAGTATTCAAACACTTCAATTTCAGTCTAAGTTTTGAACTTTTGTACTCAGATATGGTTCAAAACAGCCATGATATGATTCAAAAACATATTTTTATTTATATTTGAGTTGACGCTGATATTTATATGGCAGCGATCGCTCTGTTGCCACTCATGCGATCCCCTACTACGGCTTTAACTAAGTCAAAATGATAATCATGGAGAAGAGGGTAGTTGCGCGACGCGCAACTACCCTCTTCTCTCCTATACACGATAATCATTACCAAACAAATTACTCATATATGAAAACTGAAGTATATATTGTCCACCTAGTTTATGAAGCAGAAAGTGGCAATAAATGCCATTTTATGTTTCAAGTCACAAATCTTCTTGACAGACTTATTGACAATAAACCTTTTGCAAAATTATTTTGTGGTATGATTATAGACTTAAAAAAATGCATATCAAATCTATACAGAGAACTTTTGTTACTTCATTGGTATGTTTGATCGATATAAAAAGCAAATTTTTAAAAGACTCCACTGTATCATGAATTATTTATGCAAGAGGTCTAATAAAATTGCAGAGAAGCAAGCTAGCAAGAACGTCTTTGAGAGAAAACATCGCACTGCACTATGTTAGATTCAAGCTTACAACTCCTGCGGTTGAGGAATCAACTTATGGCGGCTTCTGTACTCAGCACTAAGTTTACATTTAGATTAATTGTGCGTGAATGTCTAGATTTTTATTAAGCAATTCAATATAAAATCAAAAACTTAAAATACTTAATCAATATGGCAGACCTAACTCCTAATTCTAGTTTTAGTTTGACACTACGCTTGCAGATTCCCAATCGTGTAGGAATGTTGGCATCGGTAACACAGGCGATCGCAACTACTGGTGGTAATCTCGGTCAAATTGATTTAATCGAGCAAACTCGCAAAGAATCCACCCGCGATCTGACTGTGGATGCTGCCAGTACTGAACACGCTGAAACTATTGTGCAAGCAATCAAGGCATTGCCAGATATCAAGTTACTTAGTGTTTACGATCGCACTTTTAATTTGCATCATGGTGGCAAAATCAGCATTACCAGTAGAATTCCCCTGAAGAGTGTTTCTGATTTGGCAATGGCTTACACGCCTGGAGTCGGTCGAATTTGTACAGCGATCGCTCAAGACCCAGAAGAAGTTTACAACTTAACCATCAAACAAAACACCGTTGCCATTGTTACCGATGGTAGTGCCGTTTTGGGTTTGGGAAATCTCGGCCCAGCAGCCGCCTTACCAGTCATGGAAGGTAAAGCCATGCTATTTAAAGAATTTGCGGGGCTGGATGCTTTTCCCATTTGTCTCGCCACCCAAGATACAGAAGAAATTATTCAAGCAGTTAAAAATATCGCTCCGGTGTTTGGAGGGGTGAATTTAGAGGATATCGCTGCACCTCGCTGCTTTGAAATTGAAAAGAGATTACGCCAAGAATTAGATATCCCCGTTTTTCATGATGACCAGCACGGTACAGCAATTGTCACCTTGGCAGCATTATTTAATTCTTTGAAACTGGTACATAAATCAATGGCGGAAATCCGCATTGTGATTAACGGTGCTGGTGCGGCTGGTGTAGCGATCGCTCGGTTACTCCGGAAAGCTGGGGCAGAAAAAATCTGGATGTGCGACTCTAAAGGAATTATCTCTATTAGTCGCACCGATTTGACAGAGGAAAAACTTGAATTTGCCGTGAAAGCTCAGGGTACGTTAGCAGGTGCAATGCAAGGGGCAGATGTGTTTATTGGTGTCAGCGCACCAGGAGTTTTGACACCAGAAATGGTGCAATCGATGGCGAAAGATCCAATTATCTTTGCAATGGCAAATCCGATTCCAGAGATTCAGCCAGAATTAATCAGTAAAGATGTGGCTGTGATCGCTACTGGTCGCAGTGATTACCCAAATCAAATCAATAACGTCCTTGCTTTTCCTGGGGTATTTCGTGGTGCTTTAGATTGTCGGGCCCAGACAATTACCATCAAAATGTACCTAGAAGCCGCAAGTGCGATCGCCTCTTTAGTTAAACCTTCAGACTTGAATCGGGAACATATTATTCCTTCAGTCTTTGATGAGCGCGTCGTCACTGCTGTTGCTGCTGCTGTGCAACGTGCAGCGCGTGAAGAAGGTATCGCTCGAAATTAACTAATAAGAATCACTCTTATGGGATGGGCATCTCGCCTGTCCCTGAGCTTTTAGGCTGCAATCTAATTTGCGCTATAAACTGATGTTAAACAGATGAGAATTTATGCATGATTGGTGATTAGATGAGTTGAAGCTACCAGTTTAGAAGCAAAGTAACACATCTAAAACACTGTCATTTTGTCAACTGTTTGCAATGAAGTATCAAGTTGGGGACGAGTTTTTACAAGAACTACCACTAATTTTAGGAGGGCCAATCCTCAAACATACTGAGCCAGAGTTAGTGACAGTATGGGTAGCACTGAAACAGTCTTGTCAGGTAGAACTTAAGGTTTATGACACCACAAATGATGGTGAGGTACTAGGAAATTGTTTGTTGGAGGGAGAACGCTCTACCGTTGCTCTGGGTAAGTATCTTCATGTAGTTTCCATTACGGCTCGGTCTAAGGTTGAACATCGTCTTACTGGAGGTCGCATCTATGCATACGACCTCCAGTTTCTTGTTGCTGACCAAACCACGCAAATGCAACAAGCATTATGTGCAAACTCTTCTCCTCCAGTCAGCATCAGCTACTTCGATCATCAAAAACCAACCTTTGCTCTGCCACCAAAGCATTTTCAAGATTTGCAAATTGTCCATGCTTCCTGCCGTAAACCTCATGGTCATGGGTTTGATGCACTGCCAATTCTCGATAGTATAATTCAGGCGTCAGCAAATCAACCCCAACACCGCCCTCACCAGTTGTTCCTCACTGGAGATCAAATTTATGGAGATGATGTAGCAGATCCGTCGTTGTGGGTTGCCACTACTCTTGGTGATGCCCTTTTGGGTTGGGAAGAACAACTGCCGGTGAATGGAATGTACTGCATTCCCGAACAAATACCCCCTGGAGAACGGGCTGATGTGGCGACACAAGCTGGCTTGACCGCAGGATTACATAATAAAGCTGAGAAAGTCAACAATCATCTTTTCAGTCTGGGTGAATATTACGCTACTTATTTACTAGCTTGGTCGCCAGTGTGTTGGCCGATCGCATTTCCCCAAGGACATCAAGTAAGGCGCGATCGCCGTGCTATCAAAAAGTGGAACCGAGAAGTCCAGCATTTACGCCAATTCATCTACACGCTTTGGAAAGTGCGCCGCGCCCTTGCGAATATCCCCATATACAGTATCTTTGATGACCATGATGTTAGTGATGACTGGAATTTAAACCAAGCTTGGTGTTTGCGAGTACTGGGGCATCCTTTAGGGCGAAGAATAGTCCAAAATGCATTGTTAGCTTATACGGTATTTCAGGGTTGGGGCAATACACCAGGGCAATTTACAGCAGGAAAATCAGGTGAAAAGCTGTTGGCGGCTGCACAAGTTTGGTCTGCTTCCCAAGGAACGGATGCAAAGGCTAATGAAGCGATCGCTCGTTATCTAGGAATGCCAGCCAGGGATCCCCATACAGACTTACCTGTTTTACTCCGAGACGGTTCAGTATTCATTCTGGATCGACATCCTGAAGCAATCACTTGGAACTATATAGTCCGCAGCGATTGCCATGAAGTAATTGTGCTGGATACGCGGACTTGGCGGGGTTATCCAGCCGATCAAAAACCAATTGCACCACCAATGCTGTTGTGTCCCAAAGCCTTTGAGCAACAACTACTTTTACCTTTACAACAAGTAACTGAAGAAACTCAGATTCAAACTACATTTGTGATTGCACCCACAAATGTATTTGGATTACAAGTGATTGATTGGATTCATCATTGGCACTTACAACAGGAAAAAGTGTTTTCAACCGATGTTGGAGATGCCTGGAACATTAATGTTGAAGCCCTGGCGAAATTTCTAACCACCTTGTTTGAGGAACGCCAACAAGTCGTTATTCTTTCTGGAGATATCCATTACAGTTCTGTTGCTCACTTATCTTATGCCCGCACCCATTCCAAATTACAGTCTGTCTTGGTACAGTTAACTGCTAGTGCATTGAAAAATGAAGAGATTTTAACGCGGCTAATTCATACACGATTGAAAGATTGGCTGCTACCAGAAAAGCTGCGACATTGGATAGGCTGGATCGATCCACCCAATATGGTAGAAATTTCCGAGAAACAATTACAGCATAATCGCCAGCTGCTGACTAACTCTGAATGGCATTGTGTACTGGAGTGGATACCTAGAAACAGTGTTCAGCCTTCTACCTACACAGCAGATATATTATCATTGAAAGCTCCCTGGAAACGAACCGAAAATGCTAAATGGAAATGGTTGCAACCCCTGATCTTTTGGAAATCTCGTTGGTTTCAGGACGGGCGAGAAGTAGTAGGATTGAATAATTTAGCTCTGGTTCACTTTGAATTTGCCGATGAGAGTAGTTCTGGCAAAGTTATGCAAGATTTGTACTGGTTTTCTTCTTGGTATCCAACTCAAATTGTTTACAGCCGTTTTGAGAGCCAGTTAACGCCCAATCAGTCTTTATTACGATGATCGGCTTTGCTCTGTGAATAGGAATTTTAGTTGTATATGTGGGCACTCTAGATTTAAGAAACATACTGGAGAGTGATTTCTATGTCTACGACCCCAATTAGTGCAACACTGGCACAAACAGAGAGAGATGCTGTGTTGCAAGCGATTAGCACGATTAAAGAAAAGTTACCATTTTTAGTTGATTTGAGTTCCGATGATCGCAAGACTTTACCGAAGATGGGGGATAAGAGTCGCGCCTTTGTCAGCAAAGCATTAGAGGTGGCGGCGCAGAACCCAGAGTTTTTACCGCGATCCTTCGATTTGGATGAAATGCGAAAGGACGTGCAATTATTTGAAGCATTGTATCCTGTGTTGTTATCTTTGACACAATTGCAAGAACTCGTGGATGATACTTCTTTGGCAGTAGGCAGTGAAGCTTATGCAGCGGCGTTGCAGGTGTATAGCTACGCCAAAGCCAGTGGACAAGGGGCGGGTTTAGATACAGTGGTTGCGGAAATGGGAAAACGATTTACTCGTAAACCTGTAAAGTTGGAGCCTAAAGAACCAATGTTGTAGAAAATAAGTTGGTAGTTGCACGTCAAAAGTAAAACGTTAGAGCTTCAGAACTTGAATGTTGGAGTTAAAAGCACAACATTTCGAGTTTTGAAGCTCAATTTTTGGAGTTCAGAAGCTCAACGTTCAAGCAAAAAGGTGCAACTTCCGAGTTCAAAGGCTCAACGTTCCAGCAAAAAGGTGCAACTTCCGAGTTCAGAGGCTCAACGTTCAAGCAAAAAGGTGCAACTTCCGAGTTCAGAAGCTCAACGTTCAAGCAAAAAGGTGCAACTTCCGAGTTCAAAGGCTCAACGTTCGAGTAAAAAGGTGCAACTTCCGAGTTCAGAGGCTCAACGTTTGAGCAAAAAGATGCAACTTCCGACTTCAGAAGCTCAACGTTCGAGTTTTAAGCTTCATTTTTTGAATTCAGAACTCGAATGTTGAAGTGTTGAGGACAAAGTTTTTAGTTTTGAATTTCAACAATCAAGTTCAAAACTTAATTATTGGTGTTTTCTAGACCTAATGTTAAAATTTAAGAGAGTAAATTTAATTGTATAACCAAGTATTACGAAGAGTTTCTCTTAGAATTCTTTGACTTTGGTAAGAATTAGATTGTGGAAGAGAGATATAGATTTTATCTTGTTCAAGGCAATATTCAACAAACGATTTTGTAATAGTACGCCAATCCTGGAAGGTTAATTTTGCAGTATTTATAAGATTTCTGGTTTCTTCGATATACTGTTGACTACTAACAGGAGTCATCAAAGCCATTTCACTCATATAAACCCCTTCCTTGTCATCAATCACAAATTCATAGTGAATACGTCCACAGTCTGTTGCGATTCCCAGCAGTCAGCAGATAGTCAACATAGCCAGAATCTGTATGAGGTTCTGTTCTAATGCCTGATCTATCCCATCCCAAAACCTCTACAAGTATACGATCAATAACTTGGAAACGTGCATCTTGCTCAGTGTCAAGTGGCACGTTCTCATCCATTAACTCTACGTAAATTTGATCAAATTTTTCTTTTGCTTGATCGATATTCATGAGTAGGCAATTTCTGACAGAAATTAAAGAAATAAGTACTTATGAACTATAAATATATCTGTAAGTATAGTGTCATAACACGGTAGCTCAACCTTGCAAAAAAGTCTACTCTTGAAACTTTGTAAAACAAATCGTTAAATTGATACACAAATTTTATTTAGGTTGAGCGATCGCCTTTCAACCTCGCTCATCCAACCTCAGAACTCCAAGGTTGCACTTCAGAGGTTAAAAAGTTGAGCTAGAAGTTTAGAATTTGAGTTACAAGAAATATAGATTACTGGCATAAGGGTTAGGCAATGAGTGAAACTCAGACCCAGTTACCGACAGATACATGGATTTGTGCTTCTTGGCAAGAGTATGAGCAAGCGATCGCTAACTTGCTCAAGGAGAAAGGAAAGAGTTACTACTATAAGGGGCACATGAGGCTGGAGATGGCACCAGTTAGTTTTGATCATGGTAAAGACCATGTTGTAATTATTTTTGCAGTGACTCTATTTGCGGCACTTAAAGGAATACTGGCGACAGGTTTAGACACAACCACTTTTCGTAAAACTGGTGTTCAGGACTGTCAACCCGATGTAGCGTATTACCTTAGAGAACGCGCCCAAACTATCCCAGCAGGTACAGGGATTGTCAACCTTGATCGCTATCCTGTACCGGATTTGGTGATTGAGATTGCGAAAACATCTCTGCTGGATGATTTGGGTACAAAGCGATCGCTCTATGAAGAGTTAGGTGTTGCTGAATATTGGGTAGTAGATGTTCAAAATGCCCAAATCATTGCTTATGCTATGGCAGAGCAGGGTAGTAAACGTATTCAAGAATCACAAGTATTGCCGGGATTGGCGATGTTTACTTTAGAGGAAGCTTTACGCCGTAGCCGTGAGATGAATCAATCTGAAGTTGGGGCTTGGTTATTGAGCCAGTTTCAGCAAAAGGAGTATTGTTAACTAATAGTTTTTTCAAAAAGATATACATCATCTCGTTGATATTCCAAGTTAAATTTAGACTGATTTTTGAAGATATTTACTAAGTTAGAAAGAGATTCTGAAGTTGCAGCCCAACCTGGATGGCGAACATTGAGCAAGACATAATGAAACTTGTTCAATTCTGTAATATCTTCAGAAGGATTATATTTAAAACTAATTAGCTGTCTGTGGGTTAAATGTGGAGTAATTATATCTGTAGTCAAAACACTATCTTTAGTCTTCACTAAAGCGATCGCCTCTTTTGTGGCTACCCAATTATCTATATTATGGAGATATTTTGAGCTAAAGAAACCAAATTTACCAAAAACCAAAAACCAAATTAAAGACCACAAAATAATTGCTCGTCTTTGTTTTAGCCATGCTTTATCTGCTGCTAGGCTAGCAATTAAAACTAAAATCAGAAATGGAATTACTGGTAAAGAATAATGTAAAACTAGATTTTTTTGCGAAGGATGATCGGCAAGTAAATTTAGTGCTATACAAGGAATTATACTTATCAATGGTGTGAGGTATTGTGGTCTGAAACCCCAAATAACAGGTAATAATAAAAAACATAAATATTCTAAGTTTATAGTTGAAAAAAGGTTGTTAAAAATGATTCTTGGTTGGAGAAGTAATATTTGTACCATTTCAGAAAAGGAGTTTCCCAAATAGCTATAGCGATAAAGATGACGGTTCAATAAGGTTGCTTCGCTACCAAAATAAGGGATGATCATCCAGTTAGCAATCAAAAACCATATTGTCCCAGCAATAATGGCGATCGCACCGTATAAACGTCGCTTTTCAAACAAGAGTAACCAAATCCCCATCGCCACCACAGTCAGTGACAATACAGCCTTACAACCTAATACCACAAGAATACTGACGCAAAACCAAGCTATTTTTCTTGATCTAGCGGTCAAAACTGCGAACAAAAGGGCAGGGACTGCGATCGTATCAGGGTGAAAATCACAGAGATTGCTATTATAAACCACCGGATACATTAAATATACAGCCATAATTGTGACTGCTAAATTTTCTTTTAAACCAGCTTGTAGTGCCAGAAAATATGTAGGTAAAGCACCTAAAGCTAAAGCAATAGACTGTATTGCAAACAGCCAATAAACACTAGGGTAAATTTTGTACAATAAAGCTAAAGGATATAAAATCCAAGCAGCATGATCGGCTAAAATATGAAAACCAAGTACTGAAGAAACTGGCGGTTTTCCTTGACTCATTAAATAAATACATTGGTCAAAAAATGCTAAATCCCCAGATGAATTAAATAATTCGTGTCGGAAGCTACTGGAGATAAATAAAATTAAGGTACTAATACCTATAATTACTTTGATATGATTCATTTTTGACAGTTTCACTGTTATTTAAATCCTACTTGCTTTAACTAACTTTTCTTATTTAAGATTAGAAGAAAATCCTGTTTGTAAGTTTGGATAAATCAGATCGCACTTTTGCACAATAAACCAGAGAGCAAAACCTAAAGGTATTGAAAACAACTGAATAAATATAGGAGTTCCCAAGTAACTAAATAATGATGCCAGTTGCACGACTATAGCTACCCAAAAATATTGCGGAAAGTAAAAGGCAAAGATAATCGAAATAATATCAGCAGGATAAAAATATCTTTGATGCATTTTGGGCAAAATATATGGCATAAATAAAACTGAAATAGTAGCTAGGTGTATCAGTCTATTTTGAGTAATTTTTAGCTGACTTTTATAAACAATGTATGCTAATAAAAATATTATAGATGCAGTTAACGTTAAACCGATAGGCACAACAATATTATATAAATTATTAGGAATCCATTGATAAAGATTAGGCACACCTTTCGCCAATTCTTTATATTTATTAGCTTGGCTAAAGTAGATTAATAGCAATTCTTGTATTGGTCTTCCCATCAACCAAGGTGGCAAAACTAAAACTATATATACCGCTGGAATTAATGGTAAATAATACCAATGGATTCTTTTTTTGAACAAAAGAGCTAATAATAGAGGTGCTAAAAACATCGCTTGCAACTTAAAAGAAAGTCCCACACCAAAACTGAGTAAGGCAGGAATTTCTTTTTGAATACACAAAAAGTAAATGCAGGCAATCATCCCTGTTGTGTAGATACTGTCACATTGACCCCAAAGGGCACTATTATATATCACAGTTGGACTCAAAATAACTACCAAAAAAGCAAAGATTGGTTTACTACTCTCTGGGTATTTTAGTCGAACAATTTTGTAAGTTAAAAAGCCACAAAGAAAATCAACAGTCATCGCAAAAAGCTTGATTGTGAAAATTTTTGGCAATCCAGAAAGTAGGGTGGCAGCAATTAAAATCCAGTAGAGGTAGGGGGGTGTATAGTCGGCAAAACTATATTTAAGAGCGTTTAACCCACCATGAGATGCAATGAAATCATACCAAGGCACTAAGAAAGATTTATAATCAGAGGATTGATTAGGAACACAAACCAATCGGATCAGTACTGCTAAGATAATTCCAATAGTTAGGTATCCAGAAACTGGAGATGGGAAAAAGGTTAAGAACCTATTAAACAGAGATTTCACTAATTTTAATAATGTTTTGTCTGAAGTTGTCGTCATAAATTGTATTTGTTATTCAAAAATGATGAAATCATGTCAAAGTATCTATTCTTTTAGCAAAGTGTTGAACAGCCTTTGCTGTAATATAAGACTGGTTTACGAAGTTGCTATGATGCCATATAAAGCAAGTTTTAGTGGGGATATCCTGGAGGTTTGAGAGAAATGATTATCCCGATTTTAGATATACGTCTATTCCGAGAAAAGGAATGGTTATTTAGCCTAGTGATAATATCTCTATTTCTATGGCTGATATTTTTGGGAAACTCCCCTTTAAGAGATTGGGATGAAGGTACTGTGGCACAAGTTGCTCGTGAAATTTGGCGTGCCCCACTTGGTTCAATGCATTGGCTTTACCCCACCTTGGGAGGAGAACCTTATCATAATAAGCCACCCTTGATGCACTTGTTAATTGCTTGGACTTATTCGATCGGCGGCGTGAATGAGTGGACAACACGTTTACCAGGTGCAGTGTTAACTGGCTTGGGAGTGCCTTTGCTTTACTTGGTGGGATGTTTGCTTTTTAACCAAAGTTTACCAGCTCTGTTTGGCGCTTTAGTTTACCTGACGATGTTGCCTGTGGTGCGTCACGGAAGGCTAGCAATGTTAGATGGTACAACTATTACCTTTTTCTTACTGCTGTTGTTTTGTTTGCTAAAAGCACGTCAGAATCGTCGGTATGCTCTCGGTGTAGGATTTTGTCTAGGGTTAATCACTCTTACGAAAGGGATGATAGTTTTGCCGCTAGGGGCGATCGCAACTTTATTCCTGATTGCAGATCGACAATTCGCTTTGTTAACAAGCCCCTATTTATTGGTGGGAATATTTTTAGGAAATGCACCAGCGATCGCTTGGTTTGCTGCTCAATGGCAACATTATGGCGAAACTTTCTTTCAAGTAAATTTTCAAACACAAACCTTTGATCGCCTGACACAACCTGTCGAAGGTCATAGTGGCCCACCCTGGTACTATTTAATTGAGTTAATTAAGTATAGTCTTCCGTGGCTATTATTTTTACCGTCAAGTTTTTATCTAGCTTGGAAAAAACGTCATACTTCTTGGGGTCATCTAATTCTAATCGGTACAATTTTTTATTTGGTAAGTATCTCTTTAATGAGAACTAAACTTCCATGGTATGTTATGCCTGTATATCCATTTTTAGCTTTAGCAATTGGTGCTAAACTTAGCGAAATTTGGCAGTACGGTCATTTTAAAGTGCGAAGTTGGACAATATTTATGGCTATTATTGCCATTGCTGGCTTAGGAGGTTGTATTTACTTTATTCTTGCAAAAAAAGAGCCTATCTTAATAGTCATGAGCATTATTTTGGCAATAAGTATGAGTACGATAGTCTGGTTAATTAGACAACGCGATCGCAACTTTATTCTAGTGTTATTTTCTGGGATGTATTTAGTTTTAGCACTGTTGATGAGTTCGCAATCATGGATTTGGGAATTAAAGGAAGCTTTTCCAGTTAAACCAGTAGCGGAATTAATTCGGGCAAATGTTTCACCAGGAACAAAAATTTATACTTCTTTTGCTTATGGGCGTCCCAGTTTAGACTTTTACTGTGATTGTAAAGTAACTCCTGCAACTGTACCCACTTTACAACAAATATTATCTAATAAATCTTATTTGCTATTAGAGAATTGGGCTTTACAGCAAATTAATATAACTGGTAGTAAAATTATTGGAGCGACTGAAGGTTTTACACTTGTTTTACCATAAGTTAAACTCTTAATTAATTTATCCTTTAGGTACATATTCTCTAAAATTTAGCTTTGGATAAATCAAATCACACTTTCGCACAACAAACCAGAGAGCAAAACCTAAAGGAACCGAAAATAACTTGATAAATATCGGAGTTCCCAAATAGCTGAAAAATGATGCCATTTGTACAACTATAGCTACCCAAAAATATCGCGGAAAGTAAAAGGCAAAGATAATCGAAATAATATCCGCAGGATAAAAATATCTTTCATGCATTTTGGGCAGGATATATGGCATAAACAAAACTGAGATTGTGGCTAAGTGTATCAGTCTGTCTTGAATAATTTTTAGCTGACTTTTATAAATAATATATGCTAATAAAAATATTGCAGATACAGTTAACGTTAAACCGATAGGCACAATAATATTATAAAAATTGTTAGGAATCCATTGATAAAGATTAGGTGCGCCTTTTGCTAATTCTTTGTATTTATTAGCTTGGCTAAAGTAGATTAATAGTAATTCTTGTATTGGTCTTCCCATTAACCACGATGGCAAAACTAAAATTATATACACTGCTGGAATTAATGGTAAATAATACCAATGAATTTTCTTCTTGACTAAAAAAATTAATAATAGAGGTGCTAAAAACATCGCTTGCAACTTAAAAGAAAGTCCTACACCAAAACTGAGTAAGGCAGGAATTTCTTTTTGAATAGATAAAAAGTAAATACAAGCAATCAATCCAGTTGTATAAATACTGTCACATTGACCCCAGAGAGCACTATTATATATAACAGTCGGACTCAAAATAACTACCAAAAAAGCAAAGATGGGTTTACTACCATTTGGGTATTTTAGTCGAACAATTTTGTAAGTTAAAAAGCCACAAAGAAAATCAACAGTCATCGCAAAAAGCTTGATTGTGAAAATTTTTGGCAATCCAGAAAGTAGGGTGGCAGCAATTAAAATCCAATATAGGTAGGGCGGTGTATAGTCAGCAAAACTATATTTCAGAGCGTTTAACCCATCATGAGATGCAATGAAATCATACCAACGCGCTAAAAAAAACTTGTAATCCACCGATTTATTTGGAACACAAAGCAATCGAATCACCACTGCTAAGATAATTCCAATAGCCAAGTATCCATAAACCGGAAATTGCAGAGAGTTTAAGAACCTATTAAACGGAGATTTCACTAATCTTAATAATGTTTTCTCGGAAGCTTTCGTCATAAATTGTATCAGTCTCGTTGACAGTGTTTAAATACTACAGCAGATTTTAAGTTAGTGACGTACAAAAGTACCCCACCTGCACCCATATAAATTTCATTAAAGTTTTATAGTTTGGGTAATATTCTCACACTACTTATACAAGTTAAATGTGGAACAGCTGATCTTTGTTAACTAGCTGTCATACTGCTACTATCCTTCGTTTGTTACTTGAACAATCGATTGACTAGATTGGGCTAGATAGATACCTGCTAAAACTACAGCAAAAGTAGCCCAGTCAAACAAACCTACTTGCTCTGAAAAAATGAACCAAGCAAAAATGGAAGCTAGGACTGGTTCTAAAAGAAGCGTGACGGCAACAACGCCTGAAGAGATTCTACTGAGACTATAAGCTAAAAGTCCCTGACCCAGCACCTGACAGAAGAGAGCTTGGAAAATGATGAAAAACCAACCTGTCCAGGAATAGGGCAATAGTCTATCTTCAAGGAATGGCAGGACGGGTAGTAGAAACATTGTTGTCACTCCACAGCGCCACAGCATGATAGTTGCAGTGCTAAATCTGGTTCGGAGTCTTTCTATCAGCAGCATACATGTAGCCATGAAAACCGCAGTTAGCAATGCTAATGCATCACCTAATATTTGATCGGTTGCAAATTGCACCTTATTGAGTTCAAAGGCGATCGCTCCTCCCAAAGCGATGACCAGACCAATCACAAATCTGTTGTCGAAACGCCGACCAAATAACAAATACCCAGCTAAAGCAACAAATAAGGAGTTCAAATTAGACAGTAAAGCTACGTTAGCAACACTAGTTTGACTCAGCGACCAAGCCCACAATAGAAGGTAGGTTCCAGCAGAGGTTCCCATTGCCAACAATAGCCACACTTCTTGACTTGTAAAAGGCTTCTGTTCTATAGATTGGTTATCAAGCAAGGCAGAAGTAATATTGCCTTCTGCTGACTGCCGACTGCCTCCTTCAACAGACTGTTGGTAGCGGAAAGCCTCAAGTCCATTCCAAAAACCAAAGACAACTGTCGCAATCCAACTGCGATGAAATACTACAGCATTTGCGCCAATTTCTTGTTGACATAATTTGGTCAGAGATGGTGCTAAAGATATGGGAATTAGAGCAAACAATAATGAGACAGTTCCTAATAAAGCAGGTGTTTTGGAGAATTGTTGCTTTAGTAATGACAGTTTGATCGTCATACTTTGAACGAAAGTGTTAATTATATTTTTGACTGATTCTTGAAACGGCAAATTAACAGCCTCTTGGCTAGATACGGCTAAGTATAAACCTATTAAAACTACAGCGAAACCTACCCAATTTGAGAAAGTTAATGTTTCCGAAAAAATTACAAGAGCGAAAATGCCGCTAAATACTGGCTCTAATAGATGCACCAAGGAGACAACCACAGAGGAGAACTTGGCAAGGCTATAGGTCAAAAGCCCATGACCTAAAACTTGGCAAATCAGCGCCAAGAAAATTACCCAAAGCCACCCACTGACTGTAGAAGGAAAAAGCTGATCTTGAGTAAACAAAAGTATAGGGAAGAGTGCTAAAGCCGCGATCGCACAGATCCACAACTGAATTGTAGCCGGAGAAAATTTGGTTCGTAATTTTTCTACGATCAGCAGGTATGCACTCAATAAAATCGCCGAAACGATGGCAGCCAAGCCTCCTTGAACTTCATCTGTAGCGATTTGCAACTCCTCAAATTCAATAGCGATCGCTCCGCCAAGGGCGATGATCATCCCAATCAGGAATTGATTCTCAAAACCCTGATGAAATAACAGCCACACTCCTAAGCTAGTAAATATGGGAGCGAGGTTATGCAACACACTAGAAATCGCAACGCTAGTTTGAGTCAGCGACCAAGCCAACAAAACTAAAGTGGCAGCCCAAAGAATACCAGCACCTAACAATAGCCACAGATCCTGACTGGTGTAGGGTTGCTGTTCTATTATAGGTTTGTCTAAGGAAAATCGCTGCCGTATTGCCTTGTATCCATACCAGAGTAAGAAGACCACACTAGCAAGCCAAAAGCGATTAAATACAGTGGCACTGGGGCTAAGTTCAATTTCGCTCAATTTCATAAAAATAGAGCCAAAAGATATGGCAGCTACACCTAGAAATAATGAAGCGATCGCTATTTTCGTTTGATTGAATACATTCATCAGGAAATTTAAATTCAATTTCTTCGCAATAATGGATCGAACCTTCTACCCAACCCAATGCTCTTGGGCAAATCCTACAGCTATTTTGGCTAGTAGTATCACAAAAGCTCCCAATATTAAATATCCCTGACGAGGATGGCGAGATAGCAGCACTCCAATTGCTATGTTCAAAGGCACAATACCGTAGGCGAGACGGCTCAATGAGATAGTGCCTCCAGAAGCTAGCAGCAAACCAATACCACAAAAGCCATAAATAACTGTAACTGGAGTCAGTTGCCTGTGTAAGCGCCACAACACACAGCCACCACCTAAGACCATGAACAAGTTAAGGAAGTTATCGATCCACTGTTCGCTCGCCAGAGTCAACAAAAATAAGACTAAACCATAAAAGCCATAAAATAATTTTACAGAACTAAAACGTTGACGGAAATGCCATAAAAGATAGCTACTGACAACAATCGCACCAAATAATAAGAGATACCAGGGGTCTTGAATCCCGCCAGAGGAGTTTTGAACCCAGCCAAATTGCCAATTTTTACTGCCAACGGCAATTTGCATGAACATATTTAACCAACCCTGCCAATCAAACCCAAGGGAAGGTCGCCATCCCCGCTGTGCTTTGATATAAGCTAAAGGGTCGCCAAAATCAATTGCACAATACAAACTGAATAGAAGTATGCCAATAGCAGTAGTGAAACTAGCTATATAGGCAATGGCTGGTCGGCGTTCTTTCCAAGCTGCGATCGCTAATGCTGGAATTAGTGCCATACCTGTAGGACGTGTTGCTGTCGCCATCGCGCCCCAAAGAGCAGTCCAGCCATACTGCTTTTGATCGAACGCCCGCAAAGTTGCCGTACTCAAAAACAAATACAGTCCCTCTGTGTAAATTACTCCTGTAAACATCGAAGCTGGATACAAAGAAAGCACAGCGGTTACCCAGTGTGCTGTATTGATGCCATACTGATCCTTGACCCAAAAATACAAACAGTAAAGTGCTGCAAAAAATGCCAAGTTGTTGATTAATGTGCCTGCCAATTCAAACGGTAAGCCCAACTTCATCAAAACCCAGATGCTTAAGGGAAACAGGGGAAAGAAGGCCAAATTATGTTGCTTGTCGTCATTTACAAATTCATAACCAGAAGTTGCGATCGCTCGGTAATGGATACTATCCCAGGCATCAAAAACACCCCAGCTAAAACGCGGCAAAAATTCCTCTGCTGGTAACGGTAGTTTTGGCGCAACCAGCAACATAGCTGTCCAGATAAATATTCGACTGCCAAGCCATATTGCTGCTGGAAACAGGAAATCACTTTTCCATAAAACTTTTTTTATAACTATCTGAACTTTGACCATAGGGTTGAGTGCTTCAACAAACTCCTTTGTGCATCCTTTTACCTATGGCTGTAACACAGCAATTTATGAGTAATATTTTGCATATTAAACCCTCCACCAACATAATTAACAAACTGGACAGATTAGCGATTAATTGAAATTATTTCCTATTTGGTCACTTTTGCCAATTTTCTCGGAATTTATCTTTAAAATATAGTATTAATAAAGACAATTTTTGTCTAGTTATAGCAGTAACCAGATGGGTAAGGTGCAGAAAGAAAAATGATCCGCATAGGAGCGCACAGCTCGCTGTAGTCCCCGATCCGTGTACCTCATTCAAATGAGAATTGCTATATATGAATAATGAGCAACTTTAGTACTTTAAGTAGAAGGGCTTGATTAAATTAAAGCTTGTAGTAAGTGGCTTTAGTCCTTGGGTATCTTACATAGAGCGATAAATCACTCACTACGAACAAAAGTTTTATCTTACATTTAATTATGTCTACCTACTTGTAGCTAACAGTCTATCGAATTGAAATTAACGGATTGGGACTGTTGCAGGGACAAGGACACGAGGAAACTTCTCCGTGTACTTGCTTCTTTGCATCAGTGTATCGATTATGGTGATTGCTGTGATTAAAGAGTCCCCAGCAATTTATAGTGAGAGTTGTCTGTAAATCCTTAAGCAATTGTGAAAGCGATTACTCTCGTTGGTTCCACTGGTTCTATTGGTACTCAGACTTTAGATATTGTCACTAACAACCCAGATCAGTTTCGGATTGTGGGATTGGCAGCTGGTAACAATGTCGAAATGTTGGCTGCTCAAATTCGGCAGTTTCGACCAGAAATAGCAGCCATTTGTTCAGAAGATAAATTACCAGCGCTCAAAGAAGCTATCATTGACCTCGATCCTCAACCGATTCTACTGGCAGGTGATGCCGGAGTGATAGAAGTCGCTCGCTATGGTGATGCCCAAACCGTTGTTACTGGTATCGTTGGTTGTGCTGGTTTGCTACCGACGATCGCAGCGATTGAAGCTGGTAAAGATATTGCCTTAGCGAACAAAGAAACTCTAATTGCTGGGGCCCCTGTGGTTCTTCCCCTAGTTGAAAAACATGGTGTAAAATTACTCCCTGCCGATTCCGAACATTCCGCAATCTTTCAATGCCTCCAAGGTGTACCCAAAGATGGCTTACGGAAAATTTTACTCACTGCATCGGGTGGTGCTTTCCGTGACTGGGATGTAGAAAAGTTAGCAAATGTAACTGTTGCTGATGCCTTGAAGCATCCTAATTGGTCAATGGGACGGAAAATCACAGTAGACTCTGCTACTTTGATGAATAAAGGACTGGAAGTAATTGAGGCTCACTTTTTATTTGGCTTGGATTATGACGATATCGAAATTGTCATTCATCCTCAAAGCATTATTCACTCGCTGATTGAACTGCAAGATACTTCAGTTTTAGCTCAACTCGGTTGGCCTGATATGCGCTTACCTTTGCTATATGCTATATCTTGGCCTGATCGCATCTACACCGACTGGGAACGACTAGATTTAGTCAAAGCTGGAAATTTAACCTTCAGTGAACCAGATCACCAGAAATATCCTTGTATGCAGTTGGCTTATACTGTGGGTAAAGCTGGTGGTTCGATGCCAGCGGTGTTGAATGCCGCCAATGAGCAAGCTGTAGCTTTATTTTTAGATGAAAAAATTCGGTTTTTAGATATTCCTCGGTGTATCGAATGGGTGTGCGATCGCCATCAAAATGATAACCATGCTAATCCCTCTTTAGATGACATTTTGGTAGCAGATAAATGGGCAAGACAAGAAGTTTTAACAGCGACTGAAAAGTTAGAAACTCAATCACGGATAATTTCTCTGCGATAAAAACCTTTAGTTCAGATTGGACTGAGGATTAGAAATTGATGCCTAGTCCCCAATCTCTAATCCCCAGCCTTTAATCTAATTAATATGGAAATTATTTCACTTGATGGCAACAAAAAAGTTAACAAATAAAACTTCGTTTAACGTCCTAGCCTATGCTTCGACTGCTATACTATCGAAGATTTTCGAGAGAGAGTTGATACAGCTGTTCGTTTATAGCAGTTCCTGCTTGAGTGCAATACAGTATGGGATGATGGAGTATATCAACGTCTAAGTGCCTGTAGAATGAAACCTTACTCCTGTGAT
>NZ_JBALDE010000072.1:0-23110 GCF_036917515.1 Nostoc sp. | reverse complement strand
CAAATGCTCTGAATGCGGTAACTAAAAAAGACATTATTGGATGGTTCACCCACTGCTGTTACTATATTGCACCCAACTGAGAACCGCTATAGTTAATCTGATTAATTCACCCATTTGTAGGAGGTAATCAGCAAGGAAATAAGTATACTTTGTTTATAATCAGACCAACACTAATATGGTTGGAAACTGTATCTATACAACAGATGTATCAATCATGTCAAACCTAATATTTACCAGATGTATAAAAACAAAACTATTGGTTGTTTCAACAGCTTTTTTACTGGCTGTACAGACTTCTGCCAATGCTCAACAAGCAGTTCCTAATTTGACACCAGCACAAGCTCAACATTTATCTCGTGACTTGGTTCCATATAATTCTCAAGACTTTTTTAGACGAGGAAAGAATTCAATTGAGAGAGAAATTCAAATTCTTAATCAAAGGCAACAGCGCCCAATTAAACCTTTTCTTAAGATTGATTTAGTGCCGCAAAGCAAAAAACCACATACTCAACAAAAACCCCAACGTTTTATCTAAGTTAAGAATCATCACCCTTCTACGGCTCATTCTTGTCCTGTTAATTCTTCAGCTATAGCACATAACCTATATCCCTAAGCATCAGAATTACTATATTCTGTTTTTAAGTAACAGAGATTCTATATTGTCAATCAAGTTTGCAATATAAATTTACAATTTCAATCGTCTAGCAAACTCATCAACGCTTGAATTTCAAGGTCTTGCTCTTGCGGCTCTGATAATTGAGACTGTAGCTTTAATAATTGACTCTGCAATTCTTCTGCTACATGAAGCATATCAGACTCTAGTGCAATTTTTAGCTGATTTTCTTTAATTTTGATTTGTTTAAGCAAGTTATTTTCAACATGAATTGAGTTGTAATGTTGAGCAATCATAGCTTTACATTTATTATCAATCTATGGAGTGCAATTAAATTTTTCACCTATGTATTATTCCATACTTTTGTCATTTTTTAAATATGCCAATGATTTAATCTTGATATTCATCGTTTTTAGCCAGTTCTATTCTTCTCAAAATTTTAGGAATATTAAATTAAGGACTTCCAGTGAAAAAACATCCCATGTTAAGGGGTACATCTGTGCATTGGTATCAAATTAAGCTGAAATCTTCTGACTGCATGAGTTTTGCCCTCATCCTCAGTCCCTCTCCAATTTAGGAGAGGAGCATAATTCTCCAGTTCCCCTTCTCCGATGTTGGGAGAAGGGGTTAAGGGATGAGGTCAACTCTAGAACGCTTGTTAAAACTAACTTTTACCTTAAGTTGACACCAATGACATCTGTGTGCCTCTACTACAAATGTACAAATAATTTGGGGTAATTTATTTTTTGTAAGTCCCCAATATAGCGGATGCCATACAAGATACTCGTAAGATAGCGCAGCTAGCGTTGCTAATTTATCTCTGTACCATATCTACATTATTTTTATAGGCTTTTACAAAAATGAAAATCATGAGATAAAATTGATTGACTTATGACAAATTTTTAAATAACACACATTAAGTTATCTGTTAATTTCCCAAGTCTTGTATATATGTTAATTAAATATTATTTTTGCAAACAGTATGGACTTAAAGTTTATCAAAAAAAAGATTTACACCTTTGTAAAAATTATATCTATAGTGCTTATAACAAGCGCAATTGGATTGGAATCATGGAATCTTTATGCAGTAATAACTAATATTAATGTGCCAAGTAGCCTTAATCCTATTTTTTGGATTGAGCGTTTTGCCATAATGAGCCATTTTATTGAAAGCATTATAGCAGCTTTTTATGCACCTTCAAAACAAAAGATGCCAATCAAATATGCTACTTATACTTTTTTTGTAGGCACAATTGGATTGTTAGAACTATTTGCTCGGCAGGATGAGTATTGACGCTTCTAGGCTTTGAAGGTATTGGTTTTTTGATTAGGTTGATTAGTAGGGTGCATTATGCGATCGCACTCTCCGTACAAAGATTTTCAGTTATTAAATATACCCTAGCAAGTAAAATTTATCTGTGCAGTCTCCCAATGAATGTAGATAACTAATGAATCTAAGACTCAGAAGGGAGTATAGTTTGTATAGTTAGCTTTTTGCTAAAATTTTAGTTTGACACTAAGGAATTAAAAAATGTCTACAGATACTGACATAGTTGCTTACGTTGAAGAAAGTGAATTTGATGTTGTTTTAAATGGAAGTGAAGAGAAAGTTGTTGTTGTTGATTTTACTGCTACTTGGTGTGGCCCTTGTCGCTTAGTCAGTCCGTTAATGGATCAACTTGCCCAAGAATACAAAGGTCGTGCTAAAGTCGTTAAGGTAGACGTTGACAACAATAAGCCAATTTTCAAACAATTCGGTCTTCGCAGTATTCCAGCAGTTTTAATTTTCAAAGATGGTATTTTAGCAGAAACCATTGTGGGTGTTTCTGCTTACGAAGACTTTAGCAATGCTGTTAAGAAGCTTCTTTAGTTAATTCATAATACTCGCCATTCGCGTAGCATCTCGTAGAGAAGGCGAGAAGCAAGCTACGTAATTCGTAATTCGTAATTCGTAGAACACATCATTAAGAATTACGAATTATTTTAAATATTTTTTTGTCGCCTATAATGTGCTTGAAGTAAACCAGTTGAATATTGTTGTGAGTTAATCAGCTCCAATTTTTCTTCATGGTTAGATGGTGAAAAAAGATGTATACCGCCACCTAAGATAATTGGAATAGTTGAAATAATATATTCGTCAATCAAGCTGTGCTGAAGAAACGAATTGATTAATTTTCCGCCACCAACTAGCCAGATATTTTTAAAGCCTTGAGCTTCTATATTAGCTAACGCCTGCTTTACTGGATCAGAAACAAATACAACGTCCTCACGATCAGATTGGAAATGACGCTGGGTAAATACGAAGGATTTTTTTTCTGGATAAGGCCAGCGATCAAAACCAAGCCCTACTTCATACGTGTTGCTGCCTAAGACGATCGCATCAATCGATTCGTAGAAAGCAGTGTAACCGTAGTCTTCATCTTCTGTATCCAGGATTGATAGCCACTCAATTTTGCCATCGCTGCGAGCAATGTAGCCATCCAAACTAGCTGCAATGTAGAGTGTAACTTTCGTCATTGTGCTTGGTGAATTTGGTAGTTTTCACTCAATTAGTGCAAGCGAGCGCAGGCGTATTTTTTTACAGTATTTTAGCCGTTGATGATTTTGGACGATATTTTATTTAATTGAACATACCACAAAATCGCGATGTCTACGACGGGCTATGCCTACGCTTATCCAATTCCTTAGGTTTTTTGATTGTGCGATTTAAACCGACCTACAGCAAACTCTCGCCCAGATAAATGCTTTGTATTGCGTTTGGTGACTCGCTCTCGCCACATCTGGAAACTAGATTCCTTCATTTCGCGCCTCATTAGGGCAATTACCTGTTTCTCCAGCAGCCCAAACTGAGCTTCAATAGCATCAAAAGATGTTCTATCTTCCCATGCCATTTCAATGATGCGATCTATGGTTTGTGAATCGAGGTTAGGTAGCTTCATTTTTTTACTGGCAATTGGTATCGAGCTATATATCTATTTTACTTTTCGTTTTGGAGAACCGTTGTGTCTGCTGCACCCAGTTGCAGAGCATAAAGGTTGGCATAAACACCTTGCTGATTAACGAGTTCGGCGTGAGTACCCTGTTCCACAATTTCTCCCTGCTGAATTACTAAGACTTGATCTGCTTGGGTAACTGTACTGAGACGGTGGGCAATTACGAAACTGGTACGACCTTGAAGCAAATGAGCGATCGCACTTTGCACTAGCGCTTCTGTACGCGTGTCAATGCTGCTGGTGGCTTCATCAAGAATCAGAATTCGGGGATTAATTAATACCGCACGAGCAATACTGATTAGTTGTCGCTGTCCTTGACTCAGGGGCGCTCCCCGTTCGCCCAATTGAGTTGTATAACCTCGTGGCAGTGAGGTAATAAACTCATGCACATTTGCCAGTTGTGCAGCCGCTTCGATATCAGCTTGAGTGGCATAAGGAGCGCCAAAAGCTATATTTTCGGCGACGGTGCCGCTAAATAAAATATTATCTTGCAGGACAATGCCTATTTGACGGCGCAGACTTGCTTGAGTCACGCTACGCACATCAAAATCATCAATTTTCACTGCACCGCTTGATACATCATAGAAGCGCAAAATCAAGTTAATAATTGTACTTTTTCCCGAACCGGTTGGCCCTACTAATGCAACCATCTGTCCTGGATAGGCGTGCAAATTCACTCCTTTGAGAACCAGTTGCTCTGGGTTATAGCCAAATTTGACATTCTCGAATGTCACCTCACCTTGAATTGGCGGCATTTCTATGGCATCAGGTGCATCTTTAAGTTCTGACGGTTCATCTAGTAATAGAAAGATTCGTTCTAATCCGGCGAAAGCAGATTGAGCTTGGGTGTAAAACTGGCTAAGAATTTGGATAGGGCGGAAGAACTGTTGGACGTAAAGTAAAAAGGATGTCACTACACCTACTGTTGCAGCTCCTGTTACCGCCAGATAACCGCCATAGGCTAACACACCTGCGGTTGCTAATGTGTTGAGAAAATCGATGGAGGGCAAAAAGGCTGAAGTAATTGCCACAGCCTGAACGTTGGCATTTCTATTGGCGGCGTTAAGAATGTTAAATTCTGCGATATTCATTTGTACGCGATTAAATGCTTGTGCTTCTCGCACACTGCCAATATCTTCTTCTAACTTGGCGGAAAGTTCCCCAATAGTTTGTCGCGTAACGCGAAATCTGGTTCTTGCCCAACGTCCAAATAAGCTTGTGGTAAGAATCATCAGTGGTACAACCAGATTGCTCAATAAACCAAGTCGCAGGTTGATTGAGAGCATTGCAATGATGATGCCAATTAAACTGAAAGTGTTGCCCAGCATTTGGGCAATCGTCAGTCCAAAAGCCTGATTCACGGTATTCACATCATTCAGCAAGCGGCTCATTAAATCGCCTGCTTCACTACGGTCAAAAAAGCTAACTGGCAGACTTTGGATTTTAGTGAAAATGTCTTGTCTCAGTTGAGCCAGCAATCGCTGCATAATCCAGCCGACTCGAATAATTTGACCCCGAATTGCTAAGACACTAAGTCCATAGTTCAGCCCTAGTAGCCCTAACAACATTAGCAGTCCTTGCAAATTCCCTTGTGCAATCAGATGATCGATTGACCAGCCGATAAAGAATGGGCCAATTGCCTGGGTTGTGGCACCAATCAATACTAATGTGATGGCGATGGGAATTTCTTTACGATAGAGTAGCACGTATTGCAAAAAGCGCCGCAGGGTAGAAAGTTGCTGACTCGTCTGCTCAGATGCAACAATGGGAATAGAGCCTTTCATAAAAATTTGAGATTTGAGATTTGGGATTAAAAGTCTTTATTACAAGGCTGTGAGCAAAATTAATTATGCTAATTGGAGATTATTTTTTTCTTTTGGCTTTACCTGAGATTCCAAAATCACACCATAGAGTGGGCTGCTTTGCATCAATTCCTCATGAGTACCTTGTGCTACCAATTGTCCTTTATCAATGAGAAAAATGCGATCGGCATTCTGGATGGTGCTAATGCGTTGAGCTACTACAAAAGTTGTACAAGCTTTTTGGCGCATTAAGCCATCTAGTTTGGCTTGAATTTGAGCAGCAGTTTTAGCATCTACAGCCGAGGTGCTATCATCCAAAATCAGAATGCTGTAATCGGTTAGTAAGGTACGAGCGATCGCAATTCGTTGTTTTTGTCCACCAGATAAGCCCACGCCCCGTTCACCCACAATCGTTTCGTAGCCATTGGGTAGACCGATAATAAAATCGTGTATTTGGGCAGTTTTGGCAACTTCAATCACCTGCTCTAAGGTGGCATCAGGTTTGGCATAGGCAATATTATCGCGGATTGTGCCAGAGAAGAGGGTGGTTTCTTGAAAGACAATCCCAATATGCGATCTAAGGCTTTTGAGTGTGAAATCTGTTATATCTCGTCCATCAATCCGAACTGCCCCATTAGTGACATCGTAAAAGCGGGGAATCAGGTTCATAATTGTACTTTTTCCTGAACCAGTCATTCCAAGAACGGCGATTAGCTCGTTGGGCTTGGTTTCAAAGGATACTTCTTTAAGAGCTTCAGTTATCGCTCCTGGATAGCGAAAAGAAACGTTTTCAAAGGTAATTCTACCACCGCAGGTGTCAAATGGTACAGCACCGGGGCGATCACGAATTTCTACCTCTGCATCCACAACTTCATAAATTCGTTCCGCAGAAGCCGCAGCTTGAGAGATTGCGGGTGCGGCAAATCCAATCAACAAAATCGGTTGGAGAATTAACGCTAGGTAGGAGTTAAATGCCACCAGTTCACCAATGGAGAACCGATTTCCAATCACCTGCCCTCCCCCATAGGCGAAAACTGCCAGTGTTACCAAATTACTCAGCAAAAAGATCAATGGGAAGGTATCACGGATGGCGCTAATGGTCTTCATATTTGCCTTGACTAGGCCATCATTCAGAGTTGTATAACGCGACCTTTCGGTTGACTCTCGCACAAAAGCTTTCACTACCCGGATTCCGAGCAAGTTCTCTTGTAATACAGCATTCAGGTTACTCAGTTGCTCTTGTACTTGCCGAAAAATTTTGTTATTTCGGTTGATGAATTGTGCCATTAACCATGCGGCCATTGGCACTACTGTGAGGGTAATTAGTGCTAATCGCCAGTTCATCACCAGCAAAACCACCGAAATACCTACTAGTGTCACAATTGAACCGATAACCTGAATTAAGCTAGTGCCAATGAAGGTACGAATCTGCTCAATGTCGCTGGTGACACGGGTTAGCAATTGGGAAGTCTGCGCCTTGTCGTGAAAGCTGAAACTGAGATTTTGAATCTTGCTAAAAATTGTGTTTCGCAGGTCATAAGCAACACCCTGAGACACTGCTTCTGCTAAATAGCTTTGTCCAAAGTTAAATACACCACGAGCGATTGCCACGACTACCATCCAGGCGGCGCTATTTAGCACAATTTGGAGGTTTTTTTGCGTGATACCCTCATCAATTCCCCACCGAAATAGTTGTGGAGTGACAGCGTTGGCGATCGTTAGCAGCAACAGGCTGACTAATGCTCCCAGTGAAGTCCACCGATAAGTGCTTAAACTTCTTAGTACGCGCTGGGTTGACTGTCTCAACGATGTTTCCTGGAGTTCTGGTTGCTGAACCAATGGTATTTACCCCTGTATCTTTGGAAAATTATCTCGTACTTTGATTGTAAAAAACTAATTGCTTCTTTGAGAGTGGGGAATGTGAGATAGAGAACATCTCTGTTCTTGATAATGAAAATTCCAGCTTTTAGGACAGTGGCATGGGAGAATACATTTTTAGCAAGCATTGCGGCTAATCAATTTCAATACCAAAGAAAATTAAAGAACAAGAATAATGGCTCAAAATTTTCATAGCAATTCCCGACTACCCTTAGATATTTCACCTACTATCAGTCGCACAGCAAAGCTAAGTTCTGAGTTATACTCTCTTTTTTCTGAAGAAGAAGTTTTAGGGATAATGTAGAAATTGACCTTTTAAAAGATCATTTTAAATATCTAAATGGCAATATAGAATCTGGCGAAAAAGTAAATATTATAGATGTTGGTGTAGGTAATTACTATCCAGTTAAAAAGTTTATCGGCAAATTTAACAAACTAGGAAAAGTTAATAAATATATAGCTTTAGATATTAGTGAACAATTGCTTCACGTATCTAAAAGTAATTTTATCAAATGGTTTCCATTAGTCGAGTTTATCAACTTAATAATTGACATAGAAAGTAAAGTAGTTCTGTTCCCAAAATTTTATTCCAAAATCAAGTTAGCCTTGAGATTGACGACACAACAAAAATATTTTTGCACTTAGGAGTTACCATTGGAAATCATCAAAATAGAGAGGAGGTGTTCAAAAACTTTAGAGATAGCATGGGAAAAAATGATTTCTTAGTATTTACTAACGAAACTGGTTCTAACTCTAAATGGGATGGAATAGTGAGAGATAGTTGCAAGTACTATGTAGAAGAAGTCTATGGATGGGTTAAAAAGAAAATTGAGATTAAATCTGAAGATTGCGAACTGGTAAGGAAGTACGATTTAAAAACAGATAGTATTGTTGCTAATCTGAAACTACGTCATAATTACACCATAAATTTTAGTCAGATGGGGATAGAGAAAAATATTGAAATCTCTAAAGGCGAAGAGATTACTATTTGGCGACATCACAAGTATGAAATTCCTAAATTGTTACTAGAACTAGAACGTTCTGGATTACAACTTATTCACTATACTGCTAACAAATACAAATCATATATTATGGTGATTTGTAAGGTTGCTAGTAACTAAGTTCTTCACTTAGACTTGCTCTTTCATCTCCACAACAGTGAGTCTACAGCAAATTTGGTATAACTCAATACTTGAGTTAGCGCCACCAATCTAAAACTGCGTAGGTTGGAGAGTAAGATTCAAAGCCTCTCTTCTTCTAGGAGAGAGGTTTGGAAAGAGATCACAACAAATGAGAAGCGCCATAGCGAAAATTTTTCTAATTCGTATCTAGGATATATCAAATATTTATGATGAGGCTAAAAAATCAGCTTGAATTAGCTTGTATATCAATTAAATGTACATCAAACGCCGTCTAGGTTCAGGAACTGGACGCCCCAAATCCTTAGCCGTTTCTATCCATTCCTGCACAACTAATTCTACATTATGCAAGGCTTCTTGATAAGTATCACCGTCAGCAGCACAGCCTGATAGCTCTGGGACTTCAGCAACAAAGGCTCGATCTAGTTCACTCCAATAGAGAATAATTTCATACCGAAACATCATTTTTACTTCCTAGCTTATATTTGAGAATCACTGCGCGAACTTGTTTAATTTGATAGCTTTTGGCTTTTCCTTTTTTATGTTGCAAGTTCAATATTTCCTCAACATCGGCTTTGACAAAAATACGATGATCGCCACGAATCCGTTCTTCAAAGCCTAGTGTATATAAAAGTTGCCACAGTTGGGCGAAGGGGATATCTGTATCAGAAGTCCCAGAGAGAATTTTTTCTAAGAGTTTGTCTTGCTGACTCACGTTTTTCTGACTGCCTTAATATTTCTATAGTCTCATATTTATTTAAAATCAGGGTATACAAAAGCAAATCTATGATTTTGCTCTTAAGCGAGAGTATCTTTGATGACAGTGACTAATCCAGTTCTCAGGGTAAGCTTTAGACCTGGATACTGCTCTACAATTTACTTGATTTTAAAAAATACTAATTATCTGGATGTTACAGTTGCTTTTTTTGAAGCAATATTTTGCGTGAGTTTAATTTGGTGACATTAGTTTCGCTTATAGTGGAGTGTATTATTTCTCTTGACGAATGATGCTTATTTATCATTCTTGCTGAGGTTATCAGTCTTAATATCGGCTCAATTGATAGCTTGACGACTTTTATACCATCCTTTAGCATAGCTTTACCCAGGAAAGTATCGCCAATTTATCAGTGATATAGATAACTACAGAGGGCAAATTGTTGAGATTGCTCATATCATAATGCTGAGCTATAAATCCATCTCAGTTAATATTTTACTGAGTCAAAAATATTACACAAATATGAAAAGCCAAATTATAAGCGCAGTTGCATTTTTAACCACGATTAGTTTGACAGCAACCGTACAAGCAGCAAATTCTGAAGATGTTAAACAGTTATTAGCAACTAAACAATGTCAAAACTGTGATTTGACAAGTGCAGGTTTAGTGATGGCTGACTTATCTGGAGCCAATTTGAGCGGTGCTAATCTCACAGGTGCTAATCTCAGCCGCGCAAACTTGAGCGGCGCAGATTTGCGAGGTGCAAACTTAAGTGGTGCAAGTTTATTTGGCGTTAACCTAAGCGAAGCTAAATTTAATGGCGCAAATTTGACGGGTGCTGATTTGAGAAATACTTATTTAGCAAATGCAGAACTGACTGGCGCTTACTTGAATGGGACTAACTTCCAAGGTGCAGTTGCTATACCATCACAAATTGCTTCACCAGCAGACTTTTATACTTTGGGTATAGCAGAAGCACAAAAAGGTAACCAACAGCAAGCAATCAGTTATTTTAATCAAGCGATCGCAATTAAACCAGAGTATGCAGATGTTTATTTGGCTCGTGGTATCGCCCGTTACCAAATACTAGATAGACAAGGTGCATTCCAAGATGCTCAAGTTGCAGAAAAATTGTTTACATCCCAAAACAACAGCACTGGAACCCTAACAGCCCAAGCTTTTATCAAAGAACTGCAAACACCGGTCAATGAGAAGGTAAGTACTGGTAAGCCCAACTTCGTTGACTTTTTGGGAAGTATTGGCTCAGTCTTGCTTCAGTTCTTCCCTTTTTAAAAGAGATAATAACAGTTAACAAATGACAAATGACAAATGACTTATCTAAAGATTTATGGGCAGCAAATCAAGACTTAGCCCAAGCTTGCTTAGAGCATCCTTTTGTTCGAGGCATTGGTGATAGTACTCTTGAGCAAGCTAAATTTGCTTACTACGTAGGGCAAGATGCTTTTTTCTTAGAAGCTAAGCTTTTGCGCGTGCCTACAGTATCGCCGCAGCTAAAGCACCAGACTGGTTAGGTTTTACCACATTTCATAATTTAGCTAGTGGAATTTTAGAAGAACTACGGCTGCATAATAGCTATGCTTATGAGTGGGGAGTCAATTTGTATGCTGTAGAACCTGCATCTGCCACCCGCCGCTATACTGATTTTTTGTTAACAACTGCTTGGAGCAAAGATGTAGGTTTGACTGCTGCGGCGATGGCTCCCTGTATGCGTTTGTATGCCTTTTTAGGAGAAAAATTGGCTTCTAACGGTATTCCTAATCATCAATATACAGACTGGATTCGTACTTATAGCAGTGCAGATTTTCAACCACTAACACAACAATTAGAAAATTTAGTTGACAATTATGCTGCTACCAATTCTGTTGTGCATTCAACTTATCGTTATGCGATGTTTTGTGAGCGCGACTTTTTTCAGGCTGCATGGATGTTCAGTTGAGCAAATTCATATCTAGCAACCTTTAGACAAAAAGAAGACACAAATTTATCCTTTGCGTCTTCTTTTAAAATTTTAAAAAATTAGAAACTGAATGTGGTTCTCAATGCACCAATAACAACATCATCATTTGCATCGTTGTGATCTGGAGATGTTAACCAGATGACTCCAGGAGTAATGGTGATATTGTCACTCAGCTTATACTGATAGAAAGCCTCAAGATGATAGGATGTATCAGGATCGCTATCCAACCCTGCAATGTTAGAATTTGTCACTTTCGGCTCCATACCAGCAATGATACCTGCTAAGTTACCTTTTTTACCGAGGTCAGGGAAGCCAAGAGTGATAGCATAGTTCCAAATATCAACATCTCCACCGGTTCCTCTTAAGCTTTGGCTATTGGTGTATCCAGCCCAACCACCCAAGATAATGTTATCAGTGATGCCAATGGATGCTTCGACACCGTAAGAATTACTGGAAAATCCTACTTGCTCTTCTGGTAAACCCTGGATAGCTGCTATATCCTGGAAAGTGGCGGCATTACTACCCGTGAGTAGTGGTTGGTTGTAAGAATTGACATAAGTTAAACCGATAGAAATGCGATCGCTTGGTTTAATTGTTAGCTGCGCCAACGCCCCGTAAGAACCATTAAACAAACCATTATTAGGTGTAGGGTCATTAGCTGTACCACTCAAATACCCTAGACTCAGTGCCAATTTATCACTGAACTCGTGCGTTATTGCCAACCCCGCGCCATTTATCTGGCCATAAATTGGGTTGCGTGTACCAAAAGTGGACAAAGCACCAAAGGAGCCATCACCATCAAAGAGATTGACAGTACTGGTAATATCATCTGCGGCGGCGGCGTTGACAAGAGCAGTAACCTCTGTTTTTTCACCCAGAGGGAATTTGTAATACAAGGCATCTATAAAAGCATTAGTGGTACCATCCTCGCCAGCAAAAAATAAGTTACCCTCTGGTGTACCAATATTAGGGCTGAAAATATTATCAGCCTGGATTCTGGTGAATAGCGTATCTTTTCCTGTAAAGCTGGTCACTAATTCTATCCGCGCCCGTAACCCTAAAGTTGTATTCTTATCTGTAATTTCTGCACCATTAACTGTATTTCCTGACAAAACATCGCTAACGACTGCGATAACTTCTCCTTGCAGTTTGGTTGTGGTTGAAAACCGATTCGCCTCCAATTCAGCATTGCGTACTTCTACTGCATCCACACGACCTCGGAGTGTCGCTAGTTCTGCGGAAAAATCTTTTTGCAACTTTTGTAATGTGGCTAAATCTTGTTTGTTAACTAAATCACTAGTGGCTGTAGCAATAAGTTCGTTAACGCGATCTAGACAAGCATTCAAACCAGCAGCAAACTCATATCGCGTTAATGCCCGATTACCGCGATAAGTGCTATTTGGGTATCCTGCAATGCAGCCATAGCGCTCAACTAAGGACTGCAATGCTTGGAATGCCCAGTCAGTAGGTTGTACATCGGAAAATTGAGACACAGAGGTAACTTGCGCCATTGTCTGATCTGGCGCTATGTTCTCAGCTTTTGTGTCTGGATTAGCTAAAACTTGTGGTTGATTGATTTCAGACGTGTTGGATATTTCACCTGCAAATGTAGCAGTATTCACAAATAAGATTACACCGCAGATTGCTGGACTAACTAGCAGATATTTACAGAATTTTTGCATTTTTATCCTCACATTGATCTCCAATTCACACCCAAACCACATTTTTTTTAAACGTGTATTTCATGAAAATTTTCTCAGTAATCTTATCAGAACTTAGCAACCTTTTTAACAAAAAAGTCAAGAAATCCCAATTATTTAGAGAAAACTAAATTGCAAAGGGCTGTACCTTCTGAGAAATTTTTGTTGTTACTCATTACACCGTAAACCCAGAATGATATTATGTACTAAAAATGAGAATGAGAATTATTATAGTATAAAATTTAGAATACTTCTCATTGTCAATGGCGATGGCAAGCATCCGTTTGGAGGAAAAATATTGTGATTGTGAATTGCACAGAAGTTAGAACAGGTAAGCAAAGAAGCGGCATCCTACCCATAATTGCTCTTTTCATGTTGTCGATGGCTACTGGGTGTAGCCAATCGAATCCGAATCAGAGAGCAACTTCCGAACAGTCGCCGCAAGTACAGTCAGCTGCCTCTACCCCACAGGCACAGTTGGGAAAAACTAAAGTAGTGACGACATTTTTGCCAATATATTTGTTTACTAAGGCAGTAGCTGGGGATGTGGCAGATGTAGAGATTCTAGTGCCACCTGGTACGGAGGTACATGAATACCAAGCGACACCAGCAAATGTCAAAGCGATCGCTACTGCTAAGGTGTTAGTAAAAAATGGTTTAGGTTTAGAGGAATTTCTGGAAGGTACTGTCAAAAATGCCCAAAATCCCCAATTAACTGAAATTGATGCTAGTAAAGGTATTAAATCCTTAAATGAAATTTCACCTGTCGTGAAAACAGCGCAAGATGAAAAAGACCACGAACATAGTCAGGGTAATCCTCACGTTTGGTTAGATCCAGTTTTGGCAAAACAGCAAGTAACAAATATTCAGGATGGGTTAATTGCTGCCGACCCGGCGAACAAAGCTACTTACGAAGCAAATGCTACGGCTTATATTAAAGAATTAGAAAGTTTAAACAGTGAATTTCAGCAGACTTTGCAGAAAAATCCCAGTTGCACCTTTATTACCTTTCATGATGCGTTTCCATATTTAGCCAAACGCTATAACCTCAAGCAAGTTGCTGTGGTGCAAATTCCCGAAGATCAACTTTCACCAACAGATGTCCAAAATGCCGTTAACGCTGTGAAAAAATACAAAGTTAAAGCTTTATTTAGCGAACCAGGAGTAGATAATAAACTGTTAAACAGCCTATCTAAAGACTTGAAATTAAGTTTGCGTACTCTAGATTCTCTAGAAACTGGCCAAACAGATCCACAATATTATTTCAAGGCAATGAAAGCTAATTTGCAAACTCTGGAAACATCGTGTAAATAGATTTGTCAGTTGTCATTTGTCCTTTGCAAATGACCAATGACCAATGACCAATAACCAATGACCAATGACTAATGACCAATGACATCCCTATTTTGAAAGTAGAAGGATTAACTGTCTATCAAGGCAGCTATCTAGCTGTTCGAGATGTTTCCTTTGAATTATTGCCAGGAAAAGATACAGCCATTGTTGGCCCCAATGGTGCTGGTAAAAGTACTCTGGTAAAAGCGGTTTTGGATTTGATACCTCGAAATGCTGGTACAATTGAAATCTTGGGTCGTCCAATTTCTAGATTGGGGCATTTACGCCACACGTTGGGCTATATGCCGCAAAACTTCATTTTTGACCGCAGCTTTCCTATTTCTGTCAGCGAATTAGTTGGACTGGGATGGACTAAGGAAGGGAAAAAAAAGAGTTCATTTTTTTCCAAGCTGGAAAGACAAGATCGAGAAAAATCGGCAGCAGTAATAGAAGCTTTACGGCGAACCGATGCTTATCATTTACAGCATCAAGCTATCGGTACTCTTAGTGGCGGTCAGCTCAAGCGGGTTCTATTGGCTTATTGTTTAGTAATGCCTCGGAAACTCTTAGTACTAGATGAAGCCTTTGCTGGTGTTGATGTGCAGGGTACAGCAGATTTTTACGCTTTGCTAAATGAATTAAAGCGAGAGGAAGGTTGGACAGTATTACAAGTTTCTCACGATATTGATATGGTCAATCGGCATTGCGATCGCGTGCTTTGCCTGAACCAAAGCATTGTTTGTACTGGTAAGCCAGAAATTGCCCTTTCACAGCAAAACCTGTTAGCAACCTACGGCCCAGGTTTCAGTCGCTACCAGCACCAACATTAATGCTCATAAATATGAATTTCTTCAATGATTGTCAGATAACTTGGTTAGCGATCGCTAGTAGTAATGACTTGCTAGAGTTGTTACAACTTCCTTCGATACAGCGTGCGATCGTTGGTGCTGCCTTGATGGGAATACTTGGCGGGATGTTGGGTAGTTTTGTTACCTTGCGCCAGTTATCATTTTTCAGCCACGCGGTTGGTCATGCAGCATTGGTAGGTGTGGCATTAGGTGTGCTGCTACAAATAAATCCTACTTGGATGCTGTTACCTTTTACCTTAGTTTTTGGGGTTATTGTCCTCTACTTTATCGACAAAACCGATTTAGCTAGCGATAGCATACTTAGCATAGTGCTATCTGGGGCATTAGCGATCGGTTTAATTCTCACGAGCTTAATTAAAGGATATCGTGGCAACTTGATGGCTGTACTGTTCGGAGATATTCTAGCGATCAATACTACAGATTTGATTTTGACCCTGCTAGTTCTTGTGGGAGGCAGCATATTTTTACTATCAACTCTGCGACAGCAAATTTTATTGACCCTTAACCCTGATGTAGCCCAAGTTCAAGGCGTTCCCGTCCAATTGTACCGCTACGCCTTCGTGGTTTTGCTTTCCCTCGCCGTTGCTGTTGCCATTAAAGCTGTCGGTGTTTTACTGGTGAACGCCTTTTTGGTCATTCCCGCCTCTACCGCTAAACTGATAAGTCACCACTTTAGCCGCTTTTTAGTCATGTCAGTGATAGTTGGTTCCATCAGCAGCATTGCTGGCATCATTGTCTCAGGTCTTTTCAACCTTGCTTCTGGGCCAAGTATTGTTCTTGTCCAGTTTCTACTATTTGTAGCCGTTTTCATCTGCTTTAAGTTGACTTTGAAAGCTGTATAGCTATTTTTCTCCAAAGACTTGCTATATTCTTAGATGTTTGCTATGTTAATTAATCGTGGCTAATAAAAGCCCTAGCCGGGATAGCTCAGTTGGTAGAGCAGAGGACTGAAAATCCTCGTGTCACCGGTTCAAGTCCGGTTCCTGGCATCGATTAAATCCCTTGAAATATAATGATTCCAAGGGGTTTGTGATTTATAGGTAATGGCATTGTATAGGAAAACTGTTGTAGCTTTGACTTAAATTTTAAGTATTTTTGGATACTTTTAGATAAAAATGGGTGAAGAAGCGGGAGATTTAGCAAGTAGTTGAAATGTTGTTAACCTTTATGCTTAAAATTGCACAAGAGGTTTATTTAGCATCTACTGACAGCTAAAGTTGACCCTTTGCAGGACTCTCTCAAGCAATGCTTACTGAAATTTTGCCTTTCCGTTTTGAGTTAGACACGATCGCGATCGCTGGAGCGAGTTTGTGGTCATTGGCGCTGTATCTAAGTTTTTCCAGAGTCAATGAATGGGTAATCGAGCAACTCAATCGCTGGTTTAACTTTGCCGAGCGATCGCTCTACACCAGCGAGTCGGAATTTGAAAAGACTCGTAAAGCCAGAGAATCCCAAAACGCTTTCTACGCGTCACTGTTTAGCATTGTGCCTTTTTTGGTAGTCGGCACTTTATGTAACTGGGTTCTGGAAATTAGTTTAGGTGAGAGTTGGGGAATTAGTACAGGTATATTAGCCTGTATGGGTGCCGGCATTTATGAACTTGGGCGCAGGGATGGAGAATCTTCCGATTAAGCCAGAGTGAAAATCAGGGGGATGTTGCTTTGATTACTCCCTCATCTCTCATGACTTCCCAATTTCCTCATCAACAATCTGTGCTATCTTCTGGGCTGCACCGCTTTCACCGCGAATATTACGGAGTTTAGCGCCTATATCATCCAATTTTTCTGGATGCGTCAAAAAGTCTAAAACCATTTCCCCAACTTCTTGCGGTTGAAGTTTACCTATCAGTTCTGGCACAATCTCTTCCTGTGCCCAAATGTTTGGCCATGCTAATAAACCTTTGCGTCTCACAAATCTTAAGAATAACCAATTAATCACCTTAGCAAAGGGCGTACCGACTACTGGCAGATTTGCCAACAATCCAGGTAAACCATCCCAAGAACGCATAGCGTCGAGTTGTTGCGTTGGTAGCAAAACAATCATTGGCACTCCTAAAGCACCGAGTTCGGCAGTGTTTGCCCCGACTGTAGTTAAGCAAATGCAGCACTGAGATAATAAATGATATGCAGGGTTTTCTTGCCACAGTTCTACAGTTAAGCCCGTTGCTGTTTTGAGCAATGGCTTACCTTTAGCATTTTCTGGGACAATTAAGGAAGCACCATCAAATCCAAAGGTTTCAGCCATAGAGTTCTTTTGGGGATCGGCAAAACTAGCTAAAGTTGGTAAATCCAAAGTTGGCGCTACAGGAATCACAAATCTGGTTTGCGGTCTTTTTGCATGAACATATTCGGCAATGCTTAGAGTTAATGGTACTCCTTGGGCTAATTTTGCTGCTTTCGATCCAGGGAGTAAACCAATGATTGGGGAGTGGGGAGTAAGGAGTAAGGAGTAGGCAGTGCTGACTTGTTCTTGTGCTTCTAGCATCAAATCACCGACAACGGTGAATTTGTGAGCATATTTTTGGGGGACACGGGCTGCAACTTCGGGTTTCATGATTCCAAAGCGATCAATGCGATTATGCCACCTGGCTGACCATTCGGCGTAAACTACTGTGCGATATCCGAGTTTTTTACCTATAATCACTGGAAAAATTTGGTCGCCGCCCAGAAAAACCACTACACCGCGACTTCTCCAATCCCAATTTTCAAATGTTTTGCCCGAAAGCAAAAATTGCCAAAAATGTTCTGCTCCTTGAACTCTATCTACTTCTGCATAAGAAAGAGCGATCGCTGCTTCTTTTCCACTGGCATTTGAGCAAGGTGATAATACTACAGAAATCCTCACTAAAGAATGGTCATCCCCTAATTCTTGCCGCAACGCCTTTACTACTGGACGCACCCAGGTTGTTACTTCACCTGGGCCATTTGAAAGGATCAGAATATCTACTTGAGTCATTAGTCAAAAGGCAAATGTTACCTAATTCTTTACTATGTTATACGTATATACTGTAGCTTTTTAGTGATATTTGATAATCTGTTCCAGATTTAATTTGTTGCTACTATTAGTTAGTTTTTCAGGGAGTTGAACTTGCACTTTTGCCTGTTTGATCTAGGCTTGATGGTCAGCAAAGTTTAGGGTATTGATAATCGCAGCTATGGGTAACAATCATAGCTGCGATTATCAATAATTTTTTGGGCAATCTAAATATATATAGCCCTTTTTTTTGCTTACCAAACCCATTTAGAGGGTGAACCCTGTGATCAAAGGCAACTCCAGCCCATCCGTTCCCAAAATATATTCTTCGCGCAATTTACTGCTCCGATTTATTCTTGGCGGTACTACTCTTATTGTAAGTATTTCTGCTTATTTTAGCTATCAGGCCGCTCGGAAAATAACGCTAGAAGACTTGAGAGGAAAAGCTTTTTTAGAGGTACAGAAAGGGGTTGATGAAATTGAAGAATGGTTGCATGTTCGGAAAGTCGAGGTGCAAACCATTGCTCATACTTCTGCTGTACGTTCCTTAGACTGGTCTATAGCAGAACCTTATTTAAAGTCAGAAATTGAGCGGATCGATGAATTTTTCTTTTTCCTAATGGCTATGCCGGATGGTTCGTATTTTAATACTAAGGTTGGTCGGTCAAATAAGAATATTAAGGATCGAGACTACTTTCAAAAAGCACTAGCCGGAAAAAGCAACATTTCCGATCCCTTTATCAGCCGTTCCACAGGCATTCCTTTAATTGCGATCGCCACCCCAATCTGGTCAACTTCTCCTACCAATCATTCACCGATTGGGGTCTTCCACGGCAATGTTAAAGTCGATGGCATTGCTAAGGTAGTCAACTCGCTGCACTACGGTAAGAACAGCTATGCATTCGCTCTCAATTCCAAAGGAGAAGCGATCGTCCATCCTAACTCAACGTTAATGTCAACGCTAGAAAAACCTGCACCCAGCCTGTTGAAAATTCCAGATCGCAATTTAAATGCGATCGCGCAGCAGATGGTAAACAAACAACGGGGAATTCAGTTGATGGAAATTGACGGCACTAAAAAGTATGTTGCTTATGTGCCATTGCGAGAAGCTAATTGGTCTGTGGCTTTGGTAATTCCGCGCCAAAATATTGAATCTCGACTACAATTCCTCGATTTGATTGCCCTAATTGTGGGCGGATTGACAGTAACAATGATCGCTGTCTTGTGGCAGGTGCAAGCCTTTGAACAAGCTCAACTAAAAAAATCTAAAGCAGCGGCTGATACTGCAAATCGGGCTAAGAGCGAATTTTTAGCCAACATGAGCCATGAACTGCGAACGCCCTTGAATGGTATTTTGGGTTGCGCTCAAATTTTGCTGCGTTCTAAAGGTTTGCCAGAACCAGAGCAATATCATCTAAACATCATTGAACAGTGTGGCTCTCATCTGCTGACTTTAATTAATGACATTTTGGATCTTTCCAAAATTGAAGCGCGAAAACTAGAACTGCATCCTCAAGATGTGCATTTTCCGTCTTTTTTACAGGGTATTGTCGAAATTTGCCAAATTCGGGCAGAACAAAAAGGCATTTTGTTTGTCTATGAACCCGCCAGCAACTTACCTACAGGGGTTCATGTCGATGTCAAAAGGTTACGTCAGGTTCTGTTGAATCTGCTGGGAAATGCGATTAAATTTACTGATGAGGGTAAGGTTAATTTCAAGGTTGAGGTAGTCGAACGACTGACTGCTGATGGGCAGACAGAGAAATATCGCATTCTCTTTAGTGTAAAAGATACAGGAATTGGCATAACTCCAACTCAATTGGATAACATTTTTTTGCCATTTGAACAAGTAGGTGAGAAAAAGCGTCAGATAGAAGGAACAGGGCTGGGTTTAGCTATTACTCGGCAGTTGGTGCAGATGATGGGTAGCGATATTCAGGTTAAAAGTCAGCTTGGTGAGGGTAGTACTTTCTGGTTTGAAATTGCGATCGCCCAAGCCAGCGAATGGGTACAGTCTGCTATGGCTGCATCCCAGGGACAAATCATTGGCTTTGCAGGTAGCCCCCGCACCATCTTGATGGTGGACGATCGCTGGGAGAATCGCACAGTAATTACAAACTTATTACAACCACTGGGTTTCGATGTGATTGAAGCTAATAACGGTAAAGATGGTTTAGAAAAAGCGATCGCCCTGAAACCAGACTTGGTGATTACAGATTTGCTCATGCCAGAAATGGATGGGTTTGAATTGATTAAACACCTGCGTCATACCCCAGATATCGAGAATGTCAAAATTATCGTCTCTTCCGCTAGTGTCTTTGAAGCCGACCAACATCGCAGTCTACAAGCAGGAGGTGACACCTTTTTGAGCAAACCGATACAGGCAGATGAATTACTGCATCAATTAGAGTGCCATTTAGGTTTGGCATGGATTTACCAGCAGTCTGAGGAACAAAAAATTAATTCTTCGGTTACAACACTTGATAGCTCATCAGATAAATTAACTCTTCCTTCCCCCGATGTATTGCAAGAACTGATGAATTTAGCCAGTAAAGGTAACTTCAATGACATTCTCAAATGGGCAGATAAACTAGAGGAAAAGAACACAAAGTTTGCTTCTTTTACTAACCAATTGCGGCAGCTAGCGAGGCATTTTGACGAAGATTTAATTCTCAAATTTTTGAGTGAAAAATCAAAGGATTAATTTTCCAAAATTTATTTATGGTAAGTGTAATGTGTGAATTTTTAATTTGGAGTCTTCACCTTTGGCATCTCGCAAAGAAGTAACATGAATCAATATAGGGTAGAAATATTATGACAGCAACTATAGGCGATCAGAAAAATTCCCTAAATAGCGATCCTAGCAGAGGAATTATTTTAGTCGTTGATGATAACCCTGCCAACTTACAAGTTTTGTCGAGCTTTTTGGATCAGTCTAGATTTGAAGTTTGGGCAGCTCGCAGTGGTGAAAAAGCCATTCAGAGATTAGACAATGATAATTTACCTGATTTAATCTTGCTTGATATCATGATGCCGGGTATCGATGGGTTTGAAACTTGTAAATACTTAAAAAGTGAAAGCAATCCTCGTGTCCAGGATATTCCGATCATTTTTATGACTGCTCTTTCAGATACTGCTGATAAGGTTAAAGGATTGCAATTAGGAGCTGTAGATTATATTACTAAACCTTTTCAGTATGAAGAGGTATTAGTGCGAATAGAGCACCAACTGAAGCTCAGAAATTTGACGAAAACCTTGATAGCCAAAAACGCCGAATTACAACAAGCTCAAACCCAACTGATTCAAGCAGAAAAGATAGCAACCTTGGGTCAAATGACAGCAGGAATTGCCCATGAAGTAAATAATCCCATAAATTTTATCGTTGGTAACTTGAATTTTATTGAAGAGTATTTCCAAGAGGTTGTTAATTTACTCGAACTGTATCAAAAATATCTGCCTGAACCCCCGACTGAAATTCAAAATGCTATTAAAACAAAAGATATAAATTATTTGTTAAATGATTTATCCAAAATTATTCGTTCTATGCAACTAGGTACAGATCGCGTTACAGAAATTGTATCATCGTTGAATAAGTTTTCTCGACACGGAGAAGCAGGAAAAAAACTGGCTAACCTGCATGAAGGGTTAGAAACTACGCTACTTATTCTTGGACATCGACTCAAAGCAAATGGTCATCGTCCGGCAATTCAAGTAATTAAAGAATATGGAGAATTACCAACTATTGAGTGCTATACAGGCGAACTTAATCAGGTTTTTATGAATTTAATTAGCAATGCGATCGATGCAATTGAAGAAATACAAAAAAATCAGTACTTTGATGAAAATTCTAGACATATTGGGATGATTTGGATTAAAACTAAAGCCTTTGGAGAGCGAGTTATTCTCAGAATTGCAGACAATGGCTCAGGAATCAGCGAAGCAAACCGGGCAAAGATATTCGATGCTTTCTACACTACAAAAGTCATCGGTAAAGGAACAGGATTAGGTTTATCTATTGCTTACCAAATTATAGTTAATAATCATCACGGTAAGCTAAGTTGCCATTCAACACAAGGTGAGGGTACAGAGTTTGTGATTGAATTACCTATCCGATAAATTAGAATCCCAAATCCTAAACTGCATCAGCATTCAGAAAATACCTGCAATTGCTGAATTATCAGTTACAAGGGTAATGAGGGTTATTCAAATTAAAGGAGCGATCGCTCTTATCGCTCTCATTCTCAAAATAAAACTATAAACGTGATAAAATTAATACTAGTAAATTAATATTTAATCATATTTATAATGTCTTATAGTGACTTTTCGCTATTAAAAGTAAAACGCGACTTTAACTTAACTACAGTTGAAAATGGACAGTTTTTACCCAAAACGCAGTCTATAGAACCTAGTTTTTATCTCAAAGAAGCATTAAGTGAAGGACTACCACTAGCAACAGCAACTGGTTCAGAAAAAGCTCGCTCAGAGTTAATTATTAGTCCAATCCTTGTAGAAGTTCGGAAAATTCTTGAACGCAGAATCAGCTTTTTCTCGGGTGAAGATTTTACCGTTTCACCGGAGCTAGGCTTAAGTGGAGTATGTGATTTTTTAATTAGCCGCTCACCCGAACAAATATTTATTGAAGCTCCTGCGGTCGTGATTATTGAAGCAAAAAAAGGTGATTTAAAACCTGGTTTAGGGCAATGTGCAGCAGAAATGATTGCTGCACAAAAATTTAATGAAACCAATAATATACCGATTAAAACAATTTATGGCAGCGTTAGCAGCGGTACGGCTTGGCGATTTTTGAAATTAGAAGGGCAAACATTGAGTATTGATTTGAATGATTATCCCGTTCCGCCAGTAGAAATACTATTGGGAATGTTGGTTTGGATGGTGCGGGAAGGTTAGATATTGATGTTATAGTTCTTCGCGGCTTTCACATACCTCGGCTCGAAAGTTATTTGCCATAACTTTGCAAAGAAAGTTTCTGCTTCTAATAATTTAGTGCATCTTCATGGAGAATTGGTATTACCCCTCTTTTGTTACTTTGGGTAAAGAAAAAACAGCAATCTTATTCAACTAGCAATAGGAAAACTGATTGGACTCGCCCGAAAATCA
>NZ_JBALDE010000071.1:0-25934 GCF_036917515.1 Nostoc sp. | reverse complement strand
ATCCGCAAGCAACTGGAGTACTTCCCTACCTTGCGAGCGGCAATGGAGTATGTTCTGAGTTTAGTGTCCTAACCAACCTGGCGGTTGCTATACCACTGATTCCATACAAGTCGCACCTGTAAATACCTTATCTTCATACTGTCCCTCCACCCACTGGCAAATCGTAATTTGTTGCATTTGTGCGTCAACAATCCAATACTCTAATATTTCTCTAGCGGCATACTCCGTCCGCTTGTAGCGATAATCACGAGCGCGGTTCGCTGTTCCCGGAGAAACAATTTCAATTACTAGCGCAGGCGGCGGCATATCACGGGTGAGAGTAGCACGAGGCGCACCGATAAGAGCAGCATAAGATTCTTCTGTGTGAACCATTAAGTCAGGTAAACGACATCTCGCCCGTCGCCCTGCTACCTCAATTTCTGTATCCTTATGAGCAACTAAATAAAAGGGGAAATGTTTTAGTAGTTCAACGAATAGAAATCTTGCCAGATTGCTATTTTCCTGACTTTCTGGTGGCATCTCGACTAGTTCTCCATCCACCAACTCATAGCGCGTGTCTGTACCATCGTCATAGGTAAGATACTCCTCAAAGGTCAGCAGTTTTTGGGTTTTCGTCGTTTGGGTCATTTGCTTTACCTTCTTACCTTACACAGACTACTACATAGGATAAAACCTATTCGTTATGTGATGCTGTAAACTTTGTGTTGATGCATAGGCAAGGAATTATGGAGGCATTAACAACTGATAAACACTTTGAGCAAGATGGTTTTATTCGTTTGTTGCAGTCAGCAGGCTAACACTGCGCTGCAACAGCCAAAAATGTATCTGCGTTAGCAAGTCATCCTACTCCTACGGAGAAGCAAGCTACGTGCAGCGTCTCGTAGAGAGCGTCATTACAAATTAGTATCACTTGTTATACCAAGTTTTTCGCCACTGTTGCATTTGTTTAATCTCTATCTCTTGGGCTTTAACAATTTCTTGGGCTAATTTCTTGATTTCAGGGCGCTTAGACTTATTTAAGGCATCTTGCCCCATTGTTACAGCCCCTTCGTGGTGAGGAATCATCGCATTGATAAAGCGCAGATCAAATTCAGCATCGGCTGCACCTAAGTCTTGACTCATCATCATAGTTTTCATTTGGTTAGATGACATTTCCATCGTATGACCCATTTGACTGTCATAAGCCATTGGTTTATCTCCCGCCTTGGGATACCAAGCTTGTCGCCACTGCTTCATCTGAGTGATTTCTTGATTTTGCGATTTGATAATATTGTCTGCTAGTTTTTTGATTTCAGGACGTTTTGATTTCACCTGAGCAACATTCGCCATTTCCACAGCCCCTTGATGGTGCGGTATCATAGCGTCGATAAATCGTAAATCTAAATTAGCATCGGCTGGGCCTAAATCCATTCCCATGCTGTGATTCATCATCTGCTTGTCATTAGTATTGGTGGCGGTTTCCTTTGGCGCTTGGCTTTGGTTCTGGGAAGCGGTATTAGCACAGCCTGTAATTAACTCACCGCCTGAAGCGATCGCAGTAAAAGTTAACGCCAAAAAGCCGTTCCTTAAAAATAGCAGTTGCATAAATCTCACCTAACAATTTTCTAATTCTAACGATTTAAGTAATCATCTAATGAAATTAAAATGAAATCTAAAGATCCCCAATAACTTTTACGAAGTCGGGATCTTGTTTCTCATTTCTATGTTGTCACCAATACCTACATTGTCAGAAGCTAGCAATAGTCATTTATTAGCTTCTGCCAAAGTAGGCGATCGCATTCTTGCGGTTACAATTCCCAAAGCTGCTGAAAAACTGTACCGTTTAATGAATTTGGGACAAATTATTCAATCCCACACCCTGAGTTTCTTCCACCTCAGCGCCCTAGATTTATTATTAGGAATAGATCGGGGTTAATTCAGAAAGGAAATTTAATAATTGCTACAGATCAAACTGAGTGCTGAATGCTGTTAGCGTCAGCGGGGCGTTTAGCCCGTGCTGAGTTGACACCACGGGCTTTGTCGGGGGCTTGAAAATAATGATGCTAGATATTTTTACCATTGATAAATCAATTTGCTCTGTACCTATTTAATAACGAATTACGAATTCCTAATTATTTGATCAAGCCATAAAAGTTATCTCGTAACATTTAATCTTCATTCTTTTGTAATTTGCATTCCAAAACGTAAATATACCAAGGGCGATAATGCTTAATAGCACGATAACAGAAGCATGAAAGCGTGAATACAAAACTCCTCATTTCTCCTCAAGAAGTCACGTCACTGTTAGCAGAAGACTCATCAAAAACTGTCATTATTGATACGCGAAGTCAAGAAGAATATGCTATTTCTCATATTTCTCAATCCATAAATATTAGAGATTTTTTTACCTATCTTTTAGAGAATTCCTCTCCAGCAGGATTGAAGGAATTACAAGAGTATTTTGCAGAAATCATGAGCAGGGTAGGAATATCTGGTGCAGAACAGTTAATTGTTTATGAAGATGCTTTAAATAAAGGTTATGGTCAATCTTGTCGAGCAGCTTTTTTACTGAAATATTTGGGTTGCACTCAGGTATCTATTTTACACGGAGGATATAGAGCATGGCTTAAGGCAGGATTACTTACTACCGATGAAGTACCGCAGCGTGAAAGCAGCATATTTAGATTGCATCCCAACACTGACATAATGGTGACTACCACCGAGATGTTGCAAGCAATTGAAAATCCAGCAATTATTAAATTAGATGTACGCGATCGCAACGAATGGCTTGGGTTGAGTTCTTCTCCTTATCATCCTGATTTTTGTCCTCGCAAAGGTAGAATCCCTAACGCAGTATGGTTAGAATGGTATCATCTAATCAATTCTGAATCGGAAATTCCTACGTTCCGATCGCCAGATGAAATTCGAGAAATTTGTCAGTCACTAGGTATTACTTCTCAGTCCATTGTGTATATTTACTGCTTTAAAGGTTCAAGGGCTGCGAATACATTAATAGCCCTTGAAGAGGCGGGAATTTCTGCTAGAAATTATTTTGGCTCTTGGAATGAATGGTCTCGTGATTTTGCACTACCAATTGATAGCAGAGTCATGCAATGAGCGTATAAAGCAATACGCTTGGATTAAGAATTATAGTAGATTGGATTGAGAATGTGAGTAGCATTATTACGTCATTGAATTTTGAATTCTTTTTCAATCAAACATCAACATTTATCTGTTCTATCTGTCTAGCAGCTTTATCCCAAAGCTTTGCTGAAGTCTCATCTTGCCAATGAGTTCTTAGATTTTCTGCTTTTTTGTGACATATTCGCTCTAACATTTCTAATATTGCGGATAATGTCAATTGATTAATTAATGATTCTAAAATTTCCATATATTCTTTTTGCATGATAATTATCTCCTTAACGTCATCTGATATATGCTGACAAAACCAACTTATTCTTAAGTAATGTATTAAAATTTGTTACAAATTTGAACTAATATTCTGCCAGCATATACATGCAGTTTAACCTATTTTGAATACTCAATTTTGAGAATTTATTTTTAATAGATGAAAAAACTGTTTAATTCAAATATTTCCTCACAGCTTCCTCAAGCTTTTTATCTAACTTAAAAATTGGGTGAGAATTTATCACCTTTTGCTGAACAAGGAATAGAGATAGCAATTGATAAAATAAACCACTTAATCAAAACTGTGAGGAAAGAATTATGCATGAAGTTGGCATGATACAAAATATTCTTGATGCTGCTGTCAAACGAGCTAAAGACGAAGGTGCTAGCCGCGCAAGCCCTCTCTATCCCCCGATAAACCTGTTTTGCGCGGTATAACACAAAACCCTGATGTCTACTTCCAAGTGAGAGAAACTGTCAATCCTTACTATCTAGTACAGCATGGCGTAAATAAACATACCCCTACCCTTCGGGAACGCCAAGGGCGAACGGGTGACGCTCTCTAGGAGACGCTTTTGCTAGCTTGCAACTCTTACAGAGTACGCAGGCTCGCTAACGCTGCGAAGATAGGCAGTTCCTCATGGGGGGAACCCCCTCTGAGCGACTGCCGAACCATTTCAAATGGCGCAAGAGCTTGGAATATAATTATGCATGACTTTTGACTTCCGCCTTGCAGTACTAGCTTGTGCAGACATCACCCAGAAAGTCATAGATGAATTTGCTGTGATGACTGGGCGACAATATCAACTATTTGAATACTACGCCGACTCAGCAGCTGAACTGCAAATTTTCACATTACTCCAACGCTCACGTATTAGGTAATTTCTGGAGGCAAAAGCTCATCTATACCAAATATTTATTAAGAAGTGTTTGAGCTATTTTAGAGTCAAAATCTTTTCTAATATCTAAAAACTTTGCAACAGTTTGTAAAATGCGGGAATAAGCATCGGAAGAGGCAGAGGTGGAGAGGGAAAAGATTTACTGCAACTTCTCCCCTGCTTCCATCATCTCCCTATTCTCCAGTCCCTATTTACTCGAATGTGACTTTTCTGGCATGACTATATTAGTGTGGCTTGCCTTGCCATTTTTGCCGTTAGTATTTCCGTTACCATTGCGGGGATGGATAACACCATAACCGCCGTGGTTACGTTCGTAAATTACATTAATCTCTCCAGTTTCAGAATTGTGGAACATATAAAAGTCGTGTCCCACGAGTTGCAGTTGTTCTAGGGCTTCTGCAACGGTCATCGGCGGCATGGAAAAATATTTGGTGCGGACGACTTCGTTGGGCAATTCGGCGGTGCGATCGCCAATTAAATCTGTTACTATCGACTCTGGAATAACTACTTCTGTTGGTTGAGGATGAGTTTTGTGGTCTTGACGCCGTTCTTTATATTTCCGCAGTTGACGGGCAATTTTATCTGCAACTAAGTCAATGCTGGCATATAGACTTTCGCTGCTTTCCTCGGCCCGAATAACGTTACCATTAGCATAAATAGTTACTTCAGCCGCTTGTCTTGGATTAATTCGGGGATTCCGGGCGACGCTAAGATGCACATCCACTTCATTTGTAATGCTTTGAAAGTGATTAACTGCTTTTTCAATTTTTTGATGTACATATTCACGAATCGCATCGGTGATTTCAATATTTTTGCCGTGGATGACAAGCTTCATGTAATACTCTCCCGCTGAATATTTTGGATGTGTGAATTTGCTTTGTATGAAAAGAAATTGCGGTTAAGGTTTATTATTCCCGCCAAAACAAATTGTGAACTATATTGTATCTACTGCTATTAAGCTGTCTCTCAGCTTACTGCATCTAAGGAATTATCAAGTATACCCTTGATTTACCTCCTCATCTCTGCGCTGATGTCTAATTGTATATCCAATTAGCACTCAAGAGTTGAGAAAATCTAATTGTAGCTTTTATGACTACCTTTTCCTTAAAAGGAATGCTTACAGAACTGTTGATATTTGCTCCTTCTGTGTTCGATTGAGGTTTGCTTGCTGTTGTTAAAGAATACAAGGCTTTGTGGAAGTTTGATTCTGTTTGCAATGCAAACAATGATATTAAAGTCATCAGCCAGTACATTCGTCCTTATTGTTTTGGCATAATGCTTATTGCAGAGAATTCCTCCTAAGACCTATTGAGGTTAATATTCAAGCTAGCACTTTGTTTTTTCTAATGCATCTTCCCTTGACTTTCCTTTAAAATCCTTTGCAAAGCTTGACAATTTTTGATTCTAATTCTGTAATTTGAAATATATTTAGTTCTTTATACAGTTGAATTTTGGCATGATCCATAGTAATAAAATACATAAAAACATTTGTTTGCTATATAACCAAGGATTAATGCCTTACTTGGAAGCTCATGGATGGCAGCGATCGCTTCTGACTGAGCGCATCCACGACCCTAGTCTAGATGATGTGTTAATTTTGCTAGAACATCCACCTGTCTACACTCTGGGACAAGGAAGCAACTTAGACTTTCTCAAATTTGAGATTGACAAAGGTGAATATGATGTGCATCAAGTTGAACGAGGTGGCGAGGTTACTTACCATTGTCCTGGTCAACTGGTGGGCTATCCAATTTTAAATCTGCAACGTTATCGTAAAGACCTCCATTGGTACTTGCGGCAAATTGAAGAAGTAATAATTCGCGTATTGGCAATTTATGGATTGCAAGGAGAAAGAATTCCGGCTTTTACTGGCGTTTGGTTGCAAGGGCGAAAAGTTGCAGCTATTGGTATTAAAGTCAGCCGTTGGATTACTATGCACGGCTTTGCGTTAAATGTTTGTCCAAACATGACGGGCTTTGAGCGTATTGTACCCTGTGGTATTTCTGATAAACCTGTAGGCAGTTTAGTCGAATGGATTCCAGATATCACTTGCCAAGAAGTGCGTTTTTACATAGCACAATCTTTTGCGGAAGTCTTTGGCGTGGAATTAGTAGAATCTCAGCCCTAAGAATTTTTCTGGCTTGAGTAAATTCGGCTTGTAATATGTAATAAATACTATAGCAGTTCTATTTAAATTGTGAGACACTTATGAGAGTAGTCCATATTTAATAGTATCAAAATAACTATTTAATACCCATTTGAAAAAAGAAGGTGATAGATACAAACCTGAAAAGCCAGATTAAATCAGACTTTTGGAATTTTGAATTGGTCTAACTACGGTTGTCAAAGCTAGAATCTAATTATTTTTAAATTTCTATACTAACTTTTTACGGCTGTCAAGCACAACTTTGCGCGTGAATTACTCAAATAATCTCCAGGTATATACTCCATCGATAACATCTCTGAAAGAACGTGATTGGACAGCTTTGATAGAACTATTTGATAGAGACGACGGTGATGAAATTGAAGCTGATATCCATAGTAGTTTATTTTGGCTAATACCTGAACCTTGTTGGGAAGATGATCCCTTTGATTTCTTGCGCGAGTACCTTTAAGTAGTGCTGAGTGCTGTTAGCGGTAGCGGGGCGTTTAGCCCGTGATGAGTGATGAGTGCAAAAGAAGCCTTTAATTTATAACTCTTAACTATCTAACGTTGAGGCGACTTAGGAAAATACGTAAGCGATCGCTTTGGGGATTGGTCAGCACTTCATAGGCTGGGCCTTGTTCTGTCACAATACCTTTGTCTAGAAATATCACTTGATGTGCTACTTCCCGTGCAAATTGCATTTCATGGGTGACAACTACCATTGTCATCCCTTCTGTAGCTAATTGCTGCATTACTTGCAGAACTTCGCCAACGAGTTCAGGATCTAAAGCGCTGGTGGGTTCGTCAAATAGCATGATTTGGGGATTCATACATAAACTACGAGCGATCGCTACTCGTTGCTTTTCTCCGCCAGAAAGTTGTTCGGGATAAGCAGAGGCTTTGTCAGATAAACCGACTTTTTCTAAATATAATCTCGCTAGTTGGGCGCTTTCTTTTGGTGTTTTACCCAAGACTTTACGCGGTGCGAGTGTCATATTTTCTAAGACGCTGAGATGGGGAAACAGGTTGAACTGTTGAAAAACCATGCCTACTTGTGTTCGTAGTTGCCGCAGTTGGCTATAGTTGACAGTGGGTCGAGATAAGTTAATTCCATTGATGATTAAACGCCCTTTGTCAATGGTTTCTAGGCGGTTGAAGCAGCGTAGTAGGGTACTTTTACCACAGCCGGAGGAACCGATAACTGCAACAACTTCTCCCCGGTTGATTTCGCCGGTGATTCCTTTGAGAACTTTCAGGGAACCAAAGTTTTTTTCGATACTGTCAAAAATAATCGCGGGGATGGTATTGTTCATTACTTATGTCAAGCTGTTCTAAAGTTGATTGTAAGGTTTTCAGGCTACCGCAGAGGCGCAGAGGGAAAGAGAAAATAATATGGTTAAATTTGGTTTTAGGCGTTGGCTGTATTTATATGTCTTCGTAGGTTTTAGCTGTCTATTACTGATTAGCTGTGCTGTGAACCCTAGCGCCGGGAAAACTTTGCGGGTTGCTACGGAACCGGCGTTTCCACCTTTTGAGTTTCAAGGAAAAGGTGGCGAGTTGCAGGGGTTTTCCATTGATTTGATGAATGCGATCGCAATTGCTGCTAACTTTAAAGTTAGTTTTCAAAGTCTGCCTTTTGATGGCATTATTCCCGCTTTGCAGGCCAAAACGGTAGATACGGCTATTAGTTCGATCACAATTACTCAGGAGAGGGCGAAGACGATTTCTTTTTCCCGTCCTTATTTTAAGGCTGGGTTAGCGATCGCCATTCGTGCAGACAATCAAGACATTACTGGTTTTGACAGTCTTAAAAATAAAAAAATTGCTGTACAAATTGGTACAACTGGGGCTGCAAAGGCTAAAAGTATTCCTGGGGTACAAATTCGCAGCTTTGATTCAGCACCTTTAGCTTTGCAAGAATTACTCAATAGTAATGTGGATGCGGTAATTAATGATGCGCCTGTTACTTTATATGCTATTAATACAGGCAATCTTCAGGGAATTAAAGTAGTCCAGCAATTGCTGACGGAGGAGTTTTATGGAATTGCTACAGCTAAAAACTCGCCGAATTTGACATTGATAAATAATGGCTTGGATAAGCTGCTAAAAAATGGTACTTATTCCCAAATTTATCAGAAATGGTTTAAAGTTGAACCACCATCACTACCAGCTAAATTACCATTTGAGAATCAAACTAACGCTGGTGCACCTAAAATATTAACTTCAATTGGCGTGATTTTGCAGGCTTTCCCAAGCTTATTACAGGGTGCATTAGTAACGTTGCAATTGACGATACTTTCTGTAGTGTTCGGTTTAATTGGCGGTTCCTTGCTTGGTATTGTTCGCCTTTCTCATATTACACCTGTGCGTTGGTTGGCGAGGGCGTATGTAGATTTTTTTCGGGGAACGCCTTTGCTGGTGCAAATTTTTATGATTTACTTTGGTTTGCCAGCAATTTTACAAGAATTTGGTTTGACATTTTCTTTTGATCGTCTAAGTGCTGGGGTAATTGCCTTAAGTTTGAATAGCACTGCATACATTGCCGAAGTTGTTCGTGCTGGAATTCAATCAATTGAACCAGGACAAGTAGAAGCAGCAAAATCATTAGGTTTGAGTTCTGTACAAACTATGAGTTATGTGATTTTTCCCCAAGCTTTCCGGCGGATGATTCCACCTTTGGGTAATGAGTTTATTAGTTTATTGAAAGATACTAGCTTAGTTTCTGTAATTGGTTTTGAAGAATTACTACGTAAAGGACAGTTAATTGTTGCTGACAACTATCGCGCCTTTGAAATTTACATTGGTGTAGCGGTGGTTTATTTATGTTTGACGTTACTTTCTTCACAAGCGTTTAGTCGCTTAGAAGTGTGGATGAATCCGGTTAAAAGACAGAGAAAATATGATACTTAATAATTCAGTAGGGTATGTCATGCGTAGGCTAACGTACCTTCACAGATAAGATGAAGCTGATACATTACTTTGTTAACTAATTTGGCATATCAAGTTCCACGACTTGAGAAGGTAGGTAAGATGTAGATAGAATGCTCAACAGAGCTAACAAATTATGTAATATCAGCAAAAGATAAATATTTTTTCGTTGGAATCAAGCAAAAATATATGACAATTCTCAACGCTCGTAATTTATCCTTAGAAGAAGTTCATCGTTTTTTTGGCTTTCAAAAACAGTACACTGATTCATTTTCTAATTACTTATCTCTGGAACCTTTCACGGAAGCAGAACAGCAGGAAGTAAAACAAATTCAACATGACTTTGATAGATACCTTACAGCAGGCAAAGTTTCTGAAGGTCAGGTAAAGTTTCTTGCAGTTGCCCCTTTATTAAGATTAGCTGGTTTTTATCGCTATCCGATCGAGATTGTTTTGGAGGAGAATATTGCTGAGATTGAAGTTGAAGATGAAGATATCAAAATTAAAGGAAGATTTAATATTTTAGCTATTAGTAAGGCTAAACATTCAAAACCTCAAACATATTTTTGAGTACTGTTAATTGAATCTAAAAATAGTCAGATTGATATTTCAACAGGTTTACCTCAGCTACTCACATACTCTTATAAAAATTTAGATAACCAAAAATCGGTTTGGGGATTAGTGACTAATGGTAGAAGTTATCAGTTTGTCTATATTGAACAAGGAAATCCCCCTATTTATTATCTCTTACCAGAATTAAATTTAATGGAAAGAGAGCGTTCAAGTCAGTTGCTACAAGTTTTAAAAGCAATTTGTCAGCTTTAAAAGGTAAGAAATATGGGAAAAGTAGGATGTTTTTTTCAAGTGTTGATACGCAGGTTAAGGTTTTTGGCTCTAACCCAAGTGTATTGATTCACGGAGTTCAAAGACTCCTTCATAAGTATTACAGCGCTTTTCAATCGAATTAGGAATTAATTTGATCGCCATACACTTTACCAAAGCTACGATCGCTATGAATCTCTATCACTAAATCAACTGCTGTTGCATCTTTTACCAACGGCTTGATGAATAATTCCGGGTGAAGCGATCGCCAAAAATAATTGACAAATTGCTCTATTTCTGTATCACTCATTCCCGACTTGCCCGCAGCAATCATCTGCTGTTCCGCCTGTTTGCGCCACTCCAAAGAACAGCGGTAATCGGTGGGATAAAGCACAATTAAGCTGTCCAATCGCTCCCACAGTGGTAAATAATCGTAAAGGCGACGATTAATATCACGGGCAAATGCTCTATCTTCATCTGTAAGAATTGGCGGCGATGCAGTCTCAAATAAAGCTGGGTTGATTGGTCGCACACCCACAAACCAACCTTCAAAAAGTAGAATATCAACACCTGTGACCATTTCTGGAGTCGTGCGATCGCCAGCGCCTCTATAGGCAGATTTATCAAAGCGGGGAAGCATCACTGGGCTTTGCAACTGGCGGATTTGATCTAGTATATTTAAACCTAAGTCGATATCGTGGGTTCCTGGGGGGCCGCGCCAAATCAAGCGGGGATCTTGCTGTGTTAAAAGTAAGCGATCGCTGTAAGTTTTATACAAGTCATCCAAAGATAAACTCACAGTCCGATATCCCAAATGATCGAGAATCAAAATCAGAACCTTTGACATTGTGGTTTTACCAGTGCCTTGTCCTCCCAATATTCCTTGAATCAGGGGGCGTCCCAACTGTTGGCGCTGGGATGCTAGTTTGATTCCCAAAGGCAGCCACAAGTCCCACAATACCTGTAACATTTCCTGGGGTTGTACTTGGAGAGTAGCTTGACAGAATTGACTAAAAGCTGGAAAGACAGATTTTAGTAAATGCGATCGCCTTTCGATCATTTCATCAACATTTTCCGGCGCGATCCCGAAAGCTTTAGCCCTTAACCGATCTGCCAGCGCTGCTTCTCTTGCTTCCTGCTTCCAAGTTTCCCCCACCTCATTGGTTGCTAAAACACTCAGCCACAAATTCATAAATTCTCCATCTAACTACGATCCCAGCTTAAAAGCTTCGAGAAACAGGCTGTAGATGAAACCAACTTTGAGGAGATTTAGTGAGTCTACCAAGAGCGATCGCCGCTCCAAAAAGCTGCGACTATAAAATATTCTGCTGGTAATTTCCGTCAACAGTACTAAAAAACCAGCTGCCACAATGTCTAACTCTGCCCGTTGTCCAGCTGTAGTGGAAACTGCGTTTCCTAGAAAAAAACCGAACAAAAAACTAATTATCAGCAACGATAGTCGTCGCCAAGGATTTAAAAACCATTGCCCAAAGCGTGTAGCAATGGCATCGAACAAGTTATTGAGACGAGTGTTTTGCATCAAAGGGACTTCTGGGAAAAGTCAAGATATCTTGAAATATATCTATTATTAGGGTAAGGAGGATATTGGTTTTAGCATCAGCTTGTTTGTTAATATTATAGATATCTACTGGAATTCCAGTATTTATTCAAATTTAACCATTCTATCATCTTCTTCAGAAGTACAGTTTCTTAGAGGGTGTTTGGAAACAATAAATATTTAGTTTGATCCCCACGTTCAAGCCTTAAAAAATAGGAAAATGATTCAAAATTCCCCTTTTTAAAGGAAGCTAGTACAACAGGCGCGGAAATAAACATACCCCTTCGGGTTCGGCAGTTCCTCATGGGGGGAACCCCCTCTGAGCGACTGCCTCACCATTTCAAATGGCGCAAGAGCTTGGAATACAATTATGCGTGACTTTTGACTTCCGCCTTGCGGTACTAGTCCGTTAAGTGGGTTTCCTGACTTGTATCCATATTATCCATATACGGAAGTAAGCTACCCGTAGCCTCTACTAAAAGGAGAAGGGACTTGCGTAGATTTAGGAAGGAGGATCTTTAAGCTATTGGTATATCACCAGGCACTTTTCAAACATTCTCTGAAGGTAACTTTTCATAGCAGAAGAGAAAATATACCACTTAGATTTATCTGAGGTTTAGCAAAGGATGTCTTGTAAAGACCGTTAGCAGTTTCAGGAAACCTTTTATTTCTTTTTACAAATGAATTGGCTGAATAGGTATCAAATTTTCTTGCTTTTGTCTAAATTACGGTCAAAACCCAAAGTAATGGGTGTCTGTACCTCTTGTTTTTCAAATATTAAAGAGATTATATCCTTCAAATGTTTTCTAATCAAAATGATATTTATCATACATTTATGTTTCTAATTTTAGGAAAGTCTATATTCGGCTATTTTGTGTGATTGCCTTTTGGGATAATAGGCTACTATTTGGTCAAGCCTAGACAAAATATTTATTTCTAATAACTATCAATATGAAATTTTCAGTGTATCGTAACGTCGGTATTACAGCTTTGTGCTTGGGACTGCTTGTTGCTCTGGTGGGATGCTTTGGAGTGAGTGTATCCTTTGAGTCCACCAATCCAGATACATCTTCAGAACTGCCAACAGAAACTCAAGAGTGGCAGACAACTTCAGTTGTACCTGAAAAAGGTATTTCCGCTAATCTATCTACTCCAGCACCTACCCCATCCCATCAAGTAGAACATAGCAATAAAGAGAATACTTATCCTGTCTTGGCAGAGCGTGATAAATCAGCAAGCATTGCTAAGGATCAAGGGACTTTGCGAATGAGCAATCAAACAAATCAGCCTGTACGTCTGGTTCTACTGGCACGACAGTCAGTAGCAAAAGGATCTAGTAAAAAACAAACTCACTACGATGTACCGGCACATTGGGATTTTGCTCCCGAAGAAGGTAGTGAGAAGGGACTGGTTCTATCCCTACCTCAGAATAATTTAAAGCTGGAGAAGGGAGATGTTTTAGTTGCTTTTGCACAAGATGGTTCCCGTCGTTACTGGGGCCCTTATATTATTGGCGAAACTCAATTACCTAAGTGGAATTCCCAAAACAGAGAATGGCAACTTGTGCTGAGTCAATAAATATTGCTAAGTGGTAAATATTGAGTACGGAAGCAATTTTTGGAGAGTGGGCATTGTTTACGTTTGCTCAAACCTTTATTTTTACATCCTTACCCTACAGTTGGTAAAGTGTTAAGTAATGGATAGAGGAAAATTGTTGAATTAAAAACTTTCAAGAACAAAAGATAGATAACTAACGACTATTGATTAGTGATTGTTGACTATTGACTAAATGAGAATGAAATTGAGTGTTAGGCACACTGTTGATCGGTGGTTCAACAAAATAGCAAAAAATCCAGCCCTGAGTGTAACTGTGTCGATTTCGTGGTTGATGGTAGTTAGCTGGGTGGCTTTTGGGTGGAATTTGGGCAACACTGGCTTGATTGATGAGACAGAGCCGCTCTTTGCCGAAGCTTCGCGCCAGATGTTCGTTACAGGTGATTGGATTACCCCATTTTTCAATGGTGACACTCGTTTCGATAAACCTGCTCTAATTTACTGGTGTCAGGCGATCGCATATTACATAATTGGTGTGAATGAATGGGCAGTACGCCTTCCTTCCGCGATCGCTGCATTCGGCTTAATTTGTTTAGCTTTTTACACCATCCAGTGGTATTTGGCTAAACAAGACGAATTAGAACAAGTTTCACGTCCGACTCGCCGCTACTTAACATCTTTCATAGCAGCAGCGCTCATGGCACTCAATCCCGAAACTATTATTTGGGCGAGAACGGGTGTCTCTGATATGCTACTCACCGGATGTATGGCATCGGCTTTGTTATGTTTCTTTCTAGGGTACGCAGGGAAGGAAGGGAGCAGGGGAGCAGGGGAGCAGAGGAGCAGGGGAGCAGAAGAATTAATAACCAATACCCAATCCCCCATGCCCCATGCCCCATTTCCTAATAAGTGGTACTTAGCTTTTTATGTGCTGATTGCTGGCGCAATTTTGACCAAAGGGCCAGTGGGAATTGTTTTGCCGGGGCTAATTGTTGCTGCTTTTTTGCTTTACGTGGGTAAAGTGCGAGAGGTGTTGCGAGAAATGTACCTTTTCGTAGGTATACTGATAATTATTGCTTTGTCAGTGCCCTGGTATGCTTTAGTAATTTGGCGCAATGGCTGGAATTATATTAACTCCTTTTTTGGTTATCACAACCTAGAACGTTTTACAGAAGTAGTTAATGGTCACTCAGCACCTTGGTATTTTTACTTGATAGTTGTGCTGTTGGGTTTTGCACCATACTCAGTGTATTTACCAGCTTCTATAATCAGACTAAGGTTTTGGCAGCGATCGCATTGGCGATCCCTTGAACGTTTTCAGCAATTTGGTTTATTTGCCTGGTTCTGGTTTGCTAGCGTTTTTGCCTTTTTCAGCATTGCCGTTACTAAACTCCCTAGCTATGTATTGCCTTTAATGCCAGCAGCAGCAATCTTGGTAGCCCTGTTGTGGAGCGACCTTTTTTCAGATGCAAAGACACGGCAAATTCCTGTTTCCCCCTCTTCTATTCCGTCGAGTTCTACGTCTTTGCTGCGAATGAGTGGTTGGGTGAATGTAGTATTTTTATCAGTTCTGGCAACAGCACTGCTCAATATAACCCACATATTAGGTACCGATCCAGCGATAAGTAACTTTCACGAACTAATTCAACAATCTGGTTTACCAGTAATTGCAAGTATAATTTGGCTAGTTTGTGCTGTTTTGGTTGCGGGTTTATTATTGAGTCGCCGCTGGAACTACATTATCAGTATTAATTTAATCGGGTTTGTGGTGTTTATAATTTTTGTCTTAACGCCTGCTTCGTTCTTTATCGATCAAGAACGTCAATTACCCTTAAGGGAATTGTCTGCGGTCATTTTAGAAGCAAAACAACCAAACGAAGAATTGATCATGCTTGGCTTCAAAAAGCCTAGTGTGGTGTTTTACAGCCACATCCACGTAAATTATTTAAAATTTCCTAAAGAGGCTGTAGAGCATATTAAAAACCAGGCTGCCAAAGGACTAAAACCTCCTTCAGTGCTACTGTTAGCCGAACAGAAAAAGTTTTTACAAATGGACTTACAGCCAGATGATTACAAGAATTTATCGACCAAGGGTGCTTATAACTTGGTTCGAGTTCCTTTTAAGAAAATGAAAAATCAAAAAATAGACATATCATAAATTGTCATTAGTCATTTGTCCTTTGAGAATAACTAATGATCCCATTAACATTTGTCATTGTAACCGTTGACAGCTAAAGCTTGATTGATTTGGTTTAAGAGGTCTTCCATTGAGATTGATCGCGGTAATATTTGGGTAGCGATCGCACCAACAATAGTTTCTATCGATTCCAAACCATTCTTCCGCTGGTTAATTACCTGATCAGCTACTCCATCCGGGAAACTGGTTTTTGAGCGATTAAATCGCTGATTTAATACCAAAATTGGTGGCAACTTGAAAGGCGAATCTGCTAATTTTTTCATTGCTTTGAGTACATCTTTGTGGATAGAGGTTTCTCCTAAACAAATTAGCAGTAAGTCAACGCTTTCGTGGCGAATTTGTTGCAACACTTCTGCCCAACAAGGACTCATCGCCGCTTTGAAACCTGCTGTTTGGAGGTATTGAATTAAAGCTTGGAACCATTCAGATCCCCGTTTAGCAGTTTCACTACTAATTGAGCAATTTTTTTCTGTCCGATAACCCTTAGCTGGCTTACGTCTTACCTGGGGGAAATCCCGCAGCATTGTTAAATCCACTACTAAGATATTAGGAGGGCAGCAAATACCAGAAGCAATTTCCAGTACTGATAGTAAAGCATCTGTTTTCTCAGTGCAACTGCTGTTATCTTGAGCAAATGGTGTTAAGTAAGGAAATACAGATAGCCCTGGTATTTTAGAAGCGATTAAGGTAGTTGCAACATCGCAAGTAACCAGTGGTATAGCTGCTAAACGCGGATGTCCAATTAATTGTTGCAAATAAATTTGGGCGGTGGTACTTTCGACATCTAGCAAAATCACATCAAACTGCCATACCCGCGCCAAAAGTTCTGCCTGATCTAGGTCATCTACTTCAATCACTCGATGTTCTCGAAGTGAGGTGTGGGGATTGACCGATTCTAACTGGGGATTTACCAACCTGAGAATTCGCAGTGGGGTTTTAGTTGGGGTAATTGCACCCTTGTCTAACCCTTGCGGCAAAACTGCTTGTGTAGTACATAATTTTTCTAGAACTGGTGCTAAGACCTGATGCTCTACTGGCAAACTCAAAAAACCATCGGCTCGGTTAGCAAATGCTTGCTCTTTTTCGGCTGCCGTTGCTGTCACAATTACAGATATATGACGAGTTGCGGTGTCAGATTTTAATAAAGTCAGTACATCCCAGCCTGATAGCAGGGGTAGCAACGGATTTAAAAATATCGCTATTGGTTGCAAGCGCCGCGCTTTTTCGACTGCTTCTGTCCCCGATCGCGCAATCACTACCCGATATCCTAAACTTTTAAGTTGTTCGGTCAAGTCTTCAATATATCGAGCTACTGCCTCGACTACCAAGACCAACCGTTGCGAACTAGCAGGATGATGCTGTGTGGGCGTACTAGGATGCTGACGAGCGGCTGCGAGATTTTCCCGTGTTGGTTGGTATTGTGTCTCCTCGTCTTCTCTAATTCCCATATCTGGTTCCGAAAAGCCTGTTTTCGGAGGACTGGGTGGCAGAAGCAGTGTAAACTGGCTACCTTTACCTTCACGCGATAAGAAGCTGACATCTCCCCCGTGGAGACGAGCCAAGGCGCGAGTTAATACCAACCCCAAACCAGTACCTTCAAATTGGCGGGTGAGGGGATTTTCTAGTTGTTGGAATTTTTGAAAGATTAAGTGTTGCTGGTGTTCAGGAATGCCAATACCTGTATCCCAAACTGTAAAGGCAATCCATCCTTCCCAACGACTTACCCGCAGCCCAATTTCGCCAGATATTTCGGTGAATTTAAAGGCGTTGGAAAGTAGGTGTACTAGCATCTGGCGTAAGCGCAATTCGTCTGCCACCATTTGATCTAAACCTAGTTCAATGGAAAGACAGAATTGGGGAGCAGATGAACGGGCATTTGCAGGTGGCGGGGCAGATGTCGCTTTGGTGGTTTGAGTGTGGATAGCTTTAGCTTCCGATAGGGCGCGATCGCACACAGTACTGATTTTCACTGAAGTCAGTGTCAAATCCATTTGTCCCGTTTCCATCCGGGTCAAATCCAAAATGTCATTCACTACACTCATCAGGTGGCGTCCACTTTGATGAATCAGTCCTGCATAACGGGCTTGACGCTCGTTAAGTTCTCCCAACTGCTGATCCACTAGCAAGCGCGATAATCCCAAAACGGCAGTTAGGGGAGTTTTGAGTTCATGACTAATACAAGCTAAAAACTCGTCTTTTAACCGATTTAGTTGAATTAGATCGGCATTCTTCGCTGCTAGTTCTTTACAAAGTTGCTGCTGTTCAGTGACATCAGTAGCTAAAATCAACCATAAATCAGTGCTGAGTGCAATCTCCTCTTGGGCACTGATAACTTTAAACTCAGGACTATCTAAGGGAATTTTGGCAAACTGCCAGATTTGCTCTTGACCATTTTGCACTTCGACAACGCAGGTACAAGTACCCACTTGACTATCTAAATAGCATCGGCTGTATACAGCATCACCTGATACTTCTTGTTGAATCAGTTCTTCTTCACCACCATACTCATTCTCCCTACCATTGGGATAAACCTTGATTGCTGGTTGGGTGACATATTCTGCTATCTCAGAGCGTTTTGGGACAAGTATTGCCTCCACCTGTTGCCTAACCCCTTCTGGATCTTTTAAGGTTCCTAATTGCTCCCACCAGGCAGGATTTCGCGCTACCACCTCGCCAGTACCCGTTTGCAACATTAAAGGCCAAGGCAGTCTTTCTAACAAGTGTACCAGTGGCTGGTGTCCTAACGACTTGGGTTCATTTGGCGCACCATCATACTCATGACGATGCTCGCTAGACTTTTGTAAGCCAGGCATACGTTCTTGAGCTAGCGATCGCAACAAGCGTGAACTATCCAGTAGCCCCAAATATCGACCATCCAAGTCAATCAGCGCCCAATCTAGGTTTTGAGGTTTTTCGACTTGTGAATCGCACCAGCGCAAGCTTAATTGCTCTACACGCTCCGAAACTGATATTGTCTGTATTGGCTCAATTAGACCCTGACCCCAGGTAGAAAGCGATTGGTGTAAATTTAGATTTTTATCGTCACTTTGGGCTAATAATTTTGGGATTAAACGGGCAGAATACAGCAATCCGATGGGGCATTGCTGTTGATTCACTACTACCAAACGCTCGCACTGCTCTTGCTCAAAAATCTCCAACACTACTGCCAGAGAACTTGTTTGGGGGCAGCTAGGTACGGTTGCTTGAAAGTCATAAAGCGGGTAATCTAGCATTAACATAGGGATTTGGGGGTCATTCTTCCTGTGGAACCCTCCGGCATTTCCATCTGCCAGTTGATGGTCTTTTCGCCTGAAGTCATATCCTCTAAGAAGACTCATATAAGCAACTCTGGTTATTTCAACGCCATTAAAACAACGGGATTTTCTCTAACGGACACGGGAATTGCGAACGAGTGCATTTTTCCAAAAGGCGATGTTTCTAATTTCTAATAACTAGCCAGCCTCCTCAGCCTCTTACTGGTATTTAAACTCCTCATCGATAATAGCGACGGCTAAAACAATTATGGCCTCAAAGATTCGCTTTAGAACCTTGAGGAATTATAATGATTTGGAATGCGACAATCCTTTAAGTTCGTTTAAGTATCTTATCAAGGAGCAAAATCAAAAAATATATCTATTTATATACATAGATATGTAAATCATGAGTTAATTATTGTGTCTTGCTATGCCGACGGATACCTGATCATCAAAGACCTACTAAGTTCTACCAGTTAGTTGCTCCGCTAAATTGTTGAGTGCGTAGCACTATCTGCTCAAATAGAGCGTTATTTTGGGGTAAAATCACCAGTTTACTGCACATTTAGTATTCCCCTACAAGCGTTAACCAAACTTATCAACCCGCGTTTATTGGTCAGGGCAATCGAGGAGATATATTCAAGAATAGATGTTATTACCGATATTGATTCTGCAATCTAATGTTAACAAATGCTTAAATAATCCAGTTGACTTAGCCAACCTAAAAGGTTTGAGTACGTGGGTGGGGAAATTGATGGACGCAATTATTACCCAATTTTGCCACTTACCTGTTGCTGCAACGACTTCTGGAAAACTCAACTACTTACCAAATTGGCCGCCACTCAATCCAAGTAAGGCATACACTAGCAAGTACGTTTATGTATTTGCCAGTCAGATGCAAAAAAGTCAACAGCATTTTCAGGAGATGAATCCAGCAGAAAGACAAGGATTCTTAAGACAGCTTAAAACAGATTATAGCCTGATTCTTATAGATTATTTTACTACAGACAAAACACTCAAAGATAAAATTGATAAATTTATCAATACTATATTTTATGCTAATATTCCTGTGCCCCAAATAATCGAAATTCATATGGAGGTAATGGAAGAGTTTTCTAACCAGCTAAAATTAGAAGGAAGGAGCAATGAAGCGTTACTTGATTACCGCCTAACGTTGATAGATATTTTGGCTCACCTGTGCGAAGCCTATAGGAGTTCGATTTGTAAATAAATTAAGTTTATCGCTGTATATTCCACTTGGAACAAGCTGCTAGTTCCTCCCAATGCACGATAGCTGCACCAACACCAAGGGCGAATGCATCTTGTTATTTTTATGCTCATGCCAGCTATTAAGTATATGATTAAAGCCAGAAAAACTTACGTTCTTAAGCTTTACGTAGCAGGAAATACTCCAAATTCAGTCCGGGCATTAAAAATACTCAAAGATATTTTAGAGCAGGAGTTTGAAGGTGTTTATGCTTTAAAAGTGATTGATGTATTGAAAAGTCCGCAACTGGCAGAAGAAGATAAAATATTGGCAACACCAACATTATCTAAAATTTTACCTCCACCCGTTCGCAAAATTATTGGGGATCTTTCAGATAGAGAAAGAGTGTTGATTGGATTAGATTTGCTCTATGAAGAACTGAGTGAAGAAGATTTTGAAGAGTAAAACTTTAATTATAAAACATTGAGTACAAACTATAGTAATAAAAAAACAGGTTTTAATACCCTTTTGTGATCAAGCAATGAATGAAAACGAGCAACCAGAACCAAAGCAACCACCGAAAATTGGGGGTATAGAAAAAATTCGGACGATGATTGAAGGGTTTGACGATATTAGTCATGGTGGTTTTCCAATTGGTAGAACTACTTTGATTAGCGGCACATCTGGCACAGGCAAAACTTTATTCTCTCTTCAGTTTCTCTATAACGGTATTACCTATTTTGATGAAGCAGGAGTATTTGTAACCTTTGAGGAATCACCAAGTGATATTATTAAAAATGCTCATGTTTTTGGTTGGAACTTGCCCCGCTTAATTGAAGAAGGCAAGTTGTTTATTCTTGATGCATCTCCTGATCCAGAAGGTCAAGATATCGTGGGAAATTTTGACCTTTCTGCACTCATTGAGCGCTTGCAATATGCCATCCGCAAATACAAAGCTAAACGAGTTTCAATCGACTCAATAACAGCGGTATTTCAGCAGTATGAAGCTATGGGAGTAGTACGACGCGAAATTTTCCGCCTGGTAGCACGTCTCAAATTATTGAGTGTCACAACTGTAATTACCACTGAACGTAGTGAAGAATATGGGCCTGTTGCCTCTTTTGGAGTAGAAGAATTTGTTTCCGATAATGTAATAATTGTCCGCAACGCTTTAGAAGGAGAACGCCGCCGTCGCACAATTGAAATTCTCAAGTTGCGCGGCACAACTCACATGAAAGGCGAATATCCCTTCACGATTACTAATGAAGGAGTTAACATCTTCCCACTCGGAGCAATGCGTTTGACTCAACGTTCTTCTAATGTCAGGGTATCTTCTGGTGTCAAAACCTTAGATGAAATGTGCGGTGGTGGTTTCTTTAAAGATTCAATTATTTTAGCAACAGGAGCCACAGGTACTGGCAAAACTCTGTTAGTCAGTCAGTTTATTCAAGATGGCTGCCTTAATGGAGAAAAGGCAATACTATTTGCTTATGAAGAATCACGCGCCCAACTATCTCGTAATGCTTATTCTTGGGGAATTGATTTTGAAGAATTAGAACATCAAGGTTTACTTAAAATAATCTGTACCTATCCGGAATCAACTGGTTTAGAAGACCACTTACAAATTATTAAATCGGAAATTGCTATTTTCAAACCCACTCGGATTGCTATTGATTCTCTATCAGCACTAGCTAGAGGAGTTACGAATAATGCATTTCGGCAGTTTGTAATTGGTGTGACAGGTTATGCTAAACAAGAAGAAATTACCGGTTTCTTTACCAACACAACCGACCAATTTTTAGGAGCGCATTCGATTACTGACTCTCATATTTCCACAATTACCGATACAATTCTGATGTTACAGTACGTAGAAATTCGTGGAGAAATGTCGCGGGCGATTAACGTATTTAAAATGCGCGGATCTTGGCATGATAAGGGCATTCGTGAGTATAATATTACTGCTGATGGCCCAGAAATTAAAGATTCTTTCCGAAACTACGAACGGATTATCAGCGGTGCTCCTACTCGCGTTAGTATCGATGAAAAGGCGGAACTTTCTCGCATTGTTAGACGTTTTGAAGACAAACAGAGTTCCGAACCCTAAATTTAGTATCGTAGTATATTCTTTCCTAAGTTTAGTATCGTGCTATATTCTGTGGTGAAGAAAGGTTTTCTGCCGCTAGATTGATTTTTGTGTGAGGGATGCGGTGAAAGGACAGCAATTATTTTATAGCTTCTTACCTGGTGTAACAGCAGCAGTCTTAACAACTCAGCCTGCTTGGGCTGGTACTGGTAAACTAACTGGGATACAACTGGCATCTTCTCCTAGTGTTTTGACTTCTACTTATGGTCAAGGCTTAGTTGTGGATACCATGAATACGCAACTGCCTAACACTGCAAATGTTAGTGTTCCAACCCTAGTACCTGCTTTGGGTTTTACTAAACTTAGTGTAAAACCTTTAAGTAATAACAGTATTCCAGTATTTACGGCTGAAAATACTGTTATGCCAATAAAACAACTACTTAAGAAAGATAAAGGTAGATTTTTCAGTTTGACACCTACCTCTAATCCTTCCCAAGCTCAAAAGAACCAAAAACAGAGTAATTCAAGCGCTTATGGGCAGAAATTAAAGAAGATAGTAGTTCCTAACTACACTTCAAAACCCCCTTCTGGCCAAAAAGAAATTTTGTCCCTGTCTTCTACACAGCAGCCAGTGGTTCAAAAGATAAATACTGTTACTCAGTTGCAAACATTTTTACAAACTTCAGCCACAGGTGCAGGAGCAGCAAAACTGTTGTCAGCGCAGAGGTGTCCACAGGAGTTGAGCAAAAGCAAAACAGACTCCTTGGCTAATTTGCTATTAACCTCAAGCACCTGCTTACAACAAAATGTTATTGGTCGCTTGGCTCAGAGTAATACCCCAATTCCGACAGATTCGACGCCAATCACTACGCCAACAACCGTAACTCCTGTACCAGAGGGTTTAACGCCAATCACTGCGCCAACAACCGTAACTCCTGTACCAGAGGGTTCAACGCCAATCACTACGCCAACAACCGTAACTCCTACACCAGAAGGTTCGGTGCAACCTGCTACTGTACCAGCAACTGTAACTCCTGTACCGTCAGGGTCGGTGCAAATTCCAAACAACCTGATTCCTAACTCAAATCCTCTGCAATTTCCCACCAAACCGGAGGAAGTGCAACTTCGGGGAAATCAGCCGATTACTTTGACACAGGCTCTGGAGCTAGCACGGCGTAATAATCGGGATTTACAGGTGTCCTTATTGGAGCTAGAACGCAATAAAGCAACTCTACGCGAGGCGCAAGCTGCTTTATTGCCCACTCTGGGAGTTACCACGGATCTGACTCGTAGTCAGTCTGCTAATGGTCAGCTGACGGACAAATTAAGTGGGCCGTTGGCCCCTAAACAAGATCAACCCAGTACAGCTTTTACTGGTCAAGCACAACTTTCATATAACATTTATACTTCTGGGAGAGTGCAAGCTACCATCAGAGCGGCTGAAGAACAGGTACGTTTCTATGAGTTGGCTGTAGAAACTCAGTTTGAGACAATCCGTCTGAATGTTGCCACTGACTACTACAATCTCCAACAAGCGGATGAACAAGTACGAATTGCCCAGTCGGCTGTGCAAAACTCCGAAGCTAGTTTGCGTGATGCAGAAGCTTTAGAGCGAGCTGGGGTTGGTACGCGGTTTGATGTGTTGCGATCGCAGGTGAATTTAGCAAATGCCCAACAAGATTTAACTAATGCTAGATCCCAGCAGTCAATTTCCCGTCGTCAATTAGCAACTCGGATAAGTTTGCCGCAGGGGATAAATATCAGTGCTGCTGACCCTGTACAATTAGCTGGTCTTTGGAACCCAACCTTAGAACAAAGTATTGTGTTGGCTTATCAAAATCGTCCAGAACTGCAACAGCAGTTAGCACAACGCAATACTAATGAGCAACAGCGTAGGCAGGCCCTTGCCGAGCTAGGCCCTCAAATTAGTTTGGTTGCCAGCTACAATCTGCTAGACCAGTTCAATGATAATGTCAGTGTTACTGATGGTTATTCATTCGGAGTTAGGGCAACCCTAAATTTGTTTGATGGAGGAGCAGCAAGAGCAAGAGCAGCTCAGCAAAAAGCTAATATTGCGATCGCAGAAACTCAATTTGCTGAACAGCGTAACCAAATTCGCTTTCAGGTAGAACAAGCCTATTCTACCCAGCAATCTAGTTTAGAGAATGTTCAAACCGCTAATACCGCTTTAGAACAAGCTAGGGAAGCTCTACGTTTAGCACGTTTGCGATTCCAAGCTGGTGTAGGTACTCAAACTGATGTCATTAACTCTGAAAACGACCTCACAAGAGCTGAAGGTAATCGAGTCACAGCAATTTTGGATTACAACCGCGCTTTAGCTCAGTTACAACGGTCTGTTACCCTCAGAGCATTACGCTAATTAGCTGAGACTCAACTGAATCAGTATTTTTGACTGCTGTTGTGTTTTGTAATGCACTTTGTACCTGCTATTAGACCATCACAGAGTCGAGTAGCGTTTCTAATAAAAAGCTAGCTCAAAGCCTCATTTACTCAGTGTATTTACTGAAATAATGAGGCTTTTTAGTCTAAAAGGCAGTAGACCTCTTGCATGAATCAACAAAACAGAGCAAGTTCATAATTGATACCAATTTGAAAAAAATGTGACAAATAGACCATTTGTAGAGACGCGATGAATCACCTCTTTACCCAAGGATATGTTGCAATCATTAATTGAATTGGTATGAGAAGTCCAGCAATCAAATTGCAACGTAAGCCAAAGCGTTTTCTGGTGTGACGTTTTTTCTTGCCGCTTATGCACTTCACATAACCGTTTAAATTCTGATGGTGGCAAGTCTTTTATCTTGTTTGTAGCTCATTGCTCTTTCTTTTATGAACTATATTTTTTTATACTTACACTATTCGTGCAAGAGGTCTATTGAACGTCTAAGCAGTCTTGCTGTTTCTGTTACTAGCTCCCCCATCCTCGGCTTTTGGATGTAAGTTTGATATCCAAAGGCAATAGCCTCCTTATGTGCGTTAGCTTCAATATTGCCAGTAAAAGCAATTGCTGGAATTTCTCTTTTTTTGAGAGGTGTAAGTGTTCTGACTTTCCGTATTAGCCAATAGCCAGATTTTCCTGGCATATTAATATCGCTAATTAACAAATCCAGTTGGAATTGTTCAATCGCCTCAAATGCTTCTAAAGCATTGTCTGCTGTTATTACCTTAATTCCACAGCTTTCAAAAATCTCAGTAATTAAGAATAGTATATTGGGATCATCATCCACTGCCAAAATTGTCGATCCTTTAAAACTATTTAAGTTTTTTATATTCTCTTTAAAATTTGCACGGGCTAAGTTTGTTGACACACGGATATTATTCATAATCTTTAGTCAAAGCTCCCATTTTTCTTATTGTTAATCAGCTACTACTAATATCATGTTATTATTCTGAATAAGATTCTATTCCTCAGAATTCAAAATTACTAAAAGTGAGGAAATCAACGGAAAGTAATACTTTTCCTTTAATCCCAACAATCTCTTTTTTTGTCTCTTAATTGCTTAAAAGGCAAGGGGTAAAGTTAGATTCAAACCTTTGGATTTTACCTTAACTAAAAAGTAGGAGATAATCGTTAAAAGAGTTTAAAATTGCTAACTGCACTATAATTAGAGACTGTTTGATTTTGTGAATGAGTTGATTAAGTTATACATAAAACTTATTAAATATAATTTTGGCAACAGAAACCCTTTGAGAAATTAACCACAGAACTATTGGCGTTCTCTCTTCACAAGTTCTTTTATCGGTTGCTTAACGTATAAGTTGTATAATATCTGCTAAAAGTTTGGAAATATAGCAGTTCCTGCTTGAGTGCAATACAGTATGGGATGATGGAGTATATCAACGTCTAAGTGCCTGTAGAATGAAACCTTACTCCTGTG
>NZ_JBALDE010000070.1:0-15098 GCF_036917515.1 Nostoc sp. | reverse complement strand
AACCTCCGAGACTTTTATTTATATTGCGATGATACGTATTATGCTTCGACGACTCGCATGAGTTTTTACTTTCTTGGACTTTTAAAACATCCTCTCAGGAGGTGGTCGGAAAAGTTGCTTGGCAATGGCATCACGATAAAGACCAATCAATCAAGCTTGTAGTGAGCATGATCTGCGATCGCAAGTCGTGCCAAAAATTGGTGAGTATTTTGCCGCCAAATGATGGAGAATTTTTTTCTTTGAGCAACTGCCTTTAGCCGATAGCAATCTTCAAAAAATTCTGAAAATTACATTATCCATTGAACACAATCCCATAGCACGTTATCTGGCAAAGCGCCATGCCCCTGTCCTGGGTGACAGGCTTTGTTGTTGCTTGATAAGCGTCTTCAAAAGCCCTCTGCAAATAATGTTCAATTTGCAATGGAGTCGTCAATCGTTCTGCCAAAAATGCAATTGCTTCATTGGTAATCAAATCTTCAGGCAGATAATCATCGTGAATACACTCGCTCAATAGCCATTTTATAAACTCAACCTGATGTCCCCAATACTGAATACAGCGATTTACTTGAGGTATCTGCATCCAGATGAAGCTTGAGTTTAACCATTGGCTATTTCTAAGGATTGCTCAGAAGCGATCGCCCAGGTTTTTGGAATCGTCCCCATACAGATCACCAGCTAAAAAATGTTACACATATTCTTTACTTGAGTGAAGGATGGAATCCAGGGTGGAGAGGGTGTTTTCAGATTCTTAATGACAATCAAACCAAATCAGTGGTAAAGGAAGTGACACCTCTGCCGCAATACTCAGTTGTTATTGTACGTTGCGATCGCTCCTGGCATATGGTTTCTCTTATTTCCTTAAATGCAACCCAAGACCGCCTAAGTTTACACATGATCTTTTGGGCACCAGAATCTTAGATATTTATTTTTCATGTGTATGAGTTTAGTTTTTCAGGAATGATTTGCAATCGCACAAGTGATAGTTTTGGAGTTGGCGATCACCATCCGAATTTACTCATGCAAATACTTAAGCGATGTTGAACAGCCGATAATGCTTTTATGTGCCTATTGCAGGCGATCGCAATAATGCCATTGCCATTGCCAGTCCTACTCCCATTACCAGTAATACTGTTGCTAATGGCAACACCACTACCAGAACCAGTCAAATTCAATGCAGAGGCTTCTTTAGCTCTCTGTTCCTTTGCGATTTCCAAAGAACTCATGGTGGAAGTCGAAGTAATAAATGCAGGTTACAGACAACTAAATGAATTGAAGTTTGAAAGTTTACTACTTATCAAGTAGTGACCAGTAAAAATATTTTACTTTGTTAGGATATCATTTTTACCAATTTAACTGGTAAAATCTTAGAAACTGTATAATTAATTACAAATTACTATATTTGCTACATATTGATTTTGGCTACACGAACCTTGACAAAAACCACAATAGTCAAAAATTGCATTAACAAAGCTATAAAGTTTGAAAGATAATCTTTTATGACCATTTTATCTAATTTTTTATTGAAGGAGTAATTAACTTAATTTTTTCAATAAGTAAATTTTATTACAAATTAATGAATTATTACTTAGAATCAAGCCACATTTTGATTATTTACTATCTGAGTGAGTTACCAACCCAAAGCTGATTACTCAAAGTATTTACTAAAGTACTGCGAAGAATCTCATGAAATTTCAACTCAAGTTTATCTAAGCATCTTGATTATCCATGAACACAAATATTTGTCACCCCGAAAAATACTACATTCGCCTTTTGAGCTTAGGTATAGGTATTTTAGTAGTATTGTTAGGTATTTTCGCCAGTATTTCTTATGGTGCGGCTGACATTCCCATGGCCAAAATACTTACTGCATTTACTAACTATGATGATTCCAATGAACATATTATCATTCGCTCAATGCGCTTACCGCGTACACTGATTGCAAGTATGGTCGGTGCTAGTTTGGCTATAGCTGGGGCGTTAATGCAAGGACTCACCCAAAATCCCTTAGCCGCGCCTGGTATTTTGGGAATCAATGCAGGTGCAGCCTTAGCAGTGGTAGTAATAGTCTTTGGCTTGGGTACATCAACACCCGCCCTGATTACCCTTGTAGCATTTTTGGGAGCATTGTTAGCAGCGATCGCAGTTTATTCCCTTGGTTCTCTGGGACAAGGGGGTGCAACACCATTAAACTTGACTGTTGCAGGTGCAGCCCTAACTGCTTTGCTATCTTCAATTACCACAGGTGTACTGATTTTAAGTGAGCGAACTCTTGAAGAAGTCCGCTTCTGGTTAGCAGGTTCTCTAGCAGGACGAGACTTCAATCTCTTTCTAACTGTGCTGCCCTGGATGATAGTAGGATTATTAACAGCTTTTGCCTTGAGTAGACAAATCAATGTCCTTAGCTTAGGAGAGTCAGTAGCTACAGGCTTAGGTCAGCAAACAGGTTGGATCAAGTTGGCAACAGCATCGAGCGTTGTCATATTAGCGGGTAGCGCTGTAGCACTAGCAGGGCCTATAGGCTTTGTCGGTCTGGTTGTTCCCCATCTGGCGCGGGGAGTGATGGGTGTTGATTATCGTTGGGTATTGCCTTGTGCAGCTGTGTTTGGTGCAGATTTACTAGTATGGGCAGATTTAGCAGCCCGTTGGTTAATTAGACCCCAAGAATTACCTGTTGGCGTAATGACAGCAATGTTAGGAGCGCCCTTTTTGTTGTATCTAGTGCGTTGGCAGGTGAAGAGAGGATGACAACAATTCAAAATTCAAAATTCAAAATTCAAAATTTAATACTCGGCAACCAGCCTGTAACTAGAGTATTGTTGCTGTTGTTATTACTTACCCTTGCTGTCTTGGGGATGAGCCTTAGTTTGGGAGATTATCCTGTCCCACCAGCAGATATAGTGAAAGCTGTTGTTGGTTTACCAACAAGAGACTCAGAATCTCCCTTTGTTGTTGTTACCTTGCGTTTACCTAGAGTGTTAATCTCTTGGTTGGTAGGAGTGAGCTTGGCAGTTGCTGGTGCAATTTTACAAGGATTGACACGTAATCCTTTAGCCGATCCTGGCATCATTGGAGTAAATGCAGGTGCAGCTTTAGCAACGGTAACTTTGATTGTATTATTCCCGGCTGTACCCAGTATGTATTTGCCCCTAGCAGCCTTTGGTGGTGCTTTTGTTGTGGCCTGTCTCATCTACTTGCTAGCTGGCACAGGAGAAAAATCACCTCTGCGCTTAGTGTTGGTAGGAGTAGCACTAGCAGCAATTATGGGAGCTTTTACTACTTTGATGTTGACTTTCGGTCAAATCAATGACGTCAGTAGAGCGCTGGTGTGGCTGGCAGGTAGTGTTGCTGGTAAAAGTTGGGAGCAAGTCTGGCAACTGCTACCTTGGATAGTTGTCTTTGTTCCCTTGGCATTACTACTGGCGCGGGAACTTGATACTCTGCAACTGGGTGACTTGGTAGCTAAAGGACTCGGTAGCCGAGTCACATGGCAAAGAAGCAAATTATTGTTAGTGAGTGTGGCGCTAGCTGGAGCAAGTGTAGCGATCGCAGGTACAATTGGCTTCGTTGGATTAATGGCTCCTCATTTGGCACGCTCCCTTGTTGGATCAATACATAAAAATTTACTACCAGTCGCCGCCTTGATAGGAGGATTGTTGCTAGCAGCAGCAGATTTTTTAGGTAGGACTTTATTTTCTCCAACAGAATTACCCTGTGGTTTACTAACTGCTGCCTTAGGAGCGCCTTATTTTATCTATTTAATGTATCAAAGGCGGCGGCGACAAGTATAAGAGAAAGAAATTAGGTGGTCAGTGTCGCTCCACTAAATCAAACTCGCTTTGTTGTACTACCCTATAGGCAGTTCAAGCATAATAAACTCAAGTTAATTAAAAGACTTGGGTATGGCTTTCGTAACTTTAGCAATTTTCGATTACGCAGTTTATTAAACTGGCACTTTTCTATTAATTCTCCATAAAAGTAACCGAAGAACCGTGATCGCTCTTTGGGAAAAACTTTTTGGTTTACTGAAAATTACCCTTCAGTCCAATACTTTGGCGCAGCGATCGCTTACCACATGAAGCTGGAATGGTACTTAAAAACTAAGCCTAAAGCCCCAATTCACTTTTCTTTGAGCTTTAATCCCAAGGCTATACCTTTTAACAATTGATGTGTCCTGCACCGAACAGTCTGGCGCTGACAATGGCAAACTGTCGAACGGAACCACAACCAAAGATGGCTACTATATCTCTTGGTGTAATCTCTGCAATATCAGCTCCAAAGTATGCTGTAGGGAAGATGTCAGAAAGAAGAATTACTTGGTCATCTGTAACTTCTTTTAGTAGTTTGATAAACCCTGTATTAGCATAGGGAATTCTGGCATATTCTGCCTGCAATCCATCAAAGAGGCCAGCTGCTTCTGGTCCTCCGAAAAAGGCTGTCCCGGCATTATGTCTGTGGGGATTGGCGTTATCATATTGAGCATGATATTCTATACGGGAGTAAGAACAGTAGCCGCAAGCAATTGTTAAGGGAACGACAACGCGATCGCCTACTTTCAAATTCCGCACATTGGAGCCAATCTCTTCAATAATTCCAACACCTTCATGTCCCAGAATTATACCGAGTTTCATTCCTGTGAATGTTCCCCGAATCATGTGTAAATCTGTGCTGCAAATTGCGCTATAAGTTAGGTGGGTGAATGATGGCATCTGTTGGCTCTTTAATTTGAAGTTCTGGTACGTTATCTAATCGAATATCTACAATTTTGTGGAAAACAACTGCTTTCATTGTAAATACTCCTGACTTATGACAATTTATATTTCAGAACCAAACAAATCGCATAGCTGGAATTTTTAGCTACTAGAAAATCCCCGAAAACGATTATGCGCTCTAGTAATAAATCTGGTATCAAATTTCAACTATTTAATGGATAATTTTCGCCAACAATTAAGTTTATTTTGAACTACATTACATCCGTACTCAAAATTTATAGTATCGACATTGCTATAGTTTCTTATCATCCTCTAGAAGGATATAAAATCTGGATAAATATCAAGTAAAAAGACTAGAAGCAATAGTAAACTTTTTAGCAAGATGATAGTTAGTAGCGATCGCTTTCGACAGAGCCATCTTACTAACCCAATCAAATCATTATAGAATAACTAGGGATTAAGGATTTCCGCTTCCACCCGCCGCGCCATACACTTGTCCGGTAGCATAGCTTGACTCTTGCGAGGCAAGGAGCACGTAGGTGGGGGCAAGCTCCGCTGGCTGTCCAGGCCGTCCAATCGGTGAGTCACCGCCGAACTTCTCGACTTTACTCTGTGGTTGACCGCCACTGACCTGGAGCGGTGTCCAATAAGAACCAGGCGCGATCGCATTTACACGGATGCCCTTTTTAGCAAGCTGCTTTGCCAGTGACTTGGTAAAGGCGACCTGCGCCGACTTGGTTTGGGCATAGTCGAGCAGGTTTTCGCTAGGGTCATAGGCTTGGACTGAGGAGGTATTGATGATACTTGCACCGGGACTGAGGTGCGGTACGGCAGCTTTGGTAATCCAGAACATCGCGTAGACGTTCGTCTTGAACGTTGAATCGAACTGCTCGGTCGTGAGATCGAGAATTGAGTCAACAGACTGTTGTTTACCAGCATTGTTGACTAAAATGTCGAGTCCGCCGAGTTCGCGTACGGCATTAGCGACAAGCTGATTGCAGAAGTTTTCATTCCGAATATCGCCTGGAATCGCCACCGCCTTGCGTCCTGCTGCTTGAATCAGTTGGATGACCTCGCGGGCATCTGGCTCCTCGGCAGGGAGATAGTTGATCGCAACATCAGCACCTTCACGTGCAAAGGCGATCGCTGCTGCTCGACCAATGCCAGAATCACCGCCTGTGACGAGCGCCTTGCGTCCCACTAGCCGTCCAGAACCTTGATAACTTGTCTCACCGTGATCGGGTCGCGGGGTCATTTTGCTGGCAAGACCGGGTGGCTCCTGCGGTTGTTGCGAAAAAGGCGGACTCGGATATTGCTTAACTGGGTTCTGCTTGACAGACTGGTTGGGTTTTTCCTGGTTGGGTGTCTGTCACTTGTTGATTTGTTGGGGTAGATGTTTGTTGTGCGAAGACTGGTGCCGCTTGCGCTGCGACAACGCCAATGGATAGCCCGCCGAGAACTTGACGGCGTGAGGCTTTTTTGAAAATATTTTTTTGTTCCATACTGAGTTTCTTGACTTGGATTTCGCTCTGCTGAATTGATTTGAAAGCAGGTTCTCGGCAGATCCGCAAATGCTAGGGCAGGTTTAGCCGAAGCATCTGCAATGAGACTGATAGAAATTGGCATCAAAGCAAAGTGCCATGGAAGAACAGTTCCGGCACTTGTTGCTGTTGTTCGGAAAACGGCGGCTTTGGTCTTTGTGACTGTAGGTTCTGTGAGGTCATTAACTCTCCTTTCAACCCGGTTTTGAGTAAAAAAACTACAGTGCATTTGTATAGCTGCTCTTGCTCGAGCAACTAGCGCAGCATCTGTTCTAATGCTTCTTACGCGTGTTGTTTAATTCTTTGTTCTTACTAGTTAATAATTAACTATGTATCCTTTTATCCAACCTCTAACTACAGAATGAGATTAGGTTTAAATTATTTATTATTGTGTGTTTCCGAATACAAATTGATTTAAAGTAATTGAAAATTCCCAAGAGAGCAAAGGTATCTAGATTAATGCTTAATGAAACTTCAATACAAAAATTTAGCTAGGTATACTTTGTTTCATTTAGGTTTTATTTGTTGGAACGATTTCGTGCTTTATCTATAACTAGAATGAAGCACCAAGTAAAGCGTCTTAAGTTAAAGTATTGGATAGGTAATGAAAGTCAAAATGGATAACTTGACGAAACTAGAGTATTACCGTGCAGAGACTAGACACGAGTTTAGCCTATTAGGACAGCGAGTGAGTTGGTATGTAACCTGTCAATCGTTTCTAATCATTGCCTTTTCGTCAGGAATGAGTAATTCCAATGTCTATTTTAGGTTAGGCATAGGTTTCATACTTCCTACACTTGGCATTATTACCTCCATACTGATAAAGCCTTCTATTGATGGAGCGATCGCCATTATCAATAAATGGGGAGTTAAGGAATATGAAGTGCTGCAAAATGAAGATTTAAAGGATTTTAAGATAAAAAGGGCATACGAAAAGGTAAAGTCTAGCTTTTACAGAGAAGTTGAACAGAGAACAGACATAATACAGAGAGAAAGCCTTAAGTTTGCCAAACTCGTTCCTGTTGTTTTTATCTACGGGTGGATCTGTCTTTGTATTTTAGGTGTCACTGTAAACCTGAAATTTTAAAGCAAACATTCAATCTACCCAAGGTAGTAGAGCGAAAGCAAGTATTAAGAATATCAAAGACGATTGTTTTTTTCGGACTCATTACAAAATATATTGAGTGGCAGTTTCTTTTAGTTCACAGATTTCTTTAGCATAAATGCAGACCCTAAAGAAGTACCTACCTTTTGGCTTAAATCAGAATCGGTATAAGTAGCAGTTTGCGCTCGTGAGTGCTTTAGAGTTGACTGAAGCTAAATGCTTGTATTGATAGGAATTGTAAGCAGCGATGTCTACGACGGGCTACGCCTACGCACTAAATAAAGCATTGACTTAAGCTAGATGCTTATCTTGTTAGGAAACGGTTTAATGCAAATAGTGAGATTGTCTTTGCAGTCTGGCAATTGACAATCTCTATTGAGAGATTAACGATCGAATTCTAACGACACAAGACATTATGAATCAAGGAAGCGTCATATCTCTCAGCAGCATTAATGCAGATTTTCAGGTACGAGTTGATCGCCGTCCAGACTTAAGTGAAACGCTCCTTGCTAGTGATTTTCTTCAACTGAGTGGAGGTAAGGCAGCTAATGTTGCCTATCTTGCTCACAAACTCGGTCTTCCTGCTATACTCATTGCTCATGTCGGTGCTGATACGCTGGCAGAACAGGCGCTCAAACCTCTGCAGGAGATTGAGGTAGACCTGAAATATGTACATGCGATCAAGGGCAAACCAACGGGTGTTTCCATGATTACCGTACCCCCCCGATGGCAAAAAGGGAATTATTTTAGCTGGAAATGCAAATAACATCTGGGCAAAGGAAGATATTGCCACTGTGCAAGATGCGATCGCCAATGCAGCTTCTGATTCAGTACTGGTAGTCGATTACGAGATTGCGCCATTCATTGTTGAACCTGCGATTAATGCTGCCTGTTTTGCAACGGCGGCTTCCCACGTCACCGTAACCCGGTATGGTTCTCAACCAGCCTATCCAACGCGCTTAGAAATTGATTCCATGTTTCAACAACTCACACCCCATTATGTTCTCTGATCACAACACTTATGACTCCAAAGAAGCTTGGAGCCTTGTTTTTGATGGGTACGATCCAAAAGATGAAGGCCATCGGGAAGCACTCTGTACGTTGGGCAATGGCTATTTTGTCACTCGTGCGGCGGCGATCGAGGTGACAGATGACGAAATCCACTATCCTGGAACCTACCGAGCAGGTCTTTATAACCGCTTGGTAACATGTATTGAAGGTGAAGCGTCCGATGATGAATCGCTTGTCAATTTACCTAACTGGCTGCCGCTAACATTTCGCATTGATGGCGGAAATTGGTTTTCTATTGATGCGGTTGAAATTCTGACTTACTGCCAAACCCTGGATATTAAAGGCGGAGTTCTGCATCGTCAGATAAAATTTCGCGATTGGCAGGGGCGACAAACAACGCTACACGAGCAACGGTTTGTCAGTATGGCTCAACCCCATCTTGCTGGATTGCAACTTCAGCTAACCGCGGAAAACTGGTCGGGTGAAATGGAAATTCGTTCCGCGATCGACGGACAGGTGACAAACAACAATGTTAAACGCTATGAACCTTACAATCAGCAACATCTGGAGCCATTAAGAACTGAAACCATTCAACCAGAAGGCATCTGGTTGATGGTGCGAACCAAGCAGTCTCGAATCGAGATAGCTGTAGCGGCGCGTACCCGTGTTTTTGTGGGTAGTCATGAAGTAAATTTGCCCCGAACTGTTGATCGCGAAACTGCACAAATTGGCGAAAGGTTGCAGCTTCAAGTTGAACGGGGTACAACGATCCAAATTGAGAAAATTGTTGCCCTCTATACCTCCCGTGACCACGCGACCAGTGAAAGTGCTGAAGCCACAAGGCAGGCAATCCAGGATGCTCCCAGCTTTGCCGAACTGCTAATTGCTCATCAATGTGCCTGGAAACGGCTCTGGATGCGCTGTAATATTGAGCTTGAGCCAGTGGAAAATTTACGGACGTTACGGCTGCATATCTTTCATATCTTGCAAACAGTTTCACCTCATACAGCAGATTTAGATGTAGGAGTTCCCTCACGAGGCTGGCATGGCGAAGATTATCGCGGACACATTTTCTGGGATGAAACCTTTGTACTACCGTTTCTTGCCTGTCGCTTTCCAGAAATCGCGCGCTCGATGCTGTTATATCGTTACCGTCGCCTTAGTGCAGCAAAAATTCTTGCCCGTCAACATGGCTATAAAGGTGCAATGTTTCCCTGGCGCAGTGCCAGTACCGGACGTGAAGAAACACCCCATTTTCAGTTCAGCCTGCTTTCAGGGCATTGGATGCGCGATCACACAAACTTACAGCATCACATTAACGCTATCATTGCCTGTAATCTGTGGCGCTACTACAACCTGACGAACGATCTTGCCTTCCTGATGGACTACGGGGCAGAGATGATGGTTGAGATTACCCGCTTTTGGGCGAGTATTGTAACCTATAATCCTGACCTTGATCGCTACGAAATTTGCGGTGTGGTTGGGCCTGATGAATATCACACCGCTTATCTAGATGCCAAAACTCCCGGTATCAACAATAATACCTACACCAACGTCATGGCAGTTTGGACGCTCTGTCGAATGCAAGAAGTCCTCAATTTACTGCCACCTTCTTGTTGTCGTGAATTCTGCGATCGCCTCAACCTGAGTCAAGAAGAAATCAAACATTGGGATATTGTCAGCCGGAAGATGCGCGTAGTTTTTCAAGACGACGGTATTTTAAGCCAGTATGAAGGGTTTGATCGCTTGCAAGAATTTGATGTGCAACCGTTCTGCGATCAGCAGTTTAATTTAATCTTGGAGGCAAAAGGAGATGATGTCAATCGCTATCAGGTTACTAAGCAAGCAGATACCGCGATGCTGTTCTTTTTACTGTCTGAGACAGAATTGACAACATTACTAGAGCGTAATGGTTATTCCTTTAATCGGACACAAATGCAGCGGACGATCGCTCATCATCTTCGGCATACAGTGCATGAGTCCAGCCTCTCCCGACTTGTGTATGCTGGGGCGCTTGCCAGATGCGATCGCGAAAAATCCTGGCAGCTATTCATGGAAACACTGTTTGCCGATTTATCAGGGGCAAGTAGTGGAGAGACAAAAAATGGCATCCATTTGGGAGCAATGGCAGGTACACTCCATCTCCTTCAGCACCATTACCTTGGGTTACACGCTTACGGCAGTAACATTTGTCTCGATCCATACCTGCCAACTTCGCTAAACCGATTTTGCGTTAGCCTTCAGCATCAAGGGAATGATTTAGAAATTGAGGTCATCGACAGTCATCTGAATGTAACAGCATCGCCAATTAACTTATCATCCGTTCAAATTGTTTGCTGGGGTAATGTGATGGATTTACAACCTGGTACTTCAATCACTTTCAACCTGCTACATCCGGTTTCCTCAGTTAAAAGCCATTGAAGGAATAGACCTCTTGTACAAATGCAAAATTCGCCCACCCTGCGGGATCTTGCTACATCCCCCAACCCCTTCTCCCAAAATTGGGAGAAGGGGAGCCAATTTCAAAGTCCCTCTCCCAAGCTTGGGAGAAGGATTTAGGGTGAAAGCTCATTGATTCATGCAAGAAGTCTAATAAACTCTGAGCTTGAGAGGTAGATAGATGTTCATAATGACTCTCAAATATTCAGTTGTTATCTTTCACTAGGAAGACGCGATCGCACAACTGCTTCCGTACGATAGTATGAGTCGAAAGCTTGTAATCGCCTCAGACCGGAATAGCACTAAGAAAAGCTATTTGTTGGGGTGAGGCAGGAGGTAGGAGTTATGAAATCTTTGTGCTGCAAGACGTAATGGTTTTTATTTTCTTTTCCTCCTGCCTCCTGCCTTATCTTCGTGCCATTCGCCTCAAACCGTTTGTGGTCAGCTATTACAAGTAAAGTAATTTAGGAGTTTTGAACATTATGAATCAGACCTTGACCCGTCCCCTGGCTGTTGTAACGGGTGCCTCAAGTGGTATCGGCTATGAACTCGCCAAACAGTTTGCTCAAAATGGCTTTGATCTGGTTGTCACAGCCACCGGATCTAGCATCAATGAAGTGACTGGTGCTTTTGAAGAACTAGGTGCTTTTGTTGAAACCGTACAGGCGGATGTTGCCACATACAATGGAGTCGAAACCCTAATTAGCCAAATTCAAGCCATTGGAAGACCAGTGGAAGCGATCGCCATTAATGCCGGAGTTGGGGTTGGTGGCAAGTTCACTGAGACTGACCTAAAGGAGGAACTGAATCTGATCGACCTAAATGTGGTGTCATCGGTTCATCTCGCCAAATGGGTAGTCAAGGATATGGTTGATCGCGGTAACGGCAAAATTCTCTTCACATCCTCAATTGCTGCACTCATGCCTGGCCCATTTGAGGTGGTGTATTCAGCCTCGAAAGCCTTTATTCACTCCTTTGCAGAAGGACTTCGCAACGAATTAAAAGACACGGGTGTAACAGTCACAGCGCTTATGCCTGGTCCAACGGATACAAACTTCTTTCACCGAGCCGGAATGGATGATACCAAGGCGGGTGCAGACAAGAAGGATGACCCAGCTATTGTTGCTAAACAGGGGTTTGAGGCTCTGATGGCAGGTAAGGATGACCTCGTTGCAGGCTCATTAAAAACCAAAGTTCAGGGCAATATCAGCAAGGTTTTGCCAGATACAGTTAATGCTGAACTGCACCGTAAACTCACTGAGCCAGGAGGGGCTAGCAATTAATCGTAAGCAAAGAAAAATCTTATGGTCAGTCAATTGGAGAAGTTACCGACAGATGAAATATTAGGTACACTGGAACCTGTTGTCTACTTTGATGGTGCTATGCCTACAGGTGTAACGGTATCTCATCAAGGACGCATCTTTGTCAATTTTCCGAAGTGGGGTGATGAAGTTGCATTCACGGTGGCAGAAATCCAAGATGGTCGTCCGGTGGCTTATCCCAATGAGGCAATTAATCGCACAAACTCAGATAATCTTGCACAAACGCTTGTATCTGTGCAAAGTATTGTGGTTGATCCCTGCGATCGCCTGTGGATTCTCGATACTGGTAGCCCAATGTTCCAACCGACTCAGTACGGTAGTCCCAAGCTGGTTTGCGTTGATTTAACAAGCAATCAAGTCATCAAAACGATTCTCTTTCCCCAAGATGTAGCATTGCCGACGACTTACCTTAATGATGTCTGATTTAACTTGCGGCGTGGTGTACAGGGTACAGCATTCATTACCGATTCATCAGATCAAGGAGCGAACGGGATTATTGTCGTCGATTTGGCATCTGACAAAAGCTGGCGCAGACTGCACGATCATCCTTCCACAAAAGCTGAAGAACTATCGAGCTTTCTGCCTGTGGTTGAGGGTCGCCCATTCATGGGACGTCAGCCAGACGGGTCAATCAAACCCGTCAAAATGGGGGCTGATGGAATTGCGATTAATGCAGATGGATCACGCCTGTATTACTGTCCCCTTGCTAGTCGTCTCTACAGTGTTGCGATTGATGCTCTTGTAGATCGAGCGAGCGACGATCATGCTGTTGCTGCAACGGTAATTGATGAGGGAGATAAAGGCGGCGGTGCAGATGGACTCGAATCAGATGCAGACGGATGTATTTATGCAACTAACTATGAACACAATGCAATTGTGCGTCGTCATCCTGATGGAACATGGGAAACGGTAGTACACGATCCTCGCCTCCTTTGGCCTGATACCCTTTCAGTAGCAACAGATGGTTATCTTTACGTCACAGCTAACCAGTTGCACCGTCAAGCAAGCTACCAAAAGGGGCGCGATTTAAGTCAGAAGCTTTATAGCCTCTTCCGCATTCGCATTAATGCTCAACCTGTCCTGTTGCGATAAATTCTTCGATGCAGCTGATTGTTGCAAAAGGAAATACACAATGGTATTGAATATCAAGGATTTACAGATTCATAGCCCTGCATTTACTTCTTTAGAACATATCCCGAAACAGTATACCAGCGACGGTGAAAACATCTCACCTCCTTTGGAATGGAGTGGGCTACCAGCCGGAACCCAGCAATTAGCACTCATCTGCCATGACCCGGATGCACCCCTACCACAGGGGTTTACTCACTGGCTAATCTATGGCATTGGGCAAACAATTAACCAGATTGCGGAAGGGGGTGGTAGTAAATTTACTGAAGGCGTGAATAGTACCGATCAGCCGGGATATACCGGGCCTGCTCCACCACAGGGGCATGGACTTCACCATTACTATTTTTGGTTGTATGCTCTAAATGCAGAGCTTGGACTAAAGCCAAATATGAACCGCGAGCAACTATCTTAATGCGATCGCTGACCATGTAATTGAACAGGCGCGGCTGGTTGGAGTTTATGAGCAAAAGTAGTAAGCTAATCAGCATTTAAGCTGCATAATATAAATGCAGAGCCGAATGGCACTCTTGTAAACGTGAAACCCTTATAAGGGCGGGGTGTGGAGTGTTGGGGATAAGCGTTAATTTATAAGTATTCTTCGATAAGTTCTTACTTTTGACCGTGCAACCTCAACACCCTTATACTCAAAAGCCTTATAGCTTATGGATTTAGCAAAAACAAACAACTTCAACTGGAATAATTTATTTTTTGGGATTCACTGACTACTCTCAATTAACCGCCAGATTACAGAATTTTATGTTGTCATTTGTGCCGCAGGAAATGAAAGACCCTGCTCCTTACTATCTGTTGACAAGTATCGTTGCTCCTCGGCCAATTGCATGGGTGTCTACAATTAGTATCTCTGGAATTCCCAATCTCGCCCCATATTCGTTTTTCAATGCAGTCGCTGGTTTTCCACCAACCATTATGTTCTCGATCGCATACCATAGACGTGAGCCGAAAGAAAAAGATACATTACGCAATATTCATGAAGTTGATGAATTTGTGTGTCATGTAGTGGATGAAACACTGGCAGGAGCAATGGTTCAAACAGGAACAGAATTTCCTTATGGAGTTAACGAGTTTGAAAAAGCAAACTTAAAAGCTATTCCTGCTACAGATGTTCGACCATTACGGATTGAAAGCTCACCTGTTGCAATGGAGTGTAAAGTCACACAAATCGTTCCAGTCCAAGGAAGCAATAATGTGATGGTATTAGGTCGAGTTTTACGATTTCATGTGCGTGAAGACCTATACCGCCAAGATTTGGGGTTAGTTGATACTGTAGGGATGCAGCCGATTACGCGCTTAGGTGGGTCAGTTGAGTATACAAAGATTGGGGAATTATTTGAAATGAAAACTCCAAAGCTATAATTAGGAAAAGGTGGGGTGATGTCGAAGAATTTAAATACACCGTTATGGCTATCAAAAGCTGAAAGCGCCGAAAAATCAAACTTTAACTATCGACAATATCAAAAATTTAACCCTATGAGCTGCGCGAAAACTTGCCAGTGAGTTGGGACTACCTCAAAAAATGAATGAGGATTTGAAAAAGGAGGCGCTGATTGCTTCTCTACTCGACTGGCGGCAGCAGCAAGCTTGTCAGTTTTGAGTTACGCTTCAAGAACTTGGAGTAGTACTGAAGACTTAAATGTAGGTACAGATTTTGTCAAGTCTTCCGTGAGTTGGGTGTTGGCGGATAACTTGGAGAACTTGACCCTAAGTGGAAGTGGAAAGTCCCCTTGCGGGGTAATATAGCGGTTCTCAGTTGGGTGCAATATAGTAACAGCAGTGGGTGAACCATCCAATAATGTCTTTTTTAGTTACCGCATTCAGAGCATTT
>NZ_JBALDE010000069.1:0-8013 GCF_036917515.1 Nostoc sp. | reverse complement strand
TGCGGATTAATCGCTTATTGCCATCAACCTAAGAAACCCAGCCTTCAGATGGAGTGGCTTTTATCTCAACCTGCTTAACCCGAACTCAGGTTAATCCAATAGCGAGTCATAATATCCATTCCGAAGAACGTTCACCTAAATCTAGAGGAATGCTGACAGCTTTGCCGAGGCGGGGGCGATCGCGGGTTTGGGCAATAAAAGTTTGTACCTGTGTTGACCCACCTAAGGCATGAAGATAATTGGCAATGCTATCAAGATGCTCTTGGTACTCCGCCTCACTCAAAGGAAAAGAAGCTTGCTCCAAATATTTCCACATAACCTGCAAAAATATCTTTCCCTGTGCCCGTCGGAACTGGACATCGTAAGAATATCCCCACTTATCAAGCAACATCTGGTGTAATTCCTGTCCTGTCATAGCTTTTCTCAATCAGATTTTACATTTAGTTATGATGTTAAGTTCCGTGACTCCAGTATGATAAGGATATAAAGAAATGTAATGCTAACAGAAAAGATGCTAAATATATCTTGGAACAAAGAAGTATGGCATCGTTGTCAGCGCTAGCATTTCGACTTAGACAAAAGTTGCTCAAGTACAAGTACTTTTGTCAAAATGCTTAACAAAATACACAAAGAGCGCGTAGATTATGGCTCAATTTTCTGAATCAGCAGACGTGCCCGATATGGGGCGTCGTCAGTTCATGAATCTGCTCACTTTTGGGACTGTCACTGGAGTAGCTCTGGGTGCATTGTATCCCGTTGTCAAGTACTTTATTCCACCAGCAGCAGGTGGCGCTGGTGGCGGTACAACAGCAAAAGACGAGCTAGGTAACGATGTTAGCGTCGCTAAATTTCTAGAAAACCGGAATGCAGGCGATCGCAACCTAGTTCAAGGATTAAAGGGAGATCCTACCTATATTGTGGTAGACAGCAAAGAGGCGATCAAAGATTATGGCATTAACGCCATCTGTACACACTTAGGTTGTGTCGTCCCCTGGAACGTTGCTGAGAACAAATTCAAATGTCCTTGTCATGGTTCTCAGTATGACGAAACTGGTAAAGTTGTTCGGGGTCCAGCACCTCTGTCTCTGGCTTTAGCCCATACCAACGTCAACGAGGACAAAATCGTTTTAACCCCTTGGACTGAAACCGACTTCCGCACAGGTGATGCACCTTGGTGGGGTTAATAATTTTGTCATTAGTCCTTAGCTATTTGTCCTTCGTTCAAGGCTTAATGACTAATGATTAATGACCAATGACTAATGACTAATTCAATTGTCGCCCTTATAGAGATGAGAAATGTTTTCATAACAGCGAGATTAACTCGCAATGCTAGAGCGATTGTAAAAACATTGCTCATAGCGATCGCCACTGTGACATTTTACTTCACTAGCGATCTGGTCCTTCCCCAATCAGCTGCCGCCTATCCCTTTTGGGCACAGCAAACCTATCCCGAAACCCCTCGCGAACCAACAGGGCGAATTGTTTGTGCCAACTGTCACCTAGCCGCCAAGGTTACAGAAGTGGAAGTTCCCCAATCGGTGCTACCTGACACTGTATTCAAAGCTGTAGTGAAAATCCCCTACGATTTGAGCGCGCAGCAAGTTGGTGCTGATGGTTCTAAGGTTGGCTTGAATGTCGGTGCTGTATTAATGCTACCTGAAGGCTTTAAGATTGCTCCTGAAGACCGTATTTCCGAAGAACTTAAAGAAGAAGTTGGCGACACTTTCTTCCAACCCTACAGCGAAGACAAAGATAACGTCGTCATCGTCGGCCCTTTACCTGGTGAACAGTATCAGGAAATCGTCTTCCCAGTTCTTTCTCCCAACCCCGCAACCGACAAAAACATCCACTTCGGTAAATATTCAGTTCACGTAGGTGGTAATCGGGGACGCGGACAGGTTTATCCCACAGGTGAAAAGAGCAATAACGCTGTTTACAACGCTTCCGCTACTGGCACAATTACTAAGATTGCTAAAGAGGAAGATGGAGACGGTAACGTTAAATATTTAGTCAACATCCAACCTGAATCAGGTGATGTTGTCGTTGATACGATTCCTTTAGGGCCAGACCTGCTTGTTTCCGAAGGTCAAGCAGTTAAGACTGGTGATGCTTTGACCAGCAACCCGAACGTCGGTGGATTCGGTCAAACAGATGGAGAAATTGTATTGCAAGACGCTTCTAGAGTCAAATGGATGATTGCGTTTATCGCTCTTACAATGTTGGCTCAAGTTATGTTGGTGCTGAAGAAGAAGCAGGTTGAAAAAGTTCAAGCTGCTGAAATGAATTTCTAAATTATTTGCGACATCATCCCTTGTAGGACAGGCTTCTTGCCTGTCTTTTTTATATGTTATTTTCTATAGAAACCAATTAGGTGAGCTAGAGTATTCACTAATTCATATCGGGGAAGTAGACTCTGAAGACCTCAACTTTTCGTCAGAGGCAGAGCGTGTATTGCAATAACTAATAGAAGAACAGCAACAATCAGACAAAGTAAAGAAATCTTTCTCTGAGTGATGGCGTAACTCTTAACCCCTTCGCTCAATCCTTGCGGTGTCTGCCACTTCTATAAATCCACTCGTTAAATAGCAAATATTAATAATAATCATTCTCAAGGGAAGGAGTAACCAAAGTGATACAATCTAGCCAACAACATCCTACGGAGTAAGATGGATGCTGATAAATACAGTTCTCCGCAACCACTATAAAATCGTAGGGGTTTTAGGAAGCGGTGGGTTCGGCGATACCTATTTAGCTGAAGATTTAGATTTGCCTAACAAGCCCAAGTGTGTTGTCAAACACTTAAAACCGAAAACCTCCGATGCAACAGTTTTACCAATTGCCAGACGATTATTTGAAAAAGAGGCAGAAGTTTTATACCGCTTAGGGAACCTGAGCAAGCAAATACCCAAATTATTCGCTCATTTTGAAGAAAATGGGGAATTTTATCTGGTACAAGAATTCGTGGATGGAGAGAACTTGTCTACAGAGATAATTCCTGACCAGCCGTGGGATGAAGCTCGAGTAGTTCAACTGTTGCAGGAAATTCTTGAAGTTTTAGTAGTGGTACATGAGCAGAATATTATCCACCGAGATATCAAGCCGCAAAACTTGATGCGCCGACGCGATGATGGCAAGATTATGCTGATTGACTTTGGAGCAGTTAAAGAAATTAAAGGTTTGGCACAAAACACTCAAGGTCTAGTGACTTCGACTATTATCATTGGCTCCAATGGTTATATGCCTAATGAACAAGCTAGTTCTAAGCCAAGATTGTCTAGCGATATCTTTGCAGTGGGGATTCTTGCTATTCAAGCTTTGACAGGTAGAATACCTCAAGAATTCCCAGAGGATGCAAATGGCGAAATTATCTGGCGTCATTGGACAAATGTCAGCGATCGCCTAGCTGATATCTTAACAAAAATGGTGCGTTACAACTTTAGCCAACGCTACCAGTCAGCAGCAGAAGCGTTACAAGCACTGGCATCCTCAACATCTTGGACTACCGTCCTAGCTCCAACTTATTCAGTTTCTCCTGTAAAACCAAAATCAACAAACAGGCGGATATTTGGATTTAATGGGATTTTAGCTGGAACTGTAATCGGAGTAGGAGTAGTGGCGATGCTTGCATTATCTTATTTTCCCAAACAGCAATCTCCTCAAATAACTAAAAATACTGAAAAAACTGAACAATTTATTTCACTACCTTGCAGTTCGGAACTAACTTCACTTCCCTCAACTAGAAAACCCGATATAAAGTTTTCAGATGGTACTGAATATTATGGGGCTAGAGATAAAAATAACAAACTATTTGGTAAGGGAGTAATGATATTTAAGAATGGTAGTCGATACGATGGAGAATTCAACAATAGTCAGCGCAATGGTTGTGGCATATTTTCATATTCCCCAAACACCAGTTTATATAAAGATTATGTAGGTCAATTTGTCAACGATAAATTTGAGGGGCTAGGAAAAATTAGATGGAAAGATGGTCGTGAATATCGAGGTCATTTCAAAGCTGGGCACTGTGAAGGGCAAGGAATATTTCAATTCGCAGATGGCTCTTTTAAGAGTGGGATTTGGCAGAATGGAGAATTGCAAGGAAGCAATTTATCATGTAATATATAGAAAAACTTAATGTAATACGTGTAGTAGGCTGAATAATGATAAATATTAATATTGAATGTAAATCAGGTTTCTTAACAAAAAATGAAACAAAAGTCATCTAAAAAATTGAAATTCATTGTTTCTACTGCTTCGTTACTCTTCTTCGCCAGCTTTGGTGTAGTTGTTCTGCCACAAGTAACTTTAGCACAACGGGAACAACCAAGCCAAACTCCGGCAACACCAGAGCAAACTCCGGCAACACCAGAGCAAACTCCGGCAACACCAGAGCAAACTCCGGCAACACCAGAGCAAACTCCGGCAACACCAGAGCAAACTCCAGCAACACCAGAGCAAACTCCGGTAACACCAGAGCAAACTCCAGCAACACCAGACCGAACTCCGGCAACACCAGAGCAAACTCCAACAACTCCAGACCGAACTCCGGTGACTCCAAGCCGAACTCCGGCAACTCCAAGCCGAACTCCGGCAACTCCAAACCGAACTCCGGCTAACCCGGATGAAACCCCCGTCAAACCAGACCAACCTTCAAGTCCTAATTCAAATTCAGGTACAAGACAAAGACAAAGACAAAGACAAAACCCACAAGCCCCAACTAGAACACCAGACTCAGGCTCAACTCCAGATTCCCAATCAGCACCTTCATCTCCTGTAATTCGAGGACGAGGGTAAAACTTTTTGATTTACAATATTTGGTAATTTGGAGATTAAGAATTCAGAATTCAGACTTAAAGCTAGTTCCAAACTAGTTGATATCTGAGTTCTGAGTTCTTAGTGTTGATTAAAATTAAACGACTTATGTGAGTTGGAGTCTGGAAAGGCGTAAATACGTCAACATGGCTAAACATCTTAGCTAAACTACAGCCTGAAATCCTTGCTATAGCTTGGGCATTTTTAATTCACATAAGGTGTATTAATCGTAATATTAATAATTAATGCAACAGAAAATGATACGTAGTATGTATTTTTGTAGTACTATCAAATTTAGTTTGACAACAATAGCAGTATTGATCTCGCTTCAATCATACGCCACTGCTCAGGTCACTAATAGTCAACCAAACTATTCTCAAGTTTCTCCTCAAGTTGAATCAAATCCTCTACCATTACAGTCAAATATTCCTAACTACTCTGAGCGAAAGCGCCGATTATTACTCAAATTCCAGCATCCCATAAAGTCAATAATTCCCAATACTTCTGAGCAAGAAATCCATTTGCTACTTAAACTTAATGAACGAAAACTTTATGTTTATCGGGGTGACAGTTTACAAGCCAGCTACCCAGTAGCTATTGGTAAACCTGGATGGGAAACACCTACAGGCAAATTTAAAATTATTCACATGGTACAAAACCCAGCTTGGGAAAACCCTTTCGTTGCTAATAGAGAAATTGTTCCTCCAAGCTCAGATAATCCTTTAGGAGAACGTTGGATTGGATTTTGGACGGATGGAAAGGACGAAATTGGATTTCATGGTACTCCGAATGTAAAATCTGTTGGGCAAGCAGTTTCTCATGGTTGCGTTCGGATGTATAACAAGGATGTGCGTAAACTCTATGAATTTGTGAAAATCGGAACACCTGTACTAGTGAGTAAATGATAAACTCCAGTACTAATATAAGGTGGGCAATGCCCACCTTACTGCTATTGATTACTTTTTGTGAGACTTATAGTGGACGATAAACGCGATAGTTGATTTCGGGGAAGATATTATCCATTAATTCGACTTTTTCTAGCCAACCACTATCAATTTTGCCAACTTTAACGTCTTCATAGAGCTTATTAAACCGCATCAGGTGCGATCGCGTCCGTTTAACTGCATAGGGTACCATTGTTCCCGTCCGCATAATAAATGCCCAGTCGGAAGATTGTGCTAATAACAATTCTCGCGCTGCTTGGTTCAAGGCTTTCCACGCCAACTCATCTTCTGGTTCCAGGTGCGAGATTTCAATCATCCGTTCAGCAGCTTTGTGCAAATGCGGATAAACCCACGCGTTCGTCTCATTCAACCAATACTCGTGGAAACCCTTGAAACCCCAACTCGACTGCGAAGGACGACAAACTTGCTGCGTCGGCTGCTCCCGCAAATAGTCTGCTAAATGGGTCATTCGATATGTTCGTTGGTCATACCACGACTTGCGAAATAGGTAATCGATGAACCAAGGACCTTCATACCACCAATGTCCAAATAACTCTGCGTCATAAGGCGAAACGATAATTGGTGGGCGCTGCATCATACCATACAGATGCTCAGATTGCCGCTCTCGATTATACATAAAGTTAGCAGCGTGTTCTGCGGCCTTTTCCCTAGCCCAATAAGGATCGTAAAGTGCCTTATCTGACAGTCCTAAACCACGTCCAGTAATTTTATGATATTTAATGCCCGTGTTTTTCCGTTGACCATTGGGCATAATGTAGGGCTTGATGTACTCATATTCTGCTTCCCAGCCCAAATCTTTGTAAAATTCCCGATATTCCGCCGCCCCAGGATAGCCTACCTCAGAAGACCATACTTGTTGGGAAGATTCATGATCTCGACCAAAGACTGCAACACCAGTTTCTGTATAAATTGGAGCATAAGTGCCAAAGCGCGGTCGGGGACGGGCATAAAGGATGCCATGCCCATCAGTGAGGAAGTAGCGTAACCCAGCATCAGCTAGCATCCGCTCTAAACCCTCATAGTAGGCACATTCTGGCAACCAAATGCCTCTAGGTGCTTGTCCAAAGGTTTGCTCATAATGTTCGCAGGCTACCTGAATTTGCGCCCACACTGCTTGGGGATACATTTTCATCAACGGCAAATAGCCGTGAGTAGCGCCGCAAGTAATGATTTCCAAGTTGTTACTGTCTTGGAACTTCTTAAAAGCTGTCACCAAGTCACCATCGTAGCGCTCCCATAGTTGACGCGCTTCGCTAAACTCAGTAGCGTAATGTTCGGCTAAATAACGAATATGCCCGTTGTTGACATTATGTTCTACTTCTAGTGCTACAAGTTCTTCTAGTTGAGCTAAGTGTGCTTCATAGCGTTCTTGAAGCAGAGGATCGCGAAGCATCGACACTAGAGGGGGTGTCATACTCATCGTGATTTTAAAGTCGACACCGTCTCGCTTTAAGCCTTCAAATACTTTCAATAAGGGGATATAGGTTTCTGTGATGGCTTCAAAAAGCCATTCTTCCTCCAGCACGTAGTCACTTTCTGGGTGACGAACGAAGGGCAGATGTGCGTGGAGTACAAGCGCGACGTAGCCGATAGCCATAGTGATTTTGGGGTGATACTTGTAAATTGAAGGTTGAGAGATTTGGCAGAAATTAACAATATTTTAAGACTTTATGGGGATCGTAAAGTAGGTTTGTAGCAGTTTTAAATTAATTTAAAAGTCTTGTACCAATCTTTCAGCCCCTGATCATTCCTCTTCTAGTTGTTGGTTGGCTTATTGCAGTAGAAAAATCGGGTTTCTAAGTTACAGTATTTTTGTTATCTTTGTGCTTTGACAGTTTAATAATTATTTTTTAGCCATCTTTGCGTGGCTTGAGTTTCATTCCTTCCTTGTGGGACACTGTTCACGTTTGACAGGCTCAATAACTATCAAAGCTTCGGCGTCACACTTTGACAAGCTCAGTACGAAGACTCTCAGTCAAAGGGTTTAAATCCATATCTGAAATTCTCTTTTCTACGAGATGATGTGCATAATTTGCTTTCCTCTAAGGGTACAATTTTGAATTTTGAATTGTTAATTTTGCCTTCTTTGATGAAGATTGAGTTTGATGAGCGATGCCTACGGCGTGCTACGCCTACGCCAGAATTATAGCAGTTCCTGCTTGAGTGCAATACAGTATGGGATGATGGAGTATATCAACGTCTAAGTGCCTGTAGAATGAAACCTTACTCCTGTGAT
>NZ_JBALDE010000068.1:0-6419 GCF_036917515.1 Nostoc sp. | reverse complement strand
TACTGCTTCTCTGCGTGGCGTAACCATCCCTGCTAATTACTATTTCCGGTTTCCTTCCTGATTATACTCTCCCCGTAGTAACAAAAGAGGGATTAAGTGATCATAGTGAAATGTTGCAGGAACTCGAACAGATTGCTCAAATCGTCGAGCAACGGTTAAAGCAGCACGAAACGCGAGGCCGCACATTAACTCTGAAAGTCAAGTTTTCTGACTATCAGCAGTTAACCCGCAGTAAGACAATGCTTGCTCCCATCAGTGAACTCTCTACGATTTTTGAGATAGCCAAAACACTGTTTTTATCAATTGAACTGGAGAATCGTAGTGTCAGATTGTTGGGGATTTCTTTGTCTAACCTTGATAACGCTAAACAAACCCAAGCGATTCAATTGCCATTATTTCAGAATGCAGATATTACTTGGGAGTGATTGACTTAGTTCTATTTTTATGGCTCTACCTAAAACAAAAATCTATTACACTTCAAGGGAAGTATTTCAAAAATTGAAAGCAACAGGCATTGATTTCATGCCCCTCAAGGAAGGGTTTTCATACCATTCAATCTGATCTGTATCTAACCGCAGATTAGGCAAGCGTTGGACAATGGTATTTATAGCTATTTGTGCCTCAAGTCTGCCGAGGGATGCGCCGAGGCAAAAGTGGGTTCCTTTGCCAAAAGCTAAATGTGGGTTTTGTGAACGTGTAATATCTAATTTGTCGGGATTGAAGAATTGCTCAGGGTCACGGTTAGCAGCACCAATCGCTAGAAATAGGCGCTGCCCTTGGCGAATTTGTTGACCATTGATTTCGAGATCGGTAAGTGCTATGCGGGCTTGCCGTTGTACTGGGCTATCGTAGCGCAAAAACTCCTCCACAGCAGTTGTGATTAAGGAAGGGTCATTCTTTAACTTTTGCATCTGACTGGGATTTGCGAGTAAAGCAAGTAAGCCATTAGCAATTAAGTTAGTGGTAGTTTCATGGCCTGCAAAGGTTAAGAAAACACAATTTGATAAAAATTCTTCGTCTGAGAGTGAATTTTCTTTCTCTTGTGCAAAGATGAGGCTACTTATGAGATCATCTTGGGGTTGACAACGACGTTCTTCCAGTATGAAGTGGAAGTATTGTTTCATTTCCAGAAGACTTTTTTTAGCATTAGTCAAAATTTCTGTATCCATACGGAACAGTCCAAAAAATTTAGCTAAATCTGATGACCATTTCTTAAAGTGTTCGTAGTCTTCGGAATTTGCACCCAGCATTTGTGCAATAACGATTGCAGGTATTGGGTAAGCTAAATCATGAATAATATCTATGTTACCCCGTTTATAAATACTATCGATAAGTTGGTTTACTAAAGAGTGAATACTGGGTGCCATACTGCCAATAATATGAGGAGTGAATGCTTTATTAAATAGCGCACGTAGACGTGTGTGTTCTGGGGGGTCGCAAAACAGCATCCACTTTGATAAATTTTCCAAAAGTGGAAATATATTCTGTTGTTCTAATTGGGATAATTTGCTAATTGGCGGACGTTTAGCCGAAATCCGTTTGTCTTGCATTGCAAATGCAACGTCCTGATAACGCATCAGATACCAGCCCCCTAAAAAATCATTCCAGTAAACAGGCTCTTGTTGCAAAATCCGACGATAAGTAGGATAGGGATTGGCAAAGACTTCTGGGGCAGTTAGATTATATCGGTCTTTTTCTGGATTAGTTAATGATGTCATTTGTCCCAAGAACACTTACTTTCAAGGCACTTGCTCATTCAGCTTACTATGAACCTATTCCACGAATAAAGTATAAAAATTACGGGAAACCATTACCCAACAGAGGCATCAACCGCTCCAGTAGGGGAGATCCATAAAAATAAATCTCCAGCCTTATTAAAACGAATAATCGACTACGCCCACGATCCAGCCACGAAGGCTAGGGATTTATTTCGGGTTTGTGCCAGAACCAGAGAAGGATAACCCCCAAAGAACAGCCAGCATTTCAAATGCTTACCAATCCCCCAAATCTTCGCCTAGCTGTAAAGAAAAAAGCAAATTGACTGATAATATAAAGCTCTACAATAGGCAATCTTCTGACTGGAAACATTGATTATGAGCTTTGCTAATAAAACCATTGTTCTTACAGGTGCATCAGCAGGAATTGGGCAAAAGCTGGCAATCTCGTTAGCCCAACAAGATGCAAATTTAGTCCTAGCGGCTCGTAATCAAGAAGGATTAGAACAGACACTGACTGCTTGCACAAATCATACACAGAAGGTGATTGCAGTAGCTACAGACGTAACTCATGCTGTTGCTTGCCAGCAGTTGATAGAGAGAGCAATTACCGTATTTGGGCAGATTGATATTTTCATCAACAATGCCGGAATTGGAATGCTGACGTGCTTTGATGAAGTGACAGATTTATCAATTTTTGAGCGGGTAATGCAGGTCAACTATTTAGGTGCGGTCTATTGTACTCATTATGCTCTACCCTACCTAAAAGCTAGTCGAGGATTATTAGTGGCGATTTCTTCAATTTGTGGCAAAACAGGTGTTCCAACTCGTACAGGTTATGTTGCCAGTAAACACGCCATGCAAGGCTTCTTTGATACATTGCGGATGGAATTGCACTCAACAGGAGTAGATGTATTGGTTGTTTCACCAGGGTTTGTCGCCACAGATATTCGGCAACGAGCCTTGGGAGCAGATGGAAAACCATTAGGCAAAAGTCCGCGTGATGAAACGCAAGGCAATATGTCAGTAGATGAGTGTGTACATCAAATTATCTGGGCTATGGAGCGGCGTAAAAGAGAACACATCATGACGTTGAAAGGTAAAATACTCCCTTGGGCAAAGCTAATTATGCCAGGATTGGTTGATCGTATAACTGCTGCGACCGTTCGCAAGTCAACTGCTATCCAGAAGTAACCAAAACTTCAGAAACTGCGTGGCGAGTAGATGATTTTTACTACTCCACAGTACAGTTTAGTACATCTCTCTCCTCACCCACTCCAACTCTCTACCGCCACACACTCCCCACTCAACACATAAAAGCACCCGCCCCCCACAGCGCACCACCAGAAACTCCCCTGGTTAAGAGTAGTCCTTCACTACTTCGGGTTGCCACTGCCAGGAGATGAGATTGTAGACTTGCACTAGAGTTCCGATCATTACATCTGCGATCGCCGTTCGCGCTAGCGTCTCCATTAGCTCACGTCCTACTGTAGGCGGTAAGCGTAGCCATAGCGTCAGGCTTATCGCTCTGGTAACTAACGTTTATCAACAATCAATATGCTGTAGATAGTGTGTAGCAATAGTTATAGCTTATAAATGTAAAACATACACAACTTGCTAAACTTGTTGCACAATGGTATCTTGTCTAATATAGTAGTTTCAGAAGCATTTGCCAGTATGTTTGTACTACAAAAGTAAGAGGAAAACAAGCGTGAGTTCTTTCAAGCAGCTTCCATTATCAGACCTGAGAGAAAGCCTGCCGAAGTTCAAGCGTCAGGTGCAGTTAGGGATGAAAAGAATTGCTGCTACTTATTATGGGCAAGTAGTTGGATTCTTAGTGCCTTTAAAGGATTTGGAAAAAGCTCTCTTAGATAATGCCATCAATAAAAGTGAAGAGATGTCATTGTCAGATTTTCGGTTACATCTAACCGAATGCTGGGAGCATTTACAAGTTGATGTTGATTGTATTTATGTAACCTATCATACACGGAGAGCGGTTGCATTCGTCAGCCCTCGGTTGATTGCCTATCTTCCGATTCCAGTGTCAGAAGTTGCAGATAAACTACTTGCTATTAATAGCGGTCTTATTGAAGTTGGAAGTTTAACTCAGGAGAAGTAATCATGTTTGAGATAGTATCTACCCCAGAACTTCAAAATAAAATAAAAAATTTACAAGGCTATTATCCACCTGAAGCCTGCCAAGAGATTAATCATTTTTTAGAAATACTTAAGCAAGATGGACATTTGAGCAAAACAAATTTTTACGATATTAATACTAATGAAATCGCGGGTTTATATTGCAATTTATTTTACAAACCTTACTTAGAAGAAAAGAAAATATTACTAATCGATATCAAAATGAAAGCGGCAGATATTTTTAAGCAAAGGTTTACGATTGAAGATGATTGGGATGATAAGAACTGTGTAGATTCTATTCCCCAGTATGATAAACCTAAGAAAATAATCGAGGCTATTTTACTTATTGATCAAGGAATAACAGACTCTTATGAGTTAGGTTATAAATTAGGTAATAGAGGAAAGAAAGACGTATATATTTCTCGACATGGACAGTATGCAAAACAGGCTTTAGAAGCACTCAAGCTGATTACAAGGATGCGTCAGGGCAATAAATGGCTGACTGAATTAACCCAAAAGGGCAGATTGATTGCTGAAGCACCTAATGAAGATTTACAAGTCAGACTGCTTATTGAAGCTATGTTAAGTTACCCTCCTGTTTGGCGGATTATTGATGCAGTCTCACTAAAACAATCACAACTAAATAGTGTGCTAGTTTTAAATGATGAAGTAGTTAAAGAGCTTACTTTTCCAGAGGTATTAAAAGACGCAGATACTAGTAATCGTCGCTCACAGACTTTAAAAAACTGGATAAAGTGGATATCTAAAAAGTCAGGAATTCCTATCCGTATCCATGAATCAGGGGTACAGCTTACAATTCCAATGTTATTTGCTGAAGTACTGGATGGTGCAGACACTGACTAAATATAACTTTTTAGAGGCTTATAGCCAACCATTTATAAAAAAAACTGATGCGAGCTTTTTGAAATTTTTGGCTATGTTGAAAAATTAATTTATGGGTCTTGAGCCATAAATGACAGTAAAAATATTTAGATTGCATACTTGCATAAGATTTTTAAGTAAGTATAAACATTACCAATGGAAAGAAATAAGCTATGGAATTAATTTTAAATAATTACATTTACCAGAATGTATTTGCACGTCAAGAGCAGATAGTCCGCGTTTACTCCCAAAGAGAAGGAGCGAATGGCAGAGTTGTTTTAGAAGATATTGTAGAAATTTTGTTAACTGATATACCTTCAAATCCTAATAAAAAAATATCTAATAGGGCTGATTACAACGTACTCACTATAACCCAAGATAAAATTCAACTTTCTGGAATTAAGTTAATTGAATATGAAGGCTTACACCTTGCAGATGTGGAGCAGCTTCATGAGTTCTATAGTTTTTGTGATGAACTGGCGGCAGAAGAACTCTATGAAAGTTTGGGAGAGTGGCTAAGTTTCCAAGTTTGTACCTTGATTAATAAAAGATTAGCTCACTTAGGCGAAATGGTAAGCCAAATACCTTTCTGGGAAAAGTATACTTTAAAAGTTTCAAAATTATTTGATGAAAATCAAAAAATAACAATTAGAGAATGGTTGATTGGCTCTTACGGCTTAAGTGTTTCTTGGATAATTACTACATTTACTAATAAAGTCAGGAACATGATGGCTAGTGCTTATAAAGTGAACTCTGGTGAAAAAGTAGAAAAAAATGAAGGTAATGTGAATGTATATTATCTGAGAAATTTTGCTTTTGTTGCTCAAACAATAGACTGGTGGGTTGAGAGTGATGATTGGAGTTGGTTAAAAGAAGTAATTAAAAATAGTGTCGTTGTCAAAAATTCTATTGATGAAGACAAAGAGCAAGTGAAAAAATTGAAAAAGGAGGGCTTCAGTATTGATGATATTATCCAAAAAGTTTGGAATGTGACCCAAACTTCCCATTAGGTTGAAGATGAAAATTATCAATACAAGATTTTGAAAGCTTTCGTTCAAATGGTCTAAGGGGACAAAATGATATTAGAAAGAAACGCTATAGAAATGGAAGATGCAATCAAGATATTGCAATCAAATGGGCTACAACCGAATACACGTCGGCTAGGAAGCAAAAAAACTTTGATAGTGAAGCTAGTGGATGCTTATTCACTCATGATCGAAGAAGATAAATCAAGTCCTGGTTATTTATGCGCTTATTTAAAAAGTGATGAGCGCGGAACTATTACAATTTGGCATGAAATCACTCGTAAATCTTTAGCATCAGCTATCAAATATATACAGGAGCAACTAGGAATAGCTTCTAAACAAAAACCATTCGGTGAGCGTTGGAATATTGTTGCTGCTGCTGTAGTTAGCCTTGCACTGGTAGGTACGAGTTATGTAATTGTTAGCAATAAGGTAGCTGAATGTAATACTCAGCAATCCCAACAACCTCTAATTCAACCTTAGATTAGAAATATCGGAGATTTGTGTCATTGAGATGAATTGTAATGACGAATGCTATAGCTCGTTACTGTAGCAATTGGTTACATAGCCGAATGGCACTAAGAAAAACCGAAACACTTGTGGGTTAAGCAGTTTGCAATTGCTTGCGTAATTCGTGGCGGGGTTTGGTCATTAAGGGGTA
>NZ_JBALDE010000067.1:0-24348 GCF_036917515.1 Nostoc sp. | reverse complement strand
ACAGGAGTAAGGTTTCATTCTACAGGCACTTAGACGTTGATATACTCCATCATCCCATACTGTATTGCACTCAAGCAGGAACTGCTATATTTAATCTGCGGGTATCTTTTTTTCGCGAATATTCAATTGGGGATTTACAATCTCGTGTTTCGGCGATCGCTAAAATCCGCCATCAACTCAACGATACAGTCCTACGCACAATTTTTACTAGCTTCTTCTCCCTACTCAATTTGGGACTTTTATTCATCTACAGTTCCAGCCTCGCTTTAGTTGTAGTAGCCATTGCACTAGTGACAATTATCTTGACTACTATCTCAGGTGTACTCAGCCGCCAGAAGTTGCGTTCTTTAGAAGAAATAGAAGGAGATATTTTTGGTTTTAATGTACAGATGGTTGCTGGCGTGTCTAAACTCCGAGTTAGCAATGCAGAAGACCGCGCTTTTGCTTACTGGGCAAAAAAGTATACTCAACAGCTACAACTCAAGCTGAGTACAGAGGTAATTGAAGATGTCTTAGCTATATTTAATACCGCTATGCCAACTGTCAGTTCGATAATTATTTTTTGGCTGGCAGTTATTTTAATTACACAAGCCCCATCTCAAAGCGGCACAGGACTATCTACAAGTACATTCCTCGCATTTAATTCAGCCTTTGCCATATTCATTGCTGGGGCAACTCAACTCAGTAATACTATAGTCAGCATATTAGATATCAGTATTTTCTGGGAACGTGCAAAGCCCATCTTTCAGGCTAAACCAGAAATCGACCTTAACAAAAGCGATCCGGGGCGGTTAACAGGTCAAGTAAAAATTGATCGCGTGACATTTAGCTACCGAGAAGATGGCCCTCTTAATTTAGATGATGTGACAATTCAGGCAAACCCAGGAGAGTTTATCGCTTTGGTAGGACCTTCTGGAAGCGGCAAATCAACTATTATTAGGCTGTTATTGGGTTTTGAAACGCCAAAAAATGGTACGATTTACTACGATGGTCAAGACTTATCAGGGTTAGATACATTGGCTGTACGTAGACAGATTGGTGTAGTGCTGCAAAGTGGTCGCATCAATAGCGCTTCGATTTTTGAAAATATTTCTAGTGGCGCATTAGTGACAATGGAAGAAGCTTGGAAAGCAGCACGCATGGCTGGATTTGCTGATGATATTCAGGCAATGCCAATGGAGATGCACACAGTCATTTCGGAAGGGGGCACAAATCTTTCTGGCGGACAACGACAAAGGTTACTAATTGCTCGTGCTTTAGTATCAGAACCAAGAATCCTGATTTTTGATGAAGCTACTAGTGCTTTAGATAATCGTACTCAAGCTATAGTTAGCGCAAGTTTAGACAAGTTGGGGGTAACACGTATCATCATTGCCCATCGTCTCAGTACCATCCGCAACGCTGACCGAATTTATGTGATTGAAGCCGGTCGAGTTGTACAGCAAGGTAAGTTTGAAGAATTAGTAAATCAAAAGGGGTTATTTGCTAATCTGATGGCACGACAAATGGCGTAAGCGTTTAGGGGGTGCAAAGAAGACGAAAAACATCCATCAGAATATAGCAATTTAGAGACAGGTTATCGCAAAGCCAAAGAACCAGTATTGCGGACACATTACCAAATAATTTGGCTGTTAGCAAAAGGTATAAGTACACAAGAAGTAGCAGCAGCCACAGGCTATAACCGTAGTTGGACTTATGAGTTGGTTTGGGGTTACAACCGCAGCGGATTAAAAACTTTGGCAGACCAAAGGATCTTAAATCAAGGAAGTAGTAAACCACTTTTAGACGATATACAGCAAGCACAACTATGGCAGGCAGTACAAGAGCCACTCACCAGCAGAAGCGGGGCAATGGAATCGTAGGAAGGTTGCCGACTGGATTGCTGATTTAATTGGTCGTCGTGTGAGTCGCCAACCAGGATGGGAATATTCTCAAACAAATGCGTTTTCGTTTGAGAGTTCCCCGACCAGAACATTGTCCACCCTGCCGTCCTTGGCGGTTCAAATGCGGGTGCAACACTTGCACCATTTCAGCAAAGGTATTTCGACTAACCCCACACAATCGTTTGAACTCACTATCCAAAAGCGGTTGTAGCTCGCTGTAAGCCATTTTTTCTCCTTCACGCAGATGCTCCCACTACCTTGATTGTGCTATTATTTGCGGTCACCAACTGGCACACCGTCTCACTATTCATGCAGGAGGTCTAATGATTCTTCACGAATATTTGATGACACCAGTGACGAGCGCAGGCAAAGATAAGCAAGAGAACCGAGTAAGGGAACAAACACCACTGCTAAAAATACCTCGGCATTAGGGAAACGGCGACGAGCCATATCATCACCAACAACAGCAGGAAATAAAACATAAAATAGGCAAAATGCCAAGCTCATGCCATTGATAAAGCGATCGCTTTGGAACTGCTGCACATAATCTCCCCAATCACCCAAGGCAAAACCATAGACAAGCAAAACAACTGTGCTTAAAGTCAAAACGATACCGTAAAGGCGAGAATCCAGCAGATTCAAAAAAGCATCCTTTTGTCCAGAAAATTGTTGATTAGGTTCACGCAAAGCCAAATATGGCAACAGACCAAGTATACCTGAACTCACTGATGCGATAGCAAAAGGCCAAAAAGGAATCGATTGCATCCTGCCATCAATGAACAACAAACTACTGTAAATTAATAGCCAAATACCCACTAGAGAAAATAAAGACAGGATAATTGGATTAATAGCAGTCCACTGAAGAGTAAATATATTTTTCAGCAACGTTAGGGTTTCATCTAAGTGCAGGGGCGGTGCCAACAATAAAATATAGGCGATAAATCCAGCCCACAGTAACCACAATGCAAGTTTAAGAGTCATAATGTTCATTCAGTTGCATAAAATTATTTCAAAGACACAATTAATTGAGTCCTATAGTGTCTTTATGTTGATCCTAGAAGTTTTATGAAGCAGCCAGGATTTAACTAATTGATATTCAAATCCTAGCTGCATTGTAAATTATGAATCCTCTGCTCGTTGTCGCTCAATGGGTAGAGCATCAAATTATGTTAGTTTAGGAGTAGTGTCATCAAGTTAAGCCTTACCCACTTTCGTAGGGCAACAATTCGTATTGATACAGCTTATAAGTTATCTATGCTGGTTCTTACGCTTAACACTCTTTGAGTTCAAGCTTCACACCTGAATGGCACTAAGAAAAGCGCAAACACTTATAAATTAAGCAGTTTGCAATTGCTTGCTCCTCTGTTGTCTAGGTTGCTGTATCAAATTTTAATGAGAATCAATCATGAGAGAATATGGCTTTGAGTTAGGGGTATAGTAAGCGATCGCTGTCGGTGAAATATCAAAAGCAGTTACCTCAAATCCCAGAGAAAGCTAAAGCTTCGGCATCGTCTCCCAAGCCAAATTTTTGTTTAAGTGCCGCTAACACTTCATCTAGGCAAAATTATTCTAGTTCCTAGGCTGCTGTCTGCAAACTAAGATAGGGTTAGATGCCATCTCTAGAAAACTCAAATTATGAAGTACAAAATTTTAGCTACACTCGTAGTACTAGCTACTATTAGCTTTGTTACTCCTACTAAATCTCAAGAACCTATAACTGAAGCTCCAGCAACATTAAATCAAGTTGTGAATGCTTGCGTTCAAAATCAAGCCCAAACTTTACCAAATCCTTTTACTGATGTTCCATCAGACCATTGGGCTTTCAAAGCAGTTATGACCATGCATTATTGTGGTGCATTTCGCCAAGCGACACCACCAATTTTATTTAAAAAACTCCAACCCACTCAACACCAACAGCAATCACAGCAAGAACAACGGTTTGAAAAATAATTACCTATCACCTGTTGCTCGATTAGGAATAAGTAATTTGTGCGTCCACCGTGGTTATGTTCTGTAAAGGGTTTAATCAAGCGATCGCTTGAAATATTTATTTATTGCATAGCTTTCGCTTAAGGCTCTGTTTAGAATCAGACAGCCTCTTTAGAGGCTAAATTTCTTAATTTTAAAATATAAAAATTAATTGAATAATTAGACTATTAAAATTATCTACGTAATCAGTTACCTTTTTAAAAACAAAAATTAGATCAACTTAAATACAGAATCATTGCGTTGATTAGATAAAGTTAAATATAGTGGTTGGGAAGCAAGGCGCTTATCGTCAGCTTTTACAGCCTAGCTTCAGAATGGTAAAAGTTTGCCTCTGCAAAGTCTTAACCTTTGAAAGAGCGACCTCCTTGTCCTGACAAGAGTTATCTTGGGGAATATCTAGACTGTCCAAAGCAAGGGTTTATACAGAATACATCTAGGATATGCGGTTTGACAGAATTTCTTCAGAAGCGAGTAAAGAATAGGCTATATCAAAATTTCGATTGCTACTGGCTACTGTTAAATGATTCACCATTGGGTGCAGTTGTGAATCTGGCTTTTACCGTGCAATATAAAACTGCCCTAGACGCAAGTCAGAGCAGTTTTTGATAGAAGTAAATTATATAGGGGACAATTAATGTTGTCCCCAGTTTATTCATAGTAAATACTGTTATATAATACTATTCACCTTAATTTTCGTACTTTACGCAAAAAACGAATAATCTTGAAGTTGGCATTACAAAGTTGAGAAGTCAGCATCAGCCAGCGTATCATAGACGGCATCCGCTTCTCTACTGTCTACCTCTGATTTAGTTATAAAACTTCCTCAACCGGGTTAGAACAAGCAGATAGGGGGCGATCGCACCAAGCTCACTGCCTTCATGCGATCACAACTCAGATATTTTTATTGTGGAATGCGTTCAGCCCCGAACTTGCGCTGATGCCAGTAAGGATAGATTGGCACGATCGCGCTAACTTCATTGAGCCGATTTACTTCCTCTAGTGTTAGCTCCCACTGAGCAGCACCAAGATTGTCTCGAAGTTGTTGTTCATTCCGCGCTCCGATAATAACGGATGTAATACCAGGCTGACGTAACAGCCAGTTGAGTGCGACTTGAGCAACACTAACACCACGGTTATTAGCCACGAAGTGCAGAACTTCCACAATGTCATATCCCTTTTCCAGGTCACTGACAGTGCCAATATCACCGATTTTTGCTCGTCGCGTCCCCTGCGGTTGCGACTGACCACGACGATACTTACCTGAGAGGAAACCAAAAGCGAGCGGACTCCACACCAAGATACCCACACCTTGATCTAAACTTAGAGGAATTAGTTCAAATTCCAACTCTCGCGCCACAAGCGAGTAATAAACCTGTTGTGACACATAGCGCTCCAAGTTCAAACGCTCTGATACAGACAGCGCCTTCATTAAATGCCAAGCTGAATAATTAGAGCAGCCAATGTAGCGAACTTTGCCGCTACGTACAAGTGAATCTAAGGCGCGAAGCGTTTCTTCTAGTGGAGTCAGAGCATCAAAACCATGAACTTGATAGAGGTCGATGTAATCTGTGTCTAATCGTCGTAGGCTGTCCTCACAGGCTCGAATCAGATGATACCGTGACAGTCCAGTATCATTTGCTCCTTTTCCCATACGACCATAAGCTTTAGTTGCAATAATTACATCAGAACGACGCTTTCCGAGAGCTTTACCAAGAATCTCCTCAGAAAGTCCATTCGAGTAAACATCTGCTGTGTCAAAGATGTTGACACCTGCATCAAGGCAAATATCAATCAGATGCTGCGCCTCGTCTACCTGAGTCGCCCCAATTTCTTGGAAGAAGTCACTACCACCGAATGTCATTGTACCGAAACTGAGAACCGAAATCTTGAGACCAGACTTTCCTAAAAATCGCGTTTCCATCGCTGTTATTCCTTGAAGCCGTGCCTATTTAAAGTCAAGTGAACATTTTCTCACAATGGATCGTTTCTCCAGAAAAGCTTATGACATCTTCTCAATCACCTGATCGCTCATCTGAATTTGGTTTTTTCCTATATTAAGTTTCAGCAAAAAAAATACCTGCATTATGTGCTATCTGATCACCATTACTAAAGCAAGCATCCTCGATAATGACTGGTTCAATACCGCGCTCAAAAGAGTCAATTGCTGTCTTCAAGATACAGCTATCAGTTTCAACTCCACAAAGATATATTTTGCTGATTTGATTAATCAAAATAAAACTCGCAAAATTTTCCGTAAATGCTGAGTAATAAGATTTATCAAAAATATTATTTATATATAACTGAAGTTCATCAATAATGCTCGTTTCGGGTTCATGTATCAATCTTGACCAATGAATTAGTTTCACATACTTGGGTGAAAACAAGGTTCTTATTTCCAGATCAGGTTTGTGTATGTTGAATTAAATTTAAGCTTTAGTCTCACCAGCTTTTTTAGAGGCAGCAATTGCACTGACTCCAAAAAATAAACCTAATAGGGAAGTGGGTTCAGGTATGGATGTAGATGAAGAACTCACGGTAATATTGGCAGCAGAATCTTCATAGATGTATGTTCCTGCCCGTCCCACTTCACCCGTCAAGCTAATTTTTGAGCTTGAAGTTCTTTCTAAGGTATATTTAGGAGCATCAAAAGCAATGCCAAAATCAACCACTAGATTCCAATTTGACCCAGAATCAAGCTCAAATTTGACATTTCGGGTTAAGTCACCGCCATTAATAGATCCTGGATTCAAATTCAGGTCTAGATTGCTGACGTTAAGCTGCCAATCGTTCAAAGCCCCATCAGGAGCGTAAACCACAAATCCCGAATATTCACTCTCTTTTGGCAAAACGTTCTCCAAGAAAGGGCTAGCATCGACTAAGGTAAAATCACCCGAAAATTCTTGTTTAGTTAGAATAGCTCCCAGCACGGGAGTAGCATGAAATACGCTTGCTAGTAGCAAACCAATCAGGGCGACGCTAACTTTGGGGGGTCGAACTTGATTCATGGAAAGGGTATGCTATCTAAAATTATTGAAGGTATGCTATCACATCTGTGACAACTTAAGATACACTCAATACACCAAAAAGTTCTGCGATGCCTGCGGCGGGTGTAGCCATCGCTCAAGCCCAAAAATGGGCAATACTATATTATATTCCCGTGGGTGATGGTGCTTCAAAGGGGGCTTCCCGGTGGATGAAAGCGGCAGGTATTGTAATTGATGAGGAGCATTATCGTAAAGTGGCTAATGCCAAAGATATTGACAGGAGAACTTACACCACAATTGGGACTATTCTTTCCAAGAAGGTTGATAATCAAACAACCATTTAAACTGCAAGTCAGCTAACCAAGTAGGAGTCAGTTTGTATATCCAATTGCGGATGAGGCATCTCATTACAGAGTTAGTTTGTCCAAGTTGACCAACTTGCCGAGAAGTAGTAAATACACGAGTTACGCGTTTGCTACGGCTACTCTCAAATTGACGCAATAGTAATACAACTTGATCGGAGCAAGCTCCCTTTTTAAGTAACTTGACCAGTTCAAACGCATCTTCTATCGACATACAACCCCCTTGACCAAGATTTGGTTGCACAGGGTGTGCTGCATCTCCAATTAAAGTTACTCTTCCTTTACCCCAAGAATTTCCTAAAGGTTGACGATCAAAAATATCATCTCGATAAATGCTTCCGTTTTCTAAAACTTTCAGGATAGAAGGTACAGGTTCAGCATAATCTGAAAATATTAATTTCAAGGCATTTAAGGAACCCCCAACTAAGTCGTCATTTCCACCCTGTTCACTATTGTTGAAGGCATAAAACGAGAATTGCCCTCCGCCGACATCAAAATATCCAAAGCGATTTCCTCGACCCCAAAATTCCATCCAACTATATTCTTTATCTAATGCAACACTTGAGCCGTCGAAAAAACCTCTCCAGCAACACATCCCACTGTAGACTGGCGGCTCTAATTTTTCTTTCTCACAGAGGCTTGCACGTACTTGTGAATAAAGACCATCCGCACCTACTAATATGTCACCAGTTGTTGTACTGCCGTCTTGAAAGTTAACTCGTACACTATCTTCGGTTTCCTCAAATTTCTCAAAAGTCATCCCAGTACGTACTATTCCATAAGGCAATGCTTCATACAAAATTTGTTGTAATTCTTTTCTGGAAAGACATATACCTAAGTCTTCTTCTCCAGCGAATTTTGGTGAGTTAATATACAGTGGAGTTCCATCTTTACTAGAAAAACCACCCTTTAAAATTTTACCTCCCTGTGCATAAAAACGTTGATAAATTTTTCCTAACCAAAGAAGTTGATAAACTCGTATTGCATTTCTTTGAATAAATATACCTCCTGCTCCAGAAAGCATTGCATCCAGTTGACGCTTCTCGTATACCTCTACTTCGATATTTGCATCTAGGCAGGCACGGGCCAAAGTTAACCCACCAATTCCACCCCCGATCACAATTACCTTCGACACTGAGGACTTGATTCCTTTCTCTAATGTTTGCATCGCTTGTTCCAGATGGGTTGGTATCTTTGTTGAACACTTTTAGTATTATTGCACCCACCTTATCTTGATATCCCTGCTCCCCTTCACCCTTCATAACTTTCACCATCCACAAAAAATTAGAAGGTGAACCAGTATGGAACGCATACCTGGGGCAGTGGCTCCTTTGAGTTAACAATGATAGCGCGTGTACATCTGTGGTGTGCGATTGGTTAACGGTGGTTTAGGTCATGTCAGTAGATCGAAAACTTTTGTAAGTTGACGAAATCATCAGGGTTTCAGCTGACGTTTTGGGGCTGATGATCGCGTAGGCGCAGCCCACCGTAGGCATCGGTTGCACTGCATTCTTAACCCACCAACAACGCCCATTTCTTGAAAAGCAGACTCTGACAGGATTGCGGCAAATTGTATTTCTAAACTAAAAAGAACGGCTGTTCACGGTTCTGGAAAACTTTTCGGTCTACTGCATGTAACTTGGGGATATCGCTAAACGTCACTCGATTAGCATTTAGCGATTTTGTCCACACGAGTGCGAGTCAGGCGTTGGCAAGATAGCTGCCTTCATAAAAGGGCCATGCGATCATCATACCTTGTTGAACTCAATATAGAGTTGCTTCAGTGTCCGCATAAGTACGTTCGGTAAAAACTGCTATCCTTCTTGTGCCAAGCAAATGTCTTTCAGGTATAGCAGCAAACGCCCAGAGGCGATCTGCATTTCCTTACGAGCAAGCATAGCACCCAAACAAAAATGAATCTCATGACCAAAAGAAAAGTACTCGATCGAGTACTAGGCGTAGTCAGTTGCCACTTCTAGTATAAGGATAGATTTCATGGCAACCGTCGATCGGAGAATTGATTTATGTCTGATTCACAAAAGCACATCATTGGCTTGGTTATATATCCCGGCATGACTGCACTTGATATTGTTGGGCCCCAGCAAGTTTTCAGTGGGCTACCCCATGTCCAAATTCATCGCATCTGGAAAACGCTAGACCCGATTCAAACCGATGATGGCATGACGATCGTGCCCGACACCACCTTTGCAGATTGTCCGCTACTGGACGTGATTTGTGTCGGCGGTGGCATGGGACAGCAAGCAGTTGTAGACGATCCAGAAGTGCTAGACTTTCTCCGTCAACAAGGAAGCAGTGCAAAATTTGTTACCTCTGTCTGCGGTGGGTCTGAGTTTTTGGCAAAGGCAGGACTGCTCTTGGGCTATCGCGCCGCAACACACTGGATGGCACGCCAACAGTTAGCTAGGCTGGGTGTTGAGGTTGGAACGGAGCGAGTCGTGATTGACCGTAATCGGATGACGGGTGGAGGGGTGACAGCAGGTATTGATTTTGGTCTAGTGCTTGCCAAAGCCCTCTACGGCGAAGAAACTGCCAAAATCACTCAACTACTAATGGAGTACGATCCCGCTCCGCCATTCGATGTCGGTTCACCCGAAAAAGCCGGATCTGAGTTGGTCAATCAGGCGATTGCCTATGCAATGGGGACGATGGGTTTAGAAGTAAAATAGGCAATTCGTCATGACTACAACTTCAGAAATTGATCGCGATCGCAGGTCTTTTGATTGGCTAGGGATCTGTTTTTATGGAACTGCAATCGTCTTTAACCTTTGCTTGGTTGCTCAGGTGATAACGGTTGGGATTGCCTATTTCACTGATCCTGCTTGGTGGACAGTTCATGTGTGGCTGGTACGGGGGTATAGCGGACTGTCGTTACTGTTGCTGGGTGGGGCGTTGATGCTGCCAGTCTCAACTAGAATTCGATCGCTTGCTGTGAGTCTACCTGTGCTGCTGGGAGTGCAATTTGCCAGCATTCATCTTAAGACTTCTCTCCATCTAGAAGTGCTTCATCCGCTGATTGGATTCACATTGTTCTATGTCTCCTCAAGCCTGGTGCATCATATATCGCGCGCTTTGTCCCCCGTCCATTCTCAAACTGAGAAGATTTGAGAGGTAGAAATGATGTCACAATTCCTAACCCGCTTGTATAGTCAGGAAGAGGTGCAACAAATTTTGAACATTGCGGTGACGCAGCACTATACTTCAGGAACTGAGTTATCTTACGCTCAGTTGCTAGAAATCGCACAAGAACTCCAGATTCTTCCCGAAAACCCTTGAACTTGCAGAAAACAAGTGGCTCAATCAGCAAGAAGCAACCGAGAACCGTCGAAAGTTTGATGCCAGTCAACGCTCAAGACTGCGAGCTAGAACGAGTAGATATATCATTATCAATGCCTGTTTGGTCGCATTAAACTTCTTAACCGGGTTCAGTGTTCTTTGGTCATTATACGTTTTGATTCTTTGGGGGATGGTTCGTGGTTTGGATACGTGGAGATTCTTCTACCAACCAAAAGGTCAAGCCAATAGGCGAGTTTTCCAAAGCTGGAAGCACAAGTAAAATCGTGTCTCACGCCCAGAGACTAGAAGCTGATACTGCCTCGTTGTTTGAGTGCCCAATCATACGAGTTCCAATTGCGAACTTTATACTTCGCCTTTGTCTTCATGGTCAGAGTTGGAATGAGAATAAGTAAAATTTACCATTTTTTCCTATTCATGCAACAAAGCCGATCATTAGTGCTGATGTTGAACCTGTTATTTCGTTACTCAAGGAAGCAAATATGTCTTTAATTAGTCCCTTAACGAATCACTCAATTCCCGACAGTGAGATATGCAACAAAGCCACACAACTGGTTGCAGAAGTGTCTCCAAGCTTTTTGTGCCATCACTGCATTCGAACATTTCTGTTCGGTGATTTGCTCGGTCAACGCGACGGGCTAAAGTGCGATCGGGAGTTGCTCTACCTGGGTGCTGTGATGCACGACTTGGGGTTGAGCGATCGCTTTCAGGGGGAACAACGATTTGAAGTGGATGGAGCGGATGCGGCACGAGCCTTTGCTTTAAAACACGGTTTGTCTGACGAGAAAGCGGAAGTGGTTTGGGACGCAATTGCGCTTCACACCTCTGTGGGTATTGCCTCCCGCAAACAGCCAGAAATTGCGCTGGTGCATTTGGGGGCAAGTGCAGATGTTTTGGGAATCAGGATTACTGACATTGCTTCAGAAACCGTAGAACAAGTGATTGAAGCATACCCTCGGCTCGGCTTCAATACAGCGATGACCGAATTATTAACGACGCAGGTCAAACGAAAACCTCAGACGGCTACATTAACCTGGTTAGCAGAAGTCGGTCGTAGTTGCGTACATGGATTTATCTCACCTAGTTGGAACGAGATGCTTGATCGCAGCCCATTTGCTGAGTGATGATCTCGAGGGGTTCCTGACTGTATCAAGAGGACTATGGTACTGAATAACGGGAGCTTGCAGTGAGTAAAGAAGGGAAACCCCAAGGTATCAACTGCTAAATGCCTTTTAATGCCATTAGTCGATTTGTAGAACAATATCCTTTCGATGCAACACTGGCATAAAAGAGTGTTTTTTCCCGCTTGAGAGTCGATGATCAGCAACGTTGTCCACTTGGCTTTTTTTTAACCTGTTCACGCACTCTTTGCATGTAAGATGCTCATCAGTTTATCGCTCGCTCCCTCAGCCCGCCACTGCAAGTAATGCCAATATACCGTCGAGTAGGGGGGTGGGTCCTTGGGTAAGTCTTCCCAATTGCAGCCATTCTTGAGTTGGTAGAAGATACCATCTAAAATTTCTCGCTTTGTCCAGTTAGGTGGTCTGGTCTGCTTGTTAATCGGTAATATAGTCGGCAATAAGGGTTCGAGGATTATCCACTCTTCGTCTGTGAGGCTGCTAGAGTATGGCATGACTGCTGGATACGACTTTTGCGCTAACTTTACTTTAAGACAGTAAAAGATGTCAAATGGGTTCTATACAACTCTCCTTTACTCCAGATAACTATTGATAAACAATCTGATCAGATTCTCACACTACTCTCCCATCGGCTGGTTGCTGATGTATTTTATGAGAATGGGCAGGAATTCATCAAATTCACCAACGGCAAGGAAGTGTGAGTCAAGACAGCATGGCGGTGGGAGTGGGAACGAGTGCTGGAATATGCCAGTAGTTGAAAGCGATTGCTACTCATTCCAATCAACCAACGCACCATCTACGCAAGCGATCGCCCATTGTGGAAACTTCCCCAATAGTTTTTTTATCAGGACTTACGCAACTGGTACAGGGCGATCGCTATCTAATAGTTCATGCTTTATAACTGTTGAAATGCTTTCTAAATATAGATTTTCGCAGTTTGTGACCCTTTTTTTGATTTTTTTGTGAGAAATCCGGGAAAAGACCCTGAAAAATACGGGTCCACGAAATTATGACCAAGCAACTCTTAGGGAGTTGCCTATCTGTTATTATCAGTTCTGTTCAAGTCAGATAGAAATTATTCTAGGAGATAAACAATGGGCAAGAAATATGATGTTTATGGTGTAGGTAATGCTTTAGTAGACATAGAATACGAAGTATCTCCAGAGTTATTACAAAAGCTAAAGATTGATAAAGGTGTAATGACACTCCTAGATGAAGACAGTCAAAATCATATTTTGGAAAATCTCAAAAATCTTCATTGCCATAAGAGTTGTGGAGGTTCAGCAGCAAACACAATAGTGGCAATTAGTCAACTAGGAGGAAAAGCTTTTTATTCCTGCAAAGTGGCTAATGATGAATTTGGAGACTTTTACATAGAAGATTTACTCAACTCTCAGGTAGATACCAACTTAAAAAATGGCGACCGCCAATCAGGAATTACAGGTAAATGTTTAGTGTTAGTAACTCCCGATGCAGATCGCACCATGAATACATTTTTGGGAATTACTGAAGAATTTTCTACACAAGAATTAGTATCATCAGCGCTCGCTGATTCAGAATATGTATATATCGAAGGATATTTAGTGACTTCTCCCACAGGGAAACAAGCAGCTATAAAGGCTAGAGAAATAGCTGAAAAAGCGGGAGTAAAAACTACCATGTCCCTATCTGATTACAACATGGTGAAGTTTTTTAAAAATGGTTTATTAGACATCATTGGACCTGGTTTAGACTTGATTTTTGCTAATGAAAGTGAAGCATTAGAACTAGGAGATACAGAAGATTTTCAAGTAGCTGTAGACAAACTAAAAACCCTGAGTAAGAAATTTGCCATTACTCGTGGTTCCAAGGGGTCAGTAGTATTTGACGGTCAGAAATTAATCGAAATCGCTGCACCTCAAGTAAAAGCTGTAGATACAGTGGGAGCGGGAGATATGTATGCAGGAGCTTTTCTCTATGGAATTACCCAAGGTATGAGCTATGAAGAAGCTGGAAAATTAGCATCAGCCGCAGCTTCTAAGATTGTTACATCCTATGGGCCAAGATTAAAAACTGAGGAATTAAAGGCATTAGTTACTACTTAGAGGGTGTTTGAAAAGTTTTGAGGGGTCAAATTTTATGCCAGCAGTATAAGTCTTCGTAACTCTTTCATTTAATTAAATCTTAAATTTAAGAGTTAAAAAAACGGTAGAGCAATTAAGAATCTACCATTTTTTATATATGTTGAATGCAGTACTCAAAAGTCAAGTAATATTTTTTCCTTGCTTTCTTATCTTAGTGAATTTGGGGTATTTATTTCTGCACAGGTGTTAATTTCAAAGATACAATGGCTCTGAGCCGAATGGCACTAAGAAAAGGTAAATGGTTGATGCAGCAAGGAGCAGAGGAGCAGGGGGCAGAGGGGAAAGACGAAGAGGATAAAGCAATGGAATGTAGAGGAGATAGGAGGAATGAATTATTATTTTTCTCCTCTGCTCCTGTGTCCCTCTGCTCCTCTACAACCCTTATGCTGTATACTATAGGGCTTAACAAGCGTGCCATTCCATCATCAGGCTATTGAGTTATTCGATTTTAGGTGGACAAAGTTTTGTGATCGCTACTCGTCCCCACATCAACACTTCCCACGCTAAATGCTAAATTTTATTTAGCCACCCAGCAGGAGTTTTCTTTTTCTTATGTGGTTCTGGTCTGCCGATTCAGTAGAACAAGAATTATTTGATTTGTACGCTCCAGCCCTGCGAACGCTCGGCGTAAATTTCAGTGATGAGCAACTCCAAGACACTCTAGAAGCATCAAGCTTAGGTTTAGAAGATGTTTTCAGAAGCGCGATCGTTTATATACTATGGCTCGAAGAAAACCTGAAGCCGATCTACCCGACTGCGATACTAATCGACGCACTCGCAAATCAATGGCGCACCAAGTACTGGAAGCCGGAGTATTTAGAACTTGAACAGTTGCTCTCCCCCGGAAAGCGCTGGTGGAAAACAGCAGTGGATATGTGGGGTTACGACGAGCGTAATCAACTGGTTGCAGACATATTTTACGACCACGGGCAGGAATTTATTAAGTTCCGAAATGGTAAAGAAATTCTAGTTGACACTGCTTATAAGTGGGGATGGGATCGAGTCGCAGATTATGCATCCCCGTTTTTAGAAAGTAATTGGTCGCTTCGCGGTATCAATGCAAGGGAATCTTGATCTACACCTTCTACATTAGTATATAAACACCGTCAAGCAGCAATCACTTTAGTTGCATGCTATTCTGAGATAGTGTGATTTTTACCTCTCCCAATCCACCTATATCTCATTAACACAAGCGATACCCCACTGTGAAAACTTCGCCAATAGTTTCTTGATCGCAATCTGCAAAGCCGGATCATCATTCCAGCACGAGAGCAAGAAGTCAAACCCCAGATTCTGCCCTGAATTCGCCGCAAGTTTGAGTTTCTACATACGTTTTGGTCGCATATTTGACCTTGCAACTATCGCTTCATGCGACCATTTTTCAGCACTGGTGACAGGCGCGGCGGAACCTTCGCCCTCATGAACTGCTTTGACTCCTTCACCCGAAACCGAGTTTTCAGTCTTTAAGGAAGTGGGAAGGCTTGCTTGGGCTTGTTCTTCTAAATCAGTTAAATTTTGTGCAACGGGTGCGGCGGAATAAGCACCTTCATGACAGTCTTTCGGCTCAACACCACGATCCTGGTTTTCTTCTGCCAACGAAGCAGATTGATTTGGTGCATCTTCCACAAGCGTTAGCGTCGTGCAGTCCATTGCCATAGGCAAGTCTTCCTCTTTCTCTGACACGCCTTGAACAAACTGAGGCGACACGACCCCCAAGGGAGTGTAGCTTGCTGCCGTAGGCATTGCCGTCTCCTCCTCATGCGAATTTCCTGTAAGCAGACATTCTTAGGCATTTTCTTTGGGCAGTTCAACAGCTAGCGATCGCAGGTCAATTGTCTTCTCCAGTGCTTGCTTCACCTGCTTGTTCAAGGCTTTGGTCGCTTGCTGCGTGAGAGTATTTCCCCACTGTTGGACAGAATGGTGTTGTACAGCGTGTTTCAATTCCTGAATACGTTGTTGGAGTTGCTGATTCTCCGTTTCTAACTGCCGTAGACTTTCCATCTCGTCTAAGGCGTGTTTTCAAACTCGTTATATCCTAGAAAAAAGGCGATCGCTATATAGTCATGATCAACCGAGGAGACTAGGTGCTGTTAAACGTTCTAGTCGAGGTCGTCTACGTTTACGCTCTTTGAGATTGGTTGGAGACAAAGGCTATACAGGTCGCAGAATCCATAATTACTTACGCCCTGAAAGTGGTCTTCATCTTACTATCCCACGACTCTCAAGTGAACCACATCGAGGTTCTAAAGCCTTTGAAATCTACCGTCAACGCAATATTGTTGAACGCGCTATCAACCGATTCAAGCAGTTTCGCCGCATCGCTACTCGATATGAGAAATTTGCTGCAAATTATACAGCTATGATTATGATCGCCTCCATTCTTTTGTGGTTCTAGTTTGAAAACACGCCCTAGGGTATTTTGAACAAGAAACAAGACTTGATTGGGATGCACCTTCTTGAGCTTGTGATTGGCAGGAAGTATATACTCCCGTTAGTTTCTTCAAATGGCAATATGATATTGTTGGAAACTCAAATTACTAATGAGAAATTTCTTGACAGAATACGATTACCTCCGCGATCACACTTCTCATAATCCTTACCCTGAATATGTTTCGGGCATTTTTGACATGTTATTTATTCATATAGTGTGAAAAACCAAAATCTAGATTTTATAAGGCTTTGAGGATTATGGTGAGAAATCCAGAGATCGCATCCACGAGCTTTTGCGATGTGCAGTCAATCGCCATAGGCGAGTCTTCTTTCTCTTCCACGCTCTCAGCGGGTTTAAATTCTCCAGTATACGCCTTCAGGACTGTTTACTGCGATGCACTGAAGCTCAACGAAGTGTTCACTGCTTTAAAGCTGGGACTGACTCGAATGCGGGCTTGAAATCGGAGGCAGGAGACAGAAGTCGGAAGTCGGAAGTCGAAACAGCAGGAGGCAGAAAAATGGATTCTTCCTAAGTGAATTTTGAATTGATTTGTCTCTCTCATCCCCCCATCTCCCCATCCCCTTATCTTTGCGCCGTTTACCCAACGCTGAGGGATGTTGCTTTTTCTGCAATCACTGCTTCGTTAAAACTTAAAGTTCTAGAAAATTGCAGCAATCCAACTCGAGCAAAATACGTATCATCATAGCAGTTGTAATCGCATAGCAATTCTTCTCCTGGCACGATATCACGTGCAGTAACATCTTGTCGGGGAGTGGAGATAATGTTGGGAAAATCTGGCTCATGATTAATGAATCGCTGGTCATCAGAGCAGAGAATATACAATTCTAACTCTTTATCGTAGTATGCATACTTGAGAAATTGTTCCCTAGCTGGCTCAGGCATTCTCAATATGTCACTCTCAGAATAAGCAGAATCAAAATCGGGATGATATTGCCACGTTACAGTCCCTTTAGCAATGAATTGGGCAGCAAACAGTCCAATGCCATGTATTTCACTAAGTCCAATCTGTGTTTTTACTAAGAGCATCGTTACACTATCCTTAAACCAATAACACCAATAACAATCAAACCAATGCAAACAGAGCGAACTATCCCGTAGGTTTCATCAAACAGGATAATATCTGCAATCACAGTACCAATAGCTCCAATGCCAGCTAGAACTGCATAGGTAGTTCCTACTGGAATTGTTTTGAGTGCCTGTGACAAAAAGAAAAAACTTAGGAGTGTGACAACAATCGTTGCTGCGGTCGGTAGGAAGTTTGTAAAGCCATTGCTCCATTTTAAAGTGACTGCCCATGTTGTCTCTAAAAGACCAGCGATTAAAATATTTATCCATGCCATAATTTCAAGACACCTGATTTGAAAAGTTGAGTTATTAAGGGGCCCTTGCAAAAATAAGTTGGTCAGGCTTGGCACGCGCTCTTAAGAGCGCGTGCCACCTCCATGAAAGATTGTGAATGAATTGATAAATATAAGCCTGACCAACTTATTCGTGCGGGGATGCTAATACTGCACAGTTTGTCTGACTGAAGTTTCAATCTTTCCTCTATGATGTATAAAGCCTAGAGGAGGTGGAAATTTCAATATCACTCTCACAACGCCATCTAGCTGTTTGCGTAGATTTTCATAGACTTGAGGTCTTTGGCTCCAATGAACATTAGGACGCAAGTGATGTTCTTGGTGATAACCTTCGTTGCAGAAAAGGAAATTGTAGATGCGGCCATAATGGCTAGTTGAATTGGCATAGAGGTTTTCAGGTATCGCTCCAAAGTGTTCGTAATAGTTAGCTAAATAAGTTAAAAACCAACCAAAATAGAATACAGGCAGAACAAAAAATAGAAAAAACTTCCAAGATATCAGCAAGTATCCAATAATTGCTAATAGACAAGTACCACATTCTAAATACAACTGAAGACTTTCTTTATGAGTTATTTGACGAAATGACTCAGTTATGTCATCACGCAAAATTGCTAAAGCACAGTACGTGATGACATTTTCACTTTCACCATTTTTACCATAAGCAAAGGTAGAAGAATGATCCTCAGTTTTACCATGTACATCTTGCCTGTCATTACCATAGCGATGATGATTGAAATGAATATGACGATAATGAGTTACAGGAGAATATAGATTAGCTGAGTTGACTATCGCATAAAGATTGTTGAGTAAATTAGACCTAAACCAAGGAGTATGAACAAAGTTATGGGTAGCAACTAAGGCGTTGTACCAAAACAGAAATAAACAAAGTGGATAAAACCACAAGTTATGTAAAAAAGCTCGTGATTCCCAAGTTATTGACAACCAAATATTTAATACTAGTTGAAAAATTGTCATAGCAAACAGAAGGCTATCCCACAGAGAATACTTGAACAAAGTTTTCATCTTCTCAGCTTAATTGAAGGTCAGAGGATGTCTGAAAAATCTTGGCGGTCAACCAAATATTGAGATACAACTCTAGCTTCTCTTCAAAAAGTATGATAACTTAATTTGATTTTTGAAAAATTATAACTATATGTAGTACATTACCGCGTAGCGTAACGCACCTTATATATATTTCAAAAATCAAACATGATTCCCATATCACACTTGCATAGTCAAGTTGCACAGTCAGACTGACGCTGCAAAAAACAGACAGCATCAAGGTTTCCTAGACTACTGGCTATAACAGAGGAAACCTCTGCGGTGCAGTGACTAAAATTGAGTCCAAATTAAAGTTTCAAGCTGAAGTTATCCCTTTTTTAAAAGGAGATAGAACTGGTGAAATATTTGTTAAGCTAATGCGTCTACCAATTGCATTTTTTCGTAGAGGCTGCCATTATCTTTTCTGTCTTTAGTAAACACAAATGACTAATGACATAAACGCTTCTGCGGTAAGCCGCAGGTTAGCATAAGGCTTACGATTAAGTGTGCAAATTTGTGCATACGTAACAGCTTACTTTTAGAAACATGTTCTGAGATAGAGATGTTATAAAATCCCTATTTACAAAACTATCAGGAGCTATATTTTTAAGGGAACACTTTAATTTTTTTCACCTTATTAGAAAGTCTCTCAGTCTTTGTAAAATATGTCAAGTACTTTCATTTTCTTACAAAATATAAATTATTTTTATAAAACTTAAAGCTATTACTACTTTCAAAAAAATAGAGAAATAGGGGGTAAAAATATTGTTTGTAACAGGATGATATTAAGTATGTGGTAATACTTTTACTTATAAAATATTATTTTTTATACTTTGATATCTCTGTAAAAAGATACCTTTTTTTCTTGACACCTTATCTAAACTAAGAATTTGGTTGCGTAAATCCTGATATAAAAAACCTAAAAACGGGAATTATAAGTTGATCTCGTTTGATAATGGGGTTTTTTGGTTATGCGGCATAAAGACTCTAGGTGGTTTGGGCAGCTTTCTCTGCAACCGATTCTTGTTGTATCTTTTTTGCTGCAAATTTTTACTGCTGTGGGGCTTGTTGGATATTTCTCGTTTAAAAATGGTCAGCAAGCGGTTTATAATCTTGCTGGGCAGTTACTTGATAAAGCCAGTCAGCAGGTAAATGACCATTTAGACAGCTATTTGGACTTGCCGATTCAATTGACCCAAATAAATGTCGATGCGATCGCTAATAAAGAACTAAATCTCAAGGATTTAACTGCCAGTGGGCGTTATTTTTGGAGACAAGCTAAAGCCTTTGAGAATCTCAGCTATATTGGGTACGCTTTACAAGATGGAACAGAAGCAGGTGCGGGACACTGGGTAAAAGGAATCGATCTGCTACTGTACGAAAATATGGGAAAAGGGCAAGCTTCAGACTACATTGCTAACGATGAAGGCAAACGTATTGAACTGTTACAAAGCTATGGTTTCAATCCGTTAACTGAGTCATGGTACAAAGATGCTGTTGCAGCAGGCAAGCCCTTCTGGAGCCAAATTGAGTCAGCCGAGATTGGAGAGGTAAAACTGAGTGCGACGGGAAAGGCTCTCAATATCAAGAGTAACGCCTTACAGGGAGGGCTTGAGTATTACGTGGCAATTTCTAGGGCTACTCCGTTTTATGACAAAAGGCACAAGTTGTTAGGTGTTACGAGTGTTGAACTAACACTAACTAGTATCAGTGAATTTCTCCGTCGCTTGAAAGTTAGTTCCTCTGGAGAGGTCTTTGTTATAGAACGCAATGGGCAACTAGTAGGAAGTTCTGGCAAATATCCTATTTTACATAAAGCAAAAAATAAAATTGAGCGCTATGGTATCATCGACAATCCTGACCCACTAATTCGCACCGTTGCTCAAAGGTTGCAAAAACAGTTTAACACCCTGCAAGCAATCCAAGAGAGTCACCAGTTTGTCATTTCTTTCAATGGACAACAACACTTTGTTCATATCACACCTTGGCAAGATCGGTACGGTTTGGATTGGCTTGTGGTTGTGACTATACCCGAATCTGACTTCATGGCACAAGTCAATGAAAATACTCGCACTACCTTCTTACTCTGTTTAGGGGCGTTGGTTGTGGCAACGATACTGGGGATTTATACATCTCACTGGATTATCCAACCGATTTTTCGGCTAAGTCAAGCTGCTAGAGCGATCGCAAATGGACAATTTAATCAAAACGTTGAACCACCAAAGGTCAAAGAACTAGGAATTTTAGCTGATACATTCAATCATATGGTGCAACAATTACGCGAATCATTTACAGCTTTGGAAAAAACCAATGAACAATTAGAACAACGAGTTGAGGAACGTACAGCTGAACTTCAAAATACTCTCCAAGAACTGCAACTTACCCAAGCCCAGATGATTCAAGCCGAAAAAATGTCTAGCTTGGGGCAAATGGTTGCTGGGGTTGCCCATGAAATTAACAATCCGGTCAACTTTATTTACGGCAATATTCTTTATGTCAACGAATATACTCAGCATCTGCTGGAATTAGTGCAACTGTACGAAAGTGAATATCCGGCTTCTACATCAGCTATTCAAGCCAAAATTGCTGATATTGATTTAGAGTTTCTGCGTGCAGATTTGCTAAAGCTACTTGCATCGATGCAAATTGGGGCTGAACGTATTGAAGAAATTGTCAAATCGCTAAGAACCTTCTCACGGTTGGACGAATCTGAAATGAAGGAGGTTGATATTCATGAAGGAATTGATAGTACCCTGTTGATTTTGCAACATCGCCTCAAAGGTAAACCAGGCTGTCAGGCGATCGCAGTGATTCAAGATTACGGTAACTTGCCTTTAGTGGAGTGTTATGCTGGACAACTTAATCAAGTCTTGATGAATATTTTGACAAACGCCATTGATGTACTTGAACAAGTCAATACCCAATCGACATCTCAAGACTTTCAGGCTCGCCCCCCGCAAATTAGCATCCGCACTTCAGTGATAGATTTACACTGGGTACAAATTGCGATCGCTGATAACGGAACGGGTATGTCACAAGACGTTCGTCAACATATCTTTGACCCCTTCTTTACAACAAAACCTGTAGGAAAGGGAACTGGTCTTGGCATGTCTATCAGTTATGCTATTATCACGCAAAAACATGGTGGTAAGTTAGAGTGTTTCTCCACTCTTGGGGAAGGAACAGAGTTTTTGCTTCAGATTCCGATCCGACAGTTGGACGCGGGGACGTGGGGACGCAAAGAAAGAGGGGGATGAGGGAGATAAGGGAGATGAGGGAGTGAGAGAGAATAATAACTGATTCCTGACTTCCGACTTCCGACTTCTGCCTCCTGCCTCCGATTATTATTCATCTGACTGCAACAAGCATTTTCCAGTTTTGACTTGACACCAGCACCGACTGGAGATGTTGCCAGCACTTCAATATTTTTGGGACATTAACCTATAAAATTCGCCAATGGTTAATTGCTGAAATTGGCGATCAAATTCGCTTGGCTTGTGTTTTTTGGCTGATTTAGCTTTGGACATTGCAATATTATTAAGTCTATTTACCCAGTTGTAGTTTTCTCGTTTGACGAACCCTTACGCCCTGAACCTCAAAATTATCGCATTACATTTGGTGATTTAAATGTACTGGACTTTCGGTTTGTAGCCATTCAATTAAATCGTCTAAGCTGGCGAGATTTTCTCACCCAACCAAACCCAGTAGCAGCAGCACTGATGTCGATGATGAATATTCCTCAGCAAGAACGTCCACGGGTAGGGATTTCCAGAAAATAAAATGCCCAGCCGTCGCTTTCGCCCCGAAGGGGTGAAAGCACCTCAGTCTTGTCTGTAAACCGTGCTGTCCTATAGTGGAAGGGCTTGAAAGTTGATATTGCTACCCTAATCTCTGCCGTCAGAAAGATTTATACAAACAATAAGAGGTTTAAGCTAAGTACAACCAACAGTAACGCAAGGAAAAAACAAATGAATCCACCTGCAACTGTTAATACAAAATTCCAGAAAGGTGCGGCATTTATATTGCTTTCTCTAGCTTTAGTTAGTTTAGAAATTCCTTCTTCAACTGGACAAAGCCTACCAAATAGCTCAACCAAATCGGCTTCGCTTACTGACGGGACATATTTATACGGCGAAACTCCTAAACCTAATCAAATTGGGAAAGCCTACTTAGTATTGCAACGTCAACAAGGAAATATTGTCGGAGCTTTGTACTATCCTAATTCTGAGTTTAGTTGCTTTACAGGAAAACAGAATAACAACACAGTTTCTGCTAAATCACTTAGTTACAATAAAGCAAAAACGGAAAAAATGAAAATTAACCTATCCAATTTTCATCAAATCAAATTTATTAGCGCTAACGACCAACGCATCCTCTCAGTCTGCAAGCAAACAACAGTTGCTTCTTAGCAATTACCCCTCTTTCAAGAAACACATTCGGTGAGGTGAGAAATAGGGACAAGTTCCAAACCAAGAGCCTGAGCTTTATGCCGGAGGTTTTTGAGAATCAGCTCCTGATATTTTTGCTCATAGTAGTCCATACCAGGATCAGAATATTGCCCAGCAGTTGTCCAGATTCGGTAGAACAAACGAGCCAGTTTGTGTGCAGTAGCAGTGATAGCTTTGGGTACGCCCAAGCGAGAACGTAAGCGGCGATAAAACGCGCCCAGCGCAGAACGACTGTGAGTCAGAGAAAAAGCAGCCATACGGAAAGCATTCGCAGCACGATTGACAACAGTACGAGTTTGAGAGCTTTTGACCTTACCACCAGTAACTTTTTGACCAGGACATAAACCCAACCAAGATGTGAAGTGCTTAACTGTATGAAAGCGTTTTGGGTTTAATCCTACCTCAGATAAAATCGTTTGAACAGTTAAAGCATCAAGACCATCAATCAGTGTAAAGTCTACGCCTGCCATCCCATAAAGATACTTGTGTAAATCAAAACTTGGGTGATTTGCAGTCGGTTTTTTCCGGCGTTTTCTCTCCGTTGTTGGTGGTTCATCTAAAGTCTTAGGTTCAAAAGATGCTAAACATTTTTCAATTTCAGCGTCAACAGCACTAATCTGTTGTTGATAAACCTCATACAAACTTAATTCTTGCTGGAGGACAAATAAATGTTCACGACGGTAATCACCAGTTAATGCCTTAGCAATATCTGCTGTACTGCTTTTGATGCGTGGGTCTTTGAGTGTGGCTAAAACTTGTGGGTCTTGTTCGCCCCTGACGATGGCTTTAATAATCTTCATTCCGGTTAAACCCGTGACATCGCTGATAACTTTGTGAAGATGTAAATTCATCTGGATAAGTGCTTTTTGCATCCGTTGTACATGAGTACTACCACTCTTGATTAAGCTGTCTCGCTGACGGATATAACTGCGTAGCACACAAATTTCGTTTTCCGGGCGAAAAGAACCAGACAGTAGTCCATAAGTATGTAACTTTTGTAACCACTGGCAATCTAACACATCAGTTTTACGCCCTGGTACGGTTTTAACGTGATGGGCATTGACTAATTTGACCTCAAAACCCTTAGCTTCTAATATCTGAAAAACAGGAATCCAATAAACTCCTGTAGCTTCCATTGCCACGGTATCTATGCAATATTCCTTTAACTCCTAAGAAACACATTCCGTAGCGTTGGAAATAGGGATGAGCTCTAAGCCAAAAGCTTGAGCTTTTATCTTCAGGTTTTTAAGTATCCGG
>NZ_JBALDE010000066.1:0-5290 GCF_036917515.1 Nostoc sp. | reverse complement strand
AAATTGGCAGTGCTTGCTGATAGCATTTAATCGCCTGCTCATAGTCTTGTTTTTGACCCTGTAAACTGTAGGAATGACCCAAATTGCACAAAGATCCTGCTTCTTGCTGACGGTCACCAAGTTCTCGTGCAATAGATAGAGACTCCTGATGGTACTTAATTGCCTGCTCTGAGTTGCCTATGTAAACGTAAAGACTACCTAACGTAATAAATAAATCCATCAAATCCTGTTGACTTAGTTGTTCGGTAAAAAGTAGTCGCTTCTCCATCAATTTTTCATACCTATCAACCAAGATTGAGTAGTAACCCCATGCACTAACAAACTGAGCAAAGTATCTTAGAAGACGGTAGGCTTTGGCATATTCTTTTAGTTGACACAAATGATAGAAAGCTTCTAAGTATTCTGTTACATCTTCTATGGTTTTCTCTAAAGATAGTTCTTTTCGATGTGAGATATAGTAATTGAATGCTTCCCAGTGTGCAGGAGTTAAATCCTTAGATTGCTCGTCGATGACTTGGTGGACGTATTCCTCTACAAAAAGCTGAAAAAGGTATTTTCCATCTTCAGTTTTCAGCAAGAAAGAACAGCTAAACAATTCCTGTAGGTGCCGATCGTTCTTTTTCTCATCTGAGGTCAACATACAACGTGCTGCCTCATTGCTAAAAGGTTGTCGGTAGACACTCAAGTTTAACAAGAAATCTTTTTGATTTTGGTTCAAGCGCTGAAAGTGCTTTTTTAAAATCCATGATAAACACTTGTCTGGGTTTTCCCAGTTGGGTCTTTGTCCGTTATCAACTAATTGAAACTGCTGTAGTCTTAATTCCTGGACACAATTTAATTGATTGTTGCAATATGCCCGTAAATACTGGGCTACTAGCTCTAAAATCAGGGGGTGACCATCAACAGAATTAACAAAAGCTTCCAGTTCTGCGGTTTCTTTTTCGGGTGAAGATCCCTGAATTTGAAATTTTCTTAATAGTTTGACACCATCACTGATTTTCATCCCTTTTAAGAGATACCACCAAGATTCTGGTTGAAACAGAATAGGCTTTACTTGGGTTGTCAGTAAGACAGTACTCTTACGTCCTTGTTTTAGCCAACTCTCGAAAAATTGTTTATATCCTGAGTCTTGCCATTGCCGCGATTTATTCAGCAGGGTTTCTAGGTTATCCACCACTAGCAAGTACCGACGCTCGTTTAGACAATTGAGCAAGTCATTTACCAACTCGTTGATATCTCCTCGGTCAGTTACTTGCCCACCGAATTTAGTTATTATCTTCTCAGCAAAGACAGTAAAATTGGTATTTAGGCTAACATTTGCCCAAAATTTACCTTCAAAGCCAGCTTTATCAGTTTTCTCATAAAGATAAACGGCTAAAGTTGACTTCCCGACACCACCAAAACCTTGGATGCCAATGGTCTTAACCTCTGTATTCGCCAGCCAAGTTTGCAATTGGTTAATATCATCTTCTCTTCCAACCCAATTGTCTAAATTTAGTGGAGTTGTAATCAGAGTGGTGGAAGTAGCACCGGAACTTTTAATTGGAGAGTTTACCCATTCTTCTTCACTTCCATCCAACTTATGAACCCAAAAATAGACTGGTTTTTGTGTACTCTGTTCGGTTACCTTTTTGGTCAATTCGGCCAGATCGGCGGGTAAAAAACAACCTTCTCTTAGTTGCTTTAACTCATTCATAACAACGCTTGAAAAACTGCCAGAGCCTGCCTTATTATCATTAATTGCTGCTTCATCCTCTGGTGAGGCAAACAACACGAATTGTTCATTTCTACTCTCTCGACCATTTGGAGTGAAATCGTCTGTGCTTGACTCCCATTTAAGTATGAGATCGTGTTCGTGACCAACAGAGATTGCACAAGTATCAATAAAGTATATCTGTGTAGCAAAGCCTTTGTTCTGGAAGGAGGTTTTCAGTGCTTCTGTGAGTGACTTAATGTCAAGGCTTTTGCAGTTCTCGTTGTCAGTGTCGCTATACCAGAGTATACGTCTTGTGTTCTTCGAGTTAACTTTGTAACCGTGCCCTCCCCAGAACACATACAGCAACTCACCGACCGCATTTTCGCCTAGCAATTTACTGATAACTATATTGTATATATTTTTTCCATTAGCAGCCTGTGCTTTTATGTTTCTCCTATTCAATAAATCCCTATTTTCATTCAAAGGGGACACAAACAAATATATATTTTCTGATTTGACTCCTTTATCAAGAAGCCAATTAGCAAACTGTATAGCATCATTTGCAGGTCCATTCAGATTCCAGTCTGAACCGGCGGTATATTTTTCAATTCCTACAACCAGTGCATAAGTTTTTTCAGGGTTAATATGAGGATTTGTCATGGTAACTCCCGTAAAATGGCATTCCATGTCGCATCGTTATACCAGTAAGCTCCATGAGAATTTGGAAAGGATTGCTGGTTATCAACTTGAACATCTATTATTTTTCTAGCAAATAACTTGTCGCGCTCGCCAACATAACTCAGCAGATCCCGTAAGTCATAAATATTCAACCATTTCGGAAAGTTCTCTGGTAGAGACTCTCCGTAAGATAAACTTTGCAATGCATCAATCTCATATAAAAATGGAGCCTGTGAGCCAACTGTAATTAATAAGTCAACCTTCGGTTGGTTTTCTAACTCATTCTTCGGTTGGTTCTTTAACTTATTAACCAGCAAGTCTACACAAGCAATACCTCCTAAGCTATGAGCAAGCAGAACGACAGGAGAGTTCGCATTCGCTTTTTCGACTTGATCCCAAATAAATTCGCGAATCTTTTTTCCCTTTGCTTGATAGAGGAGGATATCTCCACTAAACTCAAAGGAGAAATCAATGAACATTTCTCGATTTCCCTGCAAATACTGACCTCCCAAATTTACAAGAAAATCCTTTACGTAATTCCCGAACTGTCCTCGTGATTGGGTATCTTGGGTTAATTCTTTATTGATCAAGTCTACAATCTGATTTCGTAAGTGTGGATTAAACAGAATTGGAGTATTAATCCATTGCTGATTGCACAAACTTATCACCTCGGCTACAATTGCTCTAGCGATCGCTGCATAATATTCATCCAAAGATCCTGATGCTTTTTCCAACAACCTGGCATATGACTGTGACTCTATAACAGCCTGGTGAGATTGGTCGAATACCTCCTTAGCAATCCCAGCCTTTTTAATTTCAGTTTGTAGGTTGGAGGAAGTAGTTAACTGTTCTACTCTCTTTTTTAGTTGCTGTGATGGAGTCAGCTGTCCTGGTCGTGGAACAGCAGGTATCCCTTGAGAGATTTTTGATGATAAAATTTGAATTTCAAATAGTGGTTGTTTATACAAATAATCCCAAAGCCGAACCCGATAATCTTCGTTGCTGTTTGACTGACTCCTTGCTGAATCATAATTAGGAATTGACTCACGAGCAGCATTAAACTTTGCTCCATAAGCTTCACCCCAAGAACAGGGAACTAGCTTGATATCTCGTTTAAAGTTATTGAAAGTTTCTTCAATGTGCAGAAATGTAGATGCATACACAGCTTCTCTCACTCCCGTTCCATGTACAAAGATTACCGTAGTCATATATTCTGCTTCAGATCCTTTGATTCAGCACGATGCTTATGATTCAGCACGATGAGCTATGTTAATTATTTCATTTACGTCCTCTGGGCTTTTTTTAGGAATTCGGCTTAACCTATCAGTCTATGTACTAGTACACGTTGGCGTAAGTTTTGTTCCCATCTCACAACTTAATTTTGACCATTAGTTTGAGTCGTAAAAAATGGGATCTCTATTTACGCCGTGCGGTACTAGTTGAGCAAATGTATCAGAAACCCACTTAGTTAAAGCTTTTTCACCTTCTTTAATTGCCTCTGAGAAAAATAAACAGACAATTACTGCTGCCGTTAGAGGTTCTACCATCAGCTTGCACTTAGATTCAATAGTAACACTGTAATATACAACCTTACTGCACAATATTTCGGATTTTTAGGTGCATTTATAAAATTACGAGTATTCAGGGGTAAAAAGGGTTATGAGTAAAAACATCATCAAATCGCTCACACCATCTTTGAAAGCATGGAGGCATGGCTGCGGGAGTCGTTTCTTTCATCAGCTTACTTTAACGTGAAAGCTGTGCTATTTAAGCATTATAGTCTTTTTTACCTTCTTGTTTTGTTTAAGTCCCGTTAAAAAATAAATGGCAGGCGGCAGTGCAGGCAAATTTTTTGAGAAATGTCAATCGAGGGTTTACCCTGAGGGAAGCCGTTCGCGCAGCGTCTCCAAGAGTTGGGTTTTTTGGGCAACCCGTACATCTAATTCCACTGTCTGTGTCAGGCACAGCGATCGCTGTTGATCGGTGGGTAGCGATCGCAAAGGGGGCTGAACGAAAACAGCGATGCCGAACGCGAGTGCGTCTCCAAGAGTTGGCGGCAAGGGGAGCAGCACTGCATCAAGGACAATCGTCTGCCCGATGCCGACATTGTTCAATAGCTTTAAAAACTGTAGCGCATATCCTGCAATGCTCAGAGCTTTTCTTAGTGCCATTCAGGTCAGAAACCATGTAAACTGATAATTGTCATCAGGGTGCAAACGGCAAAAATGCAACTCAAAGAATTCTGATTATTTGTGCCGAATGTAGAATCAGGTACGGTGTTTAAAGCCTTACAAACAGCAATTCCATCATCAAAGATAGAACAAGCGATCGCTGATGTTTCAAGTTGCCCAAAGCGCTGAAATTTCCCCTCTACGATTAAGTTTTACCGGAACGCTGAATGTGGTGCGCCGTGCTATCCCGAAGTTTCAACGTATTGAGCCAGAAGAAATACCTTTTTTTTGACCTGGCTTGCGTGTGAAATTCTTGACGAACAGATACCAGAACGCGTTCGCGTCGGGTCTGGCACAGAAGGAAGAACTAACCCGCTTGTAAAAAAAACTAGAGCTAAATTTCCCTCCAAGAAACCAATACACAAAAGAATCGCAAAAATTGAGACACTCTTCTTCTCTGTATACAACACTGCTTAAACCTTAACCGAACCGTATTGGGGTTGTCATTGCGCCACTCTATACTGCTGATACATTCTTAAAAGTAGAGGAAATATAGAACAATGATTAATGTAATTTCAGATTTAAATTGGTTTGGCGTGCTACTTGCTTTTGTTGCATACTTTTTTCTTGGTGCTCTTTGGTTTACGTTTCTGTTCAAAAAACAGTATACGATTTCATTGGGGAGGGAAAATGATCTTCAACAAAGTTTGGCCCCCATTTTCTTTATAGGTCCGGCACTGTGCAC
>NZ_JBALDE010000065.1:0-25464 GCF_036917515.1 Nostoc sp. | reverse complement strand
TCCGCAAGCAACTGGAGTACTTCCCTACCTTGCGAGCGGCAATGGAGTATGTTCTGAGTTTAGTGTCCTAACCAACCTGGCGGTTGCTATAACACGGAACATATCAATCAAATCAAGCAGAAACATAACCCATAATTTGATTTAATTGAGCTCTATATTACACTTGTATTTTCCATAATTAAGTTTATTAATAAAAATAATCTCATTCTTTATATTAATAGTGTTTTGAGTAAGTGGAAAATATTTCCTATTTGTCTCAAAGGATCACAAAAATCATGGGATGAGTATATGTTTTTAATAATTGAAGAAGGAAAAGTAGATATACTAAAACTACACAACAAACTATATACAGGTATATTAGCTGAAGATTTCAGGAAAAATTTATTATTTGTTCCGCATTAACGTTAGGAAAATTTATAAAAGATACAGATAATTTTTTGCAAGTGTTAGAAGAATTACAAAATTTAGATTTAAATTATCGTTGTTTTGTCAATAAAGTTCACCTCATAAATATTGTTGATGAGCAGAGGTCAATAATTTGGAGTCAGGAATTTGTATTGCGAAACTAGCAAAGCTTTAATCATGTTGGCATTTCCCCTAGTTATTTACTGCTCCCTTGAGACTTTTTATCTGTTTGTATCTTCTGAATTGCCCGTTGCGCTTGGATAGACACTTCTTTGTCAGGGTCATCTAAGGCTTGTTTTAGGGGGTTAATAACGTCGGGATGAGCTAAATTTCCAAGTGCGATCGCAGCTTCTTTTCTTACATCTGCATATTCATCTGTTAATGCTTGAATTAATCTTGGCATAACTTGAATATCTGGAATTTTTTGCAAAGCTTGTGCTGCTGATTTTCTCACTTGCCAATGTTCATCATTTAAAGCTATTTCTAATTTTGAAATTGCTTGATTATTTGCATGAATAGCCAGAGATTTAGCTGCATTCCGGCGAACTTGCCAGTCACTATCATTTGTAAGTGCTTGACAAAGTATTATAATCACTTCTGCATCTTGTAAATGTTCTAAAGTTAAAGCAGCTGCACGACGTACACTTGCTTCCTCATCAAAAATTAAATTTAAAGCTTGCGGACATTTTTCTAATTGATTGATATATCGCAGTGTCGTAACGGCTACTTCTCTTAACTCCGGATTTTTTGATTCTAAAAATGGTAAAATATTGGGTAAAGATTGAATATCATGTATCTTCTGCAAAAGCACTAAAATATTTAATTGAATATTTACATTATTATTTTGGAGCTTGTCTAGTAAAAGTAACAATTCATCTTGTGTAATTAACTCACTTAATGCTGATGCAGCTTCAGTGCGAATATCTGTATCTGCTGAACCGAGGCATTCAATTAAGGCAGGGATGGCAACTGGATTAGCAATTTCCCAAAGGGCAGATATTGCTATTTTCTGAACAGTAATATATTCGTCTTTTAAAGCTATAATTAAAGCATCGATTGTTTCGTCATCACCTAAATGTTGCAAGGTTTTGACAGCTACTATCCGATCATTTACGTCAGGCGATCGCAACATTTCTAGCCAATAATTGAGGTCATCATTCATTAATTTTTACCACAGATAGTTAACGTAATAAAAAGGGAATTTGCACAGTAATTGCATTGGTTGGACATTCTTTTTCACAAGGTAGACAAAACCAACACTCATCATATTTCATGTAGGCTTTGCCTGTTTCTGGATTTTTCGCCAATACATCCAAGGGACAAACTTCAATACAAGCTGTGCATTTTTCTAGACATTTCGATTCATCAACGATTACAGGAACATCTATTCTCTGATTGATTAAAGCCATAAAATAACTCCATAATTTTGTACTGAAACTGGTAATCGGTAAAATAAATGGGTAAGCTTACATAAATTATCTCACCGTTGTAGGTTGTTTAGATGCATACGATGTAGTTCATTAAAATATTTAAATCATAGACAAGCATTAAGGAGACGGTGAGTGACAAATGTATTAATTAACTACATATTTTTTACTAAAACAATTTTTTATGAAAAGTTAATGATTGTTTGATATTGGTATAACCAATTTTCTCATAAAACAAGTGAGCTTCTTGGCGTTTAATATTAGAACGTAACAGAACACTATCACATCCAGCTAGAGAAGCCCACTGCTCAATTTGCTGCATTAAAAAACGTCCAATTCCATTATGACGATAATCTTTATCTACAACTAATCCCAAAATAATCGCTGGAGTTGGAATAACTATTGAGTCACAAATATGAGCGTGCGCCCAAGTTATTACATATTCATTTTCTAAAATTGCAACATACACAATATGAGTATCGTCATTTTTAATTTTAGTAAGGCGCTGCTCTATTTGTTGATTTGTCACAGAATATTCAAGTTGTTCGCAAAGACTAGCAATTCTCTCTACATCTTTAATCTCAAATTGTCTAATTTTAATTTTCTCACCTACACTAACTTTGTTTATCATAATTTAATATTAAATTACAATTATTTAGTTATCCAGCGTTGCACGGATAAAACGATAGCCTATATCAATCTCTGTCAAATTGTAAATATCACTATATTTTTTACTCCATTCTCCACTACTTAAATCTGCTACAAGTAACTTTACTCCTTGCTCAATTAAATCTTGATTAGCTAAAGCAAAAGACGATATTCCTGCACGTACTTCTGGTTGAAGATATAACTCTGGTCGTCTCCAGCCTGCTGCTGCGAATAAATCAGATAAATCGTATGGTAACAAAAAGGGTATGGCTTCAACACGCCTCTTAGTATTACTCTGAATTAAATTAACCTGTTCATTAAGTGGTAAAAATCGTAACGCATCTTCCCACAAAAACGGAAAATAATCGTAAAGCCATATCTTCTGAGCTAATCTAATATCAAAAGTTAACAAAATTATTGCTCCATCTCTAATTATTCTGTGCATTTCCTGAAAAGCTTTTTGGAGATGAGAAAAGTGATGAATTGCCAGGATACTTACAACAGCATCAACAGACTGATCTGCTATAGGTAAATTTTCTGCATAGCCAGTAAACCACTTAATTTGCTGATGTTCTACTGCTTGTTTTTGCATAACTACAGAAGGTTCAACAGCATTAACAAGAAATCCTTTATTAGCTAGCGCTAGACTGTAACCACCAGTACCAGCGCCAATATCAGCTATAATGCTACCTTTGAGTAAATTGAGTAAATCAATTAATTTATTGACAATACGGATATCAGGAACGCGAGTTTTTGAGTATTGTTTACCAATTGAATTATATATAGACATATTAGAAAATTCCTCAAAATAATTTAAAATAAACTATTTACAATTTAATTTTATATTAATAAAAAAATCTATTATTTAAAAATATCTAGCAAATTTAAGAGTTCATTTATCATAAACTTTGGTTTTGCTTCTTGTGGTAAATTTTGATTTTTTTTGTTGTAATAGCAAAAATCCATTTTGACTTGTGTTGCTCCCGCATAATCGTGCTTTAGAGAATCTCCAACGTAAAGAACTTCTGCTGATGTTAAATTTAACTTAGATAAAGCATGATAGAATATCTCAGGAGATGGTTTAGCAAAACCAATTGCTTCAGAAACTACAATTGCTTCAAAAAAATGCTCAATTCCAGCAGCTTGCATTCTTGGTAGTTGCGCTGATATAAAACCGTTCGTAATGACAGCCAAACGATAATTGCGTGCAAGAACAGTTAATACTTTATATACATCAGGTTCCAAGACACTTGAATGATTAAAAATCTCCCAAAAGATTTCTCCGAGATGGCTAATTTCCTCTATTTTTAGATTTAACTCAGTTAGTGTACTTTCATAAGACATCTCGATTAACTCATTAGGAGTAAAAACATCTCGCTGTCTCCAATACTGAGAGCTATAAGTTTCATATATTTGTAAAAAAATAGTTTCAGTTATTCCATGTAAATTTAACGATATTGCACAAGCTTCTAGCGTGCCAAGAATAGCTTTGCGCTCACACAAATCAAAATTTAATAATGTATTATCCAGGTCAAAAATTATGGCTTTGTAACACATATTCATTTAACTAAACTGTAATACATTTACCAAATATCGATGATTTTGTATTATTAATTATAATTAATTAATATAAAGAATTTTTAAATACTCCTTCACAGCATTAAATAGTCCTATGTCTAAAGCATCTGCAATTAGGGCATGACCAATCGAAACTTCAAGTATATTAGGAATTGAACAAAATTTTTCTAAATTATTTAAGTTTAAATCGTGCCCTGCATTGACTCCTAAATCAATTTCTTCAGCTTTGTTTGCCGCTTGTTGATACTTTTTAAAAACTGATTCCACATAATCTTTACGAAAAGCTGTGGCATAAGGTTCTGTATATAGCTCTATGCGATCTGCCCCAATTTCTTTAGCAAGTTCGATTTGAGTTAAGTCGGTATCTAAGAATAGGCTGACTCTGATTCCAAGTTCTTTTAACTCTTGGATAATTGGTTTGAGCCAAAAGCCATTTGTAGCTAAATCCCATCCGTGGTCTGAGGTAAAAGCGTCAGGTGCATCAGGAACCAAAGTACACTGTGTTGGCTTTACCTCTCGTATTATGTTTAAAAATTGAGATGATGGATTACCTTCTATATTGAACTCAACAGTTAGCATTTCTGCCAATTCATAAACATCTTTAAATTTGATATGTCGTTCATCTGGACGTGGGTGAACTGTAATTCCATGTGCGCCTGCTTGAATGCAAGTAGAAGCTGCCTTAATTACGCTTGGTATACCAAAACTTCGAGAATTTCTGAGTAGAGCAACTTTGTTAAGATTAACACTGAGATTTATCATGAGATAAAATATATTACCTGACAGCTACATTGTATAATTCTTTGGCTGAATCTATTTCCACAATATAGGGATCTACAGGACGCTTAAACAATATCATTTGTCCTGATTCATCTTTCTTTAAATTGACATGGCAAAACCATTCATCATCATTCTTTTCGGGGTAATCTAAACGGTAATGATAAAGTCCCCAACGAGTTTCTTGACGATATAATGATGCTCTGGCTGCCATTTCTGCACAGTCTCGAATAAAATGCACTTCTATGCAACGCATTAATTCATGAGGGTCACGAGCGCCCATTACATCTAATGTTTGTTGATATTGAAGAAAATGTTTCAAGCCAATATCAATTTTGTTACCTGTTTTTGGTGGTTGCAGATAATCATTCACTAAGCGTCTTAATTTGTATTCTACCTGGGTGTGAGGTACACCGTTCGGACGAGTTAAAGGTGCATAAATTCTGGCTTTTTCTGTTTCTAAAAAATCTGTATCTGGTTCGACAAAATCAAAATCTTGGATATATTTAATAGCATGAGTTCCGGCTATGCGACCAAAAACAAATGCCCCAATCATATAATTATGGGGAACGCTGGCCATATCTCCGGCTGCATATAAACCTAGGATGGTTGTTTGAGCGTTTTCATTCACCCACACACCAGAAGCACTATGACCACTACATAAGCCTATTTCAGAAATGTGCATCTCTACGCCGTGGGTGCGGTAATCTTCATTTCTACCTTGATGAAAACGTTCTCTACTTGGTCGTTCATTCGCCCAAAGTATAGATTCAATCTCAGCGATTGTATCTTCATCCAAATGGGTCATTTTTAATTGAACTGGGCCTTTTCCAGAATTTAATTCTTTCCAGATTTCCAACATCATTTGACCACTCCAATAGTCACAGCTAATGAAGCGATTTCCTTCAGCGTTGGCTGTATGTGCGCCAAAAGGCCCAGCGACATAAGCACAGGCGGGGCCGTTGTAATCTTTGATTAAAGGATTAACTTGAAAGCATTCAATATTACTAAGTTCTGCACCTGCATGATAAACCATTGAATAGCCATCTCCGGCATTGGTAGGATTTTCATAAGTGCCGTAGAGATAGCCGGAAGCAGGTAATCCTAATCTGCCACAAGCACCTGTACACAGGATGACTGCTTTAGCTTGAATGACAATATAATCACCGTTTCTGACATCAAATCCCACCGCACCAATAGCACGTCCTGCTTTGACTAATACACGGGTTGCCATGACGCGATTTGTTACTTTGACTTTGTGGCGTTTAACTTGGCGAGTGAGAATGGTTTTGAGGTCTTTACCTTCTGGCATTGGTAAAACATATTTGCCCACACGATGCACTTGTTTTAAGTCATAGTTGCCTTGGGCATCTTTTTGAAATTTCACACCCCAACTTTCTAATTCTTGGATGACTTCGTAACCTAATTTGCCTGTTTGATAAACGGCTTTTTGGTTGACAATCCCATCGTTAGCAAGGGTGATTTCGCGCACGTATTGTTCTGGTGTAGAATGACCGGGAATGACTGCGGTATTCACGCCATCCATACCCATTGCGATCGCACCACTCCGTCGGATGTTAGCCTTTTCTAAAATCAGCACCTCTGCATCTGGATTCGCTTGTTTGGCTTTAATTCCAGCCATTGTCCCGGCTGTACCGCCACCAATGACAAGTACATCAGTTTTTATTTGTTGGGTGTTGATGTCCATTCTTTTTTATGCGAGTAGGGAGAAACTTCTAAGATTTATTACCGTTCCAAACAATATCTTTGACTTGGATTTGCTTGGGAACCAGTTTGATTTTGTAAAAAGTATCGGCAATGTTTTGTTGCTGAGTAATTACTTCATCTGTTAGCGGTAAAATGCCATACTTTCGTCGTTTTTCGGCATTTTCTAATGCTGCTGCAGGAATACCTAACTCTGGTTCTAAAAACTTGGCAACTTCTTCTGGATTATTTGTTGCCCATTTGTTTAGTTTGCTGACTTCATCTAACAGGGTTTTCAACAAATCTGGATGAGAATTAACAAACTCTTGACGCGCAAGATAGTAACCCCGATTCGGTGCTAAATTTGTCGCATCTGTCAATGTCCTAACCTTTGTGTCGTGTTCAACTGCTGCTAAGTAAGGGTCCCAAATTGCCCAAGCATCAACGTTACGACCAGTAAATGCTGCACGGGCATCTGCTGGTGTTAGATGTGCTGGTTGAATGTCACTATACTTTAATCCGGCAGCTTCTACAGCTTTGACAACAAGATAGTTAGCGTTCGAGCCTTTAGCAAAGGCTACTCTTTTCCCTTTCAGGTCAGCAACCCTTTTAATTGGTGAATCTTTCGGTACAATAATTGCTTCGGCTTTGGGACTCCAAGGATCATAAGCAACATAAAGCAAGGCAGTACCTCCGGCTTGGGCAAATATTGGTGGTGATTCACCTGTATAGCCAAAGTCAATACTACCTGCGTTCATTGCTTCTAGCATGGGTGGGCCGGCGGGAAATTCTGCCCATGTCACCGAAGCACCAGCAGTCTTTAAAGTTTGCGCTAAATTGCCTCGATTTTTGAGAGCACTGAGAATAGTCGCTGCTTTTTGATAGCCGATACGAACTACCACACCTTGATTTGCTGTCTGTGTTGCTACAGAGTTGCCTGTATTGTTGGCAGAACACGCAGATATCACAAGAGTTAAACTTAACCCACAGGTAAAGAATAAAGCAAATATGCCAATTCTGGATATTTGATAATTTTGAAGAAAGCTACTGACAATCCTCATCAGTCGATGTGGTAAATACTTGCTGAACATAAGTACATTAAATTACAAGCAATATCAGTACTACGATAAATAGAGCAGCTTACCGTATTTTACTGATAGAATATTCACATAGATAAGCCGCAAATGCAAGCTCCAAAAAAGTATGCCTATAACAATACCTTTGCCAAAACTCGCTTGTCTCGCTTCAAACAGCTACAAAGCACACCTTGTTAATTAAAGGGACAACCATTTTTTTCCCATGTAATACACGGTTGACTGATATCTGAAAATTGTAGAAAATTACAGCCCAATCTCAACCATTTGAATTAAATAAGGATGCTAGCATCAGCGAACAGCTTGACCAAATTGAAGCTTACTGAAAGTTCTTTCCAAACGACTTGACCGTTTAGAAATGGTAATTAGCCGATTGGAAAAACAGATGGTAACGCCACAAAATAATTCTACTGTTGTTGAGTCCGAAACTGATGCAGATATTGTCCAACTTAACTCTGCTAACCAGCCACCAGCAGACGTTGACATTTTAGAACATTTGACGAAACGCCAAGCACAGCAACAACAAGCTGCCTGTGCCGATGCTTTAGTTGGATTTGCCAAAGTAGCTGGTGAATTATTTGACCAATCTCCCCAAACAGATATCGCCATTAGATTTTTGTTGCACTCAACTTAATGAATCCTAAACATTTAAAAAACTGGTTTACTAATTGCTGTTACTGTACCTCATAACACCGGGAGCTGCTGTATATAGCGAAAAGACGCAAAGAAATTCTTTGCGTCTTTGGTGTGAGATTTATAAGTGGGCATTCTCACCGTTATACTTCTCCATCTACTTAAAATTGCTCCCGCCAGCACCAGCTTAAAAGTGTACCACCAGCTACCAGCTTAACTACTTCCAGTAGCCAATAACTACCGTGTAGTAAATTCATTGTCGATGGAATAGCAGCAGCAGCTTCAAATAGGTTGAGTTGAACTCCTATAGCGCACATCTGCGGAGTTAAGAAATAGGTATCAAGGACAGCTATAATTAGCAGTAGCACAGATAAAACAATACTGCCAATACTCCAATGATATCGGGTTTTGCTCAAAGCTAGTGCCCCAGTCAGCACTACAGCAGCTGATAATAATTCCATCCGATTGAAGTTCCAAAAAATCGTATAGCCTGCTATCGTGAAACCAGCTTGGCTCATCATCCCTGAAAGATAAAGGCTAGGCATAATTACCCAGTCTAAAACTAGACTAGCACTGAGCCAAAAGCCCAAGGTCAATACGATCGCGGTTTGCCAAATTGGTCGTTTGAATTCAAGGTTAGAAATAGCAGTCATAAAATAATTGCGTGTGTTGTATTTCTCTAGTTTCTAACTTCACCAGCAATTTGACAACTAATATCAACTAACCTTTACAATCGCGATCGCTCTTAGCATTCTGAAGTTAATACCAAGATTTTTTAAACTAAGTTAAGAAATTTTAAGATTTTCGAAAAAGTAATTGAAATAGATTTTGCCTGTTAGAAATACTCAACTTTTTATATTGTAAAGTAACTAAGCGATCGCACTCACAGATTCCCCCCTTTGGCAGCTATCAGCTATCTAGCACAACAGTAATAGATTAATATTGTCAGTTTTCAATGCAGATATGATTTAAAAACAGCCTGTGTTCCATAATGTCTTAAACAACGCCACTTGCGATCGCATCTCGTGGCAAGATTTTGCTATCTATGTGAATTAGTGTATTGTTGAGTTCATCTGGGAAATCGCGATCTTTTACCCGTGAATCTGCCTGCAAAAGTGAAACATTGTATGTAAACGCATCTAGAACCAACAAAAGCGACGGATTTCGGGCAACGTAACCTAACGCATAATTAAATTCACCAGATATCTGTTACATCAAGTCCGCTTAATTACTTATGACTACTGCATCTGTGCAAAAATCCCAAAAGCCTCTTTCCCCCAGCAAGAACTGCAATCTAAATGATAAGTCTTTAGTGAGACACAATATTAGATATAGCTGCTCTATAATATACTTTGTTGTATCAAAGTATCTATCTTAAGAAATATTTTTTTAGAGATGTTTGGTTATATAGTACACTTCGCATGGTGGATTGACTTAAAGATGTTTACAGATGTTATGATTTGTATTGCTGTAATGTTATGATTTGTGTTGTACTTTTCAGTTACCAACCTAGTAAATTATTTGCTAGTTTAAGCTGAAAAGGTTTAATTTAGGACTAAGAAGGCAATTCAAGCAAACTTAGAAACCTTTGATATACACAAGCATTCCTTAAAATAGTTAAACTTTTGTTACAAGGAACTTAAATATATTTAAATTCTGAATTATCAGGAGTTGTTGAGATAGGTATGTTGATTACTGAGCAGCAAATTAACTTAGTAGAGGTATATTACTGATATTTGGAATAGAATGCAGTGAGTCATTTTTGTTTTTAGCGATTTTATGGTTTAGGACTAATGCAAAAAAACAGCGAGATGAGGATTAATCATTTCTGTAACATCAAATGTCAGCCTAGAGATAGACAATGATAAACAATACGAGTAGTTTACTAAAATATGAGTTTTGCAAAGTCTAACGATCGGCAAGTTGCTAAAGATAGATATAGTGGAGTTAATAAAAATTCAGGTAAACTTCCTAAAAGTCCACTGTTATTCTGAAGCAAACGAAATGTAGCAAGTTTAGTAAATAAGGTTTGAGACTAATGCTAATAAACAGCGAACTAACGATTAATCAGGGTTCTAATCTCAAATTTAAGCTTGGAGAACAACGGTATAATCAGTTGTCTAGGCTAGAGTTTTTGCGGAATCGTACAGTGGGAAAGCCACTATATTTAGTATGAATTTCCCAAATTTAAAGTCAACAATCCCCAGAAACAGGCAAGTATTATACCAATATATTGCTAGTAGGGCTAATTGACTTGTTTGAGGTTATGCCGAATTACAAGGTTAACCCATCTAGACAATTTACTTAAATGAATGGTGTTGTTTTAAAACATTACCAGTCAGTAATAGCGTTAGCTTTTTATTGAAAGCTAATTTTGTCCTGTCTTTATCTGAAAGGATAAAGAGCATGGTTGCTTGCTGGCATACATTAGGGTAAATCGCCATTAGTTAGCGAAATCTCACAACTTTTTAATTGGAATCAGGTCAACACACATGAATAAAGTTCAAGCATCATTTGAAGCTACAGAAGCTGCGTTTCACGTGGAAGGTTACGAAAAAATCGATTTTAGTCTTGTCTATGTGAACGGTGCATTTGATATTCAAAACAGAGAAATTGCAGATAGCTATGCAAAATTTGGTCGCTGTCTGACTGTAATTGATGCCAATGTCCATGAACTTTATGGCGATCAGATCAAGTCATATTTTAAACACTATGACATTGAACTGACGGTATTTCCAATCATTATTACAGAGCGAGCTAAAACCCTGGCAAGTTTTGAAAAAATTATTGACGCTTTTTCGGACTTTGGCTTAGTTCGTAAGGAACCAGTCTTAGTCGTTGGCGGTGGTTTAATTACTGATGTGGCTGGATTTGCTTGCGCTGCTTACCGTCGCAAGAGTAACTACATTCGCATTCCTACCACATTGATTGGTTTAATTGATGCAGGTGTAGCAATTAAGGTTGCAGTTAATCATCGTAAGGAAAAAAATCGCTTAGGAGCATATCATGCACCTTTGAAAGTAATCTTAGATTTCTCATTCTTGAAAACCTTGCCAACCGCTCAAGTTCGCAATGGGATGGCAGAGTTAGTGAAAATTGCGGTAGTTTCTAACTTGGAAGTCTTTGAACTGCTATACGAATATGGCGACGAACTGCTTTCTACTCACTTTGGACATGTGAATGGTACACCGGAAATTAAAGAGATTGCCCATAAACTTAACTACGAGGCAATCAAAACCATGCTGGAGTTAGAGACTCCTAACTTGCATGAAATAGACCTTGATCGCGTCATTGCCTACGGCCACACTTGGAGTCCTACCCTAGAATTAGCACCTCAGATACCCCTATATCACGGTCATGCGGTCAATATAGATATGGCTTTGTCTGCAACCATTGCAGCACAACGGGGTTATATTCCAACACAAGAGCGTGATCGCATTCTAGACTTGATGAATCGTATCGGTTTAGCACTCGATCATCCTCTATTAGATGGGGATTTACTCTGGTATGCTACTCGCTCTATAAGCTTGACACGAGATGGCAAACAACGCGCAGCCATGCCTCGTCCAATTGGTGAATGCTTCTTTGTCAATGATCTGACTCGTGAAGAACTTGATGCTGCCTTAGCTGAACACAAACGTCTTTGTGCTAAATACCCTCGTGGCGGAGAAGGGGTTGATGCATACATTGAAAGTCAAGAAGGCAAGCTAGTAGGGGTCTGAAAATATGACGAGTGTTTTAGGACGAGAAACAGCTAGACCAATAACGCCACACAGCATTTTAGTAGCCCAGCTACAGCAAACCCTGAAATTAGCACAAGAGAACAACATTCCTGTAGAGATATTAGATTCTTTACGGCAGGGAGTTCAATTAGCAGCGGGTTTAGATCCCTACTTGGATGATTACACCACCCCGGAATCAAGTGCACTGACAGCATTAGCGCAAAAAACTAGCAAAGAAGACTGGAGCAAACGCTTCAGCGATGGTGAAACAGTGCGTCAACTAGAGCAGGAAATGCTCTCAGGACATCTTGAAGGACAGACATTGAAAATGTTTGTTCATATCACCAAGGCAAAGCGCATTCTAGAAGTAGGAATGTTCACAGGGTATTCAGCCTTGGCAATGGCAGAAGCATTACCAAGTGATGGACAACTTATCGGTTGTGAAGTAGATCCCTATGTTGCTCAATTTGCTCAAGCCTGCTTTAGTGAGTCTCCCCACGGCGACAAAATCGTTGTGGAAGTAGCACCTGCTCTAGAGACACTCTACAAGCTGGCTGCCAAAAATGAAGTATTTGATCTGATCTTCATCGATGCGGATAAAAAAGAGTATGTAGAGTACTTCCAGACGATTTTGGATAGTAACTTACTGACTCCCGACGGGTTAATCTGTGTAGATAACACTTTGTTACAAGGACAAGTTTACCTGCCACCCGAACAACGCACCGCCAATGGTGAAGCGATCGCTCAGTTCAACCGTATTGTTGCCACCGATCCTCGTGTCGAACAAGTTCTGTTACCCATCCGAGATGGTATAACCTTAATTAGACGCGTAGTGTAATAAAGTTTGTAGAGACTAGCAATTACTAGTCTCTACAATAAACACAAAGGAAAGACCTATGGCACAATCAATTTCTTTATCTCTGCCTCAATCTCCAACGTTATCAACGGGTATTAAGGTAAAGGTAGTAGCTTTATGTAAGACTCTCGGTACTCTGACATTATTGCTAATAGCCTTGCCGTTCAATGCCCTGATAGTGTTGATATCTTTGTTGTGGGGTATTGTGCGTTCGCCATTTAGGAAAAAAGCTGTCCTAGCTGCCCATCCTCAGACAATCTTGGTAAGTGGAGCCAAGATGACTAAAGCATTGCAACTTGCCCGCTCCTTCCATGCCGCAGGACACAGAGTTATTTTGATTGAAGGTCATAAATACTGGTTATCTGGGCATAGATTTTCCAAAGCGGTGAGTCGTTTTTATACAGTTCCGGCTCCGCAATCAGACCCAGAAGGCTATATCCAGGCGTTAGTAGAAATTGTCAAGCAAGAAAAGGTTGACGTTTATGTACCTGTATGCAGTCCTGTCGCTAGCTATTATGACTCCCTAGCAAAGCCTGCATTATCAGAATACTGCAAAGTTTTCCATTTTTATCCAGATATAACCAAGATGTTGGATGATAAATTTGCCTTTAGCGAGCAGGCGCGATCGCTTGGTTTATCTGTCCCCAAATCTTTTAAAATCACAGATCCTCAACAAGTTATCAATTTCGATTTTAGTCAAGAAAGCCGCAAATATATTCTTAAAAGTATTGATTACGATTCCGTTCGCCGCTTAAATTTAACCAAACTTCCCTGCGACACCCCAGAAGAGACAGCAGCCTTTGTCAATAGTTTACCCATCAGTCCAGAAAGACCTTGGATTATGCAAGAGTTTATTCCTGGTAAGGAATTATGCACACATAGTACAGTGCGGGATGGGGAATTAAGATTGCATTGCTGTTCAGACTCTTCTGCTTTTCAAATCAACTATGAAAACGTCGAAAATCCCCAAATCCGGGAATGGGTACAACATTTCGTTAAGAGTTTGGCACTGACTGGGCAAGTTTCTTTCGACTTTATCCAAGCCCAAGACGGTACAGTTTATGCCATTGAATGCAATCCCCGTACTCATTCGGCAATTACAATGTTCTACAATCACCCTGGTGTTGCAGATGCTTATCTTGATAAAACTTCCCTAGCTGCACCTTTAGAACCCCTAGCAAGTAGCAAGCCAACTTACTTCATATATCACGAAATCTGGCGAATAACTGGTATCCGTTCCTGGAAACAATTGCAAACATCAGTTAATACTCTAATGCGGGGAACTGATGCCATTTATAGTCTTAATGACCCTATACCATTTTTGACTTTGCATCATTGGCAGATTCCCTTACTTTTGTTGAAAAATCTCCAACAACTTAAAGGATGGGTAAAAATAGACTTTAATATTGGCAAACTAGTGGAATTAGATGGCGATTAAAATAAAGCTTTTCCATCACTCTGCTCAAAAAATCTCAGCCTAACTTTTAAACAATAGACAGAAACTAAGTTTGGAGCTTTGTTTTCTAACATTATAGCTAAAATCATTAGTTTTGCCTGAAAGTCTTATTTAGCAGAGATTATTGTTTTTTACTCTCTCCAAAGTGATGTAAGAAGGATAATTCGTAATTATTAATTAAACACTTTTAGATACAGAACTGTTATATGTAGCCTTTAATAATCACAGAGGTAGATCATAGGTCTCTTTTCACTTGCGGGGAGGGGTTGGAGGTAGGATTCTTGTACCTCACAAGGACTGAAAACCGCTATATAAATTCTAAGAATATATAAGGAAGATAAATCATGCCAGTATTTCGTATCCTTCATTTAGTTGGCTCTGCACACAATAATTTTTACTGTGATTTGTCACGTCTTTACGCCCAAGACTGTTTGGCAGCAACAGCAGATCGCTCGCACTATGACTTTCAGATCGCATATATCACACCCGATCGCCAATGGCGATTTCCTCCTTCCCTCAGCTCTGAAGATATTGCTGACACCAAACCGATGACTCTGGCTGATGCCATACAGTTTCTAACAGCACAAAACATTGACATTATGTTACCACAAATGTTTTGTATCCCTGGAATGACTGAATACCGCGCTTTATTCGACTTGCTGAAGATCCCTTACATCGGCAATACTCCAGATATTATGGCAATAACGGCGCACAAAGCCAGAACCAAAGCAATTGTTGAAGCAGCAGGGGTGAAAGTGCCTCGTGGAGAACTGCTTCGTCAAGGAGATACGCCGACAATTACACCTCCAGCGATCGTCAAACCCGTAAGCTCCGATAACTCTTTAGGGATGGCCTTAGTCAAAGAGGCTACTGACTATGACACTGCTCTTAAGAAAGCCTTTGAATACGCTTCGGAGGTGATTGTAGAAGAATTCATCGAACTCGGTCGAGAAGTTAGATGCGGCATCATTGTCAAAGACGGGGAACTAGTGGGTTTACCCCTTGAAGAGTATTTATTAGACTCCCACTCCAAACCCATCCGCAGCCATGCTGATAAACTCCAACAAACAGACGATGGCAACTTGGGTTTTGCTGCTAAAGATAATAAGAAATCTTGGATTGTAGACCCAAACGACCCGATGACCCTAAAGGTTCAGCAAGTGGCTAAGAAGTGCCATCAGGCTTTGGGTTGTCGCCACTACAGTTTATTTGACTTCCGCATCGACCCAAAGGGACAACCTTGGTTTTTAGAAGCTGGCTTATATTGTTCTTTTGCCCCAAAAAGCGTGATTTCTTCTATGGCCAAAGCAGTGGGAATCCCTTTAGATAAGTTATTAATCATGGCGATTAATGAAACATTGGGCAGTAATCAAAAGGTGTTGCAGAATTGCTCGTGAATTTCTCGACATAAATTTTTCTGCTTGTAGTGGGTAGGAGAGCGATCGCTGATTAATAAGTTGGTTAAGGTAGCGCGATCGCTTTCAAAAGTTTTTAGTTACTAATTTATTATTCGATTTATTTTCCACGACTTAAAGCGATTACCTTCTCTTTTCCTCTGGTCGCCGCTGCGCGAACAAAAACGCTAATACTTTCCGAAACAATCTTTATCAAAAGCCATATAACTTAAGCAAATGTCTAATTCTCCTAGTAATTCGATAGGTTTTGTTTTACTAACTCATACAAAACCTCAACAAATTTACAAGCTAATAAACAAGTTAAATAAAATGTTTAATTATCCTGTAATTGTGTGTCATCATGATTTTTCAAAATGTGATTTAGCTGTAGATACTCTCTCAAAAAATGTTTTACTAGTACGTCCTCACTTACAGACTGAGTGGGCAGACTTCTCTGTTGAAGAGGCTACATTACAAGCACTTAAACTAATGTTCGAGGTATCAGATGCACCAGATTGGTTTGTATTACTCAGTGGAGCAGACTATCCCATTAAAACCGCAAGGCAAATATTGGACGATCTAGCCTCAAGTTCGTACGATGCTTATATTCAGTATGAACAAATCACCTATGAGACTTATAAAAGTGATTTAAAACCAAATATGTTATGGCTAAAAAATTCCTATCAACGATACTGTACAAAGTCGTTTTCTTTTCATTCCTCAAAAAAATACTTTGCTCAACTGAATATAGAAATACGTTTAGAACATCCCTTATTGACGAAAGCTTTTCTTCCTTTTTCAAAGAAGCTTGCTTGTTTCAGTGGAAGTCAATGGTTTTGTGCTAATCGCAAAGCTGCTGAGTACATTATCGATTTCCACGCGCAGAGAAATGCCGTAACTTTACATTACAGTAAGGTCAGACATGCAGACGAAGCGTATTTTCAAACTATACTTGCTAATGCACCTCACCTTAAACTAAAAAATGACCGTCGGCGATATATTGACTGGTCAACTTGGTCAACTGGATATCCTCATCCAAAAGTATTGCTAATGGAAGATTTGCCTAATCTACTTGCATCATCTGCTCATTTTGCTCGGAAATTTGACATTGATATAGATAGCAATATTCTTGATGAACTTGATAGGATTACATCCTAATGATTGCCTAATATTTTGATAAACTCAGGTAAATAAATCCTAGCTACGGTTGCTACTAAGAGTCGAGGACAATCTTTATAAGCGCTTCCTTAACAATAGCAGCAACCATCTGTAAATTCCTTACTAGCAATCCAGTTCAATTCTAGGAAACATATCGCAGTCTATTGGCTCACCAGGTTTTTTGGCTTTGAATGAATTAAATTCTGGTAAATCAATTTCCTCAAGAGGTCTAAAAGGCCATGCATTCGGGCGCTGATAGTAAGTAACATCATCGCCAGTCCAATTCGTCACCACTGCACGTCGTTGTGTGGAAGATATGTTGGTTACTGAATGATGAATTGTTAGAAAATGATGAACCAAGCAATCTCCAGGCTCCATATCCCAAGATAAAATTTCGTGAGGCTCTGGCTCTGCAAACCAAGAGGGGTTTGATCTTTCACGTAACTCTTTGCCCCATCGATGAGAGCCTTTGATATACTCTAATCGACCATTTTCTTGGTTAACGCTATCTAAAGCTAGCCAAATTTTACAACACTGCCAACCTTGTATGGGCCAGTAAGGTAGGTCGTTATGCCAGCCGACACGGCTGTTTGCTTTTGGCTTTTTAACAAAAAAGCCGTCAGCCAAAAAGTTCAGTTTTTCCGATTTCAGGACTTGAGCAGCGAGCGTTATTAGCGGAGATTCAAAAGCCAAAGCACGAAAATCAGCATCAGTGAGCCATAGGCTGTTGCCATGTTCTACATTATATTCTGGTTTGGTGATGCCTTTAACTTCTAGAGGTCCAGGGATTAATAGATTTTTGTCAACGGCTGTTCGCATCCGTTCTACCCAAATGTCATCCAAAACATTTTTGACGCAGATAACGCCGTCCCGCTCGTAAGCTTCAACTTGTTGAGGGCTAATTTTTGATGTGTCTACCTTGAGCATCGTAACTTTTTCAGATTTTGAAATTTTTTGAAATTTAACTAATTTGACTTAGATAAGCTAATTGGTATTCAAATTGCATATTGAGAGCGAAATTATAACCAGACAGCAACTAAATGCATATCAGATGATCTCGACTTTATCCAAAATTAAGAATTTAGTTTTCTTGATCGAGCAAAAACCTCAGTTTTTTAGCAATAAATTTCTTGATTTCACTGATAATTCAGTGAAATCAAAAGAGTAAAACTACTGTTATACAAGTGTTTCAGCTTTAGTTAAGCGTTGCCCAAAAATTGATCAAGTCGAGTTTATGTAATAACAGATTTTTCTAATCTGCTTTACTGACATTAACTTTGTTATTATGTCACAAATCTTTTTCACTATAGAGTAGATATGTAAGTTAACAGTTCTTCCTATAGGTGTATAAATCTTCAGTTTGAGTGCAACATTCTTTATTCACATCCATAACAAACAAATTCACCCTAACTAGCCAAATCTTTTTTAACAATGAGTGGCACAAGCGATGCTAATCGTAATACACCTGATACAATGAATACTTCCGCTATGCCAAAAGACGCAGAAAATTGAGCGATGAAGCCACCGATAGTTGCTCCTAAAGCACCACTTGCTCCAGCAACAGCTGCTGCTGTTGCAAAATAGATAGACTGATTTTTTACTGGTGCAATCTCTATCTGGAGATTGTTGTTACACAAGTCAACTCCTCCCCAATTACCCCCAATGAAAAGGTGTAATAGCGGCAACCACAGCCAGAGGTCGAGAGGACTAGAACCCATCCTCAGCCACAGCCAGGGTACGACAGCAATTAAAATTCCATTAGAAATTAGAATCGGACGATTGCCTATTTTATCTGCTAATCTACCCCAGACAATCAGCATTAGCATGTGTGCGCCTGCTCGCAGGCTGTTGTAGAAAGTTACCCAACTCACATCTAAGTTCAGGGTATCTAGCAAGTAGAGGTTAAAAAACGGGGCACTTAGGTTAACAGCAAACGTCCATGAACCGAAATAAAGTAGAAATATCAAAAAATTAGAGTTTTTCCAAATGCTGCTATCTATCTGGTTTTGAGGAGTTGGCATTTGCGGTAGAGAAACTGATTCAGATATCTCACTAGGTTCTTTAGGTGCCGAGTTTGACTGAATCTCACTGGTTTGAGATGAGTTACCATAATAAGTATTTTGTAATTGGGGATTTATATCTACCTGGAAGTACTGACACCCCAAGCTGACAATTCCAAAAATAATGCCTAAGAGCAAAATCACCCCATAGCCTTGGATAGACCCCCCATACCAATGTGATACAGCTAGACCGACTATTGGTAAACTGACCAACTCGGTTAAGTTGGCAAGGCTATTGCGTAGCCCAAAATATCTACCTCGTAATTGCCGTGGAACTAACATTGCTATCCAACTTAACCATGATGCAGTTCCTAGTGCTCCTAAAAGATGGCTACATACGAGAATCAAAAGCGACAATATCACTAATTGGTTGGAATTCAGCCCTCCCCAACTAAAGCTAACAATGCCAATTACTAAAATCAGCCATAGTAACCGACCAATTCCATGAGTGCTAAGGGAATACAGAAAGCGGCTAGTGCTGCGTTCAGACAAGTAAGCACCCACCGGCTGAAAGAGATTCACCAACATGGGGATAGCACTTACCATGCCAAATATTATCGGACTGGCATTCAACTCTACCAAAAAATTACCTAGCAAAATTCCGCCAGTACCAACAGAGAAAACTGCTGCGAAAATACCATCAACAGTAGAAGCCCTCAAACTGGTGCGAATAGCATCTTTAGAAATACGAGGGCTGAGTGTTGTTGATGGTGAGGCAATCTGAGCAATTTCTATAGAAAGAGGCGCACCTGTTTCAATTTGAGAAGAATCCATAAATCTAGTATTTAAGAAAGTAATTAGGATTTACACATCATACATATGTACTATACTAACTTTGGGCTTTTAAGCTGTGTCTAATATCATGTCCGGTTAAAGACTTATCATTAAGAACGCAGTTCTTGTTGGGGGCAGGGAGCAAGGGGAGAAAAAGTTTTCAGATTTTTTTGCACAGATGCAAGAATCATAACTAATTAGCCGGACATGATATAACACCCAAAAGAGTAAATATACAACTAAATAAGAGTTACAGTCAGCATTTGAAATGTATACATTCACTGAATGGCACTAAGAAAAGCTGAAACGCTCGTGGTCTAAGCAGTTTGCTTTCATATTTCATAATTCATACCGGGGTTTGGTCATCAAGGGGTAAATTTTTGGGCGACGTTTGCAGACTCTGTCGCATTTGTTTCTACTGACAGAGTATCGTTACGCGAGCTTTTTTTGACTTTCCAAACATTCTCTCAGAGAAATGCCCCCAAAATCTTCCATTACTAGTTTCTATTAATTTATAGCCGTTCATGCTATAAACTTCATGAATTGCTGTTATCATGGTTATGCTCTCAATAATCAAGACGGCTTGTCAAAAGTTTGACTTTTAGCAGCACATACAGCAGTTTGCAACAAGCGTGAGGTACAAAACCGAGGACTCAAAAATTAAATTATTCTTCTCCCTCCAACATAGCTGCTTCATGCCTCAAAACCAGTGATTTTGTACTTCATCCAAACGAAAACTGCTGTATATAGTTATTGTTCCTAAAATCAGGGTTTGTTTTTCAAAGATATGAAAATAAGCTGATGTGCAGATACTCTTACGCAAAGACACGGAGATGGTATTTGAATGACGATTAGCTTACTACAAAATTTTATTAATTAATCCCCTATTAGACATTTATAGAAATTAATTATTATCCATAAACCTTGTAGAGACGTAGCAGTGCTATATCTTTATATTCTCTTTGTATTCCTTGGCGTTTAAAAAAGCTACGAATTTATGCAAAACTGTACTTAGTGTTCAGAAAAGGATAAAACTTTTGCCTCAAAGTGACTCAGCACTCCTGAACTGATCGCTCTTTGACAAATGGTTCACCCGATTGGGTGAATGCGATCGCAGCATCCAGAACTACTCTGAAAGTAGAGCCACTTTTTTGCTGTTAGCGACTCGCTAAGAGCTAAAAAACTTTTACAATGGCTATGATTACCTTGAATATTATGCCAATTGCTTATATATCAAAGGGTCTAAGAGTGGATGAAATTGTAAAATCACCGCATAAACCAGATTTTCCACCAGAGAAAATCACTCTGTTGGAAACAATTGCTGCCAATTTACCGGGAATGATTTTCCAAATTCTACAACGGCAGGATGGTTCTGTATTTATCCCTTATATTAGTTCTGGTTGTAGATATTTGTATGAATTAGAACCAGAAGCTGTACAGGCAGACTTTCAGGTATTATGCAAACTGATTTATCCACAGGATATAAAAGCTTTTACAGAATCTATAGCTGTTTGTCGCAATACTCTTACACCTTGGCATTGGGAAAGTCGGATTGTTACGCCTAGTGGCAAACTTAAATGGATTCAAGGTACTTTGCAACCTGAATTACAAGCAGCAGGTGATTTTCTTTGGCATGGCTTGGTTATAGATATTACAGACCGAAAACAAGCCCAAGAAAAATTGCAAGAAAGTGAGGCACGGTATAAAGCAATTTTGGATGCTATCCCCGATTTGATGTTTCGCATCAGCTGCGATGGCGAGTATCTAGATTTGAAAAGTGAGGGCGCAAATATCACTCTATCGAGAGAAGAAATAGTTGGAAAAAATTTGCAAGAGTTATTGCCGAGTGATGTTGTAGCCATTAGCCAAGTAGCGATCGCTAAAACTTTAGATTCTGGAATTTTACAAACTTGTGAATATCAACTACCAACATCTTTGGGGGTCAGAGATTATGAGGCGCGGTTGGTAGTCAGTGGTACAGATGAGGTACTAGCAATTGTCCGAGATATCACAGAGCGCAAACAAGGAGAAGTCGCCTTACAAAATCTTGCCCAAAAATTTGCGAAAGCTTTTAGTTGCAGCCCTGATTCAATTACGATTAGCACGCTGCAAGATGGACGCTTTACCGAAGTTAACGACAGTTTTGTGAATCTTTCAGGTTATGGGCGAGATGAAGCAATTGGTAAAACTTCTTTTGAGTTAAATCTTTGGGTAGACGATCGCGATCGCTTAAACTTAGTGCAAGAGTTGCAAAGCACGGGAGTCGCTCGTAACTTGGAAATTGAATTTCGGCAAAAATCTGGTGAGATAATTACAAGCCTGCTTTCAGCCGAAGTCATTGATTTGGATGGTATTCCTGCCATTTTAGCAGTGCATCACGACATTACAGAACGCAAACAGGTAGAAGCACAATTACGCCTTTGTGCACAACGCGATCGCTTGTTGGCAGAAACCCTAGTGCGAATTCGGTCTTCGCTTAACTTAGAGGAAATTCTTCAAACCACTGTGACAGAAGTTAGGCAATTTCTCCAAGCAGATCGAGTTTTTATTGGTTTAAATAATGCTAATTTAGGAGTCAGAACTCTTGCTGAATCAGTAGATCCCAAATACCCATCAATTTCAGGCTGGTCTACTAGTGATGAAGCTTATTTACAAGAATTACGAAATTTACTAAAAGATAATCTTGTGCGTATCGTTGAAGACGTAACGCAAATATCAGTATCTCCCAAAGTAAAAGCGCACTTTCAAAAATTCCAAATAAAGGCGACTTTAACTGTACCAATTATGCTAGGTAATGAATTATTTGGTGCGTTAATTGCTAATCAATGCTCAGGACCGCGTGATTGGCAGCCAATAGAAATTGATTTGTTACAGCAAATGTCACAACAGGTAGCGATCGCGATTCAACAAAGCCAGATATGCCAAAAGCTAGCAAAACTCAACACTAATTTAGAACACCAAGTCCAAGAACGGACAGCACAGTTGCAGCAGAAAATGCAAGAAGTTGAAAATTTGCATCGTGTCAAAGATGTAGTTTTGCACACAGTTGCCCACGATTTACGAACTTCCGTGATGGGTAACTTGATGGTATTAAAGAATTTGTTAAATCAGGGAGTAGGGACTGGGAATCAAGGACAAGGGGAAATTATTGAAAAAGTCTCTTCCCAATCCCCAATCCCCAATTTCCAATCCCCAATCCCAATATCTCGCTCAATCATCGAGCGGATGATTCAGGGCAACGATCGCCAGTTGGCAATGATTAACTCATTGCTAGAAATTAATTCCGCTGAAAAAGAGGGTCTAGTAATCAAGCCCGAACCTGTGCAATTTAGCAATCTACTGAAAGAAATATTCGCCCACTTACAGCCTATACTGACACAAAACCAAGCGACTCAGAAGAACTTGGTTCCCGCCGAATTACCGTTAGTAATGGCGGATGGGACTTGTTTGCAGAAAGTTTTGGCACATTTGATCGCACATAGCTTGCACAATAATCCACCAGGATTAAATTTTACCCTGAGTGCCACCGTCGAGGGGGAAATGATTCGCACTCAGATTCAGGATGACGGTGTGGGAATGAGTAAAGTAGAGTGCGATCGCCTCTTCGATCTCCATGTCCGCGATCCTCAAGATTGCTGCTCTACAAGCATTGGCTTAAAAATGTATCTTTGTCGGAAAGTTATTAAGGCGCATGGCGGCGAAATCGGAGTTATGAGTAACCGCAAGCGTGGATTAACTTTCTGGTTTACACTACCTTTGTTCACTTCATCCGCAACAAATCGCCCATAAATCACCAAAAAATGAGAGGGTGTTATTTATGGCAATGTTGAGTAAAGGAAACACCCTCAAGGTATGGGCAAAGTTGCTCGGATGCTAATGGCTACTCCATTTACAACAGTGCAAAGCTGGTGGAGAAAAACCTTTTCTGCACCAACAACAGATGAAATCACTACTCTTTACAGAGCTTGGCGTAACCGTTTTTTGTGGCAGAGATTACGTTTATGGTTATGGCTGGCGCTGATTTGTCTGTTGTCTTTTGCTTTGCGAGACTTTTACGGCTTGTTTTTTCCTTTTGCATTGCAGCAACTACCAGAAGAACTTAGAACTCAACGCCTGGTAATTGATGTTGCAATGCTTGCAAGTATAATTATTTGCTTTGCCTTACATAAAACTAAATTAGGTCGTCATCGTCCAGATTTATTATTTTTAGGGTCTTCTTGGTCGATTAGTTTTGCGTCGCAGTTGTTTGCAACTCTTACTGGTTTCGCGCTACCGGATACCATTGGTTGGTCGCTGTTATTCTTGAGCCAAGCTGTGTTGATGCCTGTTTGCTGGATTCTTCACTTGCTGACTCAAGTGAGTGTGCTGATTTACTATTTTGGTGTGAATACAGCACTTGGGCTAAAAACACTAATCCCCGACCACCCAGGAATATATAATGTAACGTTCATTTTATACATTTTCTGGTTTTGTACTATATGTGACATCGGTGTTTATCTGTACGATCGCCTGCAACGTTCGGAATTTTTTGCTCGTCAAGAACTGGAATCTGCCTATCAAAAACTCAAGGTTGCCGAAGCTAAATACCGCAACATTTTTGAAAACGCCGTTGAAGGGGTTTTTCAAAGCAGTCCCGATGGACATTACATTACGGCAAATCCTGCTTTAGCCAGGATTTATGGCTACTCTTTAGCACGGGAAGTGACAGCAAATTTCACTGATATTGAACAATTGTACGTCGATCCGAACCGTCGGGCAGAATTTGTGCGCCTGATGGAAAAGTATGGCAGCGTTTCGGAGTTCGAGTCCCAAATTTATCGCCAAGATGGGAGTATTGTCTGGATTTCAGAAAAAGCATACGCAGTCCGCGATGAACAGGGAAAATTGCTTTACTACGAAGGTTTGATCGAAGACATTACCCAGCGCAAGCAAACTGAAGAAGAACTACGAGTATTTTTTCATGCAGTTTCCCACGATTTACGCAACCCAGTACTAGGTACTTTAATGGTGCTGAAGAATTTGCTTGCACGTTCAGAGGAAAATATTGTGATTTCCCGCTCAATTTTAGAGCGGATGATTCAAAGTAGCGATCGCCAACTGAACTTAATTAATTCATTGATGGAAGCTCATCTCAGCGAAGTGCAAGGTATTGTTTTGCAACGTCAAGCCGTACAATTACTGGCAGTTGTCGAAGCTGCGATCGCTGATTTAGAGCCATTACTAGCACAAAATCAAGCCCAGCTGACAAATTTGGTATCCGCAGATTTGCCATTAGTGAATGCTGATCCTACGCAGCTATGGCGAGTTTTTTCTAACTTAATTGTCAACGCTCTCAAACATAATCCCCCGGAATTGCTTTTAACAATCAATGCTACCCGTAAGGATAAGATGATTTATTGTACTGTTAGTGATAATGGCGTAGGAATTAGTCAACAACAAAGCGATCGGCTTTTTGACCTTTACTTTCGCGGTACAAGTATCGGCAATTCTGTAAGTTTGGGATTAGGATTGTATCTGTGTAAGCAAATTATCCATGCTCACGGCGGCGAAATCGGTGTAAACAGTGAATTGGATGCAGGGACAACATTTTGGTTTACATTGCCTATTAGCTGACTATAGCAGTCTTAAATCATTTGTGAAATATTTTCCTGTTGACTGTCATTAGTCATTAGTCATTTGTTCTTTGTATAGCAGTCGCCATCTTAGTTAGGACGTAGAATATATAGAGAAGTGATTGATTTCTGCATTCGTATGGCAAACCCTTACAGTTATGATCTA
>NZ_JBALDE010000064.1:0-6972 GCF_036917515.1 Nostoc sp. | reverse complement strand
CATTTGCTCACAAGGTGCTGATATCTTCAATCTTTCAGCTTAAGCCTTGTGAGTTTTCTTACAATAGCCCCTCACTTTTAAAACATCCTCTAAGTTAATAGTTCCTACCCCTGCTAAATTCTCATCAACAACTATAATTTTCTGATGCATAAACCCATTTTTATAACGATACAATTTGATACCAATTCTTTCCATTTCGGTGTAGTAAGAGAAGGAACATAAATAAACAAATAAATGATCGGGTCGATTTGGTAAGAGAATTCGCACATCAACACCTCGCATTGCTGCCAGTTTTAAAGCTGACAATGTTGCCTCATCTGGCACAAAATATGGACTAGCAATCCAGAGGTGAGTTTGAGCTTGATTAATTAGTTCAACGAAAAAAAGCTTACAAGCTGGTAGCGAATCTGCTGGGCCAGTAGGAAGAATGAATGCAGTTTGATTAGTTTCTTGATTAATTTTTACTTCCCAGTTAACTTCGAGAAGTTTTCGAGTTGCCCAATACCAATCTCGCACAAAGGAGTTTTGTAGGCTTTGCACAGTTGGGCCTTCGAGTATTATATGGGTGTCGCGCCAAGGACTCAAGCGAGGATTTTTTCCTAAATATTCGTCACCAATATTCAGTCCACCTACAAATGCGATTTCTCCATCCACTACCAAAATTTTCCGATGATTACGAAAATTATATTGGAGCCGATTACCCTGACCTTGGGTGGTGTTAAATGCACTTACTGCAATTCCATGTTGTTGTAGAGACTCGATATAAGGGCGAGATAATTTTTTTGAACCAATTTCATCGTAGAGAAAGCAGATATTTATTCCTTGCTTGGCTTTAGCAATTAATGCTTCTTTAAACTCATTACCTGCTTGGTCATCGTTAACAGTATAGAATTGGAACAAAATATAATTTCTCGCCGATGCAATCTTTTTCAACATTGCTTCATAGGTTTGCTGACCATCAATTAGTAATTCGGCAGCATTGCCTGATGTGAAAGAAATTTCTGTAAAAGCCTCCGCTAATGGTTGCAACTCAGCTAGATTATCTGGTGGTGCAACCTGAAATTTAATCAGTTCGCTATAAATCGGCTCAATAAGCTTATAGTGTTCTGCATAGACTGAGCGCAGTGTTTCAGCATATCCATGAAATTTAGTTCTTCCTAAAATCCAATACAACGGAATAGCTAGCCAGGGAAAGGTAATTAGAGAAATGCTCCAGGCAATTGCCCCTTGGGAAGAACGCACATTCATCACTGCATGGGCTGCATGTGCAACTCCTACAACATGAACAACAACTGTAGCTGTGCTAAAAACAGCTAGAACACCAGCATTCACAAGCATCTTAATTTTTTTGAGTATTGGTATAAGTAAATTCTGCCAGCAATGGCTTATGATCGGATGAACAAATTTGGTCTAGCACTTTAGCACTGGCTTTTTTCGCACTGATATCTCGATAAAAGATATGATCTAAAGGGGGTGATAACAGGAAGCGTTTAATTTTCTCTTTCTCATCAGGTGCGAAAATTACAGGTGTTAATCCTAATTGAGTTGTTACTTGATTGAGAATAACTGCTCTTTTTCGACTCCAAGTATTGAAATCTCCTGAAAATATTAGTGGTCCCCGATGTATAGATAAGGCTTGCTCTAATTCATTTAGCTGGATTTTAAATTTATTTAAATCTACAAAATTTATCAGGTGAGTATTGACTGTTAAAAGAGTTAGGTTTTGTTCAGATAGCAGATACTCAGTAATTAAAGAAATTTTAGGAGTTTTAACAATTGGTTCATAATGTTTAGTAGTTATTACTTTTTTGGTAGTTGGTTTGATTGTCGAAGCTGTAAAAAGTCCTGAATAAATTTGATGATGAATATCTACAAAATTAGGAGCAAAATTCCAATTCATTTTCAACCATTTTGCCCATTCTTCTGCCTCTAACTTTAAAGAAAATTCTTGTAAGAATATGAGGTTTGGTTGATAATTTGCAATTATTTTGGAAAAATCTTCTAACCAAGCGGTATTATAGTTTTGTTTAGCAATATTCCAACTGAGAACTTTAATTGATTTACTATTAATTTCTATTTGTCGTGAAGTATTTTTATCAATTGTGAGTTCTTGTAAACGAAAAAATCTAGAACCCGGAACAAATTTCGTAATCAGAGTGTTTACGTGTTTTTGAATATTAGGCATTACTAATATTAAAATAGATTTATTCTAGCTTAACGCTATTAAACAGTCGTTAGAGAAGAATAGCACATTTTTAAAGCTATAAGCTAGGCTCCATAAGCACTACAGCTTTTAACGCTATTGAACAGTGTCAGGATAAAGCGGGCGATTTTCCTTGATATACCTTACAGTTTACTAAGGTGGCTTAGGAGAGCGATCGCAATTCTAAATGATTTGTAAGAAAATTCACCCCCAGCTAACGCCGTCTTCTCAAAGTATCAGGGGGACTCTAAAAGGATCATAACTATTTAAAATTACCAATCTCTAAAAAATAATATAGAGACGTAGCATTGCTATGTCTCTATAAAAGGGTTTTAGATAACGCATATTTTTAAAATATTTCTACCCTGACTATTCTTGCTATTTGCTATTTTGCTGAAACTCATATTGGGGAATAACTTCTGTTTCATTCTTTGCTGCATTTATCCACTCTTGCATTGCTGGAAGTGCCAAAACTGACTCTATATAACTTCTAGAAACAGTATTTAATTGCACATTATAGGCGATAAACCGCAGGACAACTGGAGCAAAAAATGCATCGGCAATCGTAAAATTACCAAATAAAAAATTGCCACCAGCCCCAAACTTTTGACGCGATTCTTGCCAGATACTGGTAATGCGGTCAATGTCTTGTTGTACAACTGATGTTAAACCTTTCCCAGGATATTTAGTACGGCAGTTCATCGGCATATTCTGACGTAAGTTTTGAAATCCTGAGTGCATCTCCGCACTGATAGAATGGGCTAATGCTCTTGCAGCCTTATCCTCTGGCCACCATTGCAGGGTTAGAAATGTTTCCGCTAGATATTCACAAATAGCAAGAGAATCCCACACCGTTTGTGTATCGTGCAATAATACAGGTACTTTTCCTGATGACGAATATTGCCGAATTTTTGATGAATAATCTGGGTTGTTATAGAGAGGAATCCGAATCTCATTGAATTCTAAATCGAATTGCTTCATCGCTAACCAAGGACGAAGCGACCAAGATGAATAATTTTTGTTGCCGATTACCAAAGTAAGTTGTGTCATATTTTTAATGCCGATAAAGTTGTTCAATCCACATAGACACATCAGTTTCGGAACCTGAAGAGAAAGATTTTCCGGTTACAGGGTCGTAAGCTTGCCAATAGATATTACCGTGGCGGTCAACCTTTTGCCAAACTTGTAATTCATGAGGATCTGCTAAAATGTTTTTGATAAAATTTTCCCAAATCATATACAGAGATTTCCAAAAGTTTAAGTTGAATTTTTTCTGGAATGACGGACTACAATTTATTTCTATATCTTCTGTTGATAAACACCTAATGTCATTATTCATAAAATTATTCCTGAAAGTTGGTTAGTAAATAAAACACTAACAACATCTCAGTTAGGAATCAAATCATGGCTTGCATAGGTTCTATAAATTACATTTATAGATATGAAAAATCATTAATACAACCTTTTTGCCACAATAAAGTCAGGATATGTATGCCCTTGTTCTGAGCAATTGCCTATGAAACTCTCCCAACTTCGAGCCATAGTTGCAGTAGCAGATTGTGGTAACTTTAGTGAGGCAGCCTTAGAATTGCAGCTTTCCCAACCTGCGATTAGTCATGCCATTGCCACCCTAGAAGAAGAATTGGGTGTGCCATTATTTGCCAGAGGTCGTCATGGTGCTGTGCTGACACCTGCTGGAGAGCGCATTTTGTATCATGCGCGTCAAGCAATGCAGCATCTAAAGATGATGCAACACGAAGCAAACCTGCATAAAGGTTTACACGGTGGTCATGTGCGAATTGCGGCTTTTCGGAGCGTCGCTACTCATCTATTACCAAAAGCGATCGCTCAATTTCACAACCAATTCCCAGAAATTGCTGTCACAATCATAGAGTGTACTGCTTTCACAGATGTAGAACAGTGTTTGCATGATGGACGTGCCGATATTGGTATTACCTGTCTGCCAACTGGTGAAGAATTTGAAACCTGGGAAATTTTTCGGGATGAGTATGTAGCTTTACTACCACCAGATACCAAAATTAGCAATCCAAAAATTACTTGGGAAGATATCGCAGCCTATCCGCCAGTTTTACTTCCTTGTACACCCTGTGGACGCATTCTTCACAACCACCTGAAGACTTTTGCAATTCCAATCAATACTGCTAGCGACATTCAAGAAGATTCCACAGTTGTTAGTATGGTGAATCAAGGACTGAGAGCAGCTATTATGCCTCGTTTAGCAGCTGTACCCATTCCCCCAAAGGTGCAGGTATACAGTTTACCTGCACCACTCGAAAGAGTAATTGCAACGGCAATTTTATCTAATGCTCTACAAGTACCTGCGGTATTCACCTTTTTGGAGATGTTGAGTAAATTTGATTTTTATAGTTTAGCTAAATTCACTTATTGATTGCATACGAATTAGTAATTAGTTAAACCGATGCCTCTTTTAGCGAATTCTTCAACAGTTTTTTGTGAGAACTCATGAGTTGCGATCGCCTGCAACATTGCCAGTGGTAAAGTCAAATGATCTGCCCCAGCTTGCAACGATGCGGCTGCTTCTTCAGGAGATTTGATACTAGCTGCTAAGATTTCCGTATCACTACCTTTGAGTACGCTAGCCATATCCCGCACTAAGGCAATACCATCACCTAATAATCGGGTAGCTCGATTTACATAAGCTATGGCAATTTTAGCTCCTGCTTCCCGTGCTACTGCTGCCTGTGCTGCACTATAAATCGCTGTCACTGAACAGGTAATTTCTGGTGATAGACTTGCCACCACTTCAAACCCTAACGGTGTTGCGGGAATCTTTAAAATTGTTTGCGAACCAATAATCTCAAAAGCTTTTCTACCTTCAGCTAGCATCCCAGCTTTATCGGATGCCATAATTTGATAGTATAACGGGCCATTTGTCAAGGCAACTAACTTTTTGAGCGTGGTTTCTGGTGGAGTATCGCTTTGAGATAACAGTGTGGGATTTGTTGTAATACCTTTTACCCATCCCCAAAGCTTAACAACTTCAGCTTCCGATGCGATCGCTGAGTCTAGATATAATGCCATACTTAATTCCTCCTGCATTTCTCCTGCTACACACCATACATCATCCAGAAGCTTTGCACTGATATTTCTGCCTACCTTGATTGGATAAGCATCTTACCCGTTTATCTATACTTTTTTAAATACCTACCCTTAAAAGCCACTATTCATTCCCCTTTCCTTAAGAAATGCATCAAATGTAAACCTATCTGGTAGCGAAGTTTGGGCGCCTGGTTTTGTTGCTGTCAAAGCACCTGCTGCTGCACCCCAAGCAACTGCTTGATGTAAGGAAAGTCCTTCAAAAAGTGCCGCCGCCAAACCACCATTGAAAGCATCGCCTGCGGCTACTGTATCAACTGCATGAACTGAAAACGCGGGTACAAAAAACTTTTCTTCAGCAGTCGCACAAAAAACACCCTTAGCACCTAGTTTGACGATTGCACATTTCACACCCCGTTGCAATAAAACCGCAGCGGCTTTAGCTGCTTGTTCCTCTCCATCCACAGGAAAACCAACCAACTGCGCTGCTTCAACTTCATTTGGTGTAATAATGTCTACCAATGAATACAATTCATCTGGTAAATTAGATTGTGCGGGTGCAGGGTCAAAAATCACTTTTATGTTTCTACGTCGTGCTAGTTGAGCAGCAGCAATCACAGCAATAATAGGAATTTCTAGTTGTAAAAGTAATGCTGTAGCTGCTGGTAAAAAGTAGGATAATCGCTCTATATCTTCTTGATTGACGCGCCCATTTGCACCAGGAATGACGACAATTTGATTTTCACCAGTCTGACTCACGGTGATAATAGCAACTCCAGAACTAACAGTTTTATCCACAAAAATGTTATCAGTCTGTACACCAGATGCTTGCAAATTGTTAACAAGTTCCTTACCAAAATCGTCTGCACCTACACGCCCCACAATCTGGGTAGGAATGCCCAATTTTGCTAATGCTACGGCTTGATTGGCTCCTTTCCCTCCCGAAACTTTAAAAAATCCTTCTCCTAGCAACGTTTCTCCTGCGACTGGCAACCGGGGTGTTGTTGCTACTAAGTCTATATTGATGCTACCGAAGACGATAATACTCATGATGCTGATTTTTATTGATAATATTACAGGATGCGATGTCTACGACGGGCTACACCTACGCAAATATGCGAGTAAATTAGGGTTATGCGAAACATCTAAAACGACCAATTCTCATAATTTACATCATGCTTAGTTTGTAAGTGCTTAAGTCGTAAGCTCGTTTAACCCTTTCGGTGGCGTTGCTGATTAGATGTATGAATTTTGTTGTAGAGAGGCAAAATCATTGTAGTAAAAGCGTAAACGCTACGGACACTCGCTTATCTTTTCCGGTACGCCGTGAATTTTTTCACCAATAACTGGGAACCATATAACCATCGTTTTAATGGTTGTCTTATTAGAAGTAGGTTATGACATTCAAAATTCTCAGTTTAGATGGTGGTGGAATTCGTGGTGTAATTTCGGTACAAATGCTCAAAGAGGTTGAAAAGCAAATCAAAAAAACTTACGATTTAGAGTTACACGAATACTTTGATATGATTACTGGTACTTCTACTGGTTCGATTATTGCTGCGGGACTAGCGAAAGGCTTAAACACCACTAAACTGCTGGAACTATAGCGGTTCTCAGTTGGGTGCAATATAGTAACAGCAGTGGGTGAACCATCCAATAATGTCTTTTTTAGTTACCGCATTCAGAGCATT